>CAVZMB010000010.1:0-19471 GCA_963776255.1 uncultured Actinomycetota bacterium | reverse complement strand
CGCGAGCCGCGAACATCAGGCCAGGGGTTTGCTGGCCAGAGCGATGGTGGCGAGCCAGATCCGGTTTGCCGCGCTCTCACGTTCGTGCTCGTCGCCGCAGTGGTCGTGACTGTGGCTGTCGGTGCGGTCGCCGGCCAGTTTCCCTCGATTCGGGCAGCCCGCACGCACCCGACAGCCGCCTTGAACTCCTAAAGATCTCGCAAGTCGACCGCAGCGGCAAGTTGCGATCGTCGCTCGGTGGGCGTCAGGCCGAAACGACTGCGGAAGCACCGGCTGAACACCGCAGAGTCAACGAAACCGTGGAGCCGCCGAATCTCGCCGACGGACAGATGACTACTCGAGGGATCGGCGAGCTCGTCATAGCATCTGCGCAGACGGTTCTCCCGCGCCCACGCCGCAAACGTCAGTCCCTCGCCGGCGAACAAACGGTGGAGGTGTCGAACGGAGATAGGGAACTCAGCCGCGACCGCCCGCGGGCTCAAGTCGGGGTCCCCTAGCCGGCGCAGCGCGTACCGCTTGATCTGTGAGATCAGGTCGCCGGCCCCGCCGCCAGAGGTCCGGGACCGTAGGCTGGAATCCGAGGAGTTCGATCGCGATCTGCCCGAGATTCGTTCGCTCCTCCCTTTCTCCGGCGTCCCCGAAATTGCTGAGGTTGACGATGTAGCTGAAGGCCAACCGGCCGATGCTCGTCGCGGCCCGGATGCGCCTGCCGGTGTCGTGTGCCGCGTCGACCCCCGCCGTGATCAGCTCTCGCCGGGGAAGCTGGAGAACGAGATGTTCGAAGGACGGTCCGCGAAATTGGACGCGATAGGGGCGTGCGCTGTCGAACAAGGAAAAGTCGCCGGGCTCCAGCACGACTTCTCGACCGTCCTGCATCGCGTGCGTCTGACCCCGAACTTGCAGGGCGACCAGGAATCCATCGTCACTGCTCTTCTGGATGTGCCGAGAGGTTCGCTTCGCGGTCATCGGGTCGCACCTGATCCGAGACACGCGAAGATCCCCGAACGCCCCGGTCACCACCGACCCCCGGTAGGCCGTTCGGGCGCCGTGAGTCAGGTCGAGCTCCAGGAAGGTGCTACACACGATCTGACGCCAGTACTCGGTCCGGTCGCGGACCGGCATGTGCGCCGTCGAGAGTGTGGTAGGCATCACCTCACGGTAGGTCCAGGTCCGCGAGCACGACAACCCCGCGTTGACTTCGGGCGCCACAGTGTTGATCCTCGGCGACGCGCAACACCCGCAGCCTCCGCGCCGGACCTACGGTCCACCGCACGCACTCGTAGCGGGAGGACAGCCATGCAAGTCAGGGCCGGCATGCTCGCGAGCGACGCTGCTCGCAGGTTCGGCGACGCCGCCGCCGTGACGTTCGACGGAGTCACCACGTCGTTCGCAGAGCTCGAGCAGCATGCGAACCGGGCAGGGTCTGGCTTGCTGCAGACCGGACTGAAGCAGAGCGACATCGTCGGCGTGCTCATGTACAACCGCCCGGAGCTCGTACATGTCTGGCTCGGGTTGGAGCGCGCGGGACTGGTGCGGGCGACGCTGCACACGCACTTCGAGATGCAGACGCACGTCGCCATGCTCAGGAGCTTGGGCTCGTCGACAGTGGTCTTCGACGACCGCCTCTCGTCGGCGTTCGAGCCGTTCGTGCGAGAACTGGACGACTTCCGGCTGATCGCCGTCGGGGACCACCCGCCGGCGTGGGCAACGGCGTGGGCCGACATCGTGTCCGGAGTGTCCGATCGAACGCATTTCGTCGACGTGGACGAAGACTCCGCTGTCTTCGTCCAACCGACGACCGGGACGACCGGTCCCCCCAAGCCGTGGATCGTCACCCACCGATCATGGGCTGCGGCGGTCAACCAGAACCTGCATCACCTGGACACGTTCCGGGAGAGCATCCCGGCGTTGGCCGGTGACGACGTGTGGCTGCACGTGCACGCGCTCCAGTGGGCCTCGGGATTTCAGCTGCTGTACCCGGCCATCATCCGGGGAGCGCGCACGGTGCTCGTCGACGACGTCACGTTCGATCCCGAGGCCATCGTCGACGTCATCGTCGAGCAAGGGGTCACTGGAGTGCTCCTTCCGGCGCCGATGTTGACGCCGATCCTCGACGTCATCGAGCGCCGCGGCGGAATCGTCCACGCCCTACGACGGCTCGTCGTGTTCTTCGCCACGCCAGAGCTCCTGACCCGGACGACGGAGTTGCTCGGTCCGGTCTGGTGCCACGGCTTCGGTTCGACCGAGCAAGGAGCCCCGACGACCCGTCTGCTCGCTAGCGACGTGGTCGGGCACCCCGATCGACTGGTGAGCGTGGGCCGTCCGGCGTCGCCCTTCTTCGAAGTCGCCGTCGTGAACGACAGCGGAGAACGGGTCGAGGCCGGGGAGCTCGGCGAGATCGTCGTACGAAGCGCCATGTCCAACAGCACGTACGCTGACATGCCCCAGCGGACCGAGCACGCCTTCCTCAAGGGCGGATGGTTCCGCCCCGAGGATGTGGGTTACCTGGATGCGGACGGCTTTCTGTACTTCGTGGACCGGGCCGTTGACTCGATTCACACCGGCCACAGCACCGTCTACCCGCACTTGGTCGAGAGCGCTGTCCTTCGACACCGCGCTGTTGCCAACTGCGGCGTCGTCGGCGACGCGGCCGGGACGGTCATTGCGGCGGTGGTATTGAAGCCAGGACACGTCGACAGCGGCGATCTCCGCGCCGAGATCACGGCCACGGCGTCCGCAGGGCTCAAGGCGCACGAGGTGCCACGGGTACTCGTCGTTCCAGAACTACCCACCGTGCTGGGCGGGGCCAAGGTACAGCGCGGTGTTCTGCGAGAGAATCCTGTTGGAAGGCCGATGACCGAGACGTCGGACGCTCTGCGGAAGGCCGGCGACAGGGTCCTTCTCATGGACGCCGAGGGCCGCACACGAACCGGTGCAGAACTGTACGAGTCGGTGTCCAGGCTGGCTGGCGCGCTCGAGTCGAGTGGCCTCGCCGGACGCGCGGTGGGCCACTGGTACACCAACAGCATCCCTGCGGTAGAAGCAGCGTTGGCGATCGAATGGGTCGGCGGCACGCGGGTTCCGGTGGACCCCAACAGCGCTGCCGCCGAGGCCCAGGCCACGTGGCGTTTCGCAGCCGCCGATGGCGTGCTGGCGGATGCCGGCCACGCCGGCTCCCTGGAGGTCTCGAGCTCGACCACGATCGTGCACGACATCGAGTCCCCCGTCGAGGGGCGGTCCATCGAGCCGGTGGAATCAGTTCCAGCTGGTCGCACATACCTGCTCTACCCGCGGGCGGCGCTCGCTGACCAGCTGTTCGGCATTCCCCTCTCGTACGGGAACTGGAATGCCACGATGAAGCGGAACGTGGAGTTCTACCGCACGGGGATCTACGGAGGTGTGTTCGGCGACGACGAATGCTTCCTGACGGTGCAGCAACTCATGCACGGAACCGGACTTGTCGGGTCCTTTCCGTTCCTGCGCATGGGCTTGCCCCAGTACGTGTTGGGCAAGTTTGCTGCCGGCCAGGTGCTCGACCTGATCGAGTCGGGTGCCGTCACGTCGACGGTGATGGTCACGGCAATGGTGGAGCGGCTCACCGATCAGATGTCGGCTCGGCCGAGACCTCTCGGGCGACTACGGCGCCTTCTCTACGGTGGTGCCCGCATGACGGGGCAGGGCGTGCCGGGGGCGGCACGTGCGCTGCCCGGCGTGCTCGTCCAGATCTACGGACGCCTGGAAGGCGGTTGGCCGCTGGCCGTCCTCGATCAGGACGCCCATGCCGCCATCGCTTGCGGGGATCGGAGGGCTGAAAGCTGCGGGCGACCGGTTCCAGGGGTGGACCTCAGGATTCGGCCCACGGGCGAGATCGCGGTCCAGTCGGACATGACGGTCAGCGAGTTCGCCGACTCCGACGGGTGGTGCGGCCTCGGTGACACCGGAGTGTTGGAAGACGACTTCCTCTACTTGACCGGCCGGCTCGACCGCATGATCAACACCGGTTACCACGTCTATCCCGCAGAGATCGAGGATGTCATCCGGGAAGTCCCCGAGGTGGACGCCGTGCTGGTCAAGGGAGAGCCGGACGAGCTCCGCAGCGAACGCATCGTCGCGATCCTCGTGGCGTCTCGCGCCGATCCCGAGCAACTGACGGCACTGGTGGACAACCACGTCAGGGCACGCCTCGCCTCCTACAAGGTGCCCAGGCGCTACACGGTGGTGGATGCCCTGCCTGCCGAATGATTCTCTGCCTGCAGCCCGCCGGTGTCAGGGCAGATCGCTCATCCCAGTCCGAGATCAGCTCGGCCGCCTGGTCGCGCCTGTACGCACCCGGCCCGACGTGGGTTGCCGTGGTGGCGTCTCACGAGCGGTGTAAATGTGCGGCGCAGGTCTTGGAGTAGCCGCAGCCCGGCCGGGTTATGGTGAAGCCGCGTGCACCGGTCCCTAGCCGACCCTGGACACGGTGGACCTGCTCGTCGGTTCGTCAGTGGGCGAGGCGCTGAGGTTGTCGTCGAGGAACCCGCCGGACTGGTAATGCCAGAGCCTGGCGTACATGCCGTCCAGGCGCAGCAGCTCCTCGTGGGTGCCCTGCTCGACGATCCGACCACGGTCGAGGACCACGAGCCGATCCATGCGCACGACGGTGCTCAGCCGATGAGCCACCACGATCGCGGTTCGGCCGTGCATCAGCTGCCACAGCGCGCGTTGGACGAGGATCTCACTCTCCGAGTCCAGCGCGCTGGTTGCCTCGTCGAGCAGCAGGATCGGGGCGTCGCGCAGGATGGCGCGGGCCAGCGCAACCCGCTGGCGCTGGCCGCCGGACAGCTTGACCCCTCGTTCGCCGACAACCGTGTCGAACCCGTCGGGGAGGGCCTGTGCGAAGTCGGTGACGTGTGCGACCTGCGCGGCGTGCAGGATCTCGGCGTCGGTGGCCTCCGACCGCGCGAATGCGATGTTGTCGCGCAACGTCCGGTGGAACATCGCCGGTTCCTGCGGAACGTAGGCGATCAAGCTGCGCAGGTCTGCCTGGCGCAGGCGGCATATGTCCTGACCGCCGACCAGGATGCGACCGCTGTCGATATCCATCAATCGCAGCAGCAGCCGAATGATCGTGCTCTTCCCGCCTCCGGAGCTGCCGACGAGACCGATCTTGGTCCCGCTGGCCACGGTCAGATCGAGTTCACTGAACAGCGCCGGCGCGCCGGCGTAGCCAAAACTCACCCGCTCGAATCGGACGTGGGCCGCGAACGGTTGCAGCGATTCCGGCGAGACCGGATCGAGCACGGCAGGCGGGGTCAGCAGCAACTCGGTGAACTGCGCGGCTTCGGTCAGGCAACTCTCCAGCCGCCGATAGATCTGGTTGAACTCGAACATGATCCGGGTGGCGTTCGTGTAATAGGCGAAGGTGACCACAATCGCCTCCACGCCGAGCTGTCCCCCGCCGACGTTGACGGCGAGGAACAGCCCGATCGTGCTCGTGAGCACCGACATCGGCGCAACCACCGTGTCGATGCGCAGATTGGCATAGTCCCAGGATCGAATGGCGATCGATCGCTGTTCACCGACGCGGGTCTTGTGCTCGGCGGCCTCGCGGTCCTCGGCCGCGAACGCACGCACTGTCTCCATGTTCGTCAGGCTGTCCGCGACATGGCCGGACACCCGTGCCATGGCGGCCTCCCGCTGGTCGACCAGCGCCTGGCGACGGCGCACGAGCGGCGCGATGATCAGCCCGGTCACCACCAGAAGGCCGACGAGAACGACCACGAGCAGCGGGTCGTAGCGCCAGAGGATCACCGAGGCGAACGCCAACGGCACGATGTTCGCCACCACGGAGAACGCCAGCGTGTCGACGAACTGCTCGAACCGTGCGGCGAAGCTCAGCACGCGCTTGGTCAACGAACCGGCGAAGTTGTCGTGGAAGAAAGCCGCGTCCTTGGCCAGCAGCTCGTTCATACCGACCACAGCCAGGTCCGCTATCCCGCGGCCGTCCGTGCGGTTCAGGCAGTGCACCCCGACCCGCCACACGGCCTCGGCCAGGAGCAGCACGCCCGCAAAGCCGAGCAGATAGGGCAGGACCAACGTGATCGCGCCGACCTCCGCGCCATCGGTGAGGCGACCCACGAGCGCGGCGACGATCAACGGCGGGATATAGAGCAAGCAGATGTTGCCGACGGCCGGCAACAGGAGCGCCGGCAACGCAACCCAGCGGTGGGCGTAGAGCTCACGGCCATAGAAACGCAATGCCAGCATCACCGCAGACTTCCGCCGCGGCGGACCGTGAGCCGACGTGCCCGTCGCGCCGCCGGTTTTGGGCGCAGCCATCCCATCCCTCCTTTCGACAGGTTTCGGTCGACCAGCCCGACGATGTTGCCGGAAGCGCACCAGAATTGCGATCGAATAACTCGCTGTGCTGCGCGCCCATCGGCTGCGGGCGGGCCGCCGCCGTGCACCTGGCGACCGCCATCGTCGGCGGCGCCGACCGGTTCATCACCAACAACGGCCGGGACTTCCCGACAACCATCCCGGAGATCGACATCATCCACCCGGACGCGCTGGACCCAGCCCAGCCTCGACTGGCCGGTCACCCCCGCGGCTTGCGAGAGCCGATCAGTCGTCGGCGGGAACGGCGGCTGCGAGCCTGGCGGCCTGCGCCCGAAGGTAGCGCCGCTCGGGGATGCTCGTCGTCCGGCGGGCCGCCGACTCGAACGCGGTCCGGGCGGCGGTGCGATCGCCGGCCATCTCCAGCAGGTGGGCGCGGACCGCGTCGAGCCGGTGATGATCTGCCAGCCGCCGGTCGCTGTCGAGGGTCGCCAGCAGGGCCAGGCCGGCTTGCGGACCGCGGGTCATGCCGAGGGCGACGGCGCGGTTGAGGGTGACCATCGGGTTGGGCGCGACGCGCTCGAGGAGGTCGTAAAGCGCGAGGATCTGCGACCAGTCGGTGTCCTCGACCTTGGCTGCCTCGGCGTGCACGGCGGCAATGGCGGCCTGTAGCTGGTACGGGCCGACCCGGCCGCGCGACAGCGCTCGGGTGATGAGCTCGGTCCCTGCCTGGATCGACGGCCGGTCCCATTGCGCGCGGTCCTGCTCGGTGAGCGGGACCAGCGCGCCGTCGGGCCGGGTGCGGGCCGGGCGGCGGGCGTCGGTGAGCAGCATCAGCGCGAGCAGGCCGGTCACCTCGCCGTCGTCGGGCAGCACTCGGTGCAGCTCGCCGGTGAGCCGGATCGCCTCACCTGTGAGCTCGACGCGGTGTAGCGCAGACCCCGAGGTCACGGTGTAGCCCTCGTTGAAGATCAGGTACAGCACGTGCAGGACCGCCGCAAGTCGATCGCCCTGCTCTGGATCCGGCGGTGGGCCGAAAACGGCACCGGCAGCTTTGATCTTCTGCTTGGCCCGGCTGACGCGTTGGGCCATCGTCGCCTCCGGGACGAGGAACGCACGGGCGATCTGCGCGGTCGTGAGCCCGCCGACCGCGCGCAGCGTCAGCGCCACCTGAGAAGCCGCCGCCAGCGCCGGGTGGCAGCACAGAAACAGCAGGGTCAACGTGTCGTCGCTGGCCGCCGGGTCGTCGGCGTCGGCGGCCGGCGCGAGTTGCTGCTCTGGTGGTGTTCGGGCCGCCACTGTTGCCTCGCGTCGAGCGCGGGCGGACTCGCTGCGCCGTTGGTCGGTCAGCCGCCGGGTCGCCACCGTCAGCAACCAACCCGTCGGGTTCGCCGGCACACCTTGCTGCGGCCACTGGACCGCTGCGGCCAGCAACGCCTCCTGGAGGGCGTCCTCGCAGGCGTCGAAGTCGCCGTGGTGGCGGACCAGCGCGCCAAGGCACGGCGCCGCCAGCCGGCGCAGCATGGTGTCGATCTCTCGACCGATCGGCGGCACGGGTTTGCCGCTCACATCTCCAGGCCGGCGGTGTCCATCACGCGCCGGACCTCCACCCGCTGGCGGTCGGCTCGCGCGGCCGGGATCAGGGCGGCGATCGCGACTGCTCGCTCGAGGCTCTCGCACTCCACGAGGAAGTAGCCCGCGAGGTGCTCCTTGGCCTCCAGGAACGGACCGTCGGTGGTCGCGGCGACGCCGTCGCGCACCCGCACGGTCCGGGTCGTCAACGGATCGGCCAGCTCCGCGGAGATGATCAGCTCGCCGGACTCCAGCAGTGCCTGGTCCAGCGCGGCGTACTCGGCCTCGGGCTCGGCATCCCAGTTCTCCGGGTTGCTCCAGATCAACAGCATGTACTTCATCGTCTCGCTCCCCCGCGATATGCAGCGCACCGGCGGCACCTCTCACCAGGGACGTCGGATTCGGTGGCGCCACCTCGACGCTCGACCCTAGGAGCCCAGCCTCTCACCCCAGGGCGTCGGCTCGCCGTGTCGAGACCGGAACAGCCGCCCCGACGTACCAGAGAAGGCACCCGTGCCGAACTGCCTGACCAGGCCGCCACCGAGGAGATCGTCATGACCGCGCTGCTGGCTCACGTCCGATCCAGGACCCCGTTGCAGAGTCGGCTGCTGCCACTGCACATCGCCGCGTTCCTGCAAGGTTTCATGCTCTGGCCGCCGATCGAGAAGCTGTTCATGACCGAGATCGGCTTCGACGCCGCCGCGATCGGCGTGATGGCCGCCGCCTACGCCGCGGTCGTGCCGATCGTCGAAGTACCGTCCGGGATCCTCGCCGACCGGTGGAGCCGCCGCGGGGTGCTGATCGTGGCCAGCATCGCGTTGACGGTGTGTGCGCTGATCGGCGGGATGAGCAACAACGTGGCCAGCTACGTCCTCAGCGCGCTGGTCCTCGGCGTCTACTTCGCCATGTACTCCGGGACGATGGACTCCGTCGTCTACGACACGGTGCTGGAGGAGACCGGCGACAGCGACGCGTTCGAGCAGCGCATCGGCCGGGTCCGGCTCATCGAGGCTGTCGCGCTGGTCACCAGCTCGCTGCTCGGCGGCTGGGTCGCCGGGCTCACCAGCACCCGGCTGACCTACTTCCTGACCATCCCGTTCGCCGCACTCTCGATCATCGCCTACCTCCGCTTCCGCGAACCGCAGCTGCACAAGGCCACGCGAGCCGACCCCGCTGCGCCGCCACCTCGCGCTCACCTACCGGACCCTGACGCAGCGTGGCCGGTTGCTGCCGATCATCACACTCGCGGTCCTGAGCGCGCTCGTCGTGCAGCTGCTCTTCGAGTTCGGGCCGCTGTGGCTGGTCGTCCTGGCCGTGCCGGCAGTCCTGTACGGGCCGTACTGGGCCCTCCTCGTGTCCACCCTCGGCCTTGGAGGTCTCCTTACCGGCCGGATCCAGCTGGACAAGCCGACGACGGCCGGCGGCGTGGCTGGGCTGATGATCCTGGCCAGCGTGGCGCTGACCACCAGCACGAGCATGATCGTCGTGACGATCGCGCAGATCCTGCTCGCCCTGCTGGTCGTCCTCGCCGGCATCCACGTCACCCGCCTGCTGCACGACGCCATCCCCTCGACAATCCGCTCCGGGGTGGCCTCCGGTGTCGGCGCGTTGTCCTGGATGGCGTTCCTGCCCGTCGCGCTCGCGTTCGGCCTGGTCAGCTCCGGCTACGGCGTGCACACCGCCGGCTGGATGATCACCGCGATCACCGTCATCGCGGGTGCCCTGCTCGTGAGGCTCTCGCTCCGCCGTCCCGCCACGACCGACACCGGCTCTGCCTAGCGCCAGAGACCTCAACATAGATCAACAATGTCTGGAGAAGACAACCATGCAAGGGCCACGGTCGCGGGTATCGGGGATGCAGGCCAAGCAGCTCGGCGGGGTGCGCCGTCATACAGACATGAGCGCTGCGGCCGACCCGAGTGAGCAGACCGACGGGCCGCCTGCCGGAGCGAGCGTCGTCCGGTTCGGCGGGAGAGCCAAGACGGCGACCCTGGCGTTGCTGGCCTTCGCGATGCTGATCGTGTCGCTGGACCAGTACATCGTCGTGGTTGCGCTGCCCGAGATCGGCCGCGAGCTGGAGTTCACGGCGCAGACCCTGCAGGCGGTGATCAGCGCGTACGCCGTGGCGTCGGCCGGCTTCCTGCTGCTGGGCGGGCGCGCCTCCGATCTGCTCGGCGGCCGGCGAGTGTTCGTCACCGGGTTGTCCCTGTACGCCGGCGCGTCCCTGCTGGGCGGGCTGGCGTCGGCGCCGGAGACGCTGCTGGCCGCACGCGCCGTGCAGGGCCTGGGCGGGGCGCTGGTGTTCCCGTCCACGCTCTCACTGGTCAACACGACCTTCGCCGAGGGCCGCGAGCGCAACCGCGCGGTGGCCGTCTGGGGCGGCGCCGGGGCCGCCGGGCTGGTGATCGGGGTGCTCCTGGGCGGCGTGCTGACCCAGGCGCTGGGCTGGGAGGCGGTGTTCTTCGTCAACGTGCCGCTGGCCACCCTGGCCGTTGCGCTGGCGTTCGTGCTGATCCCGGCCGACGGCGCGCGCGAGCACGGACGGAGCTTCGATCTGCCCGGTGCGCTAAGCGCCACGCTGGGGATCACGCTGATCGTGTTCGCGCTCGTGGAGGGCCCCAGCCTGGGCTGGGGCTCGGCCCCGGTCCTGGGGTGCGCCGTGGCCGGCGTGCTCGGCCTGGTCGCGTTTGCGCTGATCGAGTCCCGCAGCCGCGACCCGCTGTTGCCGCCGCGGCTGCTAGCCAACCGCAACCTGGCCACCGCGGTGGCCATCGCCTTCCTGTTCTGGGCCACCTTCGGGTCCGTCCTCTACTTCCTGACCCTGTACTTCCAGGACGTCCACGGCTACGACGCCCTCCAGACCGGCATCGCCTTCCTGGTGCCGACGGTCGTGGTAGTGGCGGCGTCCACGCTCGCCGGACAGCTGGTCACGCGCTGCGGGCTCAAGCTCACCCTCGTGGGCGCGCTCGTCCTCGGGGCACTGGGCGCGCTCGCGCTGGGGCTGACGATGTCCCCGACGGCCTCCTACGGCGCCCTGGTTCCCGGCCTGGTCCTGCTGAGCATCGGCGACGGTGTGGTGTTCACCGCCATGTTCATCGCCGCCGGCACCGGTGTCGCCGACCGCGAGCAGGGCGTCGCGTCGAGCATCGCCTCCACCAGCACGTCGATCGGCGCCGCGGTGGGACTTGCGCTGCTCGTGCTGGTCGCCAACGCGGGCACGGACGGGTTGAGCGGCGAGGCGCTGCGCACCGCCACCGCCGACGGGCTGAGCACCGCAGTCCTGGTGGTCTCCGGCGGCATCGCCGCGATCGCGCTGGTCGCGCTGAACCTGCGACCAGCGCCGGTGAACCCGTCCGCCCCGCCCTGCCCCCGGGCGCTGGCCACGCTCGCACGCTGGCGCTCACGCGAACCCGCCTGAACCTCGTTGGCCTCCACGGTGCCGGACACGGCGGCCAAACTTGAACTTCGCCCACGCTTCACAGGTGGTAGCCAGTCGCCGCCTGCGCACTGCGCCGTCCGCGGGTCGACTCGCGCCGGTCCAGGATGGGCTGGCGGCGATGCTCGGTGCCGCGGTGACGGTCCGATCCGTCGACCCGACGAGCGGGCACACGGTCACGGTCAGGGTTGCCGACGACGCCACGAGCGCCCAGTGGGAGCCGCAAACAGCGGTGGTGTTCCTCGGCCAACAACCCGACGCCGCGTGCTGCGATCCGACCGGACCAAGCGCCGCCGCGGCCGACATATGCTGTGGTATGTCAACTTCTTCGGCAGCCCAGCCGCGGCCGAGGCGTGGGCGTCCTCGCACCCCACGGTCACCGCGCAGTTGTTGGACCAGGCTGAGGCCCTTCGGCTTGGCGGGCAGATCTTCGGACCACCACTGACCGGATTCGAGTAACACCGGTCATGTCAGCGAGCCAGCTGGGTGTCCGTGGGGTGGAAGGAGGCGCCGAAATGTCGCCGATCGATTACCGCCGTCTGCGTCGGCTCCTCGTCGGCGGCGCCCAGCTCGTCGAGGTGCTGCCCGCCAATGAGTACGCCGAGCTGCACCTGCCCGGCGCGGTCAACATCCCACTGAAAACACTGAATGCGGCCAGCACCGCTGATCTCGATCGCAGCCGCCCCGTGGTGGTCTACTGCTGGGACGCCCTTTGAGACATGAGCCCCCGAGCCGCGTGCCGGCTCCTCACCCTCGGGTTCACCGACGTCCACGACTACACGGCAGGCAAGCTCGACTGGCTCGCCCGCAACCAACCCGTGGACGGCACCGCCGCGGCTACTCCGACCCTCGGGCAGCACCTGCGACATGACATGGTCACCGCCCGCCCCAACCAGTCGATCGGCGACATCCGGACGCATGTCCTCCGCTCCCCGTACCCCTTCGCGCTCGTCACCACCACCGACCGCGTCCTGCTCGGCAGGCTCCGTGGCCAAGCGCTCGACGAGACCGCATCCACCACCCCAGCGGCCGAAGTCATGGAGCCAGGGCCGCCCACTCTGCGCCCGCACGAACCCGCCCAAGAGATCCGACGTCGGCTCACCAACAAAGACCTCACCTACGCGATAGTGACCGACCCAGACGGACGACTGCTCGGCACAGTCCACACCGACAGCCTCGAGTGACGTTCGGCCCTCCGGCTTGGTGCGGCGGCTGATCTGCGATCAAAGATCGCCACGCTGGTGCGTCGGTCGGCAAGGGGTGACATCGCCCGGTCGAACGAGGATCAGGTTCCTTCCGCCGGGGCCATGGCCCGTAGCCAGGCGTTCACGATCTCGTCAAGAGGTTCCTGGCGCGGCGTCTGGGCGCCGATCAGGGCATCGGCGAGTGGTCGGGTGAGAAGGTGGACGACGACGGGGCCGGCGAGAAGTTGGCACGCCAAGATCGGGTCCGACTACATCGAGGGCGCGACCGAGTCCGGGATGCGCGCGGCCGAGAAGGCACGCCATGCAGCCGGCCGCACCACGGTCGGCGGTGTAACGAGACGTGGCGCTTTCGACAATTGTTTGCCACCCTCAGATCGGGATCGGCGCCTCGGCGGGGGTAAATGCGTCGAAGTAGATGTTTCGCGGCCGCACCCCCCGGTCGATCAGCAGCGGCACCGCGGCTTCGATCATCGGCGGCGGGCCGCAGAGGTAGGCGTCGTGTGCCAGGCGCTCGCGCCAGCGTGCCACCGCGTCGGTCACCAGCCCGGTCTGCCCGGACCACTCCGGCGCCCATTCGGAGGAGAGCACCGGGACGAACTCGAACTCCGACAGCAGCGCCCCGAGGTCGGTGATCTGCCGGACCAAGTAGAGGTCAGCCTCGCTCCGCGCGCCGAAGAACAGCGTCACGGCCCGGTCGCAGCCCTGAGTGGCGAGCGAGCGCAACATCGAGAGCAGCGGAGCCAACCCGGATCCACCGGCAATCATCAGGATCGGCCGGTGCGACAGACGGATTCGAGCTGTCCGTACGGCCCGCGCAGCCGGACCGCGTCGCCGACCGCGGCGCGGGCGAGGTAGCCGGAGAACAGCCCGGTCGGGTAGGTCTTGCAGATCAGCTCGACCACCCGCGGCTCGTCCGGGCCGTTCGCCATCGAGTAGGTCCGCAGCTCGCCCGACCCCGGCACCTCGACGTTGACGAACTGCCCGGCGGTGAATGCCATCTCCTCGTCCAGCCGCAACCGGATCCGCGTGATGTCCGAGGTCAGGCGCTCGAGCTCGGCCACGGTCGCGTCGAAGCTACGGGACGTGTCCCCGGAGAAGAATTCCTCCTCGGACAGCCCACTCGGCTCCACGTCAATCGTGCACGGCTCCAGCGGGACGCTGGCGCAGGCGAGGACCAGGTCGGCGGCCCGGTCGTGCTCGGTCAGCGCGAACGACGACCCGTGCTCGGAGACGTCCCCGTCGACCAGGCGCACCTTGCAGCTCCCGCACCCGCCGTGCTTGCAGCCGTAGCGCAGCAGCAGGTTCTGGCGCAGCGCGGCCTCGAGCAGAGTCTGGCCGTCACCGCACTCGTAGCTGTGCCCGAACGGCTCGACCGTGATGTCGATCATCGCGTCTTCGGAGCCCGCCTGCGCGTACGCCCGCTCAGGCCTGCAAGGGGTCCTTGACCTCGTATTCCAGCCTGCGGATGTCGTCGATGGTCCACATCCGCTCCATCTCCAGGAGGGGCTGGCCGATCAGCGTGCGACCGTCGGCACGCAGCAGACCGAGGTCGACGATCATGTCGGCGAGGTCCCAGCCGTGGTACTTGGCCCAGACCTGCTTGCGTCCTCCATAGGCCTCCGGCCAGGTACGAAGGACCCACTCGCAGCCTTCGCTGCAGCAGGCATACTTTCGGCCGTTCAGCTCGATGATCCTGGCCTCGTTGACGTCCAGCCGGGGCATGACGCAGGGCAATTGGCAGATTTGGCAGATGGGCGGAAGACCGGGAAGCTCTTGCAGGATCATGTGCCCGCCGGCCGGGTCCGCAAGCGCCTGATAGCCCTCCCAGTAGCCCTGGTAGGCAGACGACCAGCCCGGGTAATGCGTCTCGAACCACTCGAAGTCCGGGGGTGTCATCGCGTCGGACCGCCAGAAGTTCAGCGGCCACACCGCCGAGAGCACCTGGCCGAGCGTGTGGTGTGACCAGGTCACATCGTTGGCCGCCGCTGCCAGGCGGGACGGGGCTTGGACGCCGAACTGGCTGAGCCGGTCGATGTAGTTGCCCACGAAGTCGTCGACGACCCATTCCTCCCACTGCGCCTTGTAGCTCCAGGGACGCTCGCGCGCGCCGTACTCCGACTGCCAGCCGACAAGCGCGTCGATCGTCTTGTGCGAGTGCCAGAAGTGCCGCTCGAGGGATTCGTTCAGGAAGGGCAGGTTGTCCTCGTCGGCGAGCAGCGCCATCACCGAGCCATAGCCGTTGGCCATGTGCCGGGCCTCGTCGGACTGGATGGAGAGCATCACGCTGGCAAAGGCGTTGTCGCCGTTGAGCATGGCGACCTGCGGGGTGGCGACCAGCAGAATGTTGGTGAACGCCGTCTCGAGCACGATGTTGAGCGCGATGATGCAGTCCAGCGGATCACCGGTGTTGAAGTGCTGGAACTCGCCGATCGAGACCAGGCCGCCTGGATGCTTGTACAGGGCCGGCTGGGACCGGTCCCAGCCGGTCGGGTCCTCCCAGTGTTTGACGTAGTAGTTACGCAGCGACATCTCGAGCTGGGTGTGCCGGACCTCGTCGAGCATCTGCGCCGCGTAGCCCTGGCGCAGTTCCTGGCTTTCCAGCGCCGAGATGATCATGCCGCAACCGGCCACCGCCTGGAACTCCGCGTTGGTCAGGACGGGCAGGGTCAGCTTCATGCACTCCACGAACCGTGGCTCGGTGCCCACCGCCTCGCGGGTTCGGATCGCGCCGTCGAGGATTCCGTAGGTCCGGTCGTCCTTCTCGGCTTCCATCTTCATGTAGTCCCGGATCAGGACGCGGAACGGGTCCTTGCCCTTCTTCGGCATCTTGTACTTGGTCTCGTACTTCGTGGGCTGCTGGACCGAGGTGAAGTCCCAGTCGTATGACTTCGCCTTCTCGTGCAGCTGGACCAGGCTCGACACCATGGGTGGGCACCTTTCCGCTAGCTCGACGTGCGATCTTGTAGGCGGCGACGGCCGCTTGTCAGTGGCGTGGACTCAGTCCTTGAACCGGTCCGGTTGGATGTCTGCGTAGATGTCGACCCGGCCGTCGCCGACGACGATGCGGCCGTAGTAGGTGCTCATGTTCACCAGGAAGATGTCGGTGTCGATCTCCCGGCCGGCGATCTCGCTGAGCCCGGCCATGTCGAAGTGCAGAACTCCGGGGCGTTCGATCTTGTAGAAGCAGTCCCGGAAGCTGATCGACGCGTCTGGCTGGGTCTCCTGAATGTGCTCGACCGCCGCCTCGGTGTCCGCCGAGCTCATCAGCGAGATCCCAACCATCCCGGTCCCGCTGCGCCGGGCATCCGGTGTTTGCGTGACGCTCGTGCTCATCCTGTCCACCTGTCATCGCCTGGTCCACGGACCTCGACTGGTCCGCTGTCATCTGCTCGCCTCACCGAACTTCATCACTCGAGATTCCAGCGCCGTCGGCAGCCGCCTGCTGCTTGGCCACCGCCTTGGACAGCGCCGCAGCGCGCCCGTCGGCGTCGATCCCGCACAACGTGAACATGGGCAGAAACGCCCGTGCGGCGGCCGCGCACAGCTCGCTCCACTCGTCCACCCAGCCCCGCACGATCGCCCGGTTCGCCGCACCGTGCTCCGGGTCCTCGCAGACCAGCCCGACGAGGGCCTGTGTTGACTCCAGCGCCCGGTCGGCGTCGGCCACCGACTGCGCCAGCACGGTGGGCGTCGCGGCGTCGCCGAACGACGACGCCCGGCGGCCGAACAGCTCGGTCTTGGCGAGGTGGCCGACCAGTGGCTCGAAGACCAGGTTGACCGCCACCAAGATCTCCATCCAGTCCTGCGAGACGACCAGACGCTCGACCACCTCGCGGATCGGGACCAGTGCCGGGTCGGTCATCCACGCCTCGCGTGCCCCGGCATCGCTGAACCCGCTGAGCTCGTCGTGGAGGTGGTCCAGGTGCAGGACGATGTCCTGTAGCAGCCGCAGGTGGTCTGCGGCCTGGAACACCACGCTGAACTCGATCGTGTCCGCGCGCGCCTCCCGCACCGCGTAGGCCAGCGCGAGGAACAGCCCGTACTCGACGAACGGCCAGGCTGCGTAGGGCCGGGCCAGGATCTCCGTCGACCAGGTGCGGCTCAGCCCGGCCGCGGATCCCTGTGTGAGCAGTGGTAGCAGCCTCCCGAGCGCTTGTTCGTCCTGATTGGACGCGCTGACGTAGGGGCGCTGCCACACCCCCCGGGGGTCGCGGTAGGCCGGCCAAATGGTGGACCGGACCGCGCTGGACTCATCGACCCACGGGGCGCGCCCGTTGTCGAAGCGCAGCGGCCAGTCCACGTCCAGCCAGTCCTGCGGGCCGGATTGTTGACCGACGGTATAGAGCTCGTACTCGGTCGGCTTGCGCCGTGCCGGGGTGAACCAGATGAACGTCCGGGGCTGGCCCTCGCCCAGCCGGGTCGCCGCCTCAGTCTCGGTCAGCACCGTTGGCCCTCCTGTCATGCCGCCTACGCAGCGACGTTAGCCCCGGTGGACCTGCCGCTGCTGTACCAGCACGGATAGAGTCCGAGCCGGATCGAGCCCTCGGTTACTCCCTGTTGCGGGTAGAAGGGCGGGTGTGTCGATGTACCGGGCTGCTGCGCACTCGGCATGGCCGGGGCTCATCGCGACACTGCTGGGCGAACCGGCGGAGGATCACGCCGCTCTGCTGCGGGTCGCGCTGGGAGCGGTGGCCGAGGCCGTTCGCGCGGACACGGTCGAACTCGTGGAGTGGATGCACGGACAGCCGAGCCGCCTGGCGACCACCGGCGAGCGGCTGCATCCTGGATCGACGGCTGCCACCGGGTCACTCATATCGAACGGGCCGCCCGATCGCCGTCGCGCCCGTCGGGCCGCACCGGGACTTGGTGGCTGCGCGTCGGACCGACGCAGCTCCGTTCTCGCGCGCCGAACTCGCCACGGTCGAGGCTATCGCCATCCTGCTGGTGCACGCCGACGTGGGAGACCGCCACGAGTCCGGCGAGCCCATTCAACGCATCACGAGCGAGATCGTCGGCACCCTCGACCTCGACCGGGTACTGCTGGCGGTGGCGAACGCGGCGACTCGGTTGCTCGACTCGGAGACCGCCGGTGTCTTTCTGGTACACGACGGCGAGCTGGAAATCCGCTGCGCGGTCGGTCATCACCGGGTGGAGACCTCCCGGTTGCGCATCCCCAAGGGTCGGGGTGTGGCCGGCAAGGTATTCGCCACTGGGAGACCGGTGCGGGTCGACGACTACGCGACCGCGACCTCAATCACCTCGGACTACCTCGGCGTGGCGACCGACGAGGGGACCCGATCCACGCTCGCCGTCCCGATGACCGACGCCGACGGGCAGATCATCGGCGTACTCAACGTGTGGCGGCGACGGCTGTCGGTGTTCACCGACGAAAACGAGGAACGGCTGATGGCGATCGCCGCGCTGGCCTCGATCGGCGTGGTCAACGCCCGCGCCTACACGGCCCAGCGAGACGCCGCAGAACAGCAGCGCCAGATCGGCAACGAGCTCAAACGCCGGCTGAGTAGCACGGACAAGACCCTGCAGATCGACCGTCGGCTAACCATGATCGCCGCCGAAGGCCGGGACCTCGCCGCGGTCGCGCAGGCCCTACATCGGCACGTCGGCGCATTGATCGTGATCGTCCCGGACCGGGACCAGGCGCCCGTGTGCTGTCCCGAGACGATGAGTGAGTCCGGGGCCGTCCTGCCTACCGAGCAGCAGGCCCGCGGCGTGCGCGAGCTCGGTCCGGAAGACGGCGCAGATCTGCTGGCTCAAGGTGCCGATCGAGGCGGCCAACGTGCGATACGGGCTGCTGTACGCGCGCTTCACCGCCCGGCCGGCACAGCACCACATCGTCGTCCTGGAGCAGGCCGCGACCATCTGCGCGCTGCTGATCGGCCACGAGGAGGCCCTACTGGCCGCGACGGCACGGATGCGGGCCGAGTTCGTCTGGGACCTGCTCGAGGGTCGCGCGAGCGACGCGGCCGAGTGTCACACCGCGCACTGACACTCGGCTACCCACTCGCCTTCCCGGCCCGCGTTCTGCTGGTGCAGGCCTGCGGGCTGTCCGCACTGACCCAGGAACAGCGATGGAGCGTCGAGGAGCTGGACCGGTCCCGCAGCTGGCTCGCACAGCGGATCGGCGACGCGGTCGGCGCGCTGACCGGCCACGTGACGCCCGTGGCGCACCTGGGCGACCTGCTCGTTGCGATCGTGCCGCAACCCGACGATCAACCCGATCTCGCTGGACGCCTCGGACCGGTCGCGGCGAGCCGATCACCGTTCGCGACGGTTCCCTGCGGGTTGGTCTGAGCAGGGCCGTGACCGGCGCCAAGGGCTGCCCGCCGCTTTGCGCCAGGCTCACATCGCGCTGTCCGCGGTCAACCCGGGAACGGGCCGGCCGTGGTCTTCGACGAGCTCGGCGTGCTGCAGTTCCTGGTAGCCCCCTCCGCCGCCGACGACCTGTACCGCTACGCGGAGACGGTGCTCGGCCCGCTGGCCGCGTACGACACCAAGCACGGCACCCACCTAGTCACCACGCTCGACCGATACCTTGACTTCGGCTGCAACATCTCCCAGACCGCCCGCGCGCTGCACGTGCACCCCAGTAGCCTGGCCTACCGGCTGCGCCGCATCGGCGAGATCAGCGGCCTGCACCTGAACGACCGGGAAAACCGCCTCAACATCGAGCTCGCACTGCGGATCGGCCCAGTCCGGAATCGACGAGCCGCCCGCCGAACAAGCTCAACCAGCCGGCGGCGCCACAGCCAGATCACGGCCGACCAGCTCACCCTGGGAGGCGCCCACTTCCTCGGCAGAGTCCTCCTTGCCCTATGCCGCGGCCGACCGGCTGATCGCCACGGGCGCTTTGGCATACCCAGCACTACCGCGGCCATGGCAAACGGGGCACGCTGGTACATCTCTCAGGTGGATGAATCCG
>CAVZMB010000009.1:200000-441191 GCA_963776255.1 uncultured Actinomycetota bacterium | reverse complement strand
ATCCCGAGCACCGCGGACTCGATAGTCGGCGACACCGTCTTGGCCAGCCCGACCACGCAGACCAAGCAGACCACCAGCAGTCCGAGGCTGACCAGCGCGGTGCGTCCGGCTGGGGGCAGGGCGTGCTCGTCGGGGTGCTCCGTCCCGGTGTCGACCGGGAGGAAGTAGTCCCGATGCCGCACCGTCTGCACCAGCACGAACACCGCGTACAGGATCAGCGAGGCGGCGCCGGCGAAGGCCAGTTGCGCCGGGGTGAACATCGGTCCCGGCGCGCTCGTGGTGAAGGTCGGGAGCACGAGGCTGAGCGTCGCCATCGCGGCGAGCGCGGCAAGGGCGCCGCCCACTCCTTCCACGCGGAACTCCACGACCCGGTGCCGGAGCGCACCGACCAGCAGGCACAACCCCACGATGCCGTTGCAGACGATCACGAACGCGGCGAACACGGTGTCCCGAGCCAGGGTCGCCGCGGAGACTCCCCGGAGATCGTCAGCGTGATGATCAGCCCGACCTCGATCACGGTCACCGCGACGGCCAGGATCAGCGTGCCGAAGGGTTCCCCGACCCGGAGCGCGACGACCTCGGCATGGTGCACGGCGGCGATCACTGCGGCGACCAGCCCCGCGGAGACGATCAGCAGAAGCACGCCGGACGGGTCGCGATCCCACGAGGCAACCAGGGCCACGAGTGCCAGCGGCGGACGGCGAGACTCCACCATGGCAGGCTCGCACCCCGGCGGCTGTCACCGGGTCACGTTAACGGCCCCGGACGCGGCGGTCGGTACCGAAATCCAGACCGGCGAGGCAGAATCGGTGAGCTGATCCGCCCGCACCGAGAGGCCCACCGTTGGAATTCCTCCGACCCGGCACGCTCGCCGAGGCGCTGGACGCGCTGGCCGAGCATCCGGACACGCTGCCGATCGCGGGCGGCACCGACGTGATGGTCGAGCTGAACCTCGGCTCGCACCGGCCGTCGATGCTGATGGACATCAGCCACCTGACCGAGCTGCACGGGTGGTCGGCCAGCAACGGCACAGTCCGGATCGGCGCCGGGGTGCGCTACTCGACGATCGTCGACGAGCTCAACGAGCTGCTGCCGGGGCTGGCCGCGGCGTCCCGCACGGTCGGGTCGCCGCAGATCCGCAACCGGGGAACGGTCGGCGGCAACCTCGGCACCGCCTCGCCGGCCGGTGATGCGCACCCGAGCCTGCTGGCCGGCGGCGCCGTCGTGGAGCTCGCCTCGAGGATCGGCAGCCGGCAGGTCAGGGCGGACGAGTTCTTCGAGGGTCCCGGGCGCAGCGTCCGCCGGGCCGACGAGCTGGTCATCGCCGTCGAGACGCCGGCGGCCCGCGGTGCCGCAGCTGTTCGCCAAGATCGGGCCGCGGAACGCGATGGTGATCGCGGTGTGCTCGCTGGCGCTCGAACTGGACCCCGAGCAGCGCCGCGTCGGTACCGGGATCGGGTCGGCTGCGCCGACGCCGGTCCGGGCCCGCGACGCCGAGGCGTTCCTGGCAGGTGCGCTGGAGGAGCACCGCTGCTGGGACGGTGGACGGCTGCCAGATCGCGTCGATCGCCCGGTTCGGTGAGCTGGTTGCGGCGGCAGCGTCGCCCATCGACGACGTCCGCGGCAGCGCCGCCTACCGACGGCACGCCCTTGCGGTGCTCGCCCGCCGCGAGCTGAGATGGGCGCTCGGCGCGTCCGGTCGGAGGAGCGCGGCGTGAGGCTGACGTGCGCCGTCAACGGGCGCACGGAGCAGGTCGACGGGGTGTGGCCGGGGGAGAGCCTGCTCTACGTGCTCCGCGAGCGGATGGGGCTGCCAGGCTCGAAGAACGCCTGTGAGCAGGGCGAATGCGGTTCCTGCACGGTGCTGCTCGACGGCGCGGCGGTGTGCGCCTGCCTGGTAGCGGCGCGGACAGGCCGAGGGCGGCGACATCCGGACCGTCGAGGGGCTTGGCGCAGCGGGCATGGCGGGCGAGGAAAGGGTGCAGCGGGCGTTCGTCGCCGCGGGCGCCGTGCAGTGCGGGTTCTGCACCCCAGGCCTGGTCATGATGACCTCCGAGCTGCTGCGCCGGCATCCCAACCCGTCCGACGCCGAGATCCGCGAGGAGCTGGCCGGCAACCTCTGCCGGTGCACCGGCTACGAGAAGATCCTCGACGCGGTGCGCAGGGCG
Source organism: uncultured Actinomycetota bacterium (assembly GCA_963776255.1). Taxonomy (GTDB): domain Bacteria; phylum Actinomycetota; class Actinomycetes; order Mycobacteriales; family Pseudonocardiaceae; genus Pseudonocardia. The sequence continues at coordinate 439,023 of CAVZMB010000009.1, read as the reverse complement.
GCCGCGGAATGACGATGCCCCGCACGACCGAAGCCCGGACCACCGACCCGGGGACCACCGCCGCCGAGCCGATCGGCGGCGTCGGGCAGGACGCCGTCCGACCGGACGGGCCGGCCAAGGTCAGCGGCCAGTTCGCTTTCGCCTCCGACCTCTGGCACGCCGACATGCTCTGGGGTGCGACGCTGCGCAGCCCGCACCCGCGGGCGAGGTTGCACAAGGTCGACATCACGACGGCGGTCGCCATGCCCGGCGTGTACGCCGTGCTCACCGCCGACGACGTGCCGGGCAGCCCGACCTTCGGCCTCGAGGTGGCGGACCAGCCGGTGCTGGCCCGCGACGAGGTGCGCTACCAGGGCGAGCCGATCGCGATCGTGGCCGCCGACCACCCGGAGACCGCCCGCCGCGCGGCCGATGCGATCTCGGTGGAGTTCGAGGAGCTGCCGGCGGTCACCGACATGGAGCGCGCCCTGGACAGTGACGCAGACAATGGCGCCGATCGGGTGCACGAGGCCGGCAACCTGGTCCGGCACGTCCCGGTGCGCCGCGGCGACGTGGTGGCCGCGGCCGCTCGCCGTGACGTCATAACGGTCACCGGCGAGTACGAGATCGGCATGCAGGACCAGGCCTTCCTGGGTCCGGAGTCCGGGCTGGCCGTCCCGGCGGAGGACGGCGGTATCGACCTGTTCGTGGCCACTCAATGGCTGCACGTCGACCAGCGGCAGATCGCCGCGTGCCTCGGGCTGCCGGCCGAGAAGGTGCGGCTGACCTCATCCGGCGTCGGCGGCGCGTTCGGCGCCCGCGAGGACCTCTCGATGCAGGTGCACGCCTGCCTGCTCGCCCGGCACACCGGGCGGCCGGTGAAGATCGTCTACAAGCGCACCGAGTCGTTCTTCGGCCATGTGCACCGCCACCCGGCCCGGATCCGCTACGAGCACGGCGCCACCCGCGACGGCCGGCTGGTCTTCGTGCGCGGCCGGATCGTGCTGGACGGCGGCGCGTACACCTCCAGCTCGCCGGCGGTGGTCGCGAACGCCGCCACGCTCGGCGTCGGGCCGTACGTGGTGCCGAACGTCGAGATGGACGCCTACGGGGTGTTCACCAACAACCCACCGTGCGGGGCCATGCGCGGTTTCGGCGCGGTCCAGGCCTGCTTCGGCTACGAGAGTCAGATGGACCGGCTCGCCGCCGCTCTCGGCATGCACCCCGTCGAGCTGCGGGCCCGCAACGCACTGGACGAGGGCGACCTGATGCCGACCGGTCAGGTCGTGGACAGCGCCGCCCCGGTCGCCGAGCTGCTGCGCCGGGTGCACGAACGGCCCCTCCCACCGCCGCTCGCCGACAATGCCGACCTGCGCGAGCTGCCCGGCGGGGTGTCCGGCTCCACCCACGGTGAGGGCGTGCGCCGCGGTGTCGGGTACGCGGTGAGCATCAAGAACGTCGGGTTCTCCGAGGGGTTCGACGACTACTCCACCGCGCGGGTGCGGATCCAGGTCGCCGGCGGGGAGCCGTCGGTCGAGGTGCACACCGCGGCCGCGGAGGTCGGGCAGGGGCTCGTCACGGTTCAGGCGCAGATCGCCCGCACCGAGCTGCTGGTGGAGTCCGTGGTGGTGCACCCGGCGGATACCTCGGTCGGCAGCGCCGGGTCGACGTCCGCCTCCAGGCAGACCTACGTCACCGGGGGAGCCGTGCAGGCCGCCTGTGTGGCGGTCCGCGACGAGCTGCGACGCCGTGCGGCCCGGCACCGCGGCTGTCCGGTGGAATCGGTGGAGCTGCTGGACGGAGGTCGGCTGCGCGCCGCCGGCGCGGACCTGACGCTGGCCGAGGTGCTCGGCGACGAGGCCGTGGAGCGGACCGTCGAGTGGCGGCACCGGCCCACCCGGCCGATCGATCCGGTCACCGGGCAGGGCACCGCGCACCTGCAGTACGCGTTCGCTGCGCACCGCGCCGTGGTCGACGTGGACGTCGAGCTCGGACTGGTGCGGGTGGTGGAGATCGCCACCGCACAGGATGTCGGGAAGGCGATCAACCCGGACGCCGTGGTCGGCCAGATCCACGGCGGCACCGCACAGGGCCTGGGGCTGGCCCTGATGGAGGAGATCCAGCTGGTCGACGGGCTGGTGCGCAACCCCTCGTTCACCGACTACCTGATCCCGACGATCCTGGACATGCCGCCAATGCACGTCGACGTGCTCGAGCTCGCCGACCCGGCCGCACCGTACGGGCTGCGCGGCATCGGCGAACCACCGACGATCTCCGCTACGCCGGCCGTCGTCGCTGCGGTGCGGGATGCGACCGGCCTGCCGCTGACCCGGGTGCCGATCCGGCCCGAACACCTGACCGGCACGTGAACGGGGGCCTCCCGTCAGAGCCGCCCGCCGAGCTGCTGGTGGAGCTGGATGCCCGGTTGGCGCGCACGGACGCAGGGCTCGGCACGGCCCGAGACGGCGAGCGCCAGCCGGTGCACACCGCGTACGTGCCGGCCGACCGGTTTACCGGGGACACCGTGCACGAGTGGGGTGACCTCGCCAAGAAGGCACTGGCCAGCCACGGCGGCGACCGCGCCGAGCTGGCGGACGTCCTCGGCATGCGCGCCGAGATGCTGGACGCCGTGCTGCCGGGCGTGCTCGCGAAGCTGGACAGCGAACCGGTGGAGGACCTGCGCATCGACTTCGAGGACGGCTACCGGCACCGATCCGATCCTGACGAGGACGCCGCCCTGCTCGCCGCCGCCGCGGCGCTCGCGCAGGGCTTCGCGGCCGGCACGGCACCGCCGTTCGCCGGGCTGCGCTGCAAGAGCCTGGAACCGGCCACCCGACGGCGCGCGGTGCGTACCGTGTTCGGTTTCTACGCGGCGTTCGCCGACGCTGGCGGCGATCCGGCCCGGCTGGTCGTCACCCACCCCAAGGTGAGCACTGCCGGCCAGGTCGCGGCGATCGCGCTGATGACGGCCGAGGTGGAGCGCGCGCTCGACGTGCCGAGTCGCGCCCTGCGCTTCGAACTGCAGGTGGAGACGCCGCGCGCCGTGCTCGGGGCGGACGGCTCCGCGCCGCTGCCGCGGATGATCGACGCCGCCGAGGGACGGTGCGCCGGACTGCACTTCGGCACCTACGACTACACCGCCGCCTGCGAGATCGCGCCGGACGAGCAGCGCACCGACCATCCCGCCGCCGAGCACGCCAAGGCGGTGATGCAGGTGGCCGCGGCCGGCACCGGGGTGCGGCTCTCCGACGGGTCGAGCAACGTGCTCCCGGTCGGCGACCACGCCGCGGTGCTCGAGGCGTGGCGGCTACACGCCCGGCTGATCCGACGGTCGCTGCGCGCCGGCTTCTACCAGGGCTGGGACCTGCACCCGGCCCAGCTGCCCTGCCGGTTCCTGGTGGTCCACGCGTTCTTCCGAGCCGGACTTCCCGCCGCCGTGGACCGGCTGCGGGTCTACCGCGAGCGGGCCGCGTCCGGCGTGCTGGACGAGCCGGCAACCGAGCGCGCGCTCACCGGGTTCCTCCGCCGCGGCCTGGACTGCGGGGCGCTCGACGGCGACGAGGTGCAGGATGTGCTGCGGTGAGTGCTGAGGCGTGGGACGTCGCCGTCGTGGGGGCCGGGCCCGCGGGCTGCTCGGCTGCGATCGCCGCCGCTGCCGTCGGGGCGCGCACCGTGCTGCTGGAGCGGGCCGCGCTGCCGCGGTACAAGACCTGCGGCGGCGGCCTGGTCGGGGTCTCCCGGGCCGCCCTGCCGAGCTGGCTCGCCGTCGAGCCCCGGGACGTCACGACGCTCGGCGACCTTCACCTACCGCGGCCGGTACTCCCGGACGCTGCGGCATCCCGAGCCGTTCCTGGCCATGGTCAACCGGGACGAGTTCGACCACGCGCTGGCGAAGTCCGCGGCCGAGGCGGGGGTCGCGGTCCGGGACCAGACCAAGGTCCGGTCGATCGAGCAGCGGCCGGACGGGCTGGTGGCGGTGCGACACCGACGACGGCGCGCTCACCGCTCGGGCGGTGGTCGGAGCCGACGGCAGCGCCAGCCGGGTCGGCCGGTGGGTCGGCGTCGAGTGCGACGAGGTCGATCTCGGCCTCGAGCTGGAGCTCGCGGCGGGGCGGCATGCCAAGGCGTGGCGCGGCCGCATCCTGATCGACTGGGGGCCGCTGCCCGGCTCCTACGGCTGGGTGTTCCCGAAGGGCGACCGCCTGACGGTCGGCGTGATCTCCGAGCGGGGCGATCCCGAGGCCACCCGGCGATACTTGGCGGCATTCGTCGCAGACCTCGGGCTCGCCGAGCAGAAGGTGCTGGAGAGCTCCGGACACCTGACCCGGTGCCGCCGGGACGTATCCCCGCTCTTCCGGGGGAATGTCCTCGTCGCCGGCGACGCTGCCGGGCTGCTCGAACCGTGCACCCGGGAGGGGATCTCCTTCGCGTTGCGGTCCGGAGCCCTCGCCGGCCGGGCCGCCTCGGCCGTTGCCACCGGGGACACGGACGCGACCGACCGGTACCGAGACGCCGTCGAGCGCGAGCTCGGTGCGGAGATGCGTGCCGGACGACTGTTCCGCGCGGCGCTGAGCCGACGGCCCTGGGCGTTCCACCTCGCACTGATGACGACGCCGGCCGCGTGGTCCTCGTTCGTCAAGTTCGCCACCGGCCGGTCGACCTACCCGGAGGCGCTACGCAAGCGCCCGATCGCGCCGCTGCTACGCCGGCTTGCACGATGAGCCGGCCAGGAGCTCGTGCGGTACTGGGCGCGCCGTCAACAGTTCTCTGCGACCGCGGTCGCGACGCAGACCATCACCTCGACCGCCGCGGCGTTGTCCAGCCCCTGATCCAGGCACAGCGAGCGCCAGGTCGTGAACGTCACGGCATGCCCGACGAGCGCCGAGTCCGGTCCCGCCGCGACGCCGGGGCAGGCAGCGCCTCGGCGAGCAGATCTCTGAACATGACGTCCCGCTCGGCGAGCCGGCGCTGATGCGTCTCCGGAAGCGCCGCCAGGTCGTGATAGACCCGCTCCAACATCGACTGGCCGTCGCGGTAGTACCGGTAGATGTCGGCGAGGCCGACGCATAGCCGCTCGACCGGGTCGGCGATCTCGCTCCAGCGCCGCGGATTCGGCGAGGTCTGCTGGCCGATCCAGTGCGTGGAACACGCGTCGAACAGATCCTCGGGTTCGGGGAAGTGCCGGTAGACCGTCAGCCGCGTGACGCCGGCCTCGTCGGCGACCGCGGCCACGGTCGTCGCCGCCGGTCCTACGGTGCCGTGCAGCCGGACGGTGGCCTCGACGATCCGCTGCCGGGTCTCGGCGACGTCGTCGGCCCGCTTCCGCATCCGGTACTGGCGATGATTCGTTGAACGCTTCTGTTCACTCAACTCTTGACACCTGCGTCTTCGGTTGCTTACTTTCACTGTACACATACGTTCACTGGAAACTAGGGGAGCACGAGATGGAGATTCATCGCATCGGGCGTGACATCGACGTCCTCAACGACATGACCGAGGTGCCCGGAGGCGGCTTCCTGCCGGTGAACGGGTACGTACTGCACGCCGCACAGCCCGTTGTTGTCGACACCGGGCTCAGCCGGCCGGGCTGCGGGTTCATGGACGCCCTCGAATCGGTGATCGACCTCGACGACGTGCGCTGGATCTGGCTCACCCACCCGGACCGCGATCACTGCGGCGCGGTGTTCGAGCTGCTGGAGAAGGCGCCGCGGGCGAGGGTGGTCACGACCTTCCTCGGCGCGGGCATCATGTCGCTGGCCCGGCCGCTGCCTATCGACCGGGTGTACTTCCTGAACCCTGGCCAGTCGCTGGACGTCGGCGACCGGCTGCTGCGGGCGTTCCGGCCGCCGCTCTACGACAGCCCGGCAACGGTCGGCTGCTACGACGACCGCTCTGGCGCATTGTTCAGCTCCGACTGCTTCGGCGCTCCGCTGGCGGCCGCCGAGCAGGCCTACAGCGACGACGTCGCCGGCGTATCCCCGGCCGACCTCCGCGATGGGCAGCTGCTGTGGGCGGCGGTGGACAGTCCGTGGGTGCACAGCGTGGATACCGCGAAGTACGCCGCCACCGTCCGAGCGGTGCAGGAGATGAACCCTGCGGTCGTGCTGAGCACCCACCTGCCGCCGGCGATCGGACGGCTGCCAGAGCTCCTCGAGATGCTCGCGCTCGCTCCGGGCGCCGAGCCGTTCGTCGGTCCCGACCAGCAGGCCCTCGAAGCGTTGCTGGCCGGATTCGAGCCCGAGGCGGCACCGGCCGGCGCGACGGTGTGACGCGCGGGGTCAGGCCGACGTGGCGGCGGCGATCTCGACGTAGTGCGGGTTGTACATCACACCCAACACGTTGCCGAACGGGTCCACCACCGCGGCGGTGACGAATCCCTCGCCGCGTGGCGTGATCGGCTGGTATTCGGTGGCGCCCATCGAAAGCAGCCGGCGCACGGTGGCCTCGAGGTCGTCGACGTGCCAGTACATCAGCGCCCCGCCGGGCTCGGTGGGCGCGCCGGGAGGCTGGAACCTGCGGTCCACGAGGCCCAGCTCGGCCTGGTAGTCGCCGACCCGGAACTCGGCGTAAGCCGGGCTGCCCGTCGGGCCCCGGCCGCTGGAAGTACGGTTGCACGCCCAACAGCTCGGAGTACCAAGCCACGGCCGCCGGCAGGTCGTCCGCCCAGAAGCTGATCGTGGCGAATCCACGGAGGCTCACGGGTGCGCTCCTTCTCCTCGTCGGTGCGTGCGATTCTGGTGGTCGGGTCTGACATCGGCCCACCGCTTCAGCGGCCCGACCCCGGGAGCCCGACGTGGACGGTTGTGCGCTGCTGGTCGACGGGTTCGGCCGGATTCGGGATCTCGTGCACCACGTCGTCGACGGGCTCACCGTCGAGCAGCTCACGATCAGGCTCGACCGGGATGCCAACACGATCTCCTGGCTGGTCTGGCACCTCACCCGGGTCCAGGACGACCACATCGCGGCGGTGGCCGGCGCCGAGCAGGTGTGGACGGCGCAAGCCTGGGTCGATCGGTTCGCGCTCCCGTTCGCGCCCGGCTCGATCGGCTACGGGCACTCTTCCGAACAGGTCGCCGTGGTGCGGGCGGACGCCGAGGTGCTGGCGGCCTACCACGACGCCACTGCCGAGCGCAGTCTCGACTACCTGCGGGGGCTGACCGACGTCGACCTCGACCGCGTGGTCGACCGGCGCTGGGACCCACCGGTAACACTGGGTGTCCGGTTGGTCAGCGTGGTGTCCGATGATGTGCAGCACGTCGGTCAGGCCGCCTTCATCCGCGGCATCGTGCTGCGCAGCTGACCTAAGAGTCACGTAAAGCCGCGTCGGGTCGGCGCAACGAACGGCACTTTCGTGCGATAGGGCCGTACAAATCGGCCATTCGCGGCCTCCGCTGCGCTGCGGTCGACTCAGCCCCTTGACAGCCGCTGCTACGGTGAGCCCCATCACAAAGCTGATGTCAGACATCAGGTCGAGAGGCGGAGCGTGGTGACGGCCGAGCGGACGGGCTTCACATTCTCCTCGATCGATGTCGGCCGTGGCTTCGAGAAGATCGTTTCCACGTTGCGCGGCGCCATCGTGCGCGGAGATCTGGAGGCGGGCGCTCGGTTGCCGTCGGAGCCGGACCTCGCCGGCCAGCTCGGGGTGTCCCGGCCGATGCTGCGAGAGGCCCTCAAGGCGCTCGAGGTGTCCGGCTACCTCGAGGTGCGCCGCGGTTACGGCGGTGGACGCTTCGTCAGCGTCCCCGAGCCGGACGAGTACCACACGATCAAGTCGGTGCCGCTGTCCACGATGGACGTCGAGCAACGCCACGTGATGGATGTCCGGCTGGCGCTGGAGCCGATGGCAGCCCGGCTGGCCGCCGAGGCACGCGACGCGGCCGACCTGGGCCGCGCGGTGCGCAACCTCGGCCTCGGCGGTTCCCGCCCGGCGCGGGTGGTGGACGCCGTGGTGCAGTTCCACCTCGCGCTCGTCGAGGCATCCGGGAACCCGGTGTTTGTCGCGGTCTACGAGAGCCTGCGCGGTCCGATCGCGCTCAGCCTCGGCACCCGCGTCCAGCGGCCGGATTGGCGTACGGCCTGCCGGGAGCGGCTGGCGCACGTGGCGCGGCTGGTCGGCGACGGGGAGCCGGACGCCGCCGAGCGCGCGGTGCGGCGGTACCTGCTGGACTTGGAGGACGACCGCCCGCAGGTGGAGGTGGCCCGGTGACCGTGCTGCGTGACCTCGACCAGACCCGGGCCCGCCCGGACGGGCGCTACTTCAACCCGACAGTGGAGACCATGCCGGCTGATCGGCTGCGCAGGCTGCAGCTGGAACGGCTCCGCGCCCAGCTGGACTACGTCGCCGCCAGCTCGCCGTTCTATGCCGACAAGTGGCATGCTGCCGGCTTCGACCCGGCCGCGGTCGAGTCGCTGGAGACCTTCGACGCCCCGTTCACGACCAAGGAGGAGCTGCGCGACAGCCAGCTCGATGCGCCCGCGCTGGGACGGCACGCCGCCGTGCCGATGGCCGACGTGGTGCGGGTGCACTCCTCGTCGGGTACCACCGGCCGGCCGAGCTATGTCGGCATCACCCGGCGCGACCAGGACGACTGGACCGAGGTGATCAGCCGGGTCCTGTACTGCGAGGGGATGCGCCCGGACGACGTGGTGATCCACGCGTTCGGGCTCGGCTTCTTCGTCGGCGGCCTGCCGCTGAAGGACGCCACCGAAAACATCGGCGCGACGTTCGTGCCGATCGGCACCGGCGCCACCGACCGGGTCGTGACCAGTACCAGGGACCTCGGCGCGACAGTGCTGATGTGCACCCCGTCCTATGCGACCTATCTCGCCGAGTACTGCCGGGACCGGCTGAACACCGAGCCCGACTCGCTCGGCCTGCACAAGCTGCTGGTCGGCGCCGAACCGGGTGGCTCGATACCGGCGGTGCGCAGCCAGCTGGAGCGCGACTTCGGCGCCGCCGTGTCGGACGGGATGGGTAACGCCGACCTATTCCCGATCTACGCCGCGACCTGCCCGGAGCGCAACGGGATGCACCTGTGCGCCCACGACCTGCTGCTCACCGAGCTGGTCGACCCGGAGAGCGGGCACCGGCTCGACTGGACCGAAGGCGCGGAAGGCGAACTGGTGGCTACCCACCTCCGCCGGGAGTGCGTGCCGCTGGTGCGGTTCCGGGTTCGCGACCGGGTCACCGTCGACCCGACGCCGTGCCCGTGCGGGCGGACCAGCCCGCGAATGCACTGTGCCGGGCGCACCGACGATCTGCTGATCGTCGCCGGGGTGAACGTCTGGCCGTCGGCGGTCAAGGACGTGGTCACCGCGATGCAGCCGCTGACGACCGGAGCGGTGCAGATCCTGGTCAGCGGCCCCGACCCGCAGGTCCCGCCGCCGCTGCGGGTGCAGGTGGAGTACGGCCCCGACGTGGAGGACCTGGACGGCCTGCGCGGCGACGTCGAGCGGGTGCTGCGCGAGAAGTTGATCGTGCGCACCGCCGTGGAGCTGGTGCCGCCGAACGCCCTACCCCGGTTCGAGATGAAGGCCCAGCTGGTGCGCCGCCGGCTGTGACCTGCCCCGAAGGCCCCTTCGTGACGCACTGGGAGGTGCACCCAACGTGTTGAACGTCGACATCGACACCGGCGGGACGATGACCGATGGCCTTGTCAGCGGGGACGGTGAGGTCTTCGCGGTGAAGGTGGAGACCACGCCGCACGACGTGACCCTCGCGTTCTTGAACGTCCTGGAAGCGGCCCAGCAACGGCACGGCGATGCCACCCTGCGCGAGTTCCTGGACCGCGTGGGGTTGATCCGCTGGTCGTCTACGATCAGCTCGAACGTGCTCGCCCAGCGGACCGGCCCGAAGCTGGGGCTGCTGGTCAGCGCCGGGCACGAGGGCGACCTGTACGGCTCGGAGTCCGATGCCGCGACGGTGATCGGCAATCTGGTGTCCCGCGACGACATCACCGGCATCGCGCCGGACGCCGGCGACGACGAGGTGCGCGGGGCGGTCAAGGCGTTGTTCGATCGGGGCATCCGGCGGATCAACATCAGCCTCGAAGGCGCGTTCCCGGACAACACCAGGGAGCGCAAGGTCGTCGGCCTGATCGAGGCGCAGTACCCGGACCACTACCTCGGGTCCATCCCGGCGCTGCCGGCGAGCGAGATCCTGCTCCGCCCCGACGACCAGACCCGGACCTTCGTGTCGCTGATCAACGCCTACGTGCACCCGGCGCTGGCGGTTTCGCTGTACCGGGCGGAGGAGGCGCTGCGCCAGGAGCACGGCTGGCGGGGCAACGTCCTGGTCGGGCACATCAACGGCGGGGTCGCCCGAATCGGCAAGACGACGGCCTTCGACACGATCGAGTCCGGACCGCTGTTCGGCACGCACGCCAGCGCCCAGCACGCCGCGGCGCAGGGCGACGACGAAGGTGCTCGCGATCGACGTCGGTGGGACCACGACCAAGTGCAGCGCGGTCGCCGACGGTCGTGTGGTGCAGCGCGACCAGGGCAGCCTGTTCGGCATCCCGCTGCGCACCACGCTGCCGCTGCTGCGCTCGGTCGCACTGGGCGGCGGCAGCGTCGCCCGCGTGGTGGACGGGGCGGTGACGCTCGGCCCGGACAGCATGGGCGCGGCTCCCGGACCCGCCTGCTACGGGCTCGGCGGTCGCGACGCGACGACCACCGACGCGATGCTGCTGCTCGGGTACCTGTCGCCGACCGCGTTCCTGGACGGCCGACGCACCTTGGACGAGGCCGCCGCGGCCGAGGTCGTCGAGCGTGCGGTCGCCGGCCCGCTGAACATCTCGGTAGACGAGGCCGCCGCTCGGATCGCGGACGCGGCATTCGACGAGGTCGCGAAGCTGGCCACCGGGACCGCCGCCGAGATCGGCTGGGATCCGGCCGACACGACGATGTACGCCTTCGGCGGCAACGGCCCGCTGTTCGCCACCGCGGCGGCCGAGCGGCTGGGCGTCCGGACCGTCCGGCTGTTCGGGTTGGCCCACGTGCTCTCCGCCTACGGTTCGGCGATATCCGACGTCGTGCATGTCTACGAGAGCGCCCTCGTCGGCAACGAGAGCGAGCAGGCGATCACCGACCGGCTTCGGGCCGAGGCCGAGCGCGACCTGCGCGGTGAGGGCTTCGACCCGGACTCGGCGGACTACCAGGTCGAGACCCGAGACGCGCAGCACGGCGCGCTGGTCCGGCTGACCGCGACCGTTGGATTGCCGCGGGTGCAGACCGCGGACCGGTCCGGTACCGGCACCGCTACTCCTACCGGCGAACGGGCCGGGAGCGCCACCTTCGACTGGGCCGGGCTGGCCGGCGCCGACATCGAGGGGCCGGCACTGGTGGACGGCGGCAGCTTCACCTGGCGGATCGGTCCCGGCTGGAGTGCATCGATCGACACCCACGGCGACGCGGCCGTGCGCACCGGAGGAGGCAGCTGATGGCCCGCGTGCACCTCGCGCAGTACCTCGACCTCGACCTGGACGGCGAGCGTTGGCGCTGCCACGACTGCGGACACGACCTCGGCGACGCGCGGCAGAACTACAAGCGCGGACTGCTGGTGCACGACCGCGACCCGAGCGAGGTGCACCGGCCGCTGATCGAGGGCGAGTTCACGTTCTCCCCGAACCCGGAGTGGATCCGGATCCTGGAGTTCTACTGCCCCGGCTGCGGCCGCCAGGTGGAGACCGAGTACCTCCCGCCCGGTCATCCCATCACCCACGACACTGAGATCGACATGGACAGCCTGAAGAGCCGGTTGGAAAGCGGCGAGCTGCGCATCACCGACGACGGCAAGCTGGAGGTCACGTCATGACCGCGGGCGCTGAGGTCCCTCAGTCTGAGGTCCACCGGGCGGCGGACATCGACGTCGGCGGCACGTTCACCGACCTCGTTCTGACCTGGGGCGACCGGCGGGTGATCGCGAAGGCGCCGACTACCCCGTACGACCTTTCGGTGGGGTTCATGGACGTGCTCGCCGACGGTGCCGAGCAGCTGGAGATGACGGTCGACGAGCTGCTGCCCCAGCTGGAGATCGTGCGCTACTCCACGACGGTGGCGATGAACCGGCTGATCCAGCGCACCGGCCCACGGCTCGGGCTGATCACCACCGAGGGCCACGAGGACGCGATCCTGATCGGCCGCGGCGCGCAATGGGTGGACGGGACCAGGATCTCCGAGCGGCGCAACCTCGCCACACAGCGCAAGCCGGTGCCGCTGGTCACCCGAGACATGATCGTCGGCGCGCGGGAGCGGGTCGACTCGTTCGGCCAGGTGCTGCGGCCGCTGAACGAGGAGGACGTGCGGCGCAAGCTGCGCGTGCTGGTGGACAACGGCGCCCGCGCGATCGCGGTGTCGCTGCTCTGGTCGTTCGCCAACCCGGCGCACGAGAAGCGGATCCGCGAGATCATCCGTGAGGAGTACCGCAGCTACCACATCGGCTTCCTGCCCGTCGTGCTGTCCCACGAGGTGGTCGGGAAGGTCGGCGAGTACGAGCGGACCATGACCGCGATCCTGGACGCCTACCTGCAGAGCTCGATCAAGGCCGAGCTGGAGTCCACCTGGGACAAGCTGCGCGAGCACGGCTACCGCGGCAGCTTCCTGCTTACGCACAACACCGGAGGCAGCGCGGAGATCTTCAAGACCACCGCCAGCCGCACCTACAACGGCGGCCCGATCGCCGGGCTGATGGGCAGCTACCACATCGGCAAGGCCCTCGGCTACCAGAACGTGATCGCGTCCGACGTCGGCGGCACCAGCTTCGACCTCGGCATGGTCGTCGACGCCAGCGTCCGCAGCTACGAGTTCCGGCCGATCATCGACCGCTGGATGGTCGGCATCTCGATGCTGCAGTCCACCACGATCGGCGCCGGCGGCGGCTCCATCGCCTGGATCAACGACCTGCTCGGCGGCCGGCTCGAGGTCGGACCGCGATCGGCCGGCTCCTACCCCGGACCGGCCTGCTACGACCTCGGCGGCACCGAGCCGACCGTCACCGACGCCGACGTCGTGCTCGGCTACATCGCGCCCGACCACTACTTCAACGGCCGGATGCCGCTGAACCGGGACAAGGCGGTCGCCGCGATCCAGACCAGGATCGCCGACCCGCTCGGGGTGTCCACCGAGGAGGCGGCCGCGCTGATCCGCCGGGTCGTCGAGGAGAGCATGGCCTCGGCGATCAAGCGCGAGGTGCACCTGCGCGGCTACCACCCGGAGGACTTCGTGCTGTTCTCCTACGGCGGCGGCGGCCCGACCCACGTCGCCGGGTACAAGGCCGACGTCCCGGTCGCGGTGATCTTCCCGCAGGCGCCGGTGTTCTCCGCGCTGGGCAGCTCGGTGATGGACATCATGCACGTCTACGAGGCGTCCAAGCGGATGGTGTTCCTGGCCGGGATGACCCAGGAGCTGACCACCGACTACGAGGCGTACAACTCCACCGTCCGGGCGATGGTCGACCAGGCCAAGGCCGACCTCGCGTCCGAGGGGCTTCCGGTCGAGTCCGCGGTGTTCTCCGTCGAGCTGGACATGCTCTACGGCGGCCAGGTGCACGTGAAGCGGGTGTCCTCGCCGCGGATCTACCTGGAGAGCGAGGCGGACGCGCAGGCGGTCTACGACGCGTTCGAGTCGGAGTTCAGCGCAGCGTTCAGCCCACACGTGGTGAACAAGCCCGGTGGGGCGTTCATCGACAACATCGTCGTCAAGGCCACCGTGCCACAGCGGAAGCTCGAGCTGCCGACGTTCGCGCTGGGCGGCCCGGACCCGAGCGCGGCGCGCACCGGATCGCGGCAGGCGTATTGGCCGGACCACGGCGGTTACCGCGGCACGCCGGTGTTCGCCTTCGATCTGCTCACCCCTGGCAACCAGATCGACGGGCCGGCGATCGTGGAGGCCGAGTTCACCACGATCGTGCTGCCGCCCGGCCAGTGGTTGTCGATCAACGAGTATGGCCTCGGCCTGCTGCAGAGCCGTACTCAGGCGGCGGACACCCGCCAGCCCCGCACGCTGGAAGGAGCGACCGCATGAGCTACCCGACGCTGGAGGAGAAGCTCGCGGCGCTGCGCGTCACGCCGCCGACCGACTACGAGACGGCGTGCCTGGACCGGGTCGGCCGCGGTGCCTACGAGATCGGCGTGCAACGCACCGCGGACATCCTCGACGAGGGCTACGAGGTGTTCATGCGATCCTCGCGGTCCAGCATGGGCATCGCCGGGGACTCGATCGTCGCGATGTTCAACGCGGCCGGCGACCTGGTGAACGCCTCGGCCGGCACCTACCTGCATGCGGTGATCCCGCCGATCGTGATCAAGTACGTGCTGAAAAACTACCGGGACAATCCCGGCATCCGCGACGGCGACATCTGGTACACCAACGACGCGCTCTACGGCGGGATACACAACCCGGACCAGGTCGCGATCATGCCGGTGTTCTTCGAGGGCGAGCTGGTGGCCTGGACCGCGGCGCTGTCGCACACCACCGAGACCGGCGCCAGCGAGCCAGGCGGGATGCCGTTGTCCGCGACCGCCCGCTTCGAAGAGGGCATGAACCTGCCGCCGATCAAGATCGGCCAGGACTTTCAGCTGCGCAACGACATGATCGAGCTGTTCGCAGCGTTCGGCATCCGCGCCGAACAGATGGTCACCGTCGATCTGCGGGCCCGCTGCACCACGGCCGACCGGGTCCGGCTGCGGATCGTCGAGATGTGCCAGCGGGAGGGCAAGGACTTCGTCACCGGGCTGTTCCGACGGATGCTGATGGAGGCCGAGGAGGGCGCCCGCAGGCGGCTGGCCTCCTGGCCGGACGGCACCTACCGGTGCATGACGTTCAGCGACGCCGCCGGCACGCAGCGCGGACTACTACGCAACTGCGCGATGAGGATGGTGAAGAAGGGCGACACCGTCCATATCGACTTCACCGGCACGAGCCCGGAGTCGCCGTCGTCCTACAACGCGCACCCGCAGGCGGTGATCGGGCACCTCGCCAACTACATCTACGAGTACGTCTTCCACGACCTGCCGATCTCCTCGGCGACCTTCCAGCCGTTCACCTTCCAGTTCCCGCCGAACAGCATGCTGTCCCCGGACGCCAGGGCGGCGACGTCAAATTCGGTGATGGCGGCGACCGGCGCGATGAGCTCGATCGCCAACGTGGTCTCCCGGGCGCGGTTCGGCACGACCGAGTGGCGTCAGGTCACCGCGGCGCCGGGCAACGGCGGGAACGCCTCGGTGATGGCCGGCTTGTCGCAGTGGGGCATGCCGTTCGCGGACATGATCGCCTATCCGATCAACAGCGAGGGGCAGGGCGCCCGGTCCCACTCCGACGGGATCAACGCCTACGGCTTCCCGTGGTGCGCGTTCGGTCGGGCGCCGGACGTGGAGTCGATGGAGAACGAGTTCCCACTGCTGATCCCGTTCTCCCAGCACTGGGAGGACTCCGGCGGCCCGGGCCGGCACCGCGGCGGGGTGGGCACCGCCCAGCTGTGGGTGACCCACCACGTGCCGATGGTGTTCTACATGGCGATCGCCGACAATTCGACGGTCCAGACCCCACAGCCGCTGTTCGGCGGCTATGCGATGCCGACCTGCCCCGGGCTCGCGCTGGAGGGTGCGGACATCCCCGAGCTGCTGCGGGCCGGGGACGAGGGTCGACTGGACCTGGCCAGCCTGCTGTCCGGCAAGTTCGGCGGCACGATCGTCTCCGAGCCTTACGGCCGGATGACCAGGCCGGTGATGGGTGATCAGGTGCTGACCGTCGGGCTGTCCACCGGTGGCGCGGGGCTCGGTGACCCGATCGACCGCGATCCAGGGGAGGTGGAGCGCGACGTGGCCGATGGGCTGATCTCCGAGTGGTCGGCCAGCAACATCTACGCCGTCGCGCTGCATGAGCAGACCGGGCGGGTGGACGAGGCAGCGACGGCGGCGCTGCGCGACGAGGTGCGCCGTGGGCGACTGGCCCGTGGCCGGCCATATGACGAGTTCGTCGCCGAGTGGTCGCAGCGCAAGCCGCCGGAGGAGATCCTCGGGCTTTACGGGTCGTGGCCGGACGGCGCGGTCGTCACCCCACTGATGCGCCCGTGACGCAGAGTCAGAAACAGACGATGGCACCCCGGGCGAGGGCGCAGGCGATCGCGGCCCGCCGGGGCGGTCCGCACACGCTGGCCGTCCCGCTGGCCCTGCGGCTGGCCGCCAAGATCGCCGAGCGGCCGCTGGCGGAGTTCTTCACCGATCCCCGCCAGCTGACCGCCGGGCTGCGGGACCTGCTGGAGGCGGTCCGGCCGGACGGTGTCCCGGTGACCGCACCGGACGTGCTGGCCGGGGACGGGGCGAGTATCCGGCTGGAGTGCGCGGTGCAGGCCACCGGCTGGCTGCGCTCCACGGTGCGCGACGACGCGGTGCTGATCGCGGTCCTGCCCGGCGACGACCACGCACTGGTGGACACCGTCCGGGCGTTCCTGGACGCCGGGATCGACGGCGTCGTACTGGTCGGCGAGGTCGAAACCGGCACCGCGACCACCCTGGGCAACCTGGCCCGGTTCCACCGGGCGATGGCCCACGTGCTCGGGCCGTCGGTGTCCGGCCTGGCCGGCGCGGAGATCGTCCCGCTGGACGCACCGGTGGCCAAGCCGGGGCTGGTACTCACCGACGGCGAGGTACCCGTCTCGGCCGGGCTGCCCGCCGTGCAGGACTGGGTGGCCGGGGTCAGGGGGCAGCCGTGACGCGCTACCGGGACGTCGCCATCCCGCTCGGCGGGGCGTGGTCATCGCCGTTCGCCCGCTGGCAGGGCACCCTGGCCGAGACGTCCAGCCTCGACCTCGCGGTCGCCGTCACCGAGCGTGCGCTGCTGGATCGTTCGGTGCCCGGAGAGGAGCTCGACGGGCTGGTGCTGGGCTGGACGGTGCCTCAGCCGGAGATCTTCTACGGGGCGCCGACGGTGGCAGCCCGGCTCGGGGCCGGCGCGATCACCGGACCGATGGTGTCCCAGGCCTGCGCCACCTCGGTGGCCTGCCTGCACGCCGTCGGCCGGGGCGGTCGACGGCGGAGCAGGCGTGCAGCTCGTGGTGGCCACCGACCGGACGTCCAACGGCCCGCAGCTGCTGTATCCGGCGCCGTCCGCACCGGGCGGCGCGCCGCGGGTCGGAGAACTGGGTGCTGGACAACTTCGCCCGCGACCCGTGGGCCGGCAACTCGATGATCGAGGCCGGCGAGCGGATCGCCGCCGAGCTCGGCGTGACCCGTGACGAGCTCGACGACCTGACCGCACTGCGGTGGGAGCAGTACCGCACCGCCTTGGCCGACGGCGGGGCGTTCCACGCGCGATACCAGGTCCCGGTGCGGATCGCCGCGCGGCGCGGCGAACCGCTCGCGCTGGACGCGGACGAGGGCGTGCGCCCGGTCAGCCGGGAGAAGATCGCAAAGCTGGCCCCGGCCGTCGCCGGTGGGGTGCACACCTACGCCTCGCAGACCCACCCGGCGGACGGCTGCGCCGGCGCGCTGGTCACTACGGCGGACCGGGCCAGGGAGCTGTCCGGGGGCGCGGGCGTCGCCCGGCTGCTGGCCACCGGGTTCGCCAGGGTCGAACCCTCGCACATGCCCGAGGCGCCGGTGCCGGCCGCGCTGGCCGCGCTGGCCGCGGCCGGCCGGGAGCTGTCCGGCCTCGACGCGGTCACCACGCACAACCCGTTCGCGGTGAACGACCTCTACCTCGCCGCGCACACCGGAATCGGCGTCGAGCGGATGAACCGCTACGGCTGCAGCCTGATCTTCGGCCACCCGCAGGGGCCGACCGGGCTGCGCTCGATCGCCGAGCTGATCGAGGAGCTGCGTATCCGCGGCGGCGGGCTGGGTCTGTTCACCGGGTGCGCCGCCGGGGACACCGGCGCCGCACTGTTCGTCGAGGTCAGCGACTGACGTTGAGCGACACCCCCGCTACGAACGGCACTTTCGTGCACTAGGGCCGTACAACGGCGCCGTTGATCACGGGTAGCCGGTGTGCGCACCGTGCCGGTTTACCGGCTGCGGCGCCGGAATCCGAGACCGAAGCGGATCGGTCCGGCGTGAACCACCAGCCCGTCCCGTCCGAGGTTGACGCCCGGCCAGGTCCAGGTCGGCGGCCAGAGCTGCAAGTCGGTCTCCAACGAAAACGCCAGCACCGAGTCGCGAGCGGACTCTGCGCTCGAGGCAGCTGCCGTCGACGCTGCTGGCGAGCCAGGCCGGGGTGGCGGGGCGGCGCGCGTCCCCTCGGCGTCGGCCATTTCGGCGCGGAGATCGGCGGCGAGATCGTCCGCTCGACGGGGTCGTTGGGTCATGCCGCGACCGCCTTCCTGTGCAGTGAGAGCACCTCGCGGGCGAGTGCCCGGTAGGCCTCGGCGACCGGCGTGTTGGGCGCGCTCAGCACGACCGGACGCTTTGCCAGCGTGGAACTGGGCACCCGACGGGAGTACGGGATCCGCGTCTCGAGCACCCGCACGTCGGTCCCGTCCAGCGCGGCGGCCACCTCGCGGGCGGCCGCGCCACGCCGGTCCCAGTTCGCGTTCACCGCACCGAGCAGCACCGCCTCGGTCTCGCCGCGCTCGCGCTGGGCGTTGACGAAGGACATGATCCGGACCGCGCCGAGCGCGCTACCCGGATCCGAGGTGAACGGGGTCAGCACCGCGTCGGCAGCCGCGACCGCAGCGACGGTGAGGATGCCGGTGTCGCCGTGCGTGTCCATGATGGTGAACTCGTAGTCCTGCTGCACCTGGCCCAAGGCTCGTCGGAGCGCCGGCGCGAGCTCACCACGTGTCGCAAGACCGGCGGCCACGGCCTGCAGCGTCGGATGGGCCGGCAGGAGGTCGACGCCCGGAGCGACGTCCCGGCGGATCACCGCTCGGAAGTCGATGCTCGGGTCGGCGAGCACCCCGGCCAGCGAGTCGTCCGGCTTCGCGATCACCCCGAACGCCCGGCCGAGGCTGTCCTGCGGGTCGGCGTCGACGGCAAGCGTGCGCCCGCGTTGGCCGAGCGCCGCGGCGAGGTTCGCCGCGACGGAGGTCTTCCCCACCCCGCCCTTGTTGCTGCACACGGCGAGCCGCATGTGCGGTCAGCCTCCCTCAGGCACCCGGAAAGCCCGGATCATGGCCGACCGAATCGTGCCAGACCGAAGCCGGGACGGCGAGGTCAGCGCTTCGGGCAGGATCTCCGTGATCGACCCGCGCAGCATGGCTAGGGAAAGGGACGTAGGCTCATGATCGCTGGACAGCCCGGCTGGGCTGGTCATCTTCCGGTCGGTGCCCTACGGGTGGTGCGTTGGAGCAACCATTTCGAGCAGACGGTGCCGTTCTACCGGGAGCTGGTCGGCCTGCAGGAAATCGACTCCTTCCAGGGGAGCTACGGGCTGGACGGTGTCATCCTCGGTCTGCCGGATTACGCCGTCCATCTTGAGATCGTCCGTAGTACCGAACCCGCGCCGTCCAATCATGGGTTGGACCAGCTCGTCTTCTACCTGCCGGATCCGGCTGCACAGCAGCGGATCGTGCACCGGTTCGCCGTGGCGGGCATCAAACCGGTGGCGCAGATCGACTACTGGGTGGACAACGGGGGCGTGACGTTCGCCGATCCCGACGGCCGAGAGGTGGTGTTCGCGTCCTGGGTTTACCGACCGGCGTGATCGGGCTGGCGATGTCCCCAACCGCCGCACCTTCCTAGGGCTGCCCCGGTGCCGGGTCGGCAACCGTGACGCGGTCGGCCGGCCATGAACCCGGCCACACTTCCGCTTCGGCAGCACCGTGACGTATCCGTCGGCAGAATCCGACGGGCAGCTGCTGGGCGACCAGCACGGGGCTGAGCCCGCTTGCCGCGGCGTGCGGCTCGAGGGCAGCTGCCACCCCGATATCGCCGAGGGCTGCCTCGCAAGGCAGGAAGGCGGCGGCACCCCCGACGACCGTGTCAACGGCGGGATGGCCGAGTGGGGAACCCACGGCACCGACGGCGCAGACGACCGTCTGCAACTCGATGGCCCGGGCCTTGGCGCAGCCGAACACGCGGTAGTACCCGGACAACATGTCGGTCTTGGCCGGCACCAGGACGAGGTCGAGGTCGAGCTTCCCGAGGCGCGCCCACAGCGAGGTGAACTCCACGTCCAGGCAGACGACGATGGCGACCCGCAGTCCTTCCCACGGGATGACGTTGACCACGGAACCCGGGGTGAGGTGCCAACCGGCGGGGTTCTGCTCGCTGGGGGTGAGGCACAGCTTGTCCTGGGTGAAGGCGGTACCGTCCGGCAGCAGCAGCCAAGCGCGGTTGAGATGTCCGGGTGTCCTGCCGTCGGGACCCAACGTAGCGAAGGGCATGGTGCCCGGAAGCAGCGCGACGCCGTAGCGAGTCGGCAGCGGGCGCAAGGCGGCCAACGCCTCGTCGGCTAGCGAGGCTAGCCAGGGGATTTGCCCGTCCAGCGGCAAGTCCGCGGGCGCGAAGCTGAGCCATTGGGAACAGGCGAACTCCGGCAGGACCAGGAGCCGGGCGTTTGCGGCCTGCGCCTCCGCCATGCGCGCCTCGACGCTCGCCACCCAGGCCCCGAGGGAGCTTGCCGGTGGCTCGAGGTTGATCGCCCAGAGGGCGGCAGTGAGCGTCTCCATCAACGGTCTCCTCGTTCGCTGGATTCTTGCCGGCCAGGCACGACCGGATGGACGACCGACGCTCAGCCCGGCGGACCGATCAAAACAGATGGCAGGATCTCCGTGATCGACCCGCGCAGCACGGCGTCGGCGAAGCGGTCGTAGTCGGTCGGCTCGGCGTTGCAGATCACCAGTCGGGCGGCGTGCCGGCTCGCCTCCGCGGCGACCGTCGACGCGGGCGACACCGACAGCGTGGTGCCGACCGCAAGGAAGACGTCGCACTCTCGCGCGGCCGCGAGCGCCGCTTCCAGCACCGGCGGCGGAACGGGCTGGCCGAATGCGACCGTCGCCGGCTTGAGCACACCACCGCAGCTCAGGCAGGACGGCTCGGCCTCACCCGCGGCGACCCTGTCCAGCACGACTGTCAGCTCGACCCGGTCCCCGCAGGACAGGCACTCGGAGTCACGCATACTGCCGTGCAGCTCGATGACCCGGGCGGGATCCGAACCGGCGATCTGGTGCAGCCCGTCCCCGTTCTGCGTGACGACGATCAACGACCGCCGACGCCCGAGTTCGGCGAGCGCATGATGCCCGTCGTTGGGTTCGACGCCGCTCGTCGGGCGCTCCAGCAGCGCGGCCCAGACTTCGCGGCGAAGGTCCGGCTCGGCGAGATAGGCCGCCAGCGAGGAGTGCCGCATCGCCGCGGGATCCAACGTCCACACCCCCTGCGGGCCTCGGAAGTCGGGCAGCCCGCTGTCGGTGGAGATCCCGGCGCCGGTCAGTGCGGTGATCCGTTCGGCGGCGCCGACCCACTCTCGAACCGCTCGGATCGCTTCTGGGCCGGTCAACTGGGCCGCCGGTGCGTCGGTCAATACGACGAGGCCTTCACATAGCTGATCGGCACCGGGTTCAGCGGCTCGTCGACCGCCGAGCTGACGTACTGCGCCCGCACCCCGTCGATGATCCGGCGGCAGCGTTCGGTGAGCGCCTTCGGCTCGTCGGTCTGCAGTCTGCCCTTGGTCACCAGGATGCCGAGGTCGGCGCCCTTGAACCGATAGTCGCCGGGGCCGTAGACCCGCAGGAAGAAGCACTCGCTCTCGTCCTGCAGCTCGTGCCAGTCCATCGCCACCCGGCGGAAGCTCAGCGTCGCCGTCGTCGTCGAGGTGCCACTGCCCGGTCCGCGGCGCGGCGTCTATCCGCTGCACGATGTCGTCCGGCTCCTTCATGATCAGTTGGCTCCATACGTCGACCGCGGCCAGTTCGCGCCAGCGTTCGTTGATCTCGTCCACGTCGAAACGGGCGTCGACGTCCAAGTACTCGAGCAGGTGGAACAGGAACAGCGGCAGGTCTGCGTACGCGCCGGCGGTGACGTTGGTCATCGAGGACGCACCGGAGATCCGCGGGTTCAGCTCGCCGAGGTACACCTCGTCGGTGTCCAGGTCGACCAGCACGTCGACCTCGAAGAATCCCGCGATAGCCCTCGGCGGCCAGCCGGTCGCCGAGCCGGCGCACCAGGTCGATGGCCTTGACCCGGTGCGCGTCGGAAAGGGCGTCCGGGTAGAGGTCGTTGCCGCACCAGCCGCCCTGGTACGGGGTGAGCTCGGGATAGCCGGTCAGGTCGGTCATGAACGGGCCCACGATCGTGCCGTTGCTGGTGAGTACCGCCTCCACGGCGGCGGCCTTGTTGTTGATCCGCTTCATGACCTTGACCTCCTGGCCGACCATGTCCTCGGCGTGGCGGTCCCAGTCCTTCTTCGCGGACAGGAAGAAGGTCGTCTTTCCGCTGTCGCCGTACGCCGTCTGGACCACCAGGTCGGTGCCGAGGCCGGCGTCGACCGCGACCTTCTTCAGCGTCTTCCAGGAGTCGACCTCGGTCAGCACGTTCGGCACGCTCGGTGCACCCGCCTCGTTCCCGAGCCTGGTCGTGGTGAGCTTCGAGTCCAGCCGGGTGCGGAGCTCGTGGCTCGGCAGGATGAGCTCGTAGCCGAGCTCGCGGCAGATCTCCTCGGTCTCGGCGTCGAAGAACACCATGGCCACCTTGGCCGTGCTGCCGCGGCGGGCGATGAACTGCTGCACCTCGGGGTCCCGCAGCAGATAGTTGTTGATCTCCTCGCTGCTCTGGAACTCGACGTACGGCTTGTCGCGCGGGGTGAACACCCGCGGGTGCGCGCCGTCCCACGAGTCGTAGTAGGTGATGTAGTGGAAGTTCCGCACCCAGCGGTCCAGTCCGAGCAGGTTGAACGCGGTCGCCCCGACGAAGTACACCGGCGTCTCGTTGGTGCGGAAGAACGTGCGGATCTCCGGGATGTTCCGCAGCACGCGTCGGCCGGACTTCTTCTTCTTGCTCGTCATGGTGGCTCTCCTGTCTCGCCGGCGACCGGCCCGCTGGTCCGTCCCTCGAGCAGCGTCGGAGGTATGTCTGCCCACGTGCGGCCGGCGCGGCGGAAGGCGATGCCGGACAGCGCCTCCAGCACGACCCGGTTGGCCAGGAACGCGGTGACGTCCGCGCTGTCGTACGGCGGGGACACCTCGACGAGGTCGATCCCGACGAGCGGCAGCTCGATCGCGATCCGCCGGACCGCGTCCAGCAGTTGGCGGGCGGTCAGCCCGCCCGGCTCCGGGGTGCCGGTGCCGGGAGCGGTGACCGGGATCGCACGACGTCGATGTCGACCGAGAGGAACACCCCGTCGCAGTCGTCGATCGCGATCGCGAACGCCTCGGTCGAGGCAGCTCGTCCAGCCCGCGGCGTGACGATCTCGGTCATCTCGAACGAGCGCATCCGCTGCTCGGCCATCCAGGCCAGCGTCGGCGGCTCCGGCCAGTAGCCGCGCAGCCCGATCTGCAGGAACCGGTCGCCGCGGGTCGCACCGGACTCGATCAGCCGCCGCATCGGCAGCCCGTGCCCGATCAGCGACCCGAACTGCTCCGTCCCCGGTGTCGGCGTGCGCGTCGAAGTGGATCACCGAGACCCGGCCCCAACCGACCGCGTGCGCGACCCCGGTCGACGTCCGGCCAGGTGATCGTGTGGTCGCCGCCGAGCACCAGCGGGATCGCGCCCGGCCTCGGCGACCGTCCGCACCGCCCGCTCCAGGCGCTCCAGCGGCGCCCGGCCCTCCACCGCCGGCCATCTCGATGTCGCCGGCGTCCCGAACCCGCAGGTCCTGCAGCGGGTCGACGCGCAGCGCCAGGTGCGGGCGGGATCCGTCGTGCGGCAGGTAGTCGGTCGTGCGGATCGCGCTGCGGCCCGAACCGGGCTCCGGCCCGGTACGACGTGCCGGCGTCGTACGGCGCGCCGATCACCACGACGTCGACGTCCGTAGCGAGCCGGGATCGTCCAGATCGCACCGCGGCACCCCGAGGAAGGTCACGTCGGGGCCGTACATCCCGCCGAGCGCGTGCCACCGCCGCCCTCGTTCCCGTGCCGCCCGGCGCGGCTCAGTCCAGCGCCGACATCACGTGCTTGACCCGGGTGTACTCCTCGAACGAGTACATCGACAGGTCCTTGCCGTAGCCGGACTGCTTGAAGCCGCCGTGCGGCATCTCGGCCACCAGCGGGATGTGGCAGTTGATCCAGACGCAGCCGAAGTCCAGCCGCCGCGACATCCG
The DNA here is from genome assembly GCA_963776255.1 of uncultured Actinomycetota bacterium. Classification (GTDB taxonomy): domain Bacteria; phylum Actinomycetota; class Actinomycetes; order Mycobacteriales; family Pseudonocardiaceae; genus Pseudonocardia. Next base: position 414,854 of record CAVZMB010000009.1, on the reverse strand, counting down.
CAGCGCGCGCCGGTGGTCGCGGGTCCAGACGCTCGACGCCAGCCCGTACTGGCGTGTCGTTCGCCCAGCGCACCGCCTCGTCCTCGTCGGAGAACGGTCTGCACCGTGATCACCGGTCCGAAGATCTCGGTGCGGATCAGCTCGTCGTCCTGGCGCAGGTCGTCGATGATCGTCGGCGCGTAGAAGTAGCCGCGCTGCCCGACCCGCTCGCCGCCGGTGACCACCTTCGCGTGCGCGGGCGCCCGCTGGACCAGCCCGGACGACGTGGCCGAGCTGCCGCTGCGTTGTTCACCGGCGGGATGTAGAACGCGTCGTCGTCGGCTTCCGCGTTCGACAGCTTGATGTCCTTCGCCTGCTCGGCGAGCGCGGCGGTGAAGTCCTCGTGCACCCGCCCGGCGGCGAGCACCCGGGTCGCCGCGGTGCAGTCCTGCCCGGCGTTGAAGTAGCCGGCCACCGCGATGCCCTCGGCCGCCGCCTCGAGGTCGGCGTCGTCGAACACCACGACCGGCGCCTTGCCGCCGAGCTCCAGGTGGGTCCGCTTCACGGTGTCGGCGGCGGTCCGTGGCGACGGCCTTGCCGGCCTGGGTGCTGCCGGTGATCGACACCATCCCGGGGATCGGGTTGGCGATCAGCGTGGCGCCGGTGTCGCGGTCGCCGCAGACCACGTTGAACACCCCCGGCGGCAGGACCTCGGCGAACAGCTCGGCCATCTTCACCGTGCTGGCCGGCGTGGTGTCCGACGGCTTGAGCACGATGCGTGTTGCCGGCCGCGAGCGCCGGGCCGAACTTCCAGACCGCCATCATCATCGGGTAGTTCCACGGCGCCACCGAGCCGATGACGCCCGACCGGCTCGCGCCGGATCCACGACGTGAACCCGGTCATGTACTCACCGCTCGACCGGCCCTCCAGCATCCGGGCGGCGCCGGCGAAGAACCGGATCTGGTCGACCATCGGCGGGATCTCCTCGCTCATGGTCAGCCCACGCGGCTTGCCGGTGTTCTCCGACTCGATCCGCGACGAGCTCCTCGGCGTTGGACTCGATCGCGTCGGCGAGCTTGAGCATGTATGTCATCCGCTCGCCGGGCGTGGTGTCCCGCCAGCCGCCCTCGAAGGCGCGCTGCGCCGCTCGGCACGCGGCGTCGACGTCCTCCGGTCCGGACAGCGGCGCAGTCGCGTAGACCTCGCCGGTCGACGGGTTGATCACGTCCATGCCGGCACCGCTCGTTGCGCTGGTGAACTCGCCGTCGATGAAGTTGCGGAACTCGCGTTTCTCGGTCACCGGTCTTCCTCCCTGTCCTGGCCGTCCTCGGGCGTTGCCGCACACGCCGCCGGCGGCGACGGGGCGACGTCCAGCGCCGGGTTGCGATCGAAGAAGCCGAACGGCTTCAGCCAGAACGACACCGTGTCGACCGGCATGACCGGCCATTCCTCGACCCGGGTGATGTGGTGGAGGCCGAACACGTACCAGAGCACCACGTCCGTGTCGTCGATGGACCGGTCCTCGGCGGTCCAAACCGGCAGCCCGGTGTCCTCGGCGCTCTGGTTGACGAACTCCCCGCACGGCCAGCGCTCGTCCGCCGCGTACCGGGTGACCCACAGCGTGTGCCCGATCACCTGGGCCCGCCGCAAGCACCGGGGACGACGGATCGAACATGGCCGGGAAGCACGAGCCGGGGACGAGCTTGTAGCCGACCGGCGTCGCCGAGCCGGTTCGTCATCCCCGGGTTGACCACCTTCCAGCTCCGCTGCGTCTCCCAGCTGTAGTCCTGGCGACCCTCGAGCTCGGTGCGCAGCGGCACGTTGCGCGCGACCAGCGCCAGGCCGTGCGGGTTGTCCGGTCCGACCGGCAGTGCCTCGGACTCGGACATGTACACCCGGTTGTCGGCGCCGTCGATGTCGAGGTCCAGCCGCGCCACGATGAAGTGCTGGTGGAACGGCGCGTAGGTGCGCTCGTCGACCTGGGTGCCGTAGGGCGGCTGCTGACCCTCGGTGAACGGAGTGGTCACCATCAGCCCGGTGGCGCGCACCTCGCACTCGATGTTGCCGTCCTGGTAGAAGCGCCAGTACAGCAGGTACTCGTAGTTGGCCACGGTGACGTGCGCGGACACCACCAGCCGCCGGGCCCGCCGCACCTCCGCCGCCGGCGGGTCGACGTGCTTCCAGAGGACGGCGTTGTCCTCCTCGTGGATGCACACCGCGTTGCGGGATCGGGTAGGGCTCGCCCGCGGCTGTCGTGCAGCACGGCGTCCAGGTAGCGGATCTCGCCGAGGCAGTCGCAGCCCAGCTCCAGCGACGTGGTCATGAAGCCGAGGCCCCACTCGCCGATGTCGAACGCGGTGCGCCGGCAGTGGTCGACGGTCGGGTCACGGTAGGGCACCACCATCTCGGCGAAGGACATCCGGTGCGCGACGGACCGGACCCTGCCCTGGTCCTCGTAGCCGACGCAGTGCAGCACCAGCCCCTCGCGGTAGTTGAACCCGATCCGCATCCGCCAGCGCTGCCAGCGCAGCTCGTAGCCGTCCAGGCTGAACGACACCCCGTCCGGCTGGGTGATCTCCAGCGGCTTCAGGTCCGTCGCGCTGCGCCAGCCCGGGCACGTGCTCGGGCACGTACTCGCCCATCACCGGCGGCGGATCGACGGCGCCGGTGTCCTCGACCTCCAGCAGCTCCATCGTGTTCAGGTCGACCACGAAGTGCAGCCCGCTGACGTGGTTGGCGTAGGCGTTCCGACCGGCCGCGTCCCGGCGCCACACGTCGCACCAGCCGATCCGACGGCCGCGGTACCGCTCCGGGAGGACGGCATCGCCGTAGGTCCACATGTCGATGTGCACCATCGACGAGGTCGGTGATGCCTCGACGGGCCAGCGCCTCGATCACCTGCGGGTCCTCGATGAGCCGCTCGGAGCATTCGTGCCACTCGTCCACCGTCGCGTTCGGCTGCACACCGGGCAGGTGCTGCCAGGACAGCACGCGATCGTCGGTCAGCGAGACCAGCGCCTTGTACACCTCACCGGAGTCCCGGTCCCAGCAGACCACTGTCGCCTCCCGGGAGATCGGGTCGGCCGGCTGGTACGCGCGCACGACCTCCTTCGGCGGCTCCCTGAGCTCGATCGACGCGATCCGCCACCGCTCGGTGACCCCCTGGTCGCGGCGCAGCACGGCGACGGTCTGCCGGAACTCGTCGGCCGACAGCGGGTCCAGCGGGTGTCGGATGTCGGTGCCTGCCTGTGGCGTCGTCGTGGTCGACACGGACTAGTCCTCGACGACCAGGGACGGGGTGTCGTGCTTGAGCGTCTCGCCGCGGAAGAACGCCGGATCGCATGAACCGCCAGATCACCATGAGCACGGCGCCCAGGGCCAGGATGCCCACCGCCAGGATGAAGACCAGGCCGACGCCGCCGATCTCGGCCCCGCTGCCGTAGTCCGGACTGAAGCTGTCCACCACCGAGATGTAGAAGACCCAGGCCAGGATCGCACCGCCGACCAGCGGGAAGATCAGCTTGAACACGACGTTGCTCGCGCTGGTGAACAGCTCGCGGCGGAAGTACCAGACGCAGGCGAACGCGGTGAGCCCGTAGTAGAAGCAGATCATGATGCCGAGGCTGGCGATCGTGTCGAAGAGCACGTTCTCACTCAGCGAACGTCAGCAGGTGTAGAAGACGGCGGTCCCGATGCCGGCCGCCATCGTCGCGAACGACGGGGTGTGGAAGCGCGAGTGCATGTGGGCGAAGCGGCTCGGTATCGCCCGGTACGTGCCCATGGCGAGCAGCGTTCGGGACGCCGGGATGAACGTGGTCTGCAGGCTCGCCGCGCTGGAGGCGAGTACGGCGAGGAACAGCAGCAGCGCAGGCCAGGAACCCATGATCGGCTCGGCGAGCGCTGCCGAAGACGTTGTCCGAGGTCTCCTCGTTGGACAGGCCGAGGCCCTCGGTGCCGACCCCGGCGTACATGATGCGCGCGCGATGGCAAACCAGCAGGTAGGTCAGCAGGATCAACACGACAGTGATCAGGCCGGCCCGGCCCGGAGTCTTGTCGGCGTCCTTGCTCTCCTCGTTGACCGTCAGGCAGATGTCCCAGCCCCAGAACGCGAAGATCGACCCGGTCAGCCCGGCGACGAACGCGGTCAGCTCGAGGCCGGTGAACGGGTTGAGCCAGTCGAGCTCGAACGGGGTGTAGGTCCCGGTGAGCCGGGGGCGCCGATGAACGCCATGATCACGAACAGCCGCGAGCACGAGCATCTGGAAGCGCGACCAGCACGATCTGCACCCGCACCGTGGCGGTGATCCCGCGGTAGGCGATGTAGGTGGCGATCGCCACGAAGGCCAGGCAGGTGACGACGTTGACCACCTTGTTGCTGGCCAGCTCGGCGATCGCCTCGTTCCCGGTGAGGCGCGCGATGAACAGGTAGAAGAACGAGACCGCGACGCCGGCCAGGTTGGACAGCACGATCACCGTGGCGACGATCAGGCCCCAGCCGCACAGCCAGCCGACGTAGGGGCCGAACGCCTTCGTCGCCCAGGTGAACGACGTGCCGCAGTCCGGCGCGACCTGGTTGAGCTCGCGGTAGGCGTAGGCGGTGAGCAGCATCGGGATGAAGCCGGCGATGAAGATCGCCGGCATCTTCAGGCCGACCGCGAGCACGACCAGACCGAGCGTCGCGGTCAGCGTGTAGGCCGGAGCGACCGACGAGATGCCGAGCACCACCCCGGAGAACAGGCCTACGGCTCCGTGCGAGAGACCCTTGTCCTTGAGGTCCTGCTCCGGGGCGTGCTGCGGATCGTGCGCCTCGATCGTCACGTCGATCACCCCAACTCGGCCGCTACAACGTTGCTGAGGAACTGCAGCTCGGCTCGCGGCGGGCGGGGTGTGGCCGATGCGGATGGCTGAACGCACGCGGCAGCAACCATCCGGTGAGCCTCGGGCTCCCCGACAGCCGAAACGCAGACCTAGCGGCACCGGGTGGTGTCGGTGCCGCGGACTATAGGGATCCGCAACCAGCGCGAATAGGCGCCGATCGGTCCAATTCAGCCCCGATGTTGTCCGTATTGTCTAATGCCGCGACGGCTGGCTTGTAGCACGCTGGGCGGCGACTTGTCCGACGATTGCGGGTGCGCACGATGACGATCTCATCCCCCATCTCCGCGGCCCTGTCCACGCAGGGACCGCCTCAGCAGCGGCGACTGGTCACCGAGCTGCCCGGGCCGCGGTCCCGCGAGTTGGCGGTCCGTCGGAACGCCGCGGTGGCCGACAGCCTCAGCACCGTGTTGCCGATCGTCGTCGCCGAAGCCGGCGGCGGGGTCATCGTCGACGTCGACGGGAACTCCTTGATCGACTTCGGCTCCGGCATCGCGGTGACCAGCGTTGGAAACGCCGCCCCAGCCGTGGTCGAGGCGGTGCGCGAGCAGGTCGGCCACTTCACCCACACCTGCTTCATGGTGACCGCCTACGAGAGCTACGTCGCGGTATGCGAGGAGCTCAACCGGCTCACCCCGGGAACGCACGCCAAGAAGTCCGTGCTGTTCAACTCCGGTGCAGAGGCGGTGGAGAACGCGGTCAAGGTGGCGCGTTCGCACACCGGGCGGGCGGCGGTGGTGGCGTTCGACCACGCCTATCACGGTCGGACCAACCTCACCATGGCGCTGACCGCGAAGAACATGCCCTACAAGCACCGGTTCGGCCCGTTCGCCGGCGAGATCTACCGGGCACCGCCGTCCTATCCCTTCCGGGAACCGGTCGAGATCACCGGTGCGCAGGCCGCCGCCCGGGCGATAGACGTGATCGACAAGCAAGTCGGCACGGACAACGTCGCAGCGGTCGTCGTCGAGCCGATCCAGGGCGAGGGCGGCTTCGTGGTGCCGGCAGCGGGATTCCTGCCCGAGCTCGCGGACTGGTGCCGCCGCAGCGGCGTGCTCTTGATCGCCGACGAGGTGCAGACCGGCTTCTGCCGCACCGGCGACTGGTTCGGCTGCGAACACGAGGACGTGGTGCCGGACCTGGTCGCCACCGCGAAGGGCATCGCCGGCGGACTGCCGCTGTCCGGGGTCACCGGACGCGCCGATCTGCTGGACTCGGTGCACGCCGGTGGGCTCGGCGGGACCTACAGCGGCAACCCGGTGGCGTGCGCCGCCGCACTCGCGACCATCCAGACGATGGCCGAGCTTGGCCTGGCCGCGGCGGCCCGACGCATCGGGGCGACGATGCTGCCACGGCTGCAAGGACTGCGCGACCGGCACGCCGGCATCGGCGACGTGCGAGGCCGCGGCGCGATGATCGCTGTCGAGCTGGTCCGTCCGGGGACCAAGGAACCGGACCCGCAGACCACGAAAGCGGTCGCCCAGGCCTGCCATGCGGCCGGTGTCCTGGTGCTCACCGCAGGCACCTACGGCAACGTGCTGCGCTTCCTCCCGCCGCTGGTGATGCCGGAGCACCTACTGGTGGAGGGCCTCGACGTGCTCGAGGGTGCTTTCACGTCGGCAGCTTGATCCACCGCTCGCCGTCCTTGAAGTCGTCGAAGGACTGCTGCCAGGAGGGCAACCCCGGCCAGTCGTAGCTGGCGCCGCCCCGCGCCGGGCGGTAGGTCGCCGTGTAGAGCGTGCCAAACCCGGCGTCGTAGGCCAGCGCGCGCAGCGGCGGCGAGGTCAGCGCGGCGACCAGGCCGTCCGCGTCGACCCCCGGCTCGCGGACCACGCCGTGCAGCCGCACCAGCCGCTCCACACTGCGCACGTACCTGGAGTGCTCCGGCCAGACGATCGACTCCTGGTGGTTCGTGCTCACCCGGCCGCCGGTCAGCACCGGCTCACGCCCTGGCCGCACGAAGACGGTGGCGTGGGCGCCGCTGCGGTCGAGCAGCGCCACGTTGTACGCGACATGAACCGGGATCCGGGCGAGTGCGTCCCGGGCCTGCTGCACCGTGTCGCAGGTCTCCAGTAGGTAGCGCAACACAATGGGAATGCCGAAGCCGTGCCCTACCTCGCGCCGGCCGCCGAAGGTGAAGGCAGCCGCCAGGCCAGCGTCGTTCACACCGTCGAGCAGCCCCCAGAGCTGGTCGGACATGCCGATCACTCGCCGGCCGGTGAGCGAGGTGTCCAGCACCACGCCGTCGAACAGGTTCGGGTCGTAGTCGTAGTTGCGTGCCAGCACGGGCTCGCCGCCGACCAGCACGGCCGTCGAGCACGACTGGACGAACGCAGGTGGGTCGAGCTGGGCGAGGAAGCACGCCGCCAGCTCGTCGCCGTCGCCGACCTCGGCGGCCAACCACTCCCAGCACGCGAGCAGCTCCGGCATGTGCAACCGGAGCGCCTGCCGCGCCGCGTCCCGTGTCGGGCGGCGAGCCGGACCATCGCGCAGGTACCACTGGCGCCAAGCCGGCCAGGACTCGGCGAACAGGGTGCGCAGCGCTGCGCCGGCCGGAATGTCGCGGACCGCACGCACCCGCAGCTCACGCCGGCCGCCCCGGACACGGTCAGCCACCGCGGCTCATCCCGAGCCGTGAGGTGCCGGCGGCCGGTCGGCGAACGCGATCACTCGCTCGATCGTCTCGGCGGCGGCGAGCACCTGCCCGTCGCTGCAGCGTGGCCCGGTCACCTGCAGGGAGACCGGCAACCCGTCGTCACCCAGGCCCATCGGCAGCGCGCAGGCCGGCATTCCGGTGAGGTTGGCGTCGTAAAGGAACGGCCCCCAGTCGAGGTCGGGATAGCCGACCGGGACCCCGCCGATCCGGTCCGGGTGCAGGCTTCCGAGCGGGAAGGCCTCGCAACCGAGTGTCGGAGTGAGCAGCACGGCTGCGCCGGTCCGTGCGAAGAGATCGGCGTAGGCCTGGTGGATGCGTTCCCGGTCGAACTGCGCCTGGATGTACTCGGTGGTGCTGATCTGCTCGCCGGCGAGGATGAACGCCAGGGCCGCCTCGCCCAGCTCCGCTCGGTGCTCGGCCAGCTCACCGGCCTCCGAGACGCGTGCCTCGGCGACCGCGATCGTGCCCCACACGGCGCCCGACGAGGTGAGCCCCGGATCGTCGGTGATCACCTCGACACCGGCCGCCGACAACCGCTGCAGCACCGCCCGGAACGACCGGCGCACGTCGTCGTCGAGCGGGGCAAACCCGAGATCCTCCGACGCGAGGACGCGGAGTTGCCCTGGTTCGGGCGCTCGGACGCCGAGCGGGATCGATGGGAGGCTGTGCCGATCGCGGGGATCGAAGCCGGCGACGGTGGTCAGCATCAGCCGCGCGTCGGCGACCGACCGGGCCATCGGCCCCATCGCGACCAGCGTCTTCCAGCCGGGAGTGGACGGCTCGTGCGGAACTAGGCCGAACGTGGGCTTGAATCCGACCACCCCGCAGAACGCGGCGGGTATCCGGATCGAGCCCCCGCCGTCGCCGCCGAGGGACAGCGGCCCGGCGCCGGCCGCCACGGCGGCACCGGCGCCGCCCGACGAGCCGCCGGACGTGCGTTCCAGGTCCCACGGGTTGGCGGTGCGCCCGTGCACCGGCGACTCGGTGATCCCGAAGTAGCAGAACTCGGGCACGGCGGTGCGGGCGAAGATCACGGCGCCGGCGGCCTCCAACCGCTCGATCGGGCCGACGGTCTCGGTGGGCACGAACCCCTGCCGCGCTCGCGATCCGGCTGCTGACGGGATCCCGGCCATCCAGTGCGAGTCCTTGGTCGTGACCGGCACGCCGCACAGCGGGCCACCCTCGCCTCGGCGAAGCAGCTCGTCGGCGTGTTCGGCCGCCAGCCGGGCCCGATCGTCCAACCGCACGGTGAACGGGTTGACGGTCTCGGTGATCTGGTCGGCCCTGGACAGCACGGCGTCCAGCACCTCGGCCGCGGAGAGCCGGCCTTCGCGCAGCAGGCCGGACAGCGCGGTCGCCGACAGGTCGCAGATGTCCATCAGCCCGCGCCGCCACCCGGTGCCACACAAAAGCCCTGCCGCCGGTGCCTGGACCGTGCCAATCTGGACAGCATCATCGCCAGGTCTTGACCATAACGGTGAGGTGGCCGGTGCGTCCCACCGTGCGAATGCTCGTCGACGACCCGAGTCTGCGGCTCCGACCGGTCGCCGGGGCGGGCGGCATGGACCGGCAGATCCGGTGGGCACACGTCAGCGAGCTTGCGGACCCGACGCCATTCCTGGAGGGCGGGGAGTTCCTGCTCAGCACCGGGCTGAAGCTACCCCGGCAGGCCCGACCGGCGCACAGCGCCTACGTCGAGCGGCTGAACCTTGCCGGCGTGGTCGGCATCGGCTTCGGCACCGGTCTGTCGCACGCCCGGGTGCCTCGCGGGATCATCGAAGCAGCCGAGGGCGCTGGTCTTCCGGTGCTGGAGGTGCCGCTCGAGACCCCGTTCATCGCGGTGACCAAAGCGGTGTGGACTGCCCTCACGGCCGACGAGCACGACCTGCAGGAGAAGGCCTACCGGGCACAGCTCGAGCTCACTCGAGCAGCAAACGGTCCGGATGGCCCGGCGAGACTGCTCGCGGTGCTGGCCCGCGAGCTGAGTGCTTGGGCGATGCTCGTGGACGGGACAGGGGTGCTGCTTCATGCCGCGCCCGCAGAAGCGGGCGACCACGTCGAGGCGGTCCGTGCGCAGTCGCGTCAGCTCCGCGAATCGGGAAACCGGGGCATCGTCATCGGTACGGTCGGGGACGACGAGGTGGTCGTCCAGGCGCTGCGTGACGGCGACCGGGGCACGTCGTTGCTGGCCATCGGCCGGCGGACGACGCTGTCTCCGGTTGATCGCAACGTGGTGAACACCGCAACCTCCTTGCTCGCCGTCGCAGCGCACCAGACCACCGCATCCGCCGCCGCCGACGCCCGGATTCGTGAGGCGTTGCTCCGGCTGCTGGCCGGCGGGTACCTCGACGCCGCCTGCCACCTTGCCGAGCAGCTGGACGTCACGTTCCCTGCTGAACCCGCCATGTTGGTGGTGGTCCTCGGTCCCGGTCGACAGCTCGCCGCGCTGGCGCGTGCGGTCGATTCCGCCGCGACCGGTCGCGGTGAGCCGGTGCTCTTGGACGCGGACCGCCACGGCCGGCTGGTCCTGATGTTGACCAGCGGTGGGTACCTGCACCGGCAGCTGCCCAGCCTGATCCACCGGTTCCCGGGGACGGCCGCCGGCACCGCGGCGATGACGTCGCTCGGCGACCTGCCGCGGGCCTTACGCGATGCCGACAACGCCGTGCGGGCCGGGCGCCGTCGCGGCGCCGCGCTGACCGACGTCGCCGACATCGGCCAGGCCAGCCTGCTCGCCATGGTGACCGGCAGCGAGGGCCAGTCGTTCGCGGAGTCGCTGCTGCGCCCGCTGTCGCTGCACGACGAGTCCGGCCGTGGTGACCTGGTCCGGACGCTGCGGGCCTGGCTGGAGCACAACGGCCACTGGGACTCGGCGGCCGCCGAGCTCGGGGTGCACCGGCACACGGTGCGCCACCGCATCCGGAAGACGGCCGAGCTACTGGGCCGCGATCTTGATGCCGCCGGCACCCGCATGGAGCTGTGGGCGGCGCTGGAGCTGCATGCCCAGCGGTCCGAGGCAACCGACGCCGCCGGACAAGCATCGACGAAGAGGATCACCGCGGCATCGAGGACGGCGACGATCGCCGCCGACTGACCGGCTCAGCCGTCGGACGTGGCGGCGATCCGCCGCCACTCGGCGCCGGCCTCGACGCTCCACTCGGTGTGCAACCGGCGGAACAGGGTCGCCGCCAGGGCACCGCTCCACCGGGAAGGGAGCAGTTCGACCGGCAACGCGGGATCGATCGCGGGGAACCGCCGCCAGGCGTGCACGAGCTGCACCATCCGGACCAGCGTCTCGCGCGACGGCTCCCCGGAGAACTCGTCGAGGAACTCCTGGTAGGCCTTCTCGATCGCGTCCACGTCCCATGCCTGGCGCACCATCGTGGCCAGCTCCCCGCCGCCGTGGTGCTCGGCGAGGAAGAGGTGGGCGTCCGGCACACCGGCCTCGCCGAGGACACGTTCGGCCTCGGCCGCCCGGTCGGGGTGGGTGCTGATCCAGACGCCGGGGGCCGGGGTGCCGAACCCGGCCCAGCTGAGCCGGGTACGCAGCAGGTGCCGTGCCGAGCGCTCCGCTTCGGGCAGCCGGGCGAGCACGAGCAGCCAGCGGCCGTCCCAGTCCGGCTGGGTCGCGCTGAACCCGTAGATCCGCTCGGCGCCTTCGGTCAGGAACCGCGTCGCGTTCGGGCTCAGCCGCCAGACGGTCCGCCGGCCCTGGCGCTCGGACGTCAGCCAACCGTCGGCGGCCGAGCGCATCAGGGCCTGCCGGGCCGCCTTCTCCTCGACACCGAGCCGGCCGAAGATCTCGATGAACGTCGACGTCCACGCCGATCCGCCGGTCGGGAGCACGAACTCACCGAGGACGGTGAACAGCAGCCCACGGGCGCTGCCGGACCCGATCGTGTGCCGCCGCCACAGGGTGGGGGTGTTCGCGGCGACGATCGGTCCGACTGCCGGCATACGTTGCTCCTCATGGTGGGTACCCGCGTGATGCTACGGGTCGATTGCAGGCCATATAACGTGCCGTGGAGACCAGTACCGATTCCTGTCGTGTGACGACATGCTACGCGGCTTTGCCGAATCGATATATACATGTAGAGTTTCATCCTCGAGAGCTACCGCCAGGAGGTCAAACCGATGACCAGTGTGGCCAGCGCTCCGGACGCGGCCGTGGATCCATCGACAGACAGCGTGGTGCCCGCCGAGCGCGTCGAGTTCAGGGTTCACCCGTCGGGGTACCGGCATTGGCGGCTGTCGTTCGCCGGACCGGTCGCCACCCTGATCATGGACACCGACGAGCAGGCCGGGCTGCGGCCCGGGTACGAGCTCAAGCTCAACTCCTACGACCTCGGGGTGGACATCGAGCTCTACGACGCGGTGCAGCGGCTGCGGTTCGAGCACCCCGAGGTGCGCACGGTCGTCGTCACCAGCGGCAAGGAGAAGATCTTCAGCGCCGGCGCGAACATCAGGATGCTCGCGGCGGCCCCGCACGCCTGGAAGGTCAACTTCTGCAAGTTCACCAACGAGACCCGCAACGGGATGGAGGACGCCTCCGCGCACTCCGGGCAGACCTACCTCTCGGCGCTCAACGGCAGCGCGTCCGGTGGCGGCTACGAGCTGGCGCTGGCCTGCGAGCACATCATGCTGATCGACGACCGCTCGTCGACCGTCTCGCTGCCCGAGCTCCCGCTGCTGGGCGTGCTGCCCGGGACCGGCGGGCTGACCAGGGTGGTCGACAAGCGCGGGGTGCGCCGGGACCTGGCGGACTACTTCGCCACCCGCTCGGACGGCATCGGCGGCACGAAGGCGGTGCAGTGGCGGCTGGTCGACGAGGCGGTGCCACGCAGCGCCTGGGACGAGACCGTCGCGGAGCGCGCGACCGAGCTGGCCGAGCCGGTCCAGCCGGCCCGCCGACGCGACCGGCATCGAGCTCACCGCGCTGGACAAGGACCGCGGCGACGACCGAGATCGCCTACCGGCACGTCCGGGCGACGCTCGACCGGGAGCTGGGGTGTGTCGAGATCACCGTGCACGGCCCGGACGCCGAGCCGCCGGCCGACGCGGCGGGTGTCCACGCGCAGGGCGTCGAGTTCTGGCCCCTGGCGGTCACCCGCGAGCTGGACGACCTGATCCTCGACCTGCGCACCAACGAGACCGATCTCGGCACCTGGGTGTTCCGCACGGTCGGCGACGCGCGCCGGGTGCTGGCCTACGACGAGCTGCTGCTCGCGCACCGCTCCGACTGGCTGGTGAACGAGATCGTGCAGTACCTCAAGCGCACACTGAAGCGGCTGGACGTCACGAGCCGGAGCCTGATCGCGCTGGTCGAGCCCGGCAGCTGCTTCGCCGGCTCGCTGCTCGAGCTGGCGCTGGCGGCGGACCGCTCCTTCCAGCTCGTCGGGGTGTTCACCGAGGACGACCCGGACGCCGAACCGGCGGCCGTCACGGTCGGCCCGATGAACCTCGGACCGCTGCCGATGGGCAACGGGCTGACCCGGCTGGCCACCCGGTTCGTCGCCGACGCCGACGGGCTGGCCGCGGTCGAGGCCACCGCCGGCGGAGCCGGCGATCGGCACCGCGGGGCGTTATCGGCCGAGGACGCCGAGCGGCTCGGGCTGGTGACCTTCGCCCCGGACGACATCGACTGGGCCGACGAGGTCCGGATCGCGATCGAGGAGCGGGCCAGCTTCAGCCCGGACGCGCTGACCGGGCTGGAGGCCAACTACCGGTTCGCCGGCCCGGAGACCCTGGAGACCAAGATCTTCGGCCGGCTCAGCGCATGGCAGAACTGGATCTTCAACCGGCCCAACGCGGCCGGCCCGGACGGTGCACTGCGCAAGTTCGGGACCGGGCAGCGCGCCGACTTCGATCGGAAGCGAGTCTGACGATGACCACCAACCCGGACTACGCCGAGCGGATCCCGAACAACGTCGACCTGCACGACGACCGCCGGCTGCAGCGGGCACTGGAGTCCTGGCAGCCGAACTTCCTCAACTGGTGGGAGTCGATGGGCCCGGCGCTGCCCACCCAGGACGTCTACCTGCGCACCGCGATCAACGTCGGCCGGGCCGGCTGGGCGCACTTCGATCACGTGCCGATGAAGGACTACCGCTGGGGGATCTTCCTCGCCGAGCGGGACCGGGAGCGCCGGGTCGCCTTCGGCCAGCACCGCGGCGAGCCGGTCTGGCAGCAGGTGCCGGGGGAGTACCGCGCCGCACTGCGCCGGCTGATCGTGATCCAGGGCGACACCGAGCCGGCGTCGGTCGAGCAGCAGCGCAACCTCGGCGCGACCGCGCCCAGCCTCTACGACATGCGCAACCTGTTCCAGGTCAACGTGGAGGAGGGCCGGCACCTCTGGGCGATGGTCTACCTGCTGCACGCCTACTTCGGGCGGGAGGGCCGCGAGGAGGCCGAGGAGCTGCTGCACCGCAACTCGGGCAGCGCCGAGGCGCCGCGGATCCTCGGCGCGTTCAACGAGGAGACGCCGGACTGGCTGTCGTTCTTCATGTTCACCTACTTCACCGACCGGGACGGCAAGTACCAGCTCGGCACGCTCAAGGAGTCGGCCTTCGACCCGCTGTCGCGGACCTGCGAGTTCATGCTCAAGGAGGAGTCGCACCACATGTTCGTCGGCACCACCGGCATCGACCGGGTGGTCGCAGCGGACGGCGGCGCTGATGATCGAGCACGACATCGACGACGTCGGCCCGCACGGCGGCGTGCCGCTGAAGATGATCCAGAAGTACCTGAACTTCCACTACTCGGTGTCGCTGGACCTGTTCGGCTCGGAGACCTCGACCAACGTCGCCAACTACTACACGGCCGGCCTCAAGGGACGCTGGTCGGAGGAGCGCCGCCGCGACGACCACCTGCTGACCGATGACTCGATCATGGTGGACGCGCTGGTGGACGGCGAGATCTCGGAGACCGAGGTGGCCGCGCTGGTCGGCCTGAACACCGATCTGCGCCGCGAGTACATCAACGACTGCCAGAGTGGCGTGAACCGGTGGAACAAGATCCTCGACGAGGCCGGTCTGCCGCAGCGGCTGCGCCTGCCGCACGTCGCGTTCAACCGGCGGGTCGGCGCCTTCACGCCGGTCGAGGCGACCCCGGACGGCGAGCTGATCTCGGCCGCGGACTGGGAGCGCCGCATCGGCGACTGGCTGCCGACCGACGTGGACAAGGCCCACGTGCGGTCGTTGATGCAACCGGTGCACGAGCGCGGCAAGATTGCGGCCTGGATCGCCCCGCCGCCGCGGGGGATCAACGGCAAGCCGTTCGACTACGAGTACGTCCACCTCGCTTGAGTTCTTGAGCCCAGAGCCGGGACGCGTGCGCCATGACCGAACTCTTCAACGCCGCCAGCTACCTCCTCGACCGCCAGCTCGCCGAGCACGGCTCCCGGGTCGCGCTGACCGGCGCCGGCGGTGAGCTGACCTACGCCCAGCTGCACGACCGGGTGCGGCGGACCGCGAACGGGCTGCGGGGCATCGGCCTGCAGCCCGAGCAGCGGGTGCTGATGTGCATGGCGGACGGCCCGGACTTCGTGACCGTGTTCCTCGCCGCGCTGCGGATGGGCGCGGTGCCGGTGCCGGTGTCGACCATGCTGCGGGCGGCCGAGATCGCCGAGCTGCTGGCTGACTCCCGGGCCCGGCTGCTCGCGGTCACCCGCGAGTACGCCGAGCTGGCCGAACGGGCCGTGGCAGTGGGCCGAACGGGGGCGGAGCTGGACGGCGTGCTGGCCGGACCCGGCGCGGACCTCTCGGCGTCGGTGCCGGTGCACCCCCTCGAGGAGCTGGCGGGCGCCTCGAGCCGGAGGGTGACGCCTACCCGACCGTCGGCGACTCGCCGGCGTTCTGGCTGTACACCTCGGGCACGACCGGCAAGCCCAAGGGCGCGATGCACCGGCACGAGTCGATCAAGGTGGTGTGCGAGACCTACGGCACGCAGGTGCTCGGCATCCGGGCGGAGGACCGCTGCCTGTCGGCCGCCAAGGCGTTCTTCGCCTACGGGCTCGGGCAACTCGGTGCTGTTCCCGCTGTCGGTCGGCGCCTCGGCCGTGCTGGAGCCCAGCCCGTCCAAGCCGGACCTGCTGGCGGCGCGGGCCGGCGAGTACGGCGCAACGCTGTTCTACGGCGGGCCGACGTTCTTCGCCGGCATGCTGCGGATGGACGTCCCCGCGGACGCGCTCGGCGGGGTCCGGCTCGCGGTCTCGGCGGGCGAGTCCCTGCCGGCCGCGCTGTACCAGCGGTGGACCTCGCATTTCGGGGTGGACATCCTGGACGGGATCGGGATGACCGAGATGCTGCACATCTTCCTGTCGAACCGCCCGGGCGAGGTGCGCCCCGGCACGACTGGGGTCGCGGTGCCGGGCTACGACCTGCGCATCCTGGACGAACAGGACCAGGAGCTCGGCCCGGACACCCCGGGCACCCTTTTCGTTCGCGGCGCCTCGGCCGCGACCGGCTACTGGTCGCGCTACGACGCCTCCCGGCAGGTGTTCCGCGGCGAGTGGCTGCGCACCGGCGACACCTACCTGCGCGACGCCGACGGCTACTACACCTGCCTCGGCCGCACCGGCGACATGCTCAAGGTCGGCGGGATCTGGGTGTCCCCGGCGGAGGTGGAGAACCGGCTGCTGGCGCACGACGACGTGGCCCAGGCGGTGGTCGTCGCCGCGCGCGACGCCGACGATCTGGAGAAGCCGGTCGCCTACGTGGTCCGCCGGGCCGGCGGCACCGCGAGCGAGGACGAGCTGATCGAGTTCTGCCGCGAGGGCCTGCCGTCCTTCAAGCGGCCCCGCAAGGTCATCTTCGTGGAGTCCTACCCGACCACGGCCACCGGCAAGATCCGCCGGGTCGAGCTGCGCGACAGCGCCGCGACCGTCCTGGTAGGAGGGGGCTGACCAATGATCGACGGCCGACCGTTGGTCGACGTGCACCTGCACGCCGCCCGGCTGCCCACCCTGAAGCAGGCGTGGCAGGAGTGGGCGCACGACTTCGGCGAGGCGTCGACAATGCAGCGGGTCTACGACGCCGACGGCACGGTCGACCCGGCCGGGTTCGACGCCTACCTGGCCGACGAGGGCGTCGACGTCGCGCTGGTGCTCGCCGAGTACAGCCCGAAGGTCACCGGTATCCAGCCGGTGGAGGACCTGCTCCCGCTGACCGCGCAGAACCCGGACCGGGTCAAGCTGATCGCCAACGTCAACCCGCATCTGCACTACCCGATCGATGAGGAGCTGCAGCGCCAGCTCGACCTCGGCGCGGTGGCCTGCAAGATCCATCCGGTGCACGCCGGCGCGCCGGCCAACGACCGCGCGCTGTACCCGGCCTACGAGCTGTGCCAGTCCGCCGGCATCCCGGTCGTCGTGCACTGCGGCACCAGCACCTTCCCCGGCTCGGCGAACGCTTCGCCGACCCGGTGCTGCTCGACGACGTGCTGCGCGACTTCCGCCGGATCGAGATCGCGCTGGCGCACGGCGGCCGCGGCTGGTGGTACGACGCGGCGGCGTTCATGGCGCTGTCCAACGAGCGGGTCTGGATCGAGCTGTCCGGGCTGCCGCCGTCGCGGCTGCGCGAGTACTACGCCAAGCACAACTGGAACCGGCTGGTCCGTCGCATGATCTTCGGCACCGACTGGCCGGGGGTGCCCGGCATCGCGAAGAACGCGCGTGCGGTGGCCGCGCTGTGCCCGGACGACGAGACGGCCCGGCTGGTGCTGGCCGGCAACGCCATGCGGGTCTACAACCTAAAGCTGGACGGCTGAGTCAGTCCGCTACGTCCAGTCCGACGACCGGGCCGGCGAAGGCCCGGGACGGGCGCCGTCCAGCGCCGCACGCAGCAACTCGTTGACGCCGGCTAGCGTCACCGGCCGCGGGTTGTCGAACCGCTCCTCGGCGACGATCCCGGCGGCCCGCTCGGCCTGCTGTGCGGTGAGCCCGAGCTCGGCAAGCCCGGCCGGAGTGCCCAGCCGACGGCCGAGATCCCACAGCGCGCCGGCCGCGCCGGCGGCGTCGTCGCCGGACTCGTCGCCGGCGTCCAGGGCCCGGGTCACCGCGGCAAGCTGCGGCGCGTGCGCGGCGTTGTAGGCCGTGGCATAGGGCAGCACCGCCGCGTGCGTCTGTGCGTGCGGCAGGTCGAAGGCGCCACCGAGCACATGGCAGATCTTGTGGTGGATCCCCATCGCGGAGATACCCAGCACCCACCCGCAGAGCCACCCGCCGTACAGCGCCTCCGACCGAGCCGCAACGTCGTCGAGGCGGTCGACCACCCGCGGCAGCGCGGACGCGATCGCCCGGATCCCCTCCTCGGCCATCAGCCGGGTGAGTGGCGAGCTCGCCGGGGCGTACAGGCCCTCCACCGCGTGTGCGACGGCGTTCATCGCGCTCGCCGCCGAGATCGCGGCCGGCAGCGTCAGGGTCAGCAGCGGGTCGTAGACGACCGAGCGCGGCAGCACCGCCGGGTCCCGGCCGGTGTTCTTGCGGCCGGCCTCGGTCAGCCCCCAGATCGAGGTCACCTCGCTGCCGGCGTATGTGGTGGGTACCGCGACGATCGGCAGTCCGGTCCGCAGTGCGACGCCCTTCGCCAGTCCGGTGGCTGATCCGCCGCCGAGGCAGAGCACGGCGTCCACGTCGTGGTCCTTCGCGAGGGTGACCGCGGCCGCTGCCTGCTCGACGGGAACGTGCTGGCTCACCGAGTCGATCCGGGCCACCAGCGCCGGACCGAGGTCGGAGGCCACGACGTCGCCGTGCTCGCCGGCACGCCCGGTGGTGATCATGAGGATCCGCGACCCGTGGCGGAGCACCTCCGGCGCTGCCCGGGAGAGGGCGCCGGGTGCCATCACCACCCGGCAGGCGGCGGTCTCGTGGACGAAATCGAGTGGCGCGCGGTCGACCCCGGAGAACCCGAGCCCGCCGTCCGGCCCATCCGACATTGTTGGCTCCGATCACGTTGCGTCAGCGTTACCGTAGCCGCGACGATCACTCGGGCCGGGAGGGTCAGTGGTGAAGATCTTCTTCGAGGACGAAGAGTTCGACGGCCAGTTCGGGCGAACGATCGGCAAGACAACGGTCGGCATGGCCGAGGTTCTCGGTCTGAGGGCACGGTGAGCCAGGCCCGGCAGCGGTCGATGGAATCGGGCCTGGCGGCTCCGGATCCGGCGGAGCTCGGGGATCTGATCTCGACCGTCGAGCGGGTGTTGCCGGCGCTCGAGGACTTCTGGCGGTACCGCGAGCGCGACGACGCCGCCGGTGCCCGCCCCGGCTGGCTGGCCCGGCTGGGCGGGCCGCTGCCCGACGAGTGCGCCGGGCTCGACGACGTACTGCGGGACCTCACCGAGGTGGTGATCCCGAACGGCTCCCGGGTCGGCGACCCGGGGTTCAACGGGTTCATCACCACCGGTCCGACGACGGCAGCGGTCGCGGCCGGAGTTGCGGCCACGGCCGCGGGTGGGCAGCGCTACCTCGTGCACGCCTTCAACACGCTGGAGCGGGTCGGGCTCGACTGGCTCGCCGAGCTCTGCGGGATCCCGGCCGGGCACCAGGGTGTGCTGTCCAGCGGCGGCTCGACTGCCAACCTGGTCGCGCTCGGTGCCGCCCGGCAGTGGGCGTTCGAGCAGCGCGGCGTCGACGTCTCGCAGAACGGCCTGCCGGCCGGGATCGTCGCGCGGGTCTACGCCTCCGAGCAGTCCCACCACACGATCCAGCGCTCGACGGCGGTGCTCGGGCTGGGCCGCAGCGGTGCCCGGCAGGTTCGCTGTGACGCCCGGCAACGGATCGACCTGGCGGCGCTGCGCGCGGCGCTCGCCGAGGATCGACGGGCCGGCGTCGTGCCGGTCGCGGTCGTCGGCAACGCCGGTACCACCGACACCGGCGCGATCGACCCGCTGGACGAGCTCGCCGAGATCGCCCGGGAGTACGGCAGCTGGTTCCACGTGGACGGCGCGTACGGCCTGATCGCGGCCGCGTCGCCCCGGCTGCGGCCGATGTTCGCCGGCGCCGACGGCGCCGACTCGATGATCGTCGACCCGCACAAGTGGCTGACCACCGGGGTCGGCTGCGCGGCCACCTACGTTCGGGACGCCGGGCCGCTGCTGCGGGCATTCGCCCAGGGCGAGGCTACCTACCTGGAGGGCTCCTTCTCCTCCGACGAGGACGACGCCGTCGTGCAGTACGACAGCATCGGGGCGCCGTACGCGGACATGGGTGTCGAGCTGTCGGCGCCAAGCAGGGGCGTGCTGGTCTGGGCGGTGCTCCGCGAGCTCGGCCGGGCCGGGGTGGCCGCCCGGGTGGAGCGCCACGTCGGGTTCGCCCGGCACGTCGCCGAGCGGGTGCGCGAGCATCCCCGGCTGGAGCTGCTGCTGGAGCCGGAGCTCTCGGTGGTGTGCTTCCGCTACGCCGCCGACGACCCGGTGAACGCCGAGATCCTCAGCAGGCTGCGCCGGACCACGCGGTCGGTCCCGACGGCCACCGTGGTCGGCGGCAGGTTCGCGATCCGGCCCTGCTTCATCAACCCGCGCACCATGCTCGCCGACGTCGATGCGATCGTCGACAACGTGATCGCCCTCGGGGACCAGCTGACCGGCCGAGGCTAGGTCCGGACCGGTGGCGTCGATGAGTTCCGCGCAGGTGCGAGGTCTGACGAGTGTCGATCCACGTCCGGAGGGAGCACCCATGGGTCCCGTCATGATCAGTCTGCCGATCGCCGACCGGCAGGCTTCGTACCGCTTCTACGGTGCGGGCCTCGGGCTCCGCGCGGTCGGTGAGCTCGCCGACGACGGCGTCCCCGAGCCGCTGCAGTTCGAGATCAAC
The DNA here is from genome assembly GCA_963776255.1 of uncultured Actinomycetota bacterium. Classification (GTDB taxonomy): domain Bacteria; phylum Actinomycetota; class Actinomycetes; order Mycobacteriales; family Pseudonocardiaceae; genus Pseudonocardia. Next base: position 394,535 of record CAVZMB010000009.1, on the reverse strand, counting down.
GACGGTGCGCGGCTGATGCTGGTGCCGACCGGCGGCTTCGGCTGGGTGATCGGCGACCACGAGGTCGCGCCGCCCGGTCGCAGCGAGTGCGTCGTCGGCGTCGGCGCGGAGACCGCAGCGGCCGTCGACGAGATGATCGAGCGCGCCCGGCAGGCGGGAGCCAAGATCGTCACACAGCCCGCCCAGCAGCCGTGGGGCTACACCGGCACCTTCGCCGACCCGGACGACCATCTCTGGATGGTCACCGCGGAAGAGTCTGCATAGCCTGCACGGTCGCTGTGTCAGCCGGCGGTGCTGGTCAGTTCTCGACGCACCTCGCCGAATACCGGAAGCGCATAGTCGATCATGTCCATGGTGGCGGTGAGTGAGATCCGGAAGTAGCCGGGAAGCTCGACGAGGCTGCCGGGCATGATGAACACGCCGCGGCTCGCCAACAGCTCGGTGAACGCCCAGTCGTCGGGGATGGGCGAGCGCACGAGGACGTAGAAGGTCGCCTCCGGCACGGTCAGCTCGTATCCGTGCCCGCGCAGGCCGTCGACGACCCTGTCTCGCTTCTCCTGCAGGTGCGCCAGGTCGATCGACATCGCGTCGATGTCGGGAAGCGCGTACTGCATGACCGCATTGGGCACCGCCCATCCGTCGGCCAGTTGGACGACCGCCAACGCGCCGCGAACGAGCTCCCGGTCGGGCATCGTCGGTGGCAGGGCGAGGTAGCCGAGTTTCTCGCTGGGGGCGAGGGCAGTCTTGCTGTAGGTCTGCACGAGCACGGACCACGGATAGAACTCGCCGGGACTGTGGAACGCATTCCCGTCGAACAGGATGCGGCTGTACGCCTCGTCGGAGAGCAGGTAGATCGGCCGCCCGTTGCTCCTGCTGGCGGACCGGAGGAGTTCGGCCAGGCCCTCGAGGGTCTCGGTGGTGGCGATCTTGCCGGTCGGGTTGTTCGGGGAGTTGACGATGAGCGCTCGGGTGCGTTCGGTGATGGTGGCGGCGACCGAGTCCGAGATCCAGGTCCCAGGACGTCCTGTCCAGCTGGGCGACCACTGGACGTCCGCCGGCGATCGTGATCATCGCCCGGTAGAAGAAGTACGGCGGGCTCATGAAGATCACCTCGTCGCCGGGATCCAGCACGGCCCGCAGTGCCAGCACCAACCCGGCGAGCGAGCCCCGGGTGAGCACTATGTCGTCGGGATCGAACTGCATGCCGAGGCGTGAGCTCAGCGAGGCCGCGGCAGCGACCTGAGCCGTGCGATCCGGCGCCTGATACGCGAACCAGTCCTTGTGCTGCGGAACGCTCCACCGGGTCAGTGCGGCGACGAACTCGGGCAGTGCCAGCTCCTGCGGGTTGCCGCCGACGAAGTCCGCGGCAATCGGCTCGCCGCGCTGCTTGGCGATGGCCCACGGTGAGCCGAAGACCAACTGCAGGAAGGCACCAAGCGAGGCCTGCAGCTCCGCGATTTGGCCGGCCACCACACGATCGGGCATCTCGGCAACCTCCGTCTCGTGTCGCGGACGGAGTTACCTCACCACATTCGCGGCCGGGTGCCGGCGGCCTGCGCATCACGTGACGCGGGTACCAGGTGCTGAGCATGGGTTGCGCCAACTAGTGACCTCGTCCCACGGTCAGCGGTTTGATGGAGGCATGGGCGTAGCGGCGTTCCTTCAAACTCACCGGGGGCTGGTCGTGGCGGCCGCCGCCGTCGTGCCATTCCTGGCGTGCGCGTTGCTGGCGGTGTTCCGGGACAGCGTGGCGAACACCAACGCCGCGCTCGGGTTGGTGCTGCTGGTCGTCGCCGCCGCCGCCACCGGCATCCGGTGGGCCGGCATCGTCGCCGCGTTGTCGTGTGCCGCCTGGTTCGACTTCTTCCTGACCGAGCCGTACAACCAGTTCACGATCGCCGACCGCGCGGACATCGAGACAGCCGTGCTGCTGCTGATCGTCGGCGTTGTGGTGACGGAGATAGCCCTCTGGGGTCGCCGCCAGCAGTCCCGAGCCAGCCGGGAGCAGGGCTACCTGGACGGCGTCGTCGGCACCGCCGCGACAGTGGCCGCTGGGCTGGAGTCCACCGATTCGCTCATCGCGCACGTCGCACGACAGATCGTCGAGGTCCTGCAGATCGACGACTGCCGCTTCGACCTCGGCACCGGCTCGGTGCTCGCCACTCTGGAGAGCGACGGAACCGTCAGTCGCAACGGCCGTCCGGTCGACGTCGGTCGGCTCGGGCTGCCCACCGACTCCGAGATCGAGCTCGTGATCCAGAGCGGCGGTGTCGTCCATGGCCGGTACCTGCTCATCGCAGCCACCACTGTGGTCAGGCCGTCGCTGGAACAGCGCCGCGTCGCGGTCGCGCTGGCCAACCAGGTAGGTGCCGCGCTCGCCGCGTCCCCGCGACCCTAGGAGCGGACGCATTCATCCCCAAGGGGTGACGGGCGAGGACGGTTGCCGTGGTGCGCTAGGACCGCGACGCCCGCCGCAGCCGTACGTCGACGCGACCTCGCGGCCGGGCGGGATCAAGGGGATGACGATGGGCAGCGGACCAACCGGGGGGTCTGAAATGGTCGAGAACCAACCCTCCGTTGGCGGCGACGAGCCCGATTCCACGTCCGTCCCCGCGCCGCCGGACCCACCGCGCAAAACCGAGTTGGGTACCGTGGCTGATCGGTGGTGTGGCACTCGGGGTGGCCATCGGCCTCGCCGGAGCGCCGTACGTTGCGGCCACCCGTGAGTTCTTCAGGGCACCGGGCTGGGGCTGGGCGGCCACAGAATCGCTCGCTCACACGATCTTCCGCATGCGGTAGCGGAATCTCACGAGTATCCGGTGAACTCCTCACCCGGCTTGATGTTCGGGTAGCGGGCGGCGTTGTTGGCTGACCCTTTATGTTGATCACGTCCGGCCGCGACCTCCGCCACTCCTACGCCAGGTAGCTCGTCCACCACCGGGTCCGTCCAAGGAGGTTCACGAGTCCTGGGCCGTGGCCGCAGGCATCGCGTGGCAACGGTCGGTTGTGGGCTCGGGGGAGTAGCCTGCCCGGATGCACCCCCTGTGGGCAGGGGCGATAGGCAGACATGGCCGGGTTCGGTGATCGCCCGCCTCGTTCCGGGGTTTGCGACGCTCCGCGGATATCAAGCTAGTTGGTTCCGTAAGGATCTGGTGGCCGGGCTGGTCTTGACGGCCCTGCTCGTCCCCCAGGGCATGGCGTATGCGGAATTGGCTGGTTTGCCAGCCATAACCGGGCTGTACACCTCGATTCTGTGTCTAGTCGGATACGCGATCTTCGGGCCGTCGAGGATTCTTGTGCTGGGTCCGGATTCGTCGTTGGGACCGATGATCGCGGCGACGATCCTGCCGTTGCTCGTGGCGAACGGGGACCCGCAGCGTGCGGTTGCGCTGGCCTCGGCGCTTGCGCTGATGACCGGGGCAATCACGGTGTTGGCCGGAATCGGTGGGCTCGGCTTCGTCGCTGACTTGATCTCTAAGCCGACGATGATCGGCTATATGAACGGGTTGGCGCTGACCATCTTGGTCGGCCAGCTGCCCAAGCTCTTCGGATTCTCCGTGGACGCTGATGGGTTTCTAGCCGAGTTGAGCGGGTTTGTCACAGGTGTCATGACCGGCCAGACCGTGCCGGCGGCGTTGTTGGTCGGCGCGCTCGGGCTGATCCTGATCGTGGTTTCTCAGCGGATGATGCCGAGAATCCCGGGTGTGCTGCTCGTCGTGGTGCTGTCGATCATCGCGGTCGTGGTCTTTGACCTCGGGCAGTACGGCGTACAGCTGGTTGGCACCCTGCCGCAAGGGTTCCCCCCGCTGACAATCCCGCAGGTACAGTTCTCCGACCTCGCGCTGCTGCTGGCCGGCGCGGCGGGCATTGCGCTCGTCTCACTTGCCGACACGATCTCCACCGCCTCGTCGTTCGCCGCGCGCACCGGACAGACCATCGACGGCAGCAAGGAGATGGTCGGGATCGGGGCGGCGAACATCGGCGCTGGCCTGTTCCAGGGGTTTCCGGTCAGCACCAGCGGCTCGCGGACCGCGGTGGCCGAGCAGGCCGGGGCGAAGACTCAGGTCACCGGGCTGGTCGGAGCCATTGCGATCACCCTGATCCTGCTACTGGCGCCCGGGCTGCTCCGGAACCTCCCGCAGCCGATCCTGGCCGCGGTGGTGATCGCCGCCTCGATCTCGCTGGCCGACATTCCCGGCACACTTCGGCTCTTCCGCGTGCGCAGGACGGAGTTCGCCCTATCGACGGCGGCATTCCTCGGCGTCGTGCTGCTCGGCGTGCTGCCTGGGATCGTCGTGGCCGTCGCGCTCTCGATCGGGAACGTGTTCCGCCGGGCTTGGTGGCCGTATCAAGCCATCCTCGGCCGCGTCCCAGACATCGCCGGCTACCACGACACTCGCAGCTACCCGCAGGCCGAACGGCTCACCGGGTGCGTGATCTACCGGTTCGACGCGCCGCTGTTCTTCGCCAACACCCGAACCTTCAGCGAACAAATCCGCCGACTCGCCACGACCGACCCGCCCCCCAAATGGATCATCATCGCCGCCGAGCCGATCACCGACGTTGACACCACCGCCGCCGACATGCTTCACGAGCTTGACCTCACACTCAACGCCGGCGGAACCAGCCTGGTGTTCGCCGAGATGAAGGACCCGGTCCGTCGCAAGATCGATCGATACGAACTGACCCGCACCATCGACCCAACCCACTTCTTCCCCACGCTCGACGAGGCGATCGCTGCCTACCGCAGAGAGACCGGAGCGAGGTGGGCTACCGCTACGCCCGACGCGACAGGCTGAGGACGCCAGTTGGTCGACCGGCATGGTCGGCTGCACTGTTAGGTTCCGGAGCCGGGTTTCGGCTCCAGAACCGAACTTCGGTTAGGACGGGAGCTTCCGATGGCCGAGGGCGCGGGCACCAGTGGCGCGGCAGAGGCCACGGGCAGTTCGCGGCTGGCCATTCTGTTGGCGATGGCGATGTTCGTGCTGGTCGTCGACACGTCGCTGATGAATGTGTCGATCTCGGCGGTGGTTCGGGATCTCGGTACGACGGTGAGCGGGGTCCAGTCGGCGATTGCGCTGGAGGCGCTGGTGTCGGCGGCGTTCATCCTGATCGGCAGCAAGGTCGGCGATCTCATCGGCCGCAAGCGCGCCTACGTCCTGGGTCTGCTCGGCTACGCGATCGGTGCCACGGCGATGGTCTTCGCGCAAGGTTTGACAGCGGTCATCATCTTCTGGGCTGTGGTGGGTGGGATCGGTGCGTCGCTGCTGCTGCCGTCGATGCAGTCGCTCATTCACGGCAACTTCACCGGAACGGCACAGAAGAAGGTCTACGCCCTGGTCGGTGCCGCGGCTGCGATAGCCGCTGCCGTCGGACCGTTGCTCGGCGGATTCATCACCACCTACCTGTCGTGGCGGGTCGCGTTCGGCCTGGAGGTCCTCGTCATCGCTGTCGTGCTGTCGGGCATCGGGCTCGTCCGGGACGTGCCCTACACCGGACCTCGCCACATCGACCTGGTCGGTGCAGTGCTGTCGGTGCTGGGCATGGGCGGCATCGTGCTCGGCATCCTGATCTGGCAGGAAGGCGGAGAACGGGTAGCCGTGGTCCTGGCGATCGGAGCGATTGCGATGGGCGCGCTGATCTATTGGTTGGTGCGGCGCAAGCGCCAGGGCAAGCCGACGTTGCTCGATCCCGGACCTGTTCCGATCCAAGCTATTCCGGTTCGGTGTCTCCGGTCAGACGCTCCAGCAGATCGCGCTCGGCGGCACGATGATCGTGCTGCCGATCTACCTGCAGATGGTCCTGGAGTACAACGCGTTGCAGGCCGGACTCTCGCTCGCGCCGCTGTCGCTGTCCATGTTCGCGGTGGCGATCCTCGCCGGGAAGAGGGCGGGACGGTCGCGACCGAGCAGCCTCATCCGATTTGGCTTCCTGCTGCTCACGGTGGGGCTGCTGGCGCTGATCCCGCTGGTGCCCCGGGCCGAGTTTGGGTGGTATCTGCTGGTCCCGTTGATGATCGCCGGCTCGGGCCTTGGATTGTTGGTGTCCCAGCTGAACAACTACACGCTGTCTCCGATCTCCGAGGAGCAGGTCAGCGAGGCCGCCGGTGTGAACTCCGCGGCCGGCTCGTTCGGGCTGTCGTTCGGACTGGCGTTCGCCGGCGCCATCATGCTCGCAACCCTGGCCTTCACGTTTACCAACCTGGCGACGTCGAGCACGGTGCTTCCCCCCAGTGACCAACAACGCGTCGCGCAGGCACTGGAGAACGACGCGGAGGTGATGAGCAACACCCAGCTCGCCGAACTGCTCGTAGGCGAACCGCAGAACGTCCAGGACGAGATCATCCGAATCAACACCGAGGCACGGCCCATCGCCCTTCAAGTTGCCCTGCTCATTCCGATCCTCGCCGGCCTCATCGGCCTACTTATCTCGTTCCGCATGACGCGACTACCGGATCCGAAACCCTCTGGATCAACAGACGGAATCGGCCTCGGCTGACGGCCATGCCCACTTAGGAAGATCGAGCGGAAGCTGGGGCAATAGAGCGGGTGTGCGACGTCACGCCTCCGCTACCTGCGCCACTCCTACGCCACCTGGCTCGTCGACGACGAGGTCCCGGTCACATGGTGCAGCGGGTCAGGGTCCTTAAACGATCAGCAACCACGCTCGACCCTCTGTACCGGCGGACCGACAAGCGCTGGTCGTCCCTGTTCGGGCGCAGCGGGGGTAGGGCGACTTGGCACCGGGCAAGACACGAATCCTGCTGGCCGACGATCACGCCCTGGTGCGGCGCGGTCTGCGCCTGATCCTGGACGGCGAGCCAGACCTCGTCGTCGTCGCCGAAGCCGGCGACGGGGCGGAGGCCGTCACGCTGGCCGCTGGTGGAGACGTCGACCTGGCCATCCTGGACATCGCCATGCCACGGATGACCGGACTGCAGGCTGCGCGGGAGATGACCCGGCGGGCGCTCGGGGTGCACATCCTGATGCTGTCCATGTACGACAACGAGCAGTACCTGTTCGAGGCGCTCAAGGTCGGCGCCTCGGGCTACGTACTGAAGTCCGTCGCCGACCGCGACCTCGTGGAAGCCTGCCGAGACGCGATGCGCGGCGAACCCTTCCTGTACGCCGGTGCCGTCAGCGCGCTCATCCGGGACTACCTGCAGCGCAACCGGAACAGCGACCGCACACCGGACAGCATCCTCACCCCCCGCGAGGAGGAAATCGTCAAGCTGATCGCCGAAGGGCACTCATCGAAGGAGATCGCCAGCACGTTGGTCATCAGCGCCAAGACCGTCGACCGGCATCGAGCGAACATCCTGCATAAGCTCGGCATGCGCGACCGACTCGAACTCACCAGGTTTGCGATCCGCGCCGGCCTGGTTGAGCCATGACCCTGCGCCGTTGTTCGACCCAGGCGATGACGTTCCCGGCAGTCCTCGTGCGAGTGCGTCGATTTCTCGTCCGGTCGGGCTGGTTACCTTGATCTCGGCGAGGTAGTCGCCGATGACATCGATCCCGACGAGCGCGAGCCCGTGCATGGCGAGCATCGGGGTGATTCTTGGCGCAGACCTCCTTGTCCCGGGCGGTCACCAAATCGCCGACCGTCGTCGCGCCGGCTGCCATGTTGCATCGGAATTCGCCTGGTCTGGCGATCCGCCGGACGACGCCGATGGGTGAGCCGTCGAGCACGACCACGCGTCGGTCCCGGTGGACGGACTCGGGCACGAAACGCTGCACGACTACTTGGTCACGTCCGCGGGTGGTGGTGACCTCGAGCAAGGACCGCAGGTTGGGGTCGTCCAGGCGCAGCAACAGGATTCCCCGTCCGGCCATGCCGTCGGGGGGTTTCAGCGCGGCGGCACCCCATGACTACGTGGAGTCGGTGATCTCGCCGAGATCGGCGGTCACGATCGTGGGCAGGCAGAGTTCGGGGAATTGCAGGGCGATGAGTTTCTCGTTGGCGTGCCGGAGTCCGCGTGGCGACGTCTGTCAACATTCGTGCCTGTCGAACGGGGCAACATCACCGTGTCCGGGAAACCGGGTCAAGCTCCCCATTCGTGGCCGACCAGCAGCTCCGGGCCGCCCGGGCGCACGCTGCCGATGTCGCGCCCGCACCACAACCCCTGCGCCGGCTCGCACCCGAAACTCTCGCCAACGCGATCCGCACGGCGATCAACACTCCTCAACGCCGAACATGGGGCGGGCCTCATCCGCGCCGAGGACGGCGTGCTCCGCTCGATCGGTGTGCTCGAGTCGACGCACAGGGCCAGTTGAGCCGCGCCCAAGGCGGAACATTTCAGGCCGTCCGAGGCGTTAACTCCAGGGAGGACATGTGGAAGCGTGGACGATCTGGTTGATCGTCGCCGTGGTCCTCGGTGTAGCCGAGATCTTCACCCTGACCGCTGCTTTGGGGCTGCTCGGCGGTGCTGCCCTGATCACGTCGATAGCGGCCGTCCTCGGGCTGCCCGTGCCACTTCAGTTCGTCGTGTTCGCCGTAACCGCCGCCGCCGGCCTGCTCGTGGTACGGCCGATCGCGACCCGCCACCTTCGAGGGCCGCGCTCGGGGCCCTTCGGGGTGGACGCGCTGGTCGGCAGGTCGGCGCATGTCGTCCAGGAGGTGACCGGGCATGCCGGCCGGGTCAAGATCGGCAGCGAGGAATGGACCGCTCGCGCCATTGACGACAGCGTCGTGATTCCCGCAGGAGCGACCGTCCACGTCATGCGGATCGACGGTGCCACCGCGGTCATATCCCCAGGAGTGATCATGCAAATCTCTGCAGCTCTGATCGCCGGAGTGCTCATCGCACTCTTCGCGGTCTTCACCGTCATACGCGCGGTGCGCATCGTGCCGCAGGCACGCGCGCGCAACGTCGAACGGCTTGGTCGGTACCTGCGCACGCTGCAGCCCGGGCTGAACTTCGTCATCCCCTACGTCGATCGGGTCTACCCAGTGATCGATCTCCGGGAGCAGGTCGTATCGTTCCGGCCGCAGCCGGTGATCACCGAGGACAACCTCGTCGTCGAGATCGACACGGTGCTGTACTTCCAGGTCACCGATCCGCGCGCGGCCGCCTACGAGATCGCCAGCTACATCCAAGCCGTCGAGCAGCTCACCGTCACCACGCTGCGCAACGTCGTCGGATCGATGGACCTGGAGAGCACGCTTACCTCGCGCGACACGATCAACAGCCAGCTGCGTGGGGTGCTGGACGAAGCGACCGGCAAGTGGGGCCTTCGGGTGAACCGGGTGGAGATCAAGGCCATCGACCCCCCGAAGACCATCAAGGACGCGATGGAGAAGCAGATGCGGGCCGAGCGCGACAAGCGCGCGGCGATCCTGTCCGCCGAGGGTCAGCGGCAGTCCCAGATCCTGACCGCGGAGGGGGACAAGCAGGGCGCAATCCTACGCGCGGAGGGTGGCCGGACCGCCGCGATCCTCACCGCAGAAGGGCAGTCGCGGGCCATCGACCAGGTCTTCCAGGCGGTTCACCGCAACGACCCCGATCCCAAGCTGCTCGCCTACCAGTACCTGCAGGTCCTTCCGCAGCTCGCCCAGGGATCGGGCAACACGTTCTGGGTGATTCCCAGCGAGGTCACCTCGGCACTGCAGGGTGCTGCGCGTGCGTTCACCGAAGTGCTACCGAAGTCGCCGGCAACCGCCGAGCCGGCTGACTCCGACGAGCTGGCCGCGCGTGCCGCCGAGGAGGCCGCGCAGGCCGAGGAAGCAGCTGCCGAGGCCGTTGCCGACGCCGCCGAGCCCGACGGCATCCGAAAGCTCACCGGTGACCTCGTCAACGGTGACAACCGCCGGCCGGACCCCGACAGCTGATCAGACGGCCGCTTCCGCGGCAGGTCGATCGAGATGCTGAGGCTTACGGCCAGGGTCCGTCGTTCACGTCAAGGAGAGGTGAGCTCCGGTCCGTTCGGTTCGCTGCCGTCATCACGGGAGGGCTCGCGACGTCCAGCCTCGACCACCGGGCACTCACGTTGCCGTTTCGCGGCACGTGGCTCGCGCGGAATAGCCCCGCGCGACGCGTGCCGAGCCACGGCACTCACCTGCTTGCTGGGTCAGCCAGGCTCCGGTGGGGTGCGCGGTGACGCCTAGGATGTAGACACGGCGGCTGGCGTGTTCGACGACGAAGAACGCGTAGAGTCGGTGCAGGGTGATGGTGTCGAGGTGGAACAGGTCGCAGGCCAGGATCGCGTGCGCCTGTGCGCGGAGGAACTCGGCCCAGGTCGGTCCGGATCGTCGGGGTGAGGGGTCGATGCCGGCGCCGGTTGAGGATCTTCCAGATGGTGGAGGCGCCGATCTGGTAGCCGAGACCGGCGAGCTCGCCGTGGATGCGTCGATATCCCCGGGTGGGGTTCTCGGTGGCCAAGCGGATGGCGAGCGCGCGGAGGCCGGCGGGGATGGCGGTCGACCGGGCCGGCCGTGGGCTGGGTGGTCCAGCGGCGGGCGACGAGTCGACGGTGCCAGCCCAGGATCGTGGCCGGTGTGACGAGTAATCCGAGCCGGCGCCGGGGGGTAGCCTTCGGGTGAGGGCCGCGATCACAGCTCGGTCGGCCTAGCTCGTCAGGGGTCGTGGCGTGCGTCGTTGGAGTACGGCGAGCTGATGGCGAAGACCAGGATCTCGACCTCCTTGGCGGCGTCCGAGCGTGCGAGCAGAACCATCCAGCCCAGGAGTCGAGTGAACGTCAGGTAGATCAGTCGCAGCGCCACCGGTGGATCATGCCGGGCTGCCACCAGCGATGAAGCGGCAGGTCAGCGGCCGTGGACCGAGTTTCGGGCACCCTCACGGCAGGGAAACCCGCCCGTCCTAGTGTCCAGGTTCCGGGACACTAGCGGCGTGCCAAGGCGATGGGCTTGCTCGGCGTCAGCGGGCGATGATGGGCCGTCCGAGCGGGAGCCCACGACCGCCGGTCTCGCGGGACATGATGTCGGCGTAGAGGTAGATCGCTACCGCGATGAAGACCCAGATGACGGCGCCGCCCGCGCGGGTGAAGGCGACTGAGCCGTAGAGGCCGATGAGCAGCAGCACCAGCGCGACGTCGACGAGTCCGAGGAGCAGTGTGAAGCTCCAGGGCAGGCGCAGGGTCAGCAGCGTGACCATCACAATCGTCACCAGCCAGGAGATGATCCAACCGGCGATGGCGGTCACGACGTGTTCGGCGGGGATGCTGTACCAGTCGTGGCCGAGCCCGACCACGAGCGCGGCGTAGCTGCTGTAGAAGCCGAGGAACACCGCATACAGGCTGGCTGCGGCGTTCTGGCCCAAAATTGCTGCCCAGATGGTGGCGATGAGCAGGCCGACGACAGTCGCCGTGAGGATGATCGGCATCGCGCCCCCGACCGCTTCGGGCGCCAGATAGCCGGAGTTGACTAGGCCGAGTCCGACGGCGCCCGCGATCACGGTCGGTATACCGACGGTTCCGGGGTTGCCCATCAGCGGGTTCGAGGTGGGCGGGGCTGTCGCTGGTGCCTCGGTTGGGGGTTCGGGGATCTCGGTCGAGTCGGTGTGCGTGGCTTCGGTGTCGGCGGTCGTCATGAGATCGCTCCTTCGAGATCGCAACGGAGGGGATTTCAGATATGCGGCGGGCGGGCGCGCGTCAGGACAGAACTGTCGCTGGGCGACTCAGCTGGGCAGACGCACGTTCGGCGCCCTCGACCAGGGCTGCGAGCTTGGCCCATGCGATGCGTGGTGAGACCGGCAGGAACGAGGCAAACGTGGCGAATCCGCAGTCCGTACCGGCGATGACCCGCTCCGCGCCGACCACGCCGGCGTAGCGCCCGATCCGTTCCGCGACGAGCTGCGGGTGCTCGATGTAGTTGGTGGACGTGTCGATCACGCCGGGTATGAGGACCTTGTCGGCCGGGAGGGGCACCTCCTCGAACACCATCCATTCGTGCCCGTGGCGCGGATTCGCGGCTTCGAGCGAGATGGCCCGGGGGCGCGCCGCGAGCACGATGTCGATGATGTCTGCCAGCTCGACGTCGCGGTGGTGTGGTCCTTCGTAGTTGCCCCAGCAGATGTGCAGCCGCAGTCGATCGGGGTCGATGTTGCGCAGTGCGTCGTTGAGCGCCTCGACGTGCAGGGCGATCTTGTTCCGGAACTCGTCGAGCGGGAGGTCGGCGTATTGGGCGTGCCGCCCCATCGCCAGATCGGGGCAGTCGATCTGGACGAGGAAACCCGCGTCGGCGATCGCTTCGTACTCGGTGCGCATCGCGGTGGCGAGCGCGGCCAGGTAGGCCTCTTGATCACCGTAGTGATGGTCTGCGAGGAACAGCGAGATCACTCCCGGCGAGGCTGCTGGCACGAACACGTCGTGTTCACCGGCTCCGGCCGCGTCGAGGGCCGATCGCAGCGCCTTTAGCTCCGCGGCCAAGGCTGCCTCGCCGGTGTAGCTCACCGGGCCGGTGCAGGAAGGCGTCGCGGTGACCAGGCCGGCCAGCGCGCGCTCGGTGAACTCCGGGAAGTCCTCCAAGTCGGCTAGCGACAACCCTGCCGGCGCACCGTCGAAACCACTGAGCCGTTCCTTGACGTAGGTCGAGTAGCCGATCTTGCCCATCTCGCCGTCGCTGATGATGTCCACACCGCAGGCGACCTGCTGGGCGAGCACGTCGCCGATGGCGTCGACGATGGTCGCGGGCAACGCGGCAGTGGCCTGAGCGTCGAGCTCGCCGTTCTCGCGGGCGACCATTGCCGAGGCCAGCGTGGGAGGACGGGGCAGGCTGCCGGTGTGTGTGGTCAGGATCCGATCGGAGCTGGTGCGCACGGTAGATCAACTCCTTGACGGCGCAGTCGGTGGAGGGCGCTCGGCTGTGGTGTGCTGTTGCGCTGAGGCAGGAATGTTCTGGGCCGGTCCGGCCCGCGATGCCAGAGCCGGCAACACGAACCATTGCCCGAGAATAAGCGAACCGATTGCGAGACTGATGACAACGGCGGGACCTCGTCCGATCACCATGTCGAGGACCAGCAACAGCAAGCCCACGACGGCAACTGTGAGGATGAGCAGTCCCACTCGTATGAATCTGTGCGCGGAAACGACGATCTCGGACTTGCGGCCGCGTTGGAAGAGCGTGCGGTGGTATGCCACCGGCGTGATGAGCAGCACCGACGCCATAGCCGAGCAGGCCAGCGTTGCCACGTAGACAACGCGCTGGAACTCGTCGGCGTACACGAAGCGAACGCTGAACGGGATCGTCAGCAACATCGCGAAGAGAATCGTGACGGCCGTCTGTATCAACCGCATTTCCTGGAGGAGTTCGAGGTAGTTGCGATCGGCGCGGGTGTGTGGCCTTTCGTTACGGACGCGGGAGTTCCAGGCATCGTCGAGCCGCGGCGAACCTCGTCGGCTAAGTACCGGCGTCGTTTTCATCCGCTTATCCGGTGCTCACCGGAGGGGCCGCGGCCTTGGGCTGACTCGTGGGTGAGCTCCTGGCGCACGATCCGAGCGCCGTCGGCGAGGGCCTTCATCTTCGCCCGGGCGACCGGTCGTGAGCGTGGCATGAGGCCGCAGTCCGTCGACGGGTACAGGTTCTGCGGCGCGACGTGCTGCAATGCGAGCCGAATGCGCGCGGCGACGACGTCCGACGTCTCGACCTGCTCCGTCCCACAGTTGATCACACCGACCGCAAGGTCCTTGCCGCGCGCGAGCGCGAGCACGGCCGAATGCACACTCGAAGCGGCGCATTCCACCGATATCTGGTCGACGGCGCTGGTGGCGAGCAACGGCAAGACCCGTTCGTATTGCCGCCAGTCCTGGTTGCGGGCCTTCCACTCGACCCAGTGGCCGACGCCATACCCGTAGCAGACGTGTACCGCGGTTTTCGCCGTGACGCCCTTGATGACGTCCTCGACCGCCTGGATCCCCCATTCCTCCATGTCATCGAGGTAAATGTTGAAGCACGGCTCGTCGAGCTGAACGATGTCGCACCCGGCATCGGCGAGCTCACAGGCTTCCTCGTTGAGCAGTTTGGCCATTTCGAGCGCCAGTGTCCTGCGGTCGCGGTAGTGCTCGTCGAACAGAGAGTCGGCCAACGTCATCGGGGAGGGAAGTGTCACCTTGACCGGTTGTGTCGTGTGTTCCTTCATGAACCTGAACGCCTCGAGCGTGACACCGTTCGGCCGCCGCACAGGGCCGGTCACGACCGGGGCAAGCCTCGTGTAACGACCACCACGCATGGGCATCTCTTTCCGGTGCTCGGAATCGATGCCGGTGAGGCCCTCGCAGAAACTCCACACGTAGTGCCGCCGCCGTTGCTCGCCGTCGGTCAAGATGTCTATCCCGGCCTCGTGCTGGTCATTCATCGCCAGCCGGACTGCGTCGTCCTGGCCCTCCGCGAGCACGGGGCCGGACAGCCTCCAATCGGTCATGAAATCGAGTGGTCTGGCCAACCACTCCGGCCGAGGAAGGCTGCCCACGATCATGGTTTGAAGCACGTGGCTCTCCTATCGCTGTCTCGTCATGCTCGGCCAGAACCGGTCATGACGTGCCGGTCAGGCCCGGTGCTCTGCGATCGTGTCCGCGTAGCGATCGAGGGCGCGCTGCGAGCGGACCGGGTCGCGGTCGGAAACCGCCACCAGTAGCGCGTCGATGACGGCGAGGTGAGCAAGCCGGCTGGCCATCGCTTCCAGCCGGAAGGACACCTCCCTGGTGCCCGCGGTGAGCACGACGTCGGCGATGTCGGACAGCGGTGAATGCAGGAAACTGGTGATCAGAATCGTTGTCGCGCCGGCGGCCTGGGCGCCCTTGACGGACTCGATTGTTTCCCGGGTCGCTCCGCTGTGACTGATGGCGAAACAGACGTCGTTGGGGCCGAGCAGAAGTGCACTGACATGTTGCATGTGGACGTCGGCGGGGGCGTCCGTGGCGAGCCCGACGACGCGGAATCGATAGGCGGCATCCTGGGCGAGCGGTGCGGACGTCCCGACACCGACGAACAGGACACGATCGCCTTCGCACAGGGCGCGCGCCGCTTGGTCGAACGATTCCGCGCTTACCAGCGCGCCGGCGTCACGGACCGCCTCCGCACCCGCGGCTGTGACCGCCAGCAGCGGACTGGTCGTAGGCCCTCGGTCCGCGGGCTCACGTTGGAACACCGACTGTTCTCGGGCCAGCGACACCTTGAGTTGATGAAATCCGCGATAGCCGAGCTTCTGCGCGCAACGCACGACGGTTGCCGTGGACGTGCCGGCGACCTCGGCGATCTCGGTCACCGAGCGGTAGATCGTTGCCTCCGGGTCGGCGAGGACCGCACGCGCCACACGGGCATCGCTCGGCTTCAGCGACGAGAGCATCGCCCGAATCCGAGCCAGCACCGGCGGCCCGTCTAGCTGCGTTGGCTTGGTACCCGGCACGGCGCCTCCCGAGGACTGCAACAAAATCTCCCGAGTCAGCAAAGTAACGAAATTTCGTAACATGTCAAGACACGGACAAAATGTTCTACGGTTGGATGGTGACGCACTGCCACAGCCACGTCCCCCCGCTAGGAGCCGAGGAAGTGGATCCTGACCCAACAGGCGGCGGGCCACCGGTGCTGTGATCACGCGCCTGCACGAAACTCACCACCGACGACGTAGGCAGGCGCGACTGACCTTCCGTCGGTGCTCATGCGAACCAGGATCACAGCGATCAACCGACCGGGTGATCATCGCTCCTCCGCATGGAGCGAACATGGAGCGACGACCTGACCTGACACAGGCCGAACAAGCGGTAACGGAACTCAACGGATCCATCCTGAGCTGCGCATTCGCTGTATGCGCAGGTCAGCGCGTTGTTCGAACGATTCTGGCAGTCAAGGGGTCAGGGGTTCGAATCCCCTCAGCTCCACCCTGGTCAGACCGGGTGCGAAGATCAGTGACACCCCTCCTGACATCGAGTTTTGACATCAGTCCTGGTCCCCGAACATGGTGTCCATGCGCCCGGCGAGGGCACGTCTGGCCTCGTCGAGGATGTACGCGTAGACGTTCATGGAGAAGCTAGCAATCGTCAACGGGCACGGAGGAAACTACATGCTGTCGAACGTCGTCGAGGAAGCCAACGTCGAGCGTCGGCGAGTAGTTCTGTTCCCGCAGTCCAAAGAGTGGACCGAGGCGCGTATCGCTGCGGGAGTCGTTACAAGCAACCGCGAAGACATGCAACGGCGGCGAAGCCGAGACATCGATCATGCTTGCCACACATCCGGAACTCGTCGAGCTAGCTTCCGCGACGCTGATCACCTGGCCGACGAACGGCGGCATCTGCTCACAGTCGGAATCCGCGGCTACACGGAGACCGGAATCATCGGTCGCCCATCACTTGCGACCGCGGAGAACAGCGCTGCTCGACTCGTTCGCGCTGCAGTTCAAGGACCACCTCGGCATCCTCCGCTGAGTGCCTGAGCTGGCGCGGGGGCTCGGCTACGCTGGGTGCCCGTGGCGATCGAGACCGTCGAAGACCTCCGGCAGCACCTTCAGTGGGCGATCGAGCTCGAGCACTCGACGCTGCCGCCGTACCTGACGCGCGCTCTACTCGATCAAGGACGGCACGAACCAGGAGGCGGTCGAGATCGTCCACAGCGTCTTCATCGAGGAGATGCTGCACCTGACGCTCGCGGCGAACATCCTCAACGCCGTCGGCGGCTCGCCCGAGCCTCGACTACCCCGGAATCATCCCGTCGTATCCGACGTTCCTCGCGCACTCGAACAACGCCTTCCAGGTCGGCGCTTACGAAGTTCTCGAAGGAGGCGCTCGAGACCTTCCTCCAGATCGAGCGGCCGGCGCGAGCACGACGGCCTCCCCGAGGACGACGACTTCGAGACGATCGGCCAGTTCTACGAGGCGATCGAGGAGGCGCTGCAACGGCTCGCCGGCGAGCTCGGCGAGGACGACGCTCTTCTGCGGCGACCCGCGCGCGGCAGGTCACCGACGCCCTCTACTACGGCGGCAGCGGGCGGATCATCGCCGTCACCGACCTCGCCTCCGCGCTCGCGCGCGCTCGAGGAGATCGTCGAGCAGGGCGAGGGCCTCCAGCACCAGGAGATCTGGGACGGCGACCGCGACATGTTCCACCCCGAGCGGGAGGAGGTCGCGCACTACTTCCGCTTCAACGAGCTCTACGTCGGGCCGCCGCTACGCGCTCGGCGACACGCCGCAGTCGGGCCCGACCGGCGAGCCGGTCGAGGTCGACTGGGACGCCGTCTGCACGAATGCGCCCGAACCCGCGCACGCGCCGACTACCCCGACGGCAGCCCGATCCGCGCGCAGCTCGAGGAGTTCAACCACGCCTACTCGGCGGTCCTCCACCTGCTGCACGAGTGCTTCAACGGCAGCCCCCGCCTGCTCGCCGTCGCGACCGGGCTCATGTACGGGCTCAAGGACGAGGCGGTCAAGCTGATGTAGCTGCCGACGCGGCGACGGCGAGACGACCGTCGGCCCGAGCTTCGAGTGGGTGCCGCCGCGCGCAGCGCCACCTCTCGGGCAGCACCGAGCCGAAGATCGTCGTGATCAAGGACGGGCCCGTACCTCGTCTACGGCAACGTGCCGCTCGTCGCGCAAGAAGAAGATCACGTCTCGGCGCAGGGCGACTCGATCGCCTGGCGCAAGACCGAGACGATCGAGACCGAGGAGACGTACGCGCTATGCCGCTGCGGGCAGTCGAGCTCGAAGCCGTTCTGCGACGGCACGCACGCGCGCGTACGGCTTCGACGGCACCGAGGCGGCCGACACGAGGCCGTCGATCGAGCGGATCAGGATCGTCGAGGGCTCGCTGACTGAGGCGGACGGCGAGACGGTGCTACGAGGGCCCGGGCTCGTCGTCAAGCGCGACGGCTACCTCTGCATGCACGCCGCCTTCTGCGTCGGCCGCCTCAAGCGGATCCCCGAGATGATGGAGGGCGTCGACGACAGCGACGTCCGCGCGGCGATCATCGGGATGATGGAGCGCTGCCCGTCCGGCTCGTACATGTACGCGCTCACACCCGGCGGCGAGGACGTCGAGCCGGACTATCCCGTCGGCATCGCCGTGACCGCCGAGCAGGGCGAGCTCGCCGGGCCACTCTGGGTGACCGGCGGCATCCCCGTGACGCGCTCCGACGGCCAGCCGTTCGAGACGCGCCCGCGGATGACGCTCTGCCGCTGCGGCCACTCGCAGGTAAAGCCGCTCTGCGACGGCACACACCATGAGATCGACTTCCGCGAGTCCTCGGAGACGGCCGCCGCGACCGTTGCCTGACTACCGAAGCCGATCACGGCCGGTGTCAAGCATCGGGTGAGACCGGAATGTCAACTATCAAATGAGACTGCACACTAAGGGCAACCCAGGAGCGGTGAGAACTTTCTGTACGGTTTCAAGCCCGCGTTCCAAGCGCGACGCCGGTCCGGCGTGGCCGGACAGGCAAGCGCCCGCCTCGCCCCTCCGCCGAAGGCTGCAGGACGAGGAGAGCTGCCGACTGCAGTCGGCAGCCGGGCGCCTCACGGGCCACCGGCCCACACGCCGGCAAGGGACCCGATCGATGAATGCCGTAGCGAGAGTCATCCCCGCTGGCCGCGAGCGTCTTAGCGGCCACGGCCGGCGTCAACCCCGCCTACGGCGCCCCGATCCCGCAACCAGTCCAGTCGAGCAACTCGGCCGCCAGCACCGTCGTTGGTCACCTAGCGGGATCGGGGGTTCCGGGTTGACCCCGGCCACACCCGCATAGGATCGGCCAGGACGGCGGGGACGGTGCCAACTGCGTTGATCAGGAAGTGTCTGGCGACAACTCGCTAACGCAGTGAGCGGAACGCTGCGCGGATCTCCTCGCTGAAGAGTTCCGGCTGTTCCCAGGCGGCGAAGTGGCCACCCCTGTCGACTTCGTTGAAGTAGATGAGGTTGGGGTAGGCCTGCTCCGCCCAGCTGCGCGGCGCTTGGTACTGCTCGCTGGGATAGACGGTCACGGCAACCGGGATAGAGACGCCCTTCGTGCTGAAGAAACCACCGTTGTATTCCCAGTAGAGGCGAGACGCCGAGACCCCGGTGTTCGTCAACCAGTAGAGCGTGATGTTGTCCAGGACCTCGTCACGGGTCAGTTCACCGGTGGCGCTCTCGGTGCGGTCCAGAGCAGAGACGACCGCCGCGGCCGGCTGCCCGTCAGCATCGTTGTGGTCGAGAAGCCAGGCGGCCAGCCCGACCGGTGAGTCCGCGATGCCGTACAAGGTTTGCGGGCGAGCGGCCATCATATTGGCGTACTCGACTTGCCCGTAAGTTCTAATCAGCTGCTCGTAGGCGCGTCGTTCCTCAGCCGAGAGCCCAGATGGCGGCGGGTCGCCGGCCAGGGACGCCTTGTCGACGTCCGCGGGAACGGTGGCAGGCATATTGGTGTGGATGGCGAGCAAACCCGCAGGTGCCTGCAAGCCCATTTGGTCGACGACGAAGGCACCCCAGTCGCCGCCTTGGGCGACGTAGCGACTGTAGCCGAGGCGCTGCATCAGTTCCGCCCAGGCCTGACCCATCCGCTCTGGGCCCCAGCCAGTGCTCGTCGGCTTTCCCGAGAACCCGTATCCGGGCATGGACGGAATCACCACATGGAACGCATCAGCTGCGCTCGCGCCGTGTTCCGTGGGATCGGTCAGTCGGTCGATGATCTTCAGCTGCTCGATGACCGAGCCCGGCCAGCCGTGATTGACGATCAGCGGCAACGCGTCCTCATGCTGCGAACGAACGTGAATGAAGTGAATGTCCAGCCCATCGATCTCGGTCATGAACTGCGGAAGGGCGTTCAGCGTCGCCTCGCACCTGCGCCAGTCGTAGTCCGTCCCCCAATAGCGCGCGAGCTCCTGGATCGTGGCGAGCGGCACGCCTTGGGACTGATCCGCGACGGTCTCCTTGTCGGGCCAGTTCGTGGCCGCGATGCGCCGACGAAGGTCTTCCAACGCCTCATCCGCAATGTCGACGTGGAAGGGGCGGATGTCGGTGGCGTTTTCGATAGTCGCCATATCGATCTCCGTTTGTTTGGGTGTCGTGTCGTACGACCTCAATCGTCGCGTTGGGACTCTGCCCGGCCGTGCTGGTGTGCACCGCAATCGGGCAGAACCTGCAGGTTTCCTCGAGCTGCTGGCCACATTGGATGCAGAACATCGATGCTTGCCGTCCTCTGTGTGCAGCGAGCCAGAGCGACGACGTTACGGTCGGCTGCACGCCTTCATAACCGTCGGTGTGGTCTGTCTGGTCCATCGTCGCTTCCGGCGGCACACTCAGCACGCCGTTGTGGTTAGCACTGTCAAGATCAGCCGCGTCGAAGCGCTTTCGGCCTCGCCAGGACCCTCGCCTTCCGCGAGTGGCGCGGACGGTCTGTGTAAGCCGCTGATGCTGTCCGATTAGCGGAGTGACCTGAAGGCGGCTCGCACCTCCATGGAGAAGATCTCAGGCTCTTCCCAGGCGGCGAAGTGGCCGCCCCGGTCGGCCTCGTTGAAGTAGGTGAGGTTGGGGTAGGACTGCTCGACCCAGCTGCGAGGGGCGCGGAAGATCTCGTCAGGGAATGTGGTGAAGCCGACCGGGAGCGAGACCTCGGGCGGAGCCTGACCGGCCGCAAGAGCTTGGGCTCGTCTGCTCTCCCAGTACGAGCGGGCCGCCGAGGCCCCGGTGCCGCTCAGCCAGTCCAGCATGGCGGCGCGCGTAGAAGGTCGGCAAGATCGGGCCGGGACAGTCGCTCGCGTACGACCGCGAGAACGTAGCTATCCACCAGAACGCGCGACCTGTTCACCTCCTCGTCAGGGCACTGGTAGTGGTCGCCGGACCACGACCTGACCGCCCGCTCACAGAGGGCGCAGAGGGACAGACCGGCGCCGAGGTGCCGCCGGTCTGTCCCCATGCGGTTGACCTTCCGGCGCGAGTCGTGGAGGCACGATGACCCAAGTTTTGGCACGTCACTGGCACGAGACAAGTCAGACCCGGTGCTAACCGAGGCTGACCTGCGCAAACTGCGGTGGGCGATACAAGGATTGAACTTGTGACCTCTTCCGTGTCAAGGAAGCGCTCTCCCACTGAGCTAATCGCCCGAGGCGGAGGCGGGAATCGAACCCGCGTACAGGGCTTTGCAGGCCCTTGCCTATGCCACTCGGCCACTCCGCCTAGACCAAGAGGCCTCAGAGCGGACGACGGGATTCGAACCCGCGACCCTCACCTTGGCAAGGTGATGCGCTACCAGCTGCGCTACGTCCGCGTGCGATGTGCCAGCAACACTAGCCGACGGCTGTTCGCGGCTTCCAACCTACCCCGACGCCTCAGCTGGGGTCCTTGGACAGCAGATTCGTCAGCGCCAGATCGAGGTCCAGCCAGGCGTATTCGGTGCCGGGAGGGACCACCTCGAAGGTCCGGTCGAGGAACTCGGCGAGCCGTGTCGCGTTCGTGACGAACAGCGCGTAACCGGACGGCGAGGTGAGCTCGAGCTCGACACGGTTGGCGTGCGCCCGGTGCGGCCGCACCCTCACATCGCCATCGCCCGCCTCGTGGAACAGCCCGTCGGCGAGCAGGTCCCGTCCGAACACCCACTCGACCGGGTTGTGGACATCACCGGTGACGAAGGCGGCTTGAACCGCGTACGGGTCCTCGCTGCTGTAGTCGAGCGCAACGTCGACCGGGACCGGCTCCGCTGGCGGGTTCACCAGTTCGAAGACCGCCCGAGCCTGGATCGTCGCATGCTCGTTGCGCATCGTGCAGCCCCTCCGCGTCCTCGCCCGTCCGTCAGTTGGGGCAACGACCGGGCGGCGCTGGCGTGACGCGCCGGAGCGAGCGGTGCAGTCCCCTACCGGAATTCACCCGGTCGGGCCAGCAAGTCACGCGGCGCCAACCTCGCCGCGCTGATGGTTGCCCCGAACCGTAGGCTTGGACGGAGCGAACGTCTTCACGTGAGGAACGCGCCTGTGGCCGATGTCGCGGAACCCTCCGCCGCATCCTCGACGGGTCCGGGCGGTGGTCGGGGCGGCCCGGCCGGCCGGAACCGTCGGACGAGGCCCTCATCCGGCGGGTGGCAACCGGCGACTCGAGGCCGATGAGCACGCTGTACGACCGGCACAGCCGGCAGGCGTTCTCGCTGGCGCGCCGGATCTGCGCCGACAACGGGATCGCCGAGGACGTCGTGCAGGAGGTCTTCCTCGCCGTCTGGCGAGACCCGCACCGCTTCGACCCGGACCGCGGGACGTTCACCACCTGGCTGCTGACCCTGGTGCATCACAAGGCGGTCGACGCGGTGCGCCGGGAGAGCGCCGTGCGGCGGCGAACCGTTCCCGCTTCGGTGGACGGCGAAGAGTGGTCCGCACCGCCCGGTCCGGGCGCGGACGAGCCCGCGTTGGGCGCCGTGATCGCCGGGCACGTGCGGGACGCTCTGCGCAGGCTTCCCGACGAGCAGAGGGAGGCCCTGGCGCTTGCGTACTACGGCGGCTACACGCAGCGTGAGGTTGCCGCCATTACGGGTGTACCACTGGGCACGGTGAAGTCCCGGATGTTCACCGGGGCACAACGTCTGCGTGGCCTGCTCTCCCCACTGCTGGCGCGGCCGGCGACCGAGTTGACGGGGGGGAACCGATGACCAGCCGCCGGGCACCACGGTGTGCGCACGCCGAACAGGCCGTCGGCTGGGCGCTGCACGCCCTGGAGCCGGCCGAAGAGGTCGCGTTGCTGGAGCACCTGCCGCAGTGCGCGCAGTGTCGCGAGCTGGCCGAGGACACCAAGAGCTCGCTCGCCCTGCTCGGCGGAACCTCGCCCGCCGTCGACCCGCCGCCCGGGTTGAAGGCCCAGCTGATGGCCCGGATCGCGGAGACTCCGCAGCTGCGGCCGCCGTCGGTGGAGCACGGCGACCCCGATCGGCAGGGTCTCGGACCAGCCCTCCGGACCGGTCCGGCCGGCCGCGGACGCCCGACCGGGGAGCGCGTCCACGCCGCCCGGGGCCAGGAGCGGCTCGGTCGAGCCGCCGACCGGTCCCGTGATCGAGCCCGAGCCGCCGACCGCGCCGGTCCCGCCGCCGCCTTCGGTGCCCCGACCGGCCCGCGCCGACCGGGGCGGGCGCGGTCGCAGCGGCCCCCCTTCGATGCCTCCGCAGCCGAGGGGTCGGGGTCGTCGCCTTCCCGGGCGCAGGCAGCTCGCGCTGCTCGCCGCCGCGCTGGTCGCCGTGGTGGCCGTCAGCGGGCTGGCGATCCGCAACGCGCAGCTCGAGCAGCAGCGCGACGCCGAGACCGCGCAGGCCGCGCAGCTGGCACGGGTGCTGCAGGCCGCGGAGACCCCCGGCGTCCAGCACGCGATCCTGTCCACCAAGGACGGTCAGACGATGGCCGCGGTGTTGCTGCACAACGACCAGCGCGATCTCGTCACGGTGGCGCTGCCACCGAACCCCAGCGACCACAGCTACGTGCTCTGGGGCATCGACAACGGGTCACCGCGGGCGATCGGGGCGTTCGACGTGGGCCCGGCGGACACCGGATTGCACCAGGTGGGGGAGCCGCCGCAGGGCGAGGACTACACCGGGTACGCGATCTCCCTGGAGCCGGGGGACATCCCGCCGTCCTCGCCGTCGACCGTGATGGCCAGCGGGACGGTGACGAGCTGACCGAGCCGACTCCGCCACCTCCCGAGGGCCAACGCAACCGCACGGTGGTACCGAAGCGGCTGCGGTTCGCCTATCGGATCGGGACGGCGATCCTCGGCACGCTCGTCACCGTCATCGGAATCGTGCTCATCCCGTACCCGGGGCCAGGCTGGCTGATCGTCTTCGCCGGGCTGGCCATTCTGGCCACCGAGTTCGCCTGGGCGAAGCGCCTGTTGGCTTACGCTCGCCGCCTCTACTTCGGCTGGATGACATGGTTGGGGCGGCAGCACTGGGCCGTCCGTACGCTCGTCCTGATCGGCACCGCCATCGTCGTGATCGCCACGCTGTGGCTGCTGAACGTGTTCGGCACGCTCGCCGGATGGCTCGGGATCGAGGCGCCCTGGCTGGCTTCGCCGCTGCTCTGAGGGTCGACGCACGGCGTCCTCGGTCGCCACCGGCGCCGCTGAACGCCCACCTCGGGTCCGGTAAGGTCGCTGAGGCACGGGCGATTAGCTCAGCGGGAGAGCGCTTCGTTCACACCGAAGAGGTCACTGGTTCGATCCCAGTATCGCCCACAGTTAGACCGCCTGGTCAGGGGCCTCATGGGAGCTCCTGGACCAGGCCTTTTGTCGCGTTTGGACGGTGAAGTCGGAGCATCTCGGAGCGGGATCCCCAACTCGTCGTGCCGGCGAAGAGGTCGGACCGGGCTCCCGGCCGCGGGAGCGATCGGGGCGGGGCCGGCGGCTTGAGCCGCCTCGGCGAGTTGACCGCGTTCACGCCAGCTGGGCGAGCGTTCCCGACGGTAGACCAGGACCGCCTCGGGCTGCTACTGCCAGTCCGGATCACTCGGTCCCGGACCACCAGGCCACCTCGCAGCGGTCCGGGCGCTGGGCCGGGGCCCTGTGCCTGTGCCTGCCCGTGGTGGCCGGCGTCGGGCCCCGGGCGCCGCATGGGGCGAGAGCACGCGCGTCCGTCGATCGGGGGACAGCAGGACCCTCCGGCCAAGGGCCCGGTCGACCGACGGTGCGAGCGCGCAGTGGCGCGCACCCTTCAGTCACCGGGGAAACGCCCCGGGACCACGAGAAGAAAGATCCGATGAACACCACCGCCACCACCGCCGACCGCACCACAACCCGCCCCGACGCCGACAGCCCACGAGCCCGACCGCGACGCCGCCACGGCGCCGGGACCGCCACCCTGACGCCGCCGCCTGCGTCCTTGCCGCCGACTTCGACGCGGCTCGCCCGCGCCGCGCGCCGCGAGCGGTAGCTGCGCCGGCGACTGACGTGGGCGAGAACGGCGTCGTCGTGGGGCGAGGTGGCGGCAGGATGCCCCCGGCCGGGCGGCCTCGCAGCAGCGCCGCGGCGCTGGTGGAGCTCGCGGCGGGAGCGCTGTCATGAGCCGCGTCAGCATCCGCGAGCTCGGCCCCGCCGACGGCGACGTCGTCGACGTGGTCTTCGCCGGGCTGTCCCCGCGCAGCCGCTACCTGCGCTTCCACGGCCCGGTCACCGAGCTCTCGGCTGCCACCCGCCGCAGCCTGACCGCGCTGGACGGCCGCACGCACGTTGCGCTTGCGGCCTTCGCGCAGGGCCGTCCGATCGGCATCGTGCGGATCATCGACCTCGGCGACGGGCGCGGGGAGCTCGCCGTCGAGGTCGTCGACCGCTGGCAGGGCTGTGGTGTCGGCACCCAACTGTCTGCAGGCCGCCCGGGACCGGGCTGCCGAGCTGGGCTACCGCGAGCTCGTCGGCGAGATGCTCGCGGTGAACGCGGCCGCGCACGCGGCCCTGCGCCGCGTCTTCCTCGTCACGCGGGTGCGCCGCGATGGTTCGGAGCTGACGATAACCATGGCCGTCGACGGCGAGCCGGCGCCGGCGAGCCCCGTGGAGGGACTCGTCGCGTAGGAAAGCCCACCGTCCAGTCCGCCGCGCCCGAAGCGCACGCCCGGCGAGGTCCGTGCCCGCGGGTGCGCCGCCCGGTCCCAGGAGCGTGACTGGGCGGCGGTGTCTCCTCCCGAAGGGCTACCACACCTCGGCCCGCGGGCAGAGCTGATTGCTTTGAGGGCTGCTCCCCGGGCCGCCGCGCGATCGGGCCATTCCGGCCGACCTCTAGGTTCATACCGAAGAGGGCACTCGTTCGATCCCTCGTTCGATCCCAGGATCGCCAACCAGCCAAAACGTGCTCGTCGTGACCCATGGCTCTCCGACTGCACAGTGGGTAAACGCTTCCAGGACGACCTCTCGGTGCTCGCCTTCGACTAGTCGCGCCCCGCGCGCCACGGCAAGCGGCGGAGTTCCTCAGCAAGCGCCTGGACTCCGGAGTCTCCGTAGCGACGCGCCCACAAATTGAGCCAGTCCTCGTTGTCCAGGAAGAACTTCCAGTCGCCGACGACCGCTTGCCTCACCAACAGAAACGGCACGGGCGAGGTGAACGGCCGAAAGCTCGTGTTGTATATCGCGGTCCCCTCGTTGCCTTCGTAGAAGCCGCCCATCACGAATCCATCCTTCACATACGAAGGAACTGCAAGATGCTCGAGGACGTCGCCAAAGAATGCTCCTGCACGATCTGCCGACAAGTCGGTGAACACCACGACGAACGACTTGTACGTCGCGTCGTCGCCGTCAGTCGGCTGAGCGTCCTTGAACAGTCTCTGGTAGCCACTGATGAGCTCGACAACATCTGGCACGCTCCGGTCCGCGATCCGCTCAGGAGCAAGCCAAAGAGTGTCGCGCTCCAAGGCTCCAGGCACGAACGGACACACGGGCCCAGCGCGGCCGAGATCCTTGTGAGGCCTGGCCACGAACGTCTTGATCCAGTCTGCGACGGCGCGAAGCGCATCCAGATCGCTTTCCGCGAGCTCCCTCGTCCTGCTGACGTCCTCGAGCTCCTCGAGGAGGAAGAGATTCGTCGTCGGCTGTTCCCGCATGACTGACATCTGCGCCTCCCGGATTCGGTGACGCCCTCAGCCTGACCAGCTCCTCCGCCGTTCGCGCCCGTGGCAGTCCCTGGCCACACCCTGGCCGAGCGGGCCAGCGGCATAGCGGCGCCCAAGGCGGTACTGCCCCCGGCCTTGTCTGGTGCAAGCACCCGCTGCGCTGATCGAGTGAACTAGTTTGTCAGGTTGGAGCGCTCGCTATTTGTTGAGGGAGCGGCAGTAGTCGGCGAGTCGGTCGAGAATCTCCTCGGCGCTCTTGTGCCAGGTAAAGGGTCGGGGGTTGTCGTTCCAATGGCTAGAATCGTCGGGATGCCAGGGCCGACCGCAGGAAGCGCCGTACCCGTGGGTAGGGCCCGCACACTCGCTCAGGTGTACCGACACTTCGGTGAGGTCGACGCCGCCGAAACATCGCCGCTGTACGAGCGCGTCGCCGTCGCCCTGAGTGAGTCCGACGAGGCGCTGCGCGCCATCGAGGCGGCGCCGGCGCGCAAGCGGCACCCCACGGTGATCCTCGCCGCGCTGCACGACCTCGCCCTCGCCGGACGCGCCCCGGCGCTTGCCGCGGCCTATGCCGCTGCGGACGGCGACGCTGCCGCTGGCGCGGCGATCGACACGCTGCTGCGAATGACCGACTCGGTCGTGGCCATCGCCGTGCGCCGGCAGACGCGGACCAACGAGACCGGACGCTGCGCCGTGCTGTATCCGGCCATTGCCGAGGCGGCGCGCCGGGTAGGCGCGAATGCGGTTGGGCTGATCGACGTGGGCTGTTCGGCTGGGCTCAATCTCAATGTCGATCGCGTTGGCATCACGTACAGCAACGGACAATCGCTGGGCGACCCGTCATCTCCCGTGCAGCTGTCGTCTTCGATCGTGGGAGACCGGCCCATCCCGACGCGGGCGATGCCCGAGGTCGTCGCCCGGGTCGGCGTCGACCTCGATCCGGTCGACGTGACCGACGCGGATGACGCCCGATGGTTGCGCGCCTGCCTGTGGCCGGATCAGCCGGAGCGGGTCGCGAGGCTCGAAGCGGAGATGGCGTTGGCGGCGACGGCCCCTCCGCTGCTGCTGCAAGGTGACGCCGTCGAGGTGCTGCCCGACGCCTTCGCCCGTGTGCCCGCGGACGCCCTGCCTGTCGTCACCACGACGTGGGCGCTGTCGCACTTCCCGCTCGAGAGCCGCCTGCGCTTCCTGCACCGCCTCGACGAAGCGGCGGCCGGCCGGGCGGTGGCGTGGGTGTCAGCGGAGGGGGTCGGAGTCGCGCCGACGATACCGACACTTGGCGATCGCCGCGCCTCTGGCCACAGCATCATCGGCCTGGCGGTGTTCGACCGGTCGGCTCTGCGCGCCGAGGCCATTGGCCGCTGCTGGTCGCAGGGCCGCTTGCTGGCGTGGCTGGCAGACTCCTAGTGGCGGTCGTTTCTTCGTCTCTTACTGTGCTGGTGAGGCGTTGCGCAGTTCTTTGGGGCTGACTGCGTAGGCCTGTTTGAAGGCGCGGTTGAAGCCGCTGAGGTCGCCGAACCCGCAGGCGTAGGCGATCGTCGAGATTGGGCGCGCGGCCAGTCGCGGGTCTAGCAGGTCTCGCCGGGCGCGGTCGAGGCGGAGGCCTTTGATGTACAGCGAGACGGTGTCGTGCTCGACTTCGAAGAGTTTGTGCAGGTAGCGGGTGGAGATGTTGACTGCGGCGGCGATCTCGGCTGGTCCGAGGGTCGGGTCCGGGAGTCGCTGGTGGATGTAGTCCTTGATGCGCAGCATCAGCGATCGCTGGACCGCTCCGCGCACCTGGGTGCTGTTGTCGAGGCGGTCGCTGAGCAGGGTCACGACGAGGTCGCTGGCGTGGGCGAGGACTCGTTCGGACTGCTCGGCGGGCAGGTCTTCGCTGTGGCGGGCGAGGTCGAGCAGGAACCGCGACACGATCCCGGTGAGCCCGACGGTCCCGTCCAGCCTGCGGGCGCTGATGAGCCGTCGTTCGCTGTCGCTGAGCCGCACCGATTCGGTCGGTAGCGAGAAGACCCAGACGTTCCAGTCGCTGTCGAACAGCCACTGAAACGGTCGGGTCGTCTCGTACAGGACGCAATCGCCTGGCTGCAGCACCGCCTGCCGATCGTCCTGGCTGATCCGGCCAATCCCGTTGGTCACCACCGCGACCTGGAAGTAGGAGTTGTCAGCCTCGCTGATCAGACGTGGGGTGCGGCGGATGTCTTGTCCGGTGGACCGCACCTCGGTCACGAGCAGCCGACCGATCCAGTGACCCGGATCGATCCGGAGACGTCGCCTTCGGCCATCTCGCGGATGGTCACCGGCGCGAAGGTGTCCGACATGACGTGCCGCCAGAAGGCTTCTCGCTCCTTCGGCTGCAGGTCGTCGGTGCTCAGGTTGATGCCCATGGTGCTGCGCTCCAGAACCAGGCTCACGCCGCCCGCGGGTGAGGTCAAGCCCTTGCCGGCAGTCAGTGCATCACCGTCCAAGTGTTGTTCCGCCCTATCCAAGCCCGACCACGTCCTTCCGGCCGATGCTGAATGTCGTTCGGTACCGCCTCGGTGCCGGAAACAGTTCTCACGGAAGGAGAACCATCATGACCACAGGCTCAGCGCCGGGCACCATCGTGCTTGTCCACGGCGGATTCGTCGACGGATCTGGCTGGCAGGGGGTCTATGACCTGCTCAAGGCCGACGGCTACCGCGTCCGCGTGGTACAGAACCCAACCCTGTCGCTGTCCGGTGACGCCGCCGCGACGAAGCTGATCATCGACGCGGAAGACGAGCCGGTCGTGCTGGTCGGCCACTCCTACGGCGGCGCGGTCATCACTGAAGCAGGCACGGACCCCAACGTGGCGGCCCTGGTCTACATCGCGGCCTTCGCACCGGACAAGGACGAGTCGGTCAACACGCTCATCGCCGGTTTCCCGCAAGGGGCGCCGCAGCCGCCGATCCTCCCGCCCAGGGACGGGTTCTTGTTCTTGGACCGGGACAAGTTCCACGCCTCGTTCGCCGCTGACCTGCCCGCCGAGCAAGCCGCGTTCATGGCCGACTCGCAGGTCCC
This sequence comes from uncultured Actinomycetota bacterium, assembly GCA_963776255.1. GTDB lineage: Bacteria > Actinomycetota > Actinomycetes > Mycobacteriales > Pseudonocardiaceae > Pseudonocardia. The sequence goes on along the minus strand of CAVZMB010000009.1, from coordinate 365,022 downwards.
CTGGGGCGTGGACGGCCTTGGCGAGCAAGTCGGCGAGCCCGCCTGGCGGATCAAGCCAAGCTGGTACCTGCTCACCACCGACGACAAGATGATCCCCCCGGCCGCCCAGCGTGCCATGTCCGAACGAGCCGGATCCACGGTCGTTGAGGTCGCCGCCAGTCACTCTGTCTACCTGTCGAAGCCGGCCGCGGTGGCCGCCCTGATCCATGAGGCCGCCACAGCAGTCAGCACCCGGCAGTAGGCCGCTACAACAGCAGATCGTCAGCAACAGCAGATCGCTACAACTAGTCGCACTCGCCGCGACAGCAGAGAGTGCGCAGGAGGGATCGGCCATGGCCGAGGTAGTTGGCGCCGCCGAGTTGGACAACAGCTTTGTCGGCAGTGTGGTGCAGGTGTGTGTGGTCAGCCGAGACCTGCACCGCACCATGGCCGGCATGGTCCGGCTTGGGATAGGCCCGTGGCAGGTGCACACGTTCAGCCCGAAGACCGTCGAGGACATGACCTACCGTGGTGTCGAGGCCGCCTCGACCGTCAAGGTCGCGCTGGCGTTCTCGGGCACGATGATGTGGGAGATCGCCCAGCCGATCGACGGGCCGAGCATCTACGACGAGTTTCTGGAGCAGCACGGCGAGGGAGTCCACCACGTGGCGGTGGACTGCAACGGCGTCGACTGGGAGGCCCGGTTGCGGGCGTTTGCCGACCATGGCTACGAAATGATCCAGTCGGGGCGGTGGATGGGACGGGCGCGCTACGCCTACTTCGCCACCGAGGGCGATGTCTCCACCACCTTCGAGACGTTCCTGATCCCCGAGGACTTCCCGCTACCCGAGCCCGACGAGTGGTATCCAGCCGCACCATCGGCCGAGGGTTAGATCAATGGCGTGCAGACGGATCGGACGAGGTGTTGGACGGCCTGGTCGTAGGTACCGAACTCGGCCGTGTCGAGGTCCGGGCTTGGTAGTGGTGGTCAAGGCGCGCCTCGGAGCGGGTCGCCGGCATCGCGCAGCCGCTCCACTGCGCCTGCCAGGTCCGTGACTTCGACGCGACCGGTTCCGTCCCGGTGGGCGGGTCCCCCGGGAGGGGCCGATGCCTGGCTCCTGATTGTCGAGGCTGCTCAACCGGTGTTGCGGTTGTCGTGGACTAGACCATCCTGCGTCAGCGACGGTCTGGGACGGCCTTACCCACATCGGCTCAGCCTGGGCGTCAAGGGGTCAGGGAGCGATCCTCGTCGGTTCCTGCTGCGCCTGCGCGGTGCAGCTGGTCGAAACCGACGCCAAGCTGGCGCAACGCCTGGTCCAGGTTGTGCTGTAGGTCGGAGCCGGGGTTGCACCCACCAGCGCGTGGTCGCCATGGTGGCGCCGAGGCTGGCATAGGCCACGGATTGCGGCAGCAGGTCCCCGGGCTGCATGCCCAACCGCTGGGCGACGAACTCGGCGATGACTCGCCGCCACGAGGCGTGGCCGAGCGTCCAGCTGCGACTGGAGCGCCGGGACGGTCTCCATCAGCTCGATGCGCAGGCCGAGCCTGCAGGCATGGTCCTCGGCGCCGAAGTCGGTGGTCGCTACGACAGCCGCCCGGATCGCCTCGAACAGCGGCTGCTCGGGCGGGCATGCCTGCAGGTAGCCCGACATCCGTTCCAGCCGCACGCTGTGGTCGTGCCAGAGGATGTCACTCTTCGAGGCGAAGTAGCGGAAGAAGGTGCGCCGGCCGATCCCGGCCGCTTCCGCGATCTCGCCGACCGTGGTCTGCTCGAACCCGTTTGCCGAGAACAGCTCCATGGCCACGGTGGCGACCCTCTCGCGGGTCGTGCTCGGCCGCCGTCCCGCCGCACCAGGGCGGGCGAACCGGCCTGATCTGTACTCAGACGCGCGAACGGTGCGCTTCTCACGCGATCAGTATGAGTGACGCGGCCGGAACCCCGATTGGCGCTCGCCCGGTGCATGACGGCGTAGATCTGCCGGGGAAAGTCGGGTAGCTCGGTGGTCTGGACAGCCGGTGAGCGATGCGCTTGCAGGGCGAGGCCGGGAAGGATGGTGACACCCATCCCGGCGGCGACCAGCGCTTGCATGACGACCATGTCGTCGCTGACGAATGCGACGCGTGGAGTGAAGCCGGCCGCCGACACACCGAGATCAGCTCGGCCTGGCAGCGTTCGCAACCGCCGATCCACGCGGACTCGCGGTAGTTGGCGATGCTGTCTGCCGGACCGCTGACTCACCAGGTGCATGGGATCGTCGGCGACGTGCGCAAGCCGGAATCCCTCCTGTCTCGACCGGTGTGTCGGCGTAACGGAAGATCAGCGCCACATCGATCTCGCCTTGCCGCAGCAACCGCAACGCGTCGACCGGGTGGACATCGACCAGGCTCAGTTCGATTCCTGGGTGCTTCCGGGCCAGGGCGGCGGCCGCCTTCGGCACGATCGTGCTCAGGGCTGACTGGAACCCCGCCAGACGCACGTGCCCAGCCCGCAGCCCGATCTGCGCCGCCAGCTCGTTCGAAGCCGACTCCACCCGCCCGACGATCTCGGTGGCGCGGTTGGCCAGCAGTTGTCCTTCGGGCGTCAAGCGGATGCCACGACCGACGCGCTGAATGAGTTTGGCGCCGGTCGCGGTCTCCAGACGTGCCAGGTGGTGGCTAACCGATGGCTGCGAGTAGTGCAGTTCCTTCGCCGCTTCGGTGACGGATCCAGTTCGCGCTACCGACGCAAGAACCTTGAGATGCACGAGGCTGAGCACACATCAAGCCTATCGATATGTTCCACAGATCATTGGCATTGGACGTCATGGGTTAGTTGGTTCACGCTGGGGTCGTACCCGGAACGACGACGCAGGGGCGGTTGAGTCGCATGGCACACATCCCAGACGTGGAGTCACCAACCGTCGTTGGGGCGGCCCGACACGGCCTCGCCGACCTGGTACACCAGATTCGCGTGTGCACGCGGGAGGCCTCGGACCCGTCCACGATCGCGAAGCTGGTGGCCGAAGCACTTGTCAGGGCGGAGCCAAGTACCGCACTGCTCACCGAGCGGGAACGTGTCGGCAGCGTCGACCACTACACCCGGCACACCCTGCACGCCGAGGCGGCATTCTCGATCTCTGCCGTCGTCTGGCGACCGGGGCAGGTGACGGAGATCCACGATCACATTGTGTGGTGTTCGTGGATGGTGCTGCAGGGCTCCGAGTCGGAAACGCTGTTCGATCTCGATGGCGGTCGACTGGTCGAGGTTGGACGATGCCAGCGCAAAACCGGCTCGGTCAGTGGTGTCGCTCCGCCCGACGACATCCATCGAGTTGCGAACACCGGAGATTCGGTCGCGATCACGCTCCACGTGTATGGGGCGGACCTGAGCAAAGGTACGAGCGTGCGTCGCACCTACGAGTCGCCAACTGAACGCTGAGGAGCTCGGCTCAGGGTGTGGCCGGGGTGGGTGCGGCGGGCCGGTGGGCGGGTTGGAACAGTTCGATCAGGTTGCCGTCGGGGTCGGCGAGCAGGATTTGGCGCCCGCCGGGGCCGGTGACCAGGTCGCTGCGGAAGGGCAGGCCCGCGCCGCGGAGCCGGGCGATCTCGGCGTCCAGGTCGTCGACGACGAGGTGGATGCGGTTGCGGCCCGCGGTGGCGGCATCGTCGGGGGTGGCGCGGGCGCCGGAGCTGGCGGGTCCGGACAGCAGCAGCCGCAGCGGGCCACGGACCACGTCGGCGAAGGCGGGTGCGGCGCTGGTGTTCAGCGTGAAGCCGAGGTGGGTGGTGTAGAAGTCGATGGCGGCCTGCACGTCGCTGACGAGGTAGCGGACGCTGGCGTACTGGTCGGGTGCGGTCACGGCTGAACCTCCGAATGGTCGGTGGCGGTGAGGACGGGCAGCAGGTGTCGGATGCGGGTGTCGATGTCGGCTGCGGTGCGCTGGAAGGCGGGGTAGCTGGCTTGGTCGCCGTCGTCGGCCGTGGCCGGGTCGGGGATGCTCCAGTGGGCCCGCCGCGGGTGGTGGGGGAACTCCGGGCAGGCCTCGCGAGCCCGGTCGCACAGGGTGATCACATGGCTCGAACCTGCGGCCGGCGAGGGTGTCCAGGTGCCGGGGGCGCTGGTCGGAGATGTCGATGCCGAACGTCTCGCGCAGCACCCGGATCGGTGTTGGGGTGCAGGTTGCGGCTTGGGCCGGCTACCGGCGCTGGTCACGGTCACGTGGTCGGCGGTGTGGTGGCGCAGCAGTGCCTCGGCGATCGGTGAGCGGGCGCTGTTGCCGGTGCACACGAACAGCACGGCGATACGTCGGGACCGCCGCTGTTCGACCGGAGGGATCGGTGGTGTGGCGTCTCGGCGCAGCGCCGGGTGCAGCGCGGCGCCGCTGTCGGTCAGCGCGTCCGCGCAGCGGTCCAGGTCCAGGTGGTAGTAGCTGTCCCGGCCGTCGAAGCTGCTGCGCGTGGAGGTGACCAGCCCGCCGTCGCGCAGCAGTCGCAGGTGGTAGGAGACCAGGTTCTGTGGCTGGTCGACCCGTGCCACCAGCTCGCGGACCCGGTAGTCGCTGTCGGCGAGTTCGGTCAGCAGCCGCCAGCGCAGCGGGTGGGCGGCCAGCCGGACGAACGCCGGTGGGGCGGCGACTCGGCCCGGGGACAGCATGGGCACGAACGATACATCAAACCAGTTGGATGTATCAAATCCGTTTGATGGACTATGGCCCCAGCCCCTCGACATCCAGTGCTTCATCAGGCGAGGATGCCGCCGAAGGGAGTCCAATGTGAACTCATTGAGAAGGACCGCGACGATCGCGGGTTGGTTCTTCATCATCACCATTGTCGCCTCGATCCCGGCAGCGTTCGTCTTCTACGGTCCTGTGCTCAACGACCCCAACTACATCCTCGGTGCCGGCGCTGACACTCAAGTACGGCTGGGCGCGTTCCTCGAGATCATCACTGCCATTGCCATTATCGGCACCGCCGTCGTGCTGTATCCAATTGTCAAGCGGCAAAGCGAAAGCATTGCCCTCGGCTATGTCGCCGCGCGGGTCCTTGAATCCACCGTCATCGTCGTCGGCATCGTCAGCCTCCTTTCGATCGTGACCTTGCGGCAGGACTTCGCGGCATTGCCCGCCGCCGATGCCACCTCGCTCGCCACCGCCGGCAAGTCGCTCGTCGCACTTCATGACATGACATTCCTGCTCGGACCCGGCTTGGTTGCCGGCCTCGCCAACGGGCTGATGTTGGGCTACTTGATGTACAAGTCCGGCCTGGTGCCACGGGGGATGGCCATGCTCGGGCTCATCGGCGGCCCGCTGGTCTTCGCTTCGGGGATCGCCGTCCTGTTCGGGCTCTATGAGCAAACGTCCCCGATCTCGGCCATCGCGACACTCCCGGAGTTCGCCTGGGAGCTGAGCCTTGGCATCTACCTCATCGTCAAGGGGTTCAAGCCCTCTCCCATCACCGCTGGGCCGGCGTCGCCGACCCCTCCAGCGGCTGCGGTGTAGTGCTGGGCGCGGCGGCCCGCTAGCGGTGCTATGCCTGGGCCAGTTGCGGCGCGGCGCTCGGCGCGGAGGGTGCGGGCTGGGTGTAGAGGGCCACGCCGAGGGCGAGGATGCACAGCCCGTAGATGCCGACGCCGCCTGCGAGGCTCGTCGTCGCGGCCAGGCCGACCAGCGCGGTCAGCCACACACCGGTGACCAGCGGGGTGAACCGCCGCCAGCCGCTCCACCGCCGCGCCCGCAACGTCGCGACCCCGGCCACCAGGAAGCCCACGCAGGGCTCGGATCGTCGCGGCCGGCACCGAGGAGCGTCGCCGGATCGAGCGGGACCTGCACGACGGCGCGCAGCAGCGACTCGTGTCGATCGGGTTGGCGTTGCGGCACGCCCAGCACGAGCTGGGCTCGGCCACACCCGAGGCGGTCGGCCGGACGCTGGACGGTGCGGTCGCCGAGGTGACGGTGGCCATCGACGAGCTCCGCGAGCTCGCTCGTGGTCTTCCGCCGGCCCAGCTCGACGGCGGCCTTGCCGTGGCCTTCCGTGACCTCGCCCGACGGGCCCCGCTGCGGGTGGAGGTCGACGTTCCTGGCGAGCGGTTCGACCGCGGGCTCGAGGGAGCGGCCTACTTCATCGGATGCGAAGGCCTCACCAACGCGGTCAAGCACGCGCGGGCCACCAAGGTCACGCTCGGCGCCGGGTGCCGCAACGGAACGCTCGTCGTGACCGTGACAGACGACGGCGTCGGCGGCGCGGTGCCCATCGACGGCTCGGGGCTGCGCGGTCTCGTCGACCGGGTCGCCGCCCTCGGCGGAACGCTGCGCATCGCGAGCGAACCCGGGGCCGGGACGACCCTGACCGCGGAGCTGCCGTGCGAGTCGTGATCGCCGAGGACCAGGTGCTGCTGCGGGACGGCCTCGCCCGGCTGTTCTCCGACGGCGGCCATCACGTCGTCGCGGCCGTCGGCGACGCGGACGGCCTGCTGGACACGGTCGCCGACACCGAACCCGACCTGGTCGTCGTCGACATCCGAATGCCGCCGACGTTCACCGACGAAGGAGCCCGCGCGGCGCGCGAGCTCAAGCAGGAGCATCCGGAGCTGGGTGTGCTGGTGCTCTCCCAGCACATCGAGACGATCCACTCGATCAGCCTGGTTCGGCTCGGCGGGTTCGGCTACCTGCTGAAGGACCGCGTGCTGGACGTCGCCGACTTCCTGGCCGCCGCCGAGCGGGTCGCGAACGGCGGGTCCGCGCTGGACCCGACGTGGTGGCGGGCCTGGTCTCCGCACGGGGCAACGACGACCCGCTCGCGGCGCTGACCGAACGCGAACACACCGTGCTCGACTTGATGGCCCAGGGCGTGACGAACGCCGGGATCGCGAGACGGCTGCACGTCAGCGAGCGCACCGTCGAGGCGCACGTGCGCCACGTGCTGAACAAGCTCGACGTCCCGGACAGCCAGGACGGACACCGGCGGGTGCTCGCCGTGCTCGCCAAGCTGAGTGCCGCGCACGCCTGATCGGCGGCTGCGAGACGTCACACTTCGGGCCGCCACGGAGTCATATCGGTAGACAGCGAATCCGAGCCGATGTGAGCGGGAGATCGACCCCGGCGCAGCGATGGGAGACGACGTTGAGCTCACCTTTTCTGGTAACCGGCGGCACGGGCACCCTCGGGCGCCTCGTCGTGCCGCGCCTGCGGGAGGCCCACTGCGAGGTGCGGGTGCTGAGCCGGCGTGGCCGTGAGTCCGAGGACGGCATCGAGCACGCCGTCGGTGATCTGAGCACCGGCGAAGGGGTCGACGCTGCGGTGGACGGAGTGGAGACAGTCGTGCACTGCGCGGGCGGGCCCACGGGCGACGAGGTGAAAGCCGCCAACCTGGTGCGCGCGGCTTCGCGGGCCGGTGTCCGGCACCTGGTGTACGTCTCGGTGGTCGGCGCCGAAAAGATCCCCACGGTGAGCCGGGTCGACCGCACGATGTTCGGCTACTTCGCGTCCAAACGGGCCGCCGAGCGGGTGCTCGCGGACTCCGATCTGCCGTGGACGACGGTGCGTGCCACCCAGTTCCACGACCTGATCCTGCTGGTGGCCCGGCAGCTCGGGAAGCTGCCGTTGGTGCCGGTCCCGGCCGGCTTCCGGTTCCAGCCGATCGACACCGCCGAGGTGGCTGACCGACTCGTCGAGCTGGCCCTCGGCCAGGCGGCCGGCCTGGTGCCCGACATCGCCGGCCCGCGGATCTACCCGGTGGACGAGCTGATCCGCGGATACCTGCAGGCCGTTCACCGGCGTCGGCCGATCCTGCCGGTTCGGCTGCCCGGCCGGGCGGCTCGCGCGTTCCGGGCCGGTGCGAACCTCGCCCCGGAACGGGCCGTCGGCCACCGGACCTGGGAGGACTTCCTCGCCGACCGGGTTCGGGGGTAGCCGGCATTGCGGCAAGTGGGATGCGCCGGGTCAGCGCAGCCTGCCGGGATGGTCAGCCGTCAATCGGGCGCTTGAAGAACAGCCGGTACGCCTCGCCGCTGTCCTGCTCGTTGTACTCGTCCCAGCCCTCGATCACCGCCGCCACGAGCTCCCAGCCGTCGGAGCTCTCGTAATCGAGGATCGGCTGCATGCCGACGACGACCTGTCCGTCCGAGTACGTGATGCTCCAGTCCGAGTCGAAGGTCAGGTAGATCGTCCGGTGCGCCCACTTCATCGCGTCTACCTCCGCTCGCTGCCCACCGGCGTACCGGTCGTTGCGACCTGACCGTCCAGCCGGGGCGGGCCGACGATCACCAGGGCTCGCGCCGGCGCGTCGCCGGTCACCACGAAACCGTGTGGACGGTCCCGCGGCACGAAGACGAAGCTCCCTGGCGCGGCGGTCCACTCGTCGCCGTCGCAGAACCCGCGCAGCTCGCCCGCCAGCACGTAGAACATCTCGTCCTCGCCGGCGTGCACGTGCGCGGGGACGGTGAGCCCCGGGGGATAGCCGCACTCCATCACCGCGAGCTGGCCGGCGGTGTCCCGACCGGACGCCTTGATGACCACGTGGGCGTCGTGCCAGTCGTATGCCTCGCCCTGGCCCGCCGCTCGCACGAACCCGCTCACGGCGCCCCCTTCCGCTCGGTGGTCCCGAACCTAGTGGCAACCGAGCCTGCGCAGGGCGAACTCGCCCGGCGGTCGGCCGCCGTGGGAGGCCGGCTACCTCATCGCCGCGCTTCGCGCGCTGATCACCTGGCGACCCGCGTCGTTCCGGGTCGTGATCGACGGGCACACTCACGACTACAGCGGCTACGCGGCTGGTCCGCGATCATGTCGGGGAAACGATCACCTGTCGATGCTTGACGCTGTCACAGCCGCGACGACATGCTGGCCGCCGCGCGGTGCGAACCCCGTATTTGGGGAGGTCCATTACCCGTGGTCGACGCCGACGCCTTCGGCACATTCGAAGCCGCTGGCTGGGAGACGAGGGCCGCCGATTATGATCACTATTGGCGACACCTGACCAGTCGGCTCAGCGATCCCCTCCTTGATGCAGCCAGGGTCGGCCCGCGCACCCGAGTACTCGACATCGCATGTGGTGGGGGATATCTCGCCGGGCGCTCGGCTGACCGCGGAGCGATAACGACCGGAATCGACATCGCAATGGCGATGGTCGCGCGCGCTCGGCACCGCTTTCCGGGTGTCGGCTTTCAGCAAGCGGACGCCCAATCACTCCCGTTCCGGGACGGGGTCTTCGATGCGGTCGTTGGCAGCCTGGCTATGCCACACCTCGGCCGACCCGAGCAGGCCGTAGCAGAGTGCGGGCGTGTCCTTGCACCCGACGGACGGCTGGCGCTCACCGTGTGGGATTTCCCGCAGCGTGCCCGCCTCGTCGGCGTTCTGGCCGAGGCTGTACGGGAGGTCGGCGCGACTTCACCGGAGGCCGTACCGGCGGGTCCGGACTTCTTCCGCTTTGCCGACGACGCCGAGTTCCATCGCTTACTGGCCGATCAAGGCTTTCTCGACGTCGAGGTGAAATCGCTCATGTTCACCCATACCGTGCAGAGTGCAGACGAGCTGTGGGACGGCCTACTGCGTGGCACCGTCCGGACCGCAGCGGTTATCCGTGGCCAATCCACCGATGTGGTGAGGCGGATCCGGGCCGGATTCAACCGACGACTGGACGCTTATCGCACCGGCCAGACATATGCAGTGCCGGTCTCTTTCAAACTAGCAGCAGGTTGGCGAAGTTGATTACGCCAGCGAAGACGCGCTGCCGGCCGCCGCCTTCAGACCTCCGGGGCCGGTAGCTCGGTCCCGACCTGGGCGGCGAGCCGTTTCGGCGCGATCTCCCGGTAGGCGTCGGACACCACCTCGGCGATCTCCGTCCAGTCCACCGGCACGTCGAGGTAGACACCGAGCCAGCCGCGCCCGCCGACGTACGGCGGCACGAAGTACCGCTCCGGCGCCTCGGTCACCAGCGCGGCCTGCGCGCCGGCCGGGGCCGCGCACCAGAACGCCACCCGATCGTCGTGATGGTGGTTCGCGAACGTCACGAATACCTTCTTGCCGCGGACGAACCAGGTCGGCTCGCCGTGGCTGAGCCGCTCGGTGACCTCCGGAAGGGCGAGGCAGAGCCGCCGCAGCCGCTCCTGCGGCTCGTCGGCCAGCCGATCCGTGGCGTCAGCGGCCGGCACGGTAGTCGGTCGGGGTGCATCCGGCGAGCTCACCGAACTCGCGGGTCAGATGGGCGTGGTCGGCGTAGCCGCAGGCGGCCGCGGCGTCGCTGATCGTCCCGGAGTCGGCACGGCGCAGCAGCGCGGCGGCGCGCCGGAAGCGCAGCACCCGGGCGGTCGGCTTGGGGGCCAGCCCCACCTGGTCACGGAACCGGGTGGCGAGGTGCCGGCGGCTCCAGCCGACCTCGTCGGCGAGCTTGCCGATCGGGGCGAGGCCACCGGAGCCGGCCAGCCGCCGCCACACCCAGGACACCTCCGGGTCGACCGCCGGCCAGTCGCGGGACCAGTCCAACAGCGTCCGGTCGAGCACGGACATCCGTTCCCGCCAGCTCGGCGCCTCGGCAAGTCGGTCCGCAAGGTGGGTGAGCCCGCGGTGCGGCAGCGCGTCGAGCGCTGCGCTGCTGTTCGCCAGCTCCCTCATCGGCACCCCGAGCAGCCGGTAGGCACCGAGCGGGGTGAGGTCGATCTGCATGCCGTGCTGCCCGCCGGTGAACTCGGTGACGACATGCTCGTCGTGCAGACCGGCCAGGAAGGAGCGGTGGCTTGTGCTGTCCTTGCCGCGCCGCAGGCTGATCGGGTCGCCGAAGCTGACGATCAGCGTGACCCCGCCGTGCGGCACCTCACGTCGGGTGAGCGGCGTCGCGCTGTGCTCCAGGTAGCCGGCGTACCGGCGCACCGCCGGCCGCAACACCCGGTGCGGTGCGGCCGGGAACACCTCGCTGTGCACGAGCCCCATTGTCGCACCGGCCGCCGACAGGTTTGGCCGGTCCTCAGCCGACCCGGTCCTCGGGCGGCACCTCGGGCGGTGGCGCGCCGACCCCCGGCGCCGGCTCGCCGGGCGGTGCTGGCTCGCCGGACGGCGGTGCACCGTCAGGCGGCGGTGCACCGCCAGGCGGCGGAGGCTCGCTGGACGGCGGCGGCGCCGGGTCCGGGCTCGCGGCCGGCGGGACGCTCGTCGGCGGGCGGCTCGGCGCCGGGGGAGTGCCGACCGGGCGGTAGGACGGGAAGGTCTGTGCCGGCCGCGCGCGGGCCGCGTCCTCGAGGAACGTGCGCCAGATCGAGCCGGGCAGGCCGCCACCGCTGATCGGCGTGCCGCTCGCGGTCCGGATCGGGCTGTTCTGGTCGGTGCCGATCCACACCACGGCGGCCAGCGACGGCGTGTACCCGGCCATCCAGGCATCGTTGTTCTCCCCGTCGAACCGGGACTGCACGGTGCCGGTCTTGGCGGCCACCTGCTGGTTGCCGTTCAGAGCCAGCCCGTCCTCTCGGGCGACGTCGAGCATGGCCTCGGTGACGTTGCGGGCCACCTGGGCCGGGATTCGTCGCTCCTCCTTGGTGCCGGCCTCGAACAGCACCCGGCCGTCGGCGGTGACCACTTTGGACACCAGGTGCGGCTGCCGGTACACCCCGCCCGAGGCGAACGTCGCGTACGCCGATGCCATCTCGAACGGAGTGACCTCCTTGTTCCCGAGCGCGATCCCGGCGTTCGGGTTGTCCAGCGGGGACCGGACCCCGGCCTGGTGGGCGGCGTCGGCCACCGCCTGCGGCCCCAACTGCCGCGCAAGGTTGTAGAACACGACGTTGTTGGAGACCGTCATCGCCTGCTTCAGCGTGCAGACGTCGCAGTCCGCACCGACGTCGTTGCGCAGGTCGGGCATCTCCGTGCCGTTGAACGTCTCACCGAGGCCGATCGGAGGGTCTCGCTGCAGGGCGGCGAGCAGCACGAACGGCTTGAACGTCGACCCGGCCTGCTTGTGCACCTTGGCGTAGTCCAGCCCCACGCCGTTGTCACCGCCGTAGTACGCGCGCACGCCGCCGGTCTCCGGGTCGATCCCGACGACGGCGTTGCGTAGGTTCGCCGGCTGGCCGAGCAGCCTTCGCCGGGCCGCCTCGACCGCGCTCTGTTGCGCTGCCGGGTCGATCGTCGTGGTGATCCGAAGTCCGGCCTGGCTGATCAGTTGCTCGCCGATGCCGAGGTCGGTGAGCTCCTCCTTGATCGCGTTGAGGATGTGCGCGCGGTGGTCGGTCGGCGCGCCGGCGCCGTTGGGCCGGCGCGGCACGGTGAACGGGAAGTGGAGCCGGGTGCGATCCTGCGGCGACAGCCAGCCCTGCGACACCATCCCGTCGACGACGAAGTTCCATCGTTGCACCGCGCGTTCCGGGCTGACCGCGGGGTCCCAGCGGGACGGCGACTGGATCAGGCCGGCCAGCATCGCGCCCTCGGCGACGCTCAGCTGCTCGACCGGTTTGCCGAAGTAGGCCTGGCTCGCCGACTGGACGCCGTACGCGCCGCGGCCGAAGTAGATCGCGTTCAGGTAGTCGGCGAGAATCTCCTCCTTGGACTTCTCCTGGGAGATCTTGACCGCGAGCACCATCTCCTTGTACTTGCGCCAGACCGTCTGCTCGTCGCCGACCAGGGCGTTCTTCACGAACTGCTGGGTGATCGTCGAGCCGCCGCCGCCGGCACCGGTGAGCTGGTTCCAGCCGGCGCGCAGGATCGCCGTCAGGTCGAATCCGGGGTTGGAATGGAACGTGCGGTCCTCGGCGGCCAGCACCGCCATCCGGACGTGCTCGGGTACCTGCTGGTAGCTCACCTTGATCCGGTTGCCGGCCTCCGGAACGATCTTGGTCAGCAGGGTGTCGTCGGCGAAGGACACCGTCGCGATCTGGTTGTTCACCGCGTCCTCCGGGTCGGGTAGCCGGAAGAACAGGTACCCGAGCGCGAACGCCAGCGCGGGGCCGACCAGGAAGACCGCGGCGAACCCGTACAGCCCCCAACGGAATCCGGCGCCGGACCAGGGCCTTTCGGTCCAGCGGCCGGCGGGAACGACGCCGCTGCCGGAGTCGGGCGAGCAGGCCGCGGGCGGCCGTCCTGCCGGGTTCGAACAGCCGCTCTCCGAGGCCGCGCTCGTCAGGGCTCTGCTCGTCGGCGCTCTGCTCGTCTGGGGTCGGCTCCACAGGTCGCGGTCTGGACAGGCGTTCGGTCGGTTCGGACCCGCCCGGTGTGGCCGGTACCGGGTTCCGCCGGCGGGACGTGAGCTCCGACGGCGACCGCGGCGGGGGCAGGGCGCGGAGTGTGGCGTCGGCGAGCCGCCTCGCCGGTGACCCGGCCCCGGGCCGTTCGGCGCCGGGCCGGGTGCTGGGCGGCAGCGGCCGCAGCCTCGGCTCCGTTCCTGCCACCCGGCGTCCACCTCCGTCGCCTGGAATCGCTTCGGAGGATCAACGGGTGCGGAGCGGATCACGTTTCGGTCTCGGGATGCGCGTCACCCGATTGGGCGGCACCGACGTTCACCTCGTCCGGCAACGACCAGGACCAGCGATCACCGTGCGTAGTCAGCGCGCCGATCGGTCAGCTGGCCGGATCGCCGTTCCGTCGCGGATTGATCGCCCGATCGGGTGACGCTGGCGGGTTGCGCCCGCAGCGTGCCGGCCGGCTTGCCCGGATACGTTGGAGGCATGCCCGATGCGCGGGTGGTCGGACTGCTGCTCGGTGCGGCCGCGGACGCCGCGCTCGGTGATCCCCGTCGCCTCCACCCGGTTGCCGGCTTCGGCGCGTTGGCCGCTCGGCTGGAGCGCCTCGGGTACCGCGACGACCGGGCCGCGGGCGTCGTGTACACCGCGACGTTGATCGGTGGGGTACTGGCGGCATCGGCGCTCGCGGAGCGGGTCGCGCGGGGCCTACCCGGGCAGGGGCGCTGGTCGCATGCGGCGCTCATCGCCGCCGCGACCTGGGTGGTCCTGGGCGGGCACTCGCTGGCCGAGGAGGGGATCGCGCTGGCCGGCGAGGTCGAACGCGGCGACCTGCCCGCGGCGCGGCGCCGGCTGGGCAACCTCTGCGGCCGGGATCCGGCCTGGCTGGACGCTGACGGCCTGCTGCGCGCCGGGGTCGAGTCGGTGGCGGAGAACTCCTCGGACGCGGTCGTCGCGCCGCTGCTGTGGGGCGCGGTACTCGGGGTGCCCGGGCTGCTCGGCTACCGGGCGCTCAACACGTTGGACGCGATGGTCGGCTACCGCTCGGACCGGTACCGCCGATTCGGGTGGGCGGCGGCGCGGCTCGACGACCTGGCGAACCTGGCGCCGTCGCGGATGGCAGCGGCTCTGCTCGCGCTGCTGGCCCCGGCGGTCGGTGGCTCGTCGGCGGCGGCTCGGTCGGTGTGGCGGCGGGACGCCGGCGCGCACCCCAGCCCGAACGCCGGCCAGGTCGAGGCCGCGATGGCGGGTGCGCTGGGCGTCCGGCTCGGCGGGACGGTGCGCTACCCGCATGCCGTGGAGCACCGGGCGGCGCTGGGCGACGGACCCTCGCCGAGCGCCACCGACCTGCGCCGCGCCGTGCGGCTGAGCCGGCTGGTCGGAACCGCGGCCGCCGCGCTGGCGGCGTCCATCGCCGCAACGAGCGGGCTCATTGCCCGCCGATCAGCGGCTGAGCCGATGAGCGGGCTATCGTGGTGGGCGGTGAGTCCGAATGAGCGGGCTCATTGCGGGTTGGTGGTGCGGCTGAGCGAGCAGGGTTACTGGGCTTGGCCGGTCCGGCAGTTGGTCCTCCGCCGCCGAACGGCCGGCGCGCCGCCGCTGGCGGTCCTGTAGCAGTTCGAGCCGGATGAAGTAGCCCAGACCGAAGATCGCCAGCACCCCGAAGGTGAGCCACTGCCAGGCGTAGGACAGGAACGGACCGGCCTGCGGTTCCGGCAGCGGCAGCGGGCCGAGCCCGCCGGGTTGGCCCTCGCTCAGCTGCAGGTAGCCGGGCTCGAGGTCGAGCCCGCTGGCGGTGCCGAGCAACCGGCTGTCCGCGGCGTACACCTGGCGTCGACCGTCGATGTCCACCACCGGACGGCCCTGCGGGTCGGTCTCGTCCAGCCGGAGCCGGGCGGTCAGCGTGACCTCGTCGCCCGGCGGAGCCCGGTACGGCGGCGGGGCGCTGCCCTGCGCCGGGCGCACATAGCCGCGGTCGACCGTGACCAGCCTGCCGTCCACCGTGCGGAACGGGGTGAGCACCTCGAACGCCGGGCGGCCCTCGACCACCCGCAGCCGCACCAGCACCTCGCCGTCCGGCTGGTAGCGGCCGGACACGGTGACCTGCCGCCATTCGACGTCGCGGCCGATCGCCGTTTCGGCCGGCACCAGGTCGACCAGCGGCACCGGTGGCTGGGCCGCCGCCGCGACCAAGGCCTCGTTCTGTGCGCTGCGCTCGGCGTTGCGGCCGAACTGCCACGGCGCGAGCAGCGTGTAGCAGGCGGCCGCGAAGGCGAGCACGCCGACGATCAACGCCAGCCAGCCCGGGCGCAGCAGGAAGCGCACGCTTCTACGGTAGGCGCATGAGGCTCAACAAGGTCCGGGAGCGGTCATGAGGCGGGAGGAAGACGTGCAGCGGCACCTGAACGACCTGGTGACCAGGTCGTTCGAGGGCGCCACGGACTGGCCCGACCGGGTGGCGCTGTTCGAGCGCGCCGTGGACCTGCTCGACCCGGTCGTGCGGGCGGCGCTCGCGGAGGCCGACGAGCTGTTCCTGGACCGCACCGGGACGATCGAGCGGCGACGCGAGACCCCGCCGGACGGTGGGGTCGCGGAGCACTGGGAGCTGTCCTGGCCGCGGCAGCGCGCGGGGGTCGGCCGCGACGGCGGCCCGGTCCCACCGGTGCAGGTGATCGCCTTGTTCCGGCGCAGCTTCAACCACCCGCACCTGCGGGCCTCGATCGCCGGTGACTGGCCGATGCAGGTGCTCGACGAGGCGGACGCCGCCCGCAGGCCCCGGTTGTCGCCGCGATCGTCGAGGCGGAGCTGCACCAGCGGATCTTCGAGGGTCGGTGGGGCGTAGTGCCGCGCACGGTCCGCGAGCACGGCGAACCGGTGTCCTGAACGGCCGGCAGGGCCGTCAGCCGAGCGCGGTCCGGGCGGCCGCGACGGCCTGCTCGGCGTAGCCGCGGCCGAACAGCACGGCGTGCACCAAGAGCGGGAACAGCTGGTGCAGCGGCACCCGGTGCTCCCAACCGGCGGCCAGCGGCGACGCGTCCTGATACCCGGCGCACACGGCAGCGAAGTGCGGGCAGCCGAACAGCGCCAGCATCGCCAGGTCGGTCTCGCGGTGGCCGCCGTGCGCCGCCGGGTCGATCACGGCGACCCGGCCGTCGACGCACCACAGCACGTTGCCCGACCAGAGGTCGCCGTGTAGTCGCGCCGGCGGCTCGGCCGGTCCGGCGAGCCGGGCCAGCTCCGCGCAGACCCGCTCGATCGGCTGGACGTCGCGCGCGGTGAGGATGCCCGCGTCCCGTGCCGCGCGCAGGTAGGGGAGCACCCGGTGCCGGGCGTACCAGTCCGGCCAGTCCGGGCCGGGCTCGTTCCGCATCGGTGCCCGGCCGATCCAGGCGTCCACCGGCCCGCCGGGCGGCGGCTCGCCGAACGCCTCGGCGCCGGCCGCGTGAAGCGTGGCGAGCTCGCGGCCGAACCGGGTCGCCGCCTGCTCGGTCGGCGCGGCCGTCGGCACGTACCTGCTGACCAGCCAGGTCCCGTCGCAGCCGAGCACCTCGGGTACCGCCGGTCCGCCCGGCACGGCGAGCCAACGCAGCCCGGCGACCTCTGCCGCGATCCCGGCGCCATGCTTGGCGATCACCCGCCGCCCGTCGTACAGCTCGACGTGGCACAACGCCGCCCCGATTGGGCGAGCGGATCGGACCGGGACGCCGAGTATCAGCCCGACCGCCGCCCCGACGTCCAACGCGTGCCTACGAGAAGGGCGAGCGCGGGCGTTCCTGAAGCACGCCGTCCACCTCGACGTCGATCTTCTCGTTGTAGAACGAGACGAGCCCGGCGACCCGGATGCTCTCCTGGGTCGGGCTCTTGTACCCCCACGCGATGTTGGACCGCTCGCCAACCGACCAGTACGACGCGTCGCCCTTGTACGGGCAGCTTGTCGAGTGCTCGGTGGGGCTCAGCAAGTCCATCCGGACGTCGGCTTTGGGCAGGTAGTAACGGGTGGGCAGCCCGGTCTCGAACAGCAGCCACGGCCGGTGCGAGTCCGCGACGACGGTGTCATCGATGATCACCCGGACGTGCCGCGAGCTGGGCAGGATCTCGACCCGCTTGTATGGGTCCTTGGGGTGGACGAAGACCTCCTCGTCCTCCTCGAACCAGGAGTGCATGGCCTGCCAGTCGAACCGCACAGCGTCCCGGATCTGCTCGTTCGGGTGGTCCGGGTACCGCCAGGCCGCGTCGACCGCCTCGCGGTCGCCGACCCGGACCGTGTAGCGGACGGCGCCGTCCGGCGTCGGTCGCGCACCCTGGATCGGCTCGAGCTCAGCCCGCACGTCGGCCACCGGGATGTAGTACGACGGGTAGTACTGCATCTCCCACACCAGCAGCGCCGCTGCGCTGTCCAGTACCAGCTGGCCGTCGAGGTGGGCCCTGACCCGTTTCGGCGAGACCTCCACCCGGGCGTCCGATTCCGGCGCCCTCGATGGCGGCCCTGGTCGTCGGACCGTTCCTGACACTGTCACCGTGCTCCTTCCCAATCACCTACTCGTTCGCGTACCCAGTTCAGCAACCCGGGCATCGCGTTACGCACCATCCGCAACACCTCGTCGAAGTCCTGCCGGTCGCCCCAGTACGGGTCCGGTACCTCCGCGCCCGGCGCGGCGTCCGGGTCGAACGAGCGGAGCAGCCGCACGTCGGCATCGTCGTCCACCGCCTGGCGCAGCGCGCGGAGATGCCCGCCGTCCAGCGCGACGATCAGGTCGGCGGACAGGCAGTCGCGGTCCACCTGGCGGGCCACGTGCGCGATGTCGAGGTCGTTCCGCCGGAGCAGGGCGGTGGTGCGGTTGTCGGCCGGCCCGCCGACGTGCCAGTCGCCGAGCCCGGCGCTGCTCACCCTGACCTGCCCGGCCAGCCCGTTCTCGGCCACCGCGGCGGCGAACACCTTCTCCGCGATCGGCGACCGGCAGATGTTGCCCGAGCAGACGAAGCAGACGTGCAGCCGTGGCATGCCTCCAGTCTCGCTGTTCGCCGGCTGGGCCGCAGTAGCGTCGGCTGTCATGGCCGACGCTCCCGACCCCCTGGTGGATCGACTGCGGCACCACGGCGACGTCGACGCCGAGCCGGGGCTGCTCGACTTCGCGGTGAACGTGGCGCTGGACCGCCCGCCGGAGTGGCTGCGGCTGCGGCTGGCCGGCGCGCTGGACCGGCTGGCGCCGCTACCCGTCGGCCCGCGATGACGCGGCGGCTCGCGAGGCGGTGGCGGAACGGCACGGCCGCCGGCCGGACGAGGTGCTGGTGCTCGCCGGCGGCGCGGAGGGGTTCGCGCTGCTCCCGGCGCTGCGGCCGCGGTTGGCGGCGGTGCTGCAGCCGAGCTTCACCGAGCCGGAGGCGGCGCTGCGCGCGGCCGGGGTGCCGGTGCGGCGGGTGTTCACCGACGAGGCCGACGGGCACCGGCTACGGCCGGAGCGGGTGCCCGCGCAGGCCGACCTGGTGGTGCTCGGCAACCCGAACAACCCGACCTCGGTGCTGCACCCGGCCGACGCACGTCGCCGCGCTGGCCCGGCCGGGCCGGGTGCTGGTGGTGGACGAGGCGTTCGCCGACGCGGTGCCCGGCGAGCCGGAGTCGCTGTCCGGTCGGCCCGACATCGCCGGGCTGCTGGTGCTGCGCAGCCTGACCAAGACCTGGGGGTTGGCCGGGCTGCGCGCCGGATACGCCCTCGGGGCGCCTGAGCTGCTGGCCCGGCTGGCCGCCC
This sequence comes from uncultured Actinomycetota bacterium, assembly GCA_963776255.1. Lineage (GTDB taxonomy): Bacteria > Actinomycetota > Actinomycetes > Mycobacteriales > Pseudonocardiaceae > Pseudonocardia. Next base: position 346,164 of record CAVZMB010000009.1, on the reverse strand, counting down.
CGCGCCCGCCGTGGCCGGTCGGGACCCTCGCGCTGGAGGCGGTCCGCGCCTGCTGCGAGCCGCCCGCCGTCGCGGCCGCCGAGGCCGCCGCCGTGCACGGCGTCGCGCACCGGGCGAGCCAGGCGCGCGCACTGGCCGCGGTGCCCGGTGTGACCGTGCTGCCCGGGGCGACCGCGCCGTTCCTGCTGCTCCGGCTGCCGCCCGGGCACGGCCCGCGGGTGCGCGCCGAGCTGCGCTGCGCCGGGATCGCGGTGCGCCGCGGCGACACGTTCCCCGGCCTCGGCCCGGACCACATCCGGGTGGCCGTCCGGCCGCCGGAGCCGGCCGCGCGCCTGGTGCACGCGCTGCGCGACGCACTTGACATGATCGCCGCGTGAGAGCCCGCATCGGCGATGTGGTCGCCGCGCTGGAGGCGGCCTATCCGCCGTCCCTGGCGCAGGACTGGGACGCGGTCGGGCTGGTCTGCGGCGACCTCCACGAACCGGTGCGGCGCGTGCTGGTCGCGGTCGACCCGGTGCCGGAGACCGTCCAGGAGGCGCTCGACGACGGCGCGCAGCTGCTCGTCACCCACCACCCGCTGCTGCTCCGCGGCGTGCATGGGGTGCCTGCCGACGAGCCCAAGGGCGCTCTGGTGCACCGGCTGATCCGGGCCGGGGTTGCGCTGTTCACCGCGCACACCAACGCCGACGCCGCCGACCCCGGCGTGTCCGACGCGCTGGCCGCCGCGCTCGGGCTGGACGTCACCGGGCCACTGGTGCCGGACCCGGCCGCGGGATCCCTCGCCACGACCGGGCTCGGCCGGATCGGCGTGCTCCCCGCGCCGGAGTCCTTCGGGGCATTCGTGGACCGGGTGCAGCGGGCGCTGCCGGCGACGGCGTGGGGGGTACGGGCGGCAGGCGACCCGAGCCGGACGGTCACGCCGGGTGGCGGTCTGCGGTGGCGCCGGCGACTCGGCGCTGGAGGACGCGACGGCCGCGGGCGTGGACGCCTACGTCACCGCAGACCTGCGCCACCACCCGGCTTCGGAGCATTTGCTGGGCGGCGGACCGGCGCTGGTCGACGTCGCGCACTGGGCCTCGGAGCAGCCGTGGTGCAACCAGGCTGCCGACGTCGTGCGGGCAGCGCTCGGGAGTAGCGTCGAGGTCCGCGTTTCCACGCGGCGCACTGACCCTTGGACGATCGGATCCGGATGAACGCTGATCCCGCGGCACAGCAGCGCCTGCTGCGGGTGGCCGACCTCGACGCGGAGCTCAGCCGGATCGATCACCGTCGCCGGACGCTTCCGGAGCTGGACGCGCTGTCCGAGGCCGAGCGGCGGAACCGCGCCGGCCGGGACTCGGTCACCGGCGCCGAGACCCGCGCCAGCGACCTGGACCGCGAGCTGCGTCGGCTGGAGCGCGACGTCGACGCGGTGCGCGCCCGCGGCGACCGGGACCGTGACCTGCTCACCCGCTCCAGCACCACCGCCAGGCAGACCGTCGACCTGCAGCACGAGCTGGACACCCTGGCCCGGCGGCAGGGCGTACTCGAGGACGAGCTGCTGGAGGTCATGGAGCAGCGGGAGGCGGTCGGCACCGACCTGGAGCATGCCAAGGTGGAGCTGACCGAGGCGGAGACGTCCCTTGCGGTGGCGACGACCCGGCGCGACGACGCGGTCGCCGACCTGGACAGCGCGGAGCAGGGCCGGTCGCGGGAGCGGGCGGAGCTCGTCGGCGGACTGCCCGCCGATCTGGTGGCGCTGTACGAGCGGCAGCGGGCGCGCGGCGGCGCAGGGGCCGCACCGCTGCGGGACCGGCGCTGCGGCGCGTGCCGGCTCGAGCTCGACCGGACCGCGCTCGCCGAGGTGCACTCGGCACCCCCCGAGGCCGTGGTGCGCCACGAGGAGTGCGGCGCGATCCTGGTCCGGGGCGCCCAATGACAAGTCCACTGACCCGGCGCCTCGTGGTCGAGGCCGACGGCGGCGCCAGGGGCAACCCCGGGCCGGCCGGCTACGGCGCGGTGGTGCGCGACGGCGAGTCCGGCGAGGTGCTCGTCGAGCGCTCCGGCGGGCTGGGCGTCACGACGAACAACGTGGCCGAGTACCAGGGCGTGATCGCCGGCCTGAAGGCGGCCGACGAGCTCGGTGGCACCGACGTCGACGTCCGGCTGGACTCGAAGCTCGTCGTGGAGCAGCTGAGCGGCCGCTGGAAGATCAAGCAACCGCACCTGCGGCCGCTGGCGGCGGAGGCCACCGAGCTGCTGGGCCGGTTCCGGCGCAGCACGCTGCGATGGGTGCCGCGGGCGGACAACGCGCACGCGGACCGGCTGGCCAACGCGGCGATGGACGCGCAGGCACGCCGCTGAAGTTCCCGGCGCGCGTACGCGCGGGTTTGTACGATCTTCCCACCATGCTTCCCACCAGCGCGGACAACCGGGTGCCCGTCGGCGGGCCGTACTTCGAGGACCTGTCCCGCGGTTTGGTCTTCGACGACGCTCCCGGGCTGACGCTGACCGCCGGCCTCGCGACGCTGCACCAGGCGCTGTCCGGCGACCGGCTCCGGCTGCCGCTGGACGCCGAGCTCTCCGCCGCCGTCACCGGCCGACCCGAACCCCTCGCGCACCCCACGCTGGTCTGCCACGTCGCGATCGGGCAGTCGACGGCGCCGTCGCAGCGGGTCCGCGGCAACCTGTTCTACCGGGGGCTGCGGCTGCTCCGCCCGGTGCACATCGGGGACACCCTGCGGACCCGGACCGAGGTCGTCGCGCTGCGGCAGAACCGCGTCAAGCCGGACCGGCCCGCCACCGGGCTCGCCGTGCTCCGGGTGCAGACCACCAACCAGCGCGACGAGCCGGTGCTGGACTTCTTGCGCTGCCCGATGCTCCCGCTGCGCGACCCGGCGGGCCGCACCGGGCACGCCGATGACATCGACGAAATCCCCGCGGAGTCCGAGCCGGCCGCCGACCTGCCGTGGGGCTGGCGGCTCGACCTGCTGCGACCCACCGAGGCCGAACCCGGCACCGGCTACGACATCGCGGTCCGCGACACCGTGACCGGCGCACCAGAACTGGCCCGGGCCACCCTGAACCTGGCGGCGGCGCACACCGACCCGGGGGCCTCCCCGTACGGCCGTCGCCTGGTGTACGGCGGGCACACGATCTCGATCGCGGGCGCGCACGTCACCCGCGCCCTGCCGGACCTGGCCACGATCGTCGCCTGGCGCAGCTGCGATCACACCGGCCCGGTGTTCGAGGGTGACGTGCTGCGCACCGAGCTGACCGTGGACGCGGTGCACCCACGGGAGGGCCACCGGCTGCTGGACCTGCACGCGGTGGTGCACGCCAGTCCTGCCGAGCAGGGTGGTGACCCTGGCGGTGCCGCGGAGAAGCCGGTGCTCGACTGGCGTTTCCTCGCGCTCGCGCGTTGAGTGACGCCCAGCGAGGCATTCCAGCGGGAAGATCGGAGGCGGTCGTGACCGGAGTCCTGGCCGGGATGCGCGTCGTCGAGGGCTCGGCGTTCGTCGCCGCGCCGCTCGGCGGCATGACGCTGGCGCAGCTCGGTGCCGACGTGATCCGGTTCGACCCGATCGGCGGCGGCCTGGACGCGCGACGCTGGCCGATCACCGCGGACGGCACCAGCCTGTTCTGGGCCGGGCTGAACAAGGGCAAGCGCTCGATCGCCGTCGACCTCCGCTCGCCGCGCGGCAAGGAACTGCTGACCGAGCTGATCACCGCACCGGGCGACGGACGGCGGCCTGTTCCTGACCAACTTCCCGGCGGCCGGCTGGCTGGACTACCACACGCTTGACCAAGAAGCGCGCCGATTTGATCATGGTGAACATCGTCGGCAACCCCGACGGCTCGTCCGAGGTCGACTACACGGTGAACCCGGCGACCGGGTTCCCCTGGGCCACCGGGCCGGCCGAGCTCGCCGTGCCGTTCAACCACCTGCTGCCCGCCTGGGACGCGATCACCGGCACGCTGGCCGCGACCGGGCTGCTGGCCGCCGAGCGCAGCCGCCGCCTCGGCGGCTCCGGCCAGCTCGTCCGGCTGGCGCTGTCCGACGTGGCGTTCGCCATGGTCGGGCACCTCGGCAAGATCGCCGAGGTGGAGATCAACCAGCACGAGCGGCCGAAGTACGGCAACTACCTGTACGGCGCGTTCGGCCGTGACTTCGCCACCAAGGACGGCAAGCGGGTGATGGTCGTCGGCCTGACCAAGCGGCAGTGGCACGGCCTGGTCGGCGCGGTCGGGATCGCCGACGCGTGCGCGCAGGTGGAGAAGCTGCTCGGGGTGGACCTGGAGAAGGAGGGCGACCGGTTCGCTGCGCGGCAGGTGATCGCCGCGCTGGTGGAACCGTGGATCAGCAGCCGCACCCTGGCCGAGGTGCGTGCGGTGTTCGACGCGCACGGGGTCTGCTGGGGGCCGTACCAGACCTTCGCCGAGCTGGTCACGACCGACGCCCGGTGCTCGCCGGCGAACCCGATGTTCGCCGCGGTCGACCAGCCGGGCGTCGGCACCTACCTGATGCCCGGCTCGCCGCTGGCCTTCTCCGACGCCGACCGGGTGCCGCCGGCGCCCGCGCCGCTGCTCGGCCAGCACACCGACGAGATCCTCGCCGGCGTGCTCGGGCTCTCCGGCGCGGAGATCGGCCGGCTGCACGACGAGCGGGTGGTCGCCGGGCCCCAGCCGTGATCACCAGCCTGATCACCAGCCCTGATCACCAGCCGATGTTGATCACGTGACGATGAGGTAGGCGGCGACCGCGACGCCGAGCGTCACCACGGACCAGCGCAGTACGGCGTCCGGCAACCGCCGGGCCACTCGACCGCCGAGGTAGCCGCCGACCAGCGTGCTCGGTGCGATGAGCGCCACCGCCAGCCAGTCGACCGGTGCGGCCAGCCCGAAGATCACCACCGTGACCGTCGAGATCACCAGCGCCAGCACCGACTTCACAGCGTTCAGCCGCACCAGCGTGTCGTGAGCGAACAGCGCGAGCACCGCGATCATGATCACGCCGAGCGCGCCACCGAAGTACCCCCCGTAGATCGCCGCAAGGAAGATCGCGACGAGCAGTGCCCGCCGGTTGTCCGGCGCGCCCGGGGCAGGTTCGCCGACCCGGCGCGAGATCCACGGCTGCGCGGCGAGCAGCGCGCTGGCCAGCAGCACGAGCGCCGGCACCACCGCGTCGAACACCGCGGCCGGCAGCACGAGCAGCAGCGCACAGCCCACCGCCGAGCCAAGGACCCCGGCCACCGACGCGCTCAGCACCCGGTCCCGCTGGCCGGCCAGGTCGGCGCGCTGGCCGAGGGTGGCGCCGAGATAGCCCGGCCACTGCGCCACGGAGTTCGTCACGTTCGCCGGCAGCGGCGGCAGGCCGACGGCGAGCAGCGCCGGGAAGACGATCAGCGACCCGCCGCCGGCGACGGCGTTGACCGCACCGGCGAGCAGCCCGGCGACCAGCAGGATCACCAGTTCCAGGGGCGCTGCGTCGATCACGATGCGGCACGGTAGCCTGCTCGGTTCCGCACGCCCGAATGGTCCAGGTGTTACCGGATGCGGTCCGGCGTCGTTGAACACGATGACGTGCGATATCGCACGCGGGGGTGATGGCCGATGCTGATGACTACACGGAGGAACAAGAAGACTCCGGAGCATGCGATAGCGACTGAGAGTCCGACCGGGCGGCGACGGTTGCCGCTCTGGCCGATCGCAGTCGGTGGACTCGCAGCGTTGGCGGTCGCCCTGGTCGGGGTGCTCATCACGCCGGCCAGCCCGCAGCCGGTCAGCTCCGGCACCACCAACAGCGCGCCGCCGGGACCGGAGGTCGTGGTGACCCGGGTGGTCGACGGCGACACCGTCGAGGTGACCGGCCCACTGGCGGCGACGGTGCAGGTCCTCGGCATCGACGCTCCGGAGTACCCGGGCACCGCGTGCTGGGCCATGGAGTCCCGCGACTTCGCCGCCCGGACACTCGACGGCAAGACGGTCACGGTGGTCAGCGACCCCAGCCAGCCGGCGGTGGACAAGCGCGGTCGGACGCTGGGATACCTGCGGCTCGCGGACGGCTCGGACTTCTCGGTCCGCGCCGCAGCCGCCGGCATGGTCACCTACCACGATGACGGGCAGCCGGTGACGGCAGCAGCGGAGATCATGGGGGCACAGGCCGGGGCGCAGAACGCCAAGCAGGGGCTGTGGGGCGCCGTGCAACGGCAACATCGACGCGCCGGCGTCCCTGGCGAGCGTGCCGCCGACCGCCGTCCGGCGGGCCCGCTGATCGAGGGCTCGGGCCGCCCCGCCGCACGGTCGCGGGCAGGTTTGGCCGCGGCTCATCGCTACACTCGATGCGCGGACGAGCTGGCCGGGCGGCCGCGGTGACGGGCTGGTGCCCGGCACCGAGGAAAGTCCGGACTCCGCAGGGCAGGGTGGTTGCTAACGGCAACCCGGGGTGACCCGCGGGACAGTGCCACAGAAAACAGACCGCCCCGGCCGCTTCGGCGGCCCGGGGTAAGGGTGAAACGGTGGTGTAAGAGACCACCAGCATCCCGGGTGACCGGGATGGCTCGGTAAACCCCACCCGGAGCAAGGCCAAAAGGGCACCCCCACTCGGGGTGCCTGCGCAGGCGTTCGAGGGCTGCCCGCCCGAGCCTGCGGGTAGGCCGCACAGAACCCGCCGGCGACGGCGGGTCGAGATGGATGGCCGCCGAACGGGACCGCCGCAAGGCGCCCGGGAACAGGATCCGGCTTACAGGCCAGCTCGTCCGCCACACTTTTCGAGCCGCAGGTTTCGACGGCAGCCCGGTCGGCGGCACACACCCGGGGTTGCCCGGGCACATGTCAAGACATCTGTGCCGGGGACCGGAGGTGTGTGCCGCGGGTCGCGGAGCGGCTAAGGCTCGAGATCACGCAGGCGGCGGGATCCACCGTCGAGTCCCTCGATGAGCAGGCGCTAGCCGACCATCTCCAAGCCCTGCTCGGCGCGGACGGCCTCGCCGAGGACGGTTCCCGCCTGGTCGGCGTCCTTGATCGCGGCGGCGAACCTGACGTTCTTCAGCAGCTTCTCCAGGTCGGTGATCGTGATCATGTGCTGCTTCCATTCCTCGGCGACGGCGAACTCAAGCGGCACGTCGCTGAGGTCCTGGCGAAGCACGAACCCGAACGCCGCGAGCCCGGCGCCCGTCCTCGCGACCACGACCTTCCAGTACTGCCGCGGGATCTTGACCTGGACGACGCCCGCGTCGTCCAGCCCGCGGAACACCGGATCGTCCTCGGCCAGCACCGGCCCGGCCAGCACGGAGAGCCGTTCGGTCGCCGCCTGGTCCTGGATGAACTTCTCCAGCGCACCCCAGTTCGTCAGCCCGTCGGACTGGTTGAAGCCCGCTACCTGCGGGGTGCAGTTCGTGGTGTGGAAGGTGTCGCCGTTGCCCATCCGAACCTCGTCGTAGGTCGCGCCCCACGCGGCGTCCTCCCGGCGCACCACGTGTCCGCGGTCGAACGCCTTCTCGTCCTTGGTGAAGAACCGGTCCGGCAATTGGTGCTCGGCCGGGATGCGCGGGTCGGTGAACCACAGCTCGGTGTCGTTCACGCCGAGTCCCGACAACGGTTTCCGCGTGTAGTCGCGACCCGGCTCGGGCTTCTTCGCCCCCGGCGAGTAGTCGACGTTCACCGCGGTGATGAGCGGCAGCCGCCGCTTGCGGTGCATGATGATCGAGAAGTGGTGGTACGGGATCTCGGTGCCGCCGTCGGCCAGCTTGGCGAGATCGCTCGGTCGCCTCGCCGTCGGCATCGGGACCGTCACCCCGAGGAACTCCGCGTCGTAGCCACGGCGGGTGCCGTAGTCGAAGTCGTGGATCGGCTGCACCATCTTCTCGATGCCTGCCGCGTCGTCCCCCGTGCCGGCGATCGGAGGCGGCGGCGGCGCAGCCGCGACGCGCATCGTCGGCGAGCCGAGCCGGACGGTGACCTCGAGCGGGACCGTCCACACCGCGGCGTCGCCGGTCCCGGGTGCCGATGCGACCGGCACGCCCGGAGCCGTGCCCGCGACGGACTCGGTACCGCGCCACCACTCGTCCCACGCACCGGGCTGGGGACTCGTCGCGCCGGCGAACGTGACGCCCGCGTCGGTGACGCGGGAATCCTTCGCCATGTCGGCCGACGGGACGCCGTAGTTGGTGTCCAGGTATCGGCCGGCGAAATGCAGCGCGACGACCTGTCCGGTGGGGACGTCGATGATCGCCGACCCGGAGTTGCCGCCCAGCGTCGAGCTGTCGTGCGCCGCGGCCGAAAGGCGCTTGCCGAAGCTGACGGTCGACGCGCGGCCGTTGAGCTTGCCCGGCTGCAGGCGCTTGACATTGAAGATGCCATCGAACAGTTCGTTCTGAACCCTGACGTCGCTGCGGTCGTCGAATGCCGGGTACCCGACGCACACCACCTCACCGCCGAGCAGATCCTGTGGATCGCGCAGCGAAAGCGGCAACGGCTCGTGCCCGGTCAGCCCTTCGACGCGAAGCAGGGCCATGTCCCAGTAGGGGTGGATCATCTCCACGGACCGCACCTCGAGGATGGTCGACGTGGTGTCGCCCAGTTCGCGCTCGAAGTCGATTCCAGCCGCAAGGCCCGGACGAAATGCCAGGTCACGCAGGCCAAGACCGGAGGCGAAGATTTCCGCAACATGCCGGTTGGTCATGATGAGCTCCGGACCGGCGACGAATCCGGTGCCGCCGTACGGACGGACCGGATGATCAGGCAGTTCGATCCGGCCGATCGAGCGGATGACCGAACGCAGCCGGCTGTGGATGGCCTGGTCGGAGCGCAGGTGCCGCCATAGCACGTGATCGATGGTGTAGTCGCCGTCGACGATGTTCACCACCGGGCGCTGGTCGGGAATGATGATCGCCTCGGCGGTGAACTGCTCGTCGGGAGTGAGGTCCTCGCCCGCTTCGAGCTTGCGCAACACGTCGGTGACGTCGGCCGGCGCCGCCCGCCCGGCTGATTCCGGCACGAATTCCGGCGACTCCGCGAGGGATTCGATCGTGTCCCCAGGTGCGATCTTGGTGATGTAGGACCGCAGCAGCCGGTTCTTCTCATTCATGACCGCATAGTCATTCGTAACGACTGACATGCGTCAAGGCGGAAATACCACATTTCATCTGTCGATGGTTGAATCGTGTCGTGCTCCAGGATGCGCATGTTCGACGCGCACTGCGTCTCGTCTCGGATGCGACCGCACCGCGCTACCCGTCCGCCGCCGGGCGTGAGGTCACCGCTGCGATGAACAGTCGTGACGAGGCTCGCACCTGGCTGCACAAGTCCGACATCCAGGGCGTCGGGATCGGCGCCAAGATCACGGGGGGCTACGCCACAGGCGTTGTCGCGTTGCGGGTCTACGTAGACGAGAAGCGCCCGCTGGCCGATCTCGACGTCCGGGTACCGAGGGCGGTCGACGTGCCTGCCGTCGGTCAGGTGCCGACCGACGTCATCGAGATCGGTGAGCTGGTCCCGGAACTGTTCCGGGAGCGGCTGCGGCCGGCGTCGCCGGGAGTCAGCGTGGGGCAGGGCAACACGGTGGGCACTTTCGGCTGCCTGGTGCGGCGCGCCGACGGCTCGCCCGGCACGTTCATTCTGTCCAACTCGCACGTCCTTGCCCGCTCCGGCTTGGCCGACATCGGTGACGACATCCTGCAGCCGGCAAGGGAGGACGGAGCCGCGGCGACCGACGTCATCGCGAAGCTCGCCGCCTTCGTGCCGTTCGACTACACCCCGGACGGGTTTCCCAACACTGTCGATGCCGCGATCGCTGACGTCTCGGAGGCTGCGCTGACCGCCGCCCAGATCCGGTTGATTGCCATCACTCCAACTCGGGTGTCGGCGTACCTGCGGCGCGGTATGCGGGTGCACAAGGTCGGCCGCACGACCGATCACACCTGGGGCGTGGTGAACGACATCGACTTCCGCCCGCAGTTGCCCTACCCCGACCCGGCCAATCCTGGCGACCAGGTCAAGATCGGATTTCGCAACCAGGTGCTGTGCTCCAGATACACCGAGAAAGGCGACAGTGGTGCGCTAGTGCTGTCGTCCACAAATGCCGCGGTCGGGATGCATTTCGCCGGCTCGAAGTCGGCCAGCGCATTCCACCGTATCGGTGACGTTTTCGACGCACTAGGGATCGAGTTGGAGGCGTGATGGCCCCGCGCAAAGACGTTCAGGCCGCTCTCGACCAGCACGCCGAAACGCTCCGACGCCACCAGGACGTCGTCGGGCTCGGCGTGACTCAGCTCGCGGACGGATCGGGCGACGCGATCGCGGTATACGTCCGCACGGACCCGTCCGCCAAGGGCGCGGCCACGGACAGGATTCCGCGGAAGGTCCAGCTGACTCGGGCGAAGGATCGGATCGACATCCCGGTCGAGGTCATCGACCTCGGAGGCGACCTGACCGCGGAGTAGCCGCTTGGCCTGTCGACGACCCTGGCCGGCACCTGCGCGCGTGGTGGAAATCACGATCACCAAGCCCCGGTCGCGCAGCCGATTCGGAGAGCCGTATTCGCAGGTCAGGGATCGTCGAGCGGCCTTTCGGCGCAGCATTCGGCGGTGGTCGGTCGGCCCGAAGGGCGATTGACCCGTGCTGGCCGCGCCGGTGGACTTGATCGCGTGGGGCAGTTGGGTTCAGCCGGTCTCTGAGTTGACGATCGACTCCTGGATCCTCATTCCGTACGCCAAGGGTGAGCGCTGGGTTCAGGTCACCGGCGTCGTCGGGCCTGGTCGCAACCTCCCCGGCGGGCCGGTGCGCAGCGGGGACGACAAGTGGGTGGTCAGCGTCTGTGCCGACGGGCGGGCATGGTCGCTGCGGCTCGACGGCGACGCGGAGTTCCCGGCCGTGCGTTCCTATTTCTGACCTGGCGGATCAGCTCAGGAAGAACTCGGTCAGCACCGGGGCGAGCACGTCGTCGGGCACTCCGTGCCATTCGCCGGGCAGGCTGCGGTGCGTTCCGTTCGGCAGCTGCCGGCCGACCGCCGCTGCCCAGCCGGTGAGGTCGTCGGTGCTGCCCTGGCTGTCCAGCACCAGGGTAGGGGCGCGCACCGAGGCGAGCGTGGCGAGCGATGTCGCCTCGCTGATCACGCAGTCGTAGACCAGCGTGGGCGCCACCGACTCCATCGCCGACCAGGAGGGAGTCCCGCGCATTCCCTCGATCATCTCGGCGGGCACCCCGATCCCGGCGTTGAAGAACTCCACCGCGTCTGCGCGGCGTCCGGCCGCGACCAGCCGGGCGAGCTCGGCGGTGAACTCCGACTGCTCCGACCTGTCCTCGTCGGTCTCGACCGGCGGTTCGAGCAGCGCCAGCCTCGGGACGGCCAGCCCGTGCGCCACCGCGTGCAGGGCGAGCAGCGCCCCGGAGGAGAAGCCGTAGAGAAACGCCGCCCCGCCGGAGGCCTCGATCAACTCCGCGAGGTCCTCGACCTCCCGCTCGACCGCGTACGGTGCGGTGTCACCGCTGGCTCCGCGGCCGCGGCGGTCGTAGTTGACCACCGTGAAGCTCTGCGCCAGTAGCGGCGTCAGCCCGCCGAACGCGCTGAACTGGCGGAAGTGCCCGGAGGGCTCTACCAGGATCAGCGCGGGTCCGCTGCCGGTCGTCTCGAAGGCGATAGTGGTCCCATCATGCGACTCGACACTGCTGGTCGCGGTCTCGGTGCGCGTCATCGGCTGCCCTCCGGTACGTCGTCGCTGAACTCAATGCACAGACCGCCGCCGGTCGTCGAAGTCATCGCCGACGCCCTTCCCCTCGGGTCGGAGCCCGGGACAGACTGCAGCGATGACCCGTGCCGAGCCTCCGTCGACGGCCCGCCGGATCGCCTCGATCCTCGGTGCGTTCCGTGGCGACCGTGACGCGCTCGGCATCTCCGAGCTGGCCCGGCGTACCGCGCTGCCGAAGGCGTCGGTGCACCGGCTCGTCGGTCAGCTGGTGGCGACCGGCATGCTCGAGCGGGACGGCGTCGGTGTTCAGCTCGGCCTGCGGATGTTCGAGTTCGGCCAGCTGGTGCCCGTGCAGCGCACCCTGCAGGAGGCCGCCCGTCCGATCATGTCCGACCTGCGCGAGGTGACCCGGCACACCGTCAACCTCGCGGTCCGCAGCGGTGCCGATGTGCTCTACGTCGAGATCGTGCAGCGGCCCGCAGGCTCCGCCGACGCCGACCAGGGTGGGCGGGCGCTGGCCGTTGCACGCCACCGCGGTCGGGAAGGCGATCCTGGCCTGCTCCGATCCGGCCGAGGTGGAGGAGTTCCTCGCCCAGCCGCTGCGGCGGGTCGGCAACCGGACCGTCACCGCTCCCGGCCTGCTGGCCAAGGAGCTCGAGCGGGTGCGGGAGACCGGATCGGCGTTCGACCACGAGGAGTCGAGGCCGGGCCTGGTCTGTGCGGCCAGCCCGGTGTTCGGCCGCAAGGGCGTGGTGGCCGGGCTGTCGGTGTCCGGCTGGAGCGCCACGATGGACCTGGACCGGGCGGCGGTGGCGGTACGGACCGCCGCGGCCGCGGTCTCCCGGCTCCTGGGCGGGTCGCCCTTCGGCGTCGCGGGGACGCCCGGCGACGGATAACCGGCACCGGGTGCGCCGGTGGCCGTCGGTCAGCGGTGGAACGTGATCAGGTTCGTGACGCCGTCGGGGTCCACCACCCGCAGCACGGTCCCGAGGTCCGCTGCGGTAGCGACGTTGACCTCGGCCGGGTGCCAGATCATGTGGCGCAGCACCACCGGGTACTTCGCGGTGCTGCCGCCGACCGCGACGATGACGACGTCGTCGCGCGGGTCGTAGTCCACGTAGCTGAACGGCAGCCGCTCGACCTCGTGCTGGTCGCCGAAGGACATGTCCAGCAGCTCGATCGTCACCAGCTCACCCTCGTGGTCCTTGGTGAGCGTCTCGAGCGCGCTCGCCCACTCGCCCCGGTCGAGCGTGACCGTCTCCGCCATCGTGGAGCTCCTCTCGGGTGACTCGGTACAGGCCCCACCTTCGCGGTCCCACGGTCCATTGTGCTCGCTACTCGCAGGCGACGCCGTCCTTGTCCGCATCCAGCCCGTAGACGTCCGAACCGGTCACCCGGATCGGCCCGGAAACGTAGGCGGGGCCGTTGCCGCCACCGCCCTTGCAGTCGACATCGGACGCAGTCGGCACGCAGCCGCCGTAGTTCGGGTTGCAGTCGGACCGTGGGGCCGCCGGCACGGCGGCAAGCGGTTCGGGAGCCCGCCGCGGTTGGGGGACCGGCGCAGCCGCGGTCCCGGTGCTCGTTGGCCTCACCGACTGAACCGCCACCGGTGGAGCAACCGATGGTGCCTGTACGGTCGTCGCCGCTGGGGGAGCCTCGGCTGAGGCAGTTGGCCCGGCTGGGTTACTTGCCGGGCTTCCCCAGCGTCCGGCGGTCCCCGCGATCACGATCAGCAGCACCGCACCCAAGGCTCCGGCGCCGATCCAGTACGGGGCGCGCCTGGCCCGCGGGCGACCCGCTCGATGATGTGGTGGCGGGGGTCTGGTGATCGCACTCAGCCCAGGCGGCGGGACGTCACCGGCCGGCACGCCCGGCGGGCCAGCCGGCACCCGACCGCCTGCGGGCGGCGGGAGGGGGATGCGGAAGGTCGCGAGCTGATCAGTCGGCGGGCCGTCGCGGTGCGCTGGCGCCATCCGGACTCCTGGGGAGCGGGGAGCAGATGCCTACTACATCGGTCGCCGCGACCCCTCGTTACGCGCCGGGAACCCTGCCGGTCACAGGTAGTCGGCGAGCTCGTGCAGGATCATCGCCTTCGGTCGGGCGCCGACGATCGTCCGCACCAGCTCGCCGCCGGAGAACAGCGCCATCGTCGGCAGCCCCATGACGCCGTAGTCGCGGGCCAGTTCCGGGTTCTCGTCCGCGTCGACCTTCACCACCGTCAGGCGGTCGGCGTGCTCGTCGGCGATCTCGTCGAGGATGGGGCTGAGCATGTGGCACGGCGGGCACCAGTCGGCCCAGAAGTCGACGAGGACGAGCTTGTCGTGCTCGAGGACGTCGGCGGTGAACGACGCCGTGGTCGCGGTGGCAGTGGTCATGTTGGTCTCCGATCGACGGGTTCCGAGCCGGCCGGCTCGGTGAGCTCGGCGAGCACCTCGCTGCCGAGGGACAGCGGCTGGCGGCCGCAGTCGCAGACCAGCCGGGCGTGCACCTCCTGGCCGCAGCCGCGGTGCCGGAACACAGTGGGGCGGTCCGGGTGAGGGTCGGGACCCGGTGGCCGCGTGCCGATCGCCCCATTCGGTGAGCGCCACCAGGGCCGGCCGCAGGTCGCGGCCGGACGCGGTCAGCCGGTAGTGCATCCGGGCCCGCGAGCCGCGCTCCTTGTAGGGCTCGGTGCTCAGCACTCCCGCCTCGACCAGCTTGCGCAGCCGGTCGGCCAGGATCGCCCGCGGTGCGCCGGTGGCCGCCTGGATGTCGTCGAACCGGCCGACGCCGAGGGCGACCTCCCGGACGACGAGCAGCGACCAGCGTTCACCGACCACGGCCAGGGCCTCGGCGAGCGAGCAGCGACGCGGCATAGGCTGAGTTTAACCATTGAACTCAGCCGTCCGCGAGGCGTCGTTCCGCCAGCCCGCTGGGAGGCGTCACCCACACCCGGTCCGACGTCAAGGCGGACGGTGTTCTAGAACTGCAGGTATGACGTCATCGCAGGGTCAGACGGCGGGCACCGTCCCGGAGCTGTTCGACGCCGCCGTCGCACGCGACCCGCAGAAGGTCTGGCTGTACCACGCCGACGAGCAGTACACCTACACCGAGGCCGCCGCCCGGATCGGCACGGTCGCCGCCGGACTGGCCGCGCACGGCGTCGGTCGGGGCAGCCTGGTGCTCGCCACCGCCCGCAACACCTCGGGCTACCTGTTCCTGTGGCTCGCGACGGCCCGGCTCGGCGCGATCTACGTGCCGCTGAACCCGCGCAGCGCGCCCGCGGAGCTGGCCGGCTTCGAGGCACAGGTCAAGCCCGACCTGATCGTGACGGACGACGAGCTCGGCGGGGCGTTCGCGGGGGAGTGGGTGCACATCGACGAGCTGGCCGGGGCTCCGCAGGTGGAACCCCCGCCCGTCGCCGCACGTGCCGACGATCCGGCGGTGCTGATCCCGACCTCCGGCACGACCGGGCGCTCGAAGCTGGTCACCCAGACCCAGCGCGCCTACGTGCTCGCCGGCGAGGGCTTCCCGCTCTGGCTGCAGCTCAGCCCGTCGGACCGGCTGATGACCTCGCTGCCGCTGTTCCACATCAACGCGCCGGCGTACTCGACGCTCGGCTCGGTGGCGATCGGCGCGAGCCTGGTACTGCTGCCGAGGTTCTCCCCGACGGAGTTCCTCGACCAGGCGCGGCGCTACGAGGCGACCGAGTTCAACGCGATCGGCGCGATGCTCGAGATGCTGATGAACCACCCCGCCGCACCGTGACGACGCGACAACCCGCTGCGCCGCTGCTACACGGGTCCGTCACCGACCAGGGAGCGGCAGCTGGAGATCGAGCAGCGGTTCGGGCTGCAGATCGTCTGCGGGTACGCGCTCTCGGAGAGCCCGTACGGGCTGGTCTGGGGTCGCGGCACCCGCCCGTTCGGCACGCTCGGCATGGTGCGCCAGCATCCCAGGCTGGGCGCGGATCAACGAGGCGCGGGTGACGCCGACGGCGAGCTGGAGCTGCGCAACCCGGCGATCATGCTCGGCTACTGGGGGATGCCCGAGGAGACCGAGCAGGTGCTGGTGGACGGCTGGCTGCGCACCGGCGACCTGGTGCAGGCCAACGTCGACGGCACGTACACCTTCCTCGGCCGCAAGAAGGAGGTCATCCGCCGGCGCGGGGAGAACCTGTCGCCGACCGAGGTCGAGGAGGCGCTCGCCTCGCACCCGGCGGTGCTGGAGGCGGCGGTCGTCGGGGTGGCGTCGGAGCTGTCCGAGGAGGACGTCAAGGCGTTCGTGGTGCTCCGCGAGGGCGCCGCACCCGAGCCCGCCGAGCTGCGCGAGCACGCCGCCGAGCGGCTGACCCGGTTCAAGGTGCCGCGCTACCTCGAGGTGCTCGACGCGCTGCCGCACACCGCGACCGGGCGAGTCGCGAAGCGACAGCTGCCGCGTGAGCTCACCGGCCGGGAGTGGGACGCCGAGCCGAGCCGCCGGCGACGCAGCATCCGACCGGGCCGAGCGCGCCTGACAGCCCGAGCGACGACTGGCTGCGTCTCCGGGATCGGGACCTCGGACGCCGAGTCGATCACGGTCAGCGGCCGCGACCTGGCGTCCGAGCTGATGGGCGTGGTGTCGTTCACCGACCTGGCGTTCCTGCTCGTCGCGCAGCGGCTGCCGACGCCCGGTGAGTCGAGCGTGCTCAACGCGGTGCTCGTCTCGCTCGCCGACCACGGGCTGACCCCGACGGTGCTGGCCGCCCGACTGACCTACACCGGCGCGCCCGAGGCGCTGCAGGCCGCGGTCGCGGCCGGGCTGCTCGGGGCCGGCTCGGTGTTCCTCGGGCCGACCGAGGACACCGCGCTCTTCCTGTCCGCCGCGGTCGCCGAGGGTGCCCTGGACGCGGACAGCCCCGAGGAGGAGGTGCTCGCGGCGGCCGTCCGGGCGGTACGGGAGCGGCTGGCGGCGGGCCAGCGGGTGCCCGGGCTGGGTCACCCGGTGCACAAGGTCACCGACCCGCGAGTGCCGCGGCTTTACGCAGCTCGCCGAGGAGGCCGGGGTTGCTCGGACCGCACCTGCGGCTGCTGCGGGCCGTCGCCGAGGCCTACCCGGAGCTCGCCGGCCAGCGGCTGCCGATCAACGGCGCCGGCGCCGCCGGCGCGGCGCTGGCCGACCTCGGACTGCCGCCCGAGATGGCCCGTGGCTTCGCGCTGCTGGCCCGCACCGCCGGCCTGGTCGGGCACATCGCCGAGGAGCGCCGGCAGCCGATCGGGCGGCGGCTCTACCAGGACGTCGAGGACCGGATGACCTACCGCCCGCCCGCGCGCTAGGTCGGGCGCTAGGTCGGACTGTTGGCCGGGCGCGGCGCAGGTTGACGTGGCCGGCGATGGTCACCCCCTAGGCTCGTGCGGGAGCGGGCGGCGGAGAGGAGACTGGTGAGCGCGTCCGAGCGGGCCCTGGAGCTGGCCGAAGCGGCGGTGGCCGCAGCCGCGGACAAGAAGGCGAACGACATCGTCGTGCTGGACGTATCCGACCAGCTGGTCATCACCGACCTGTTCGTGATCGCGTCCGCGCCGAACGAACGCCAGGTCGAGGCGATCGTCGACGGGATCGAGGAGCGGCTGCGCCGCAGCGGCGTCAAGCCGGTCCGGCGGGAGGGCGCCCGCGAGGGGCGCTGGGTGCTGCTGGACTTCGTCGACGTCGTGGTGCACGTGCAGCACAACGAGGAGCGCCGGTTCTACGGGCTGGACCGGCTGTGGAAGGACTGCCCGGAGGTCGCGTTCCCGGAGACCGTCGCCGCGCTCCGTGGCGCCGACGCCGGGGGTGCTGAGGACGACGGCGAGCCCGGATGAGGCTGCGCCGGCTGCTCATGCTGCGGCACGGTGAGACCGACTTCAACACCGAGCGTCGGATGCAGGGGCAGCTCGACTCCTCGCTCACCGAGCTCGGCGTCGCGCAGAGCCGCGCGGTGGCCCCGTTGCTCGCGCAATACCGTCCCGACCGGCTGCTCAGCAGCGATCTGCGGCGGGCAGCCGACACCGCGGACGAGGTCGGGCTGGCCTGCGGGCTGCCGGTCAAGCTCGACTCCCGGCTGCAGGAGACCCACCTCGGCGAGTGGCAGGGGCTGACGGCGTCCGAGATCGAGGCCGCCGATCCGGGCGCGCTCTCGCGCTGGCGGTCCGACCCGACCTGGGCGCCGCCCGGCGGAGAGTCCAGGGTGGACGTGGTGTCCCGCGCGATGCCGGTGATCACCGAGCTGGAGGCCGAGCTCGCCGACAATGACCATGAAGGCGGGACTCGCGACGAGGTGGATGCCACCGTGCTGCTGTGCGGTCACAGCGGTGTGTTCGCCGGGCTGACAGCGGCGCTGCTGGCGCTCCCGCACGCCAACTGGCCGGTCATCAGGGGACTGGGCAACTGCCGGTGGGCGGAGCTGACCAAGCGAGACGGACTGCGCCAGTGGCGGCTCAGCGGCTACAACCTGGGCGCGTGACGCCCGCTTGCCGTGAGCGGGGATAGCCGGCGGCCGCTGCTGTTGGTGCTGGCCGACTCGTTGGCCTCGCGGGGCCGCTCGGCCGCAAGGAGGGGCGGCGGCATTGCGCTCTCGAATAGGGTGCGGCGGTGCCGGTCGCCGTCGTCACCGACTCCACTGCATACCTCCCTGACGGGCTAGCGGAGCAGCGCGGGATCCGGGTCGTTCCGCTGACCGTGCGGCTGGGAGAGCGGATCGGGCTGGACGGGGTGGACATCGGGCCGGCGCAGCTCACCGCCGAGCTGGCCAAGCGGCACGCCTCGGTGAGCACGTCCCGGCCCGGGCCGGAGGCCTTCACCGGCAGCTACCGCGAGGCGCTCGCCGGCGGGGCCTCGGAGGTGGTGTCCGTGCACCTGTCGCGCGAGTTGTCCGGCACCTGGGAGGCCGCGGTGCGGGCGGCAGCAGAGGTCGGCGCGGACCGGGTGCGGGTGGTCGACTCGCGCTCGACCGGAATGGGACTTGGCTTCGCCGCGCTCGCCGCCGCCGACGCCGCTGACGGTGGCCTGACCGGGCGGGAGGTCGAGCGCGCGGCGGCAGAGGTGGCCGCGCGCAGCCGGGTTTTCTTCTGCGTGGACACGTTGGAGCACCTGCGACGGGGTGGGCGGATCGGCGCCGCGGCGGCGCTGCTCGGCACCGCGCTCGCGATGAAACCGCTGCTGCACGTCGCCGACGGGCGGATCGTGCCGCTGGAGAAGGTCCGCACGACGGCACGCGCCGCGGTGCGGCTGGTCGAGCTGGCCGCGCAGGCCGCCGTCGGCGGCATCGCCGATCTCGCCGTGCACCATCTGGGCGCGGCCGGGCGGGCCGCCGAACTGGCCGAACGGTTGTGCGCACGGATACCGCTTGCGCGGCGTTGCCTGATCTCGGAGGTCGGCGCGGCGATCGGGGCGCATGCCGGGCCGGGTCTGCTGAGCGTCGTCGTGGTCCCCGACGGTGCCGGATCTTCGCGCGGGGAGCCGGGATGAGCCTGGTTCGGGTGTTCTACGACGAGGTATGGAACCGGTGGAACGACGCGCTGGTCGACGAGGTGCTCGCCGTCGACCTGGTGTTCCGGGGTTCGCTCGGCGACGAGGTGCGCGGCCGGGGCGGGTTCCGCGGCTACCGGGACAAGGTGCGTGCCGCCTTTCCCGACTTCACCAACGAGGTCGTCGATCTGGTTGTCGACGGTGACCGCGCCGCGGCGCGCCTGCGGTACACCGGTACCCACGCCGGGCCGGTACTGGGAATCCCGGCCACCAACCGGCGGATCGACTACGCCGGGGCGGCGTTCTTCCGGCTGACCGGCGAGCAGATCGCGGAGGCCTGGGTGTTGGGCGACGTGGCGGGGCTGCGCCGCCAGCTGGAGGCCTAGCCGGGCTGCGTTTCGGGCGCGCGGCGGGTGGCGGCATCGTTGCACACCGGGCCGACGGTCTGGTGTCACGCCGGCCACCCGGCGGTCTGGTTGTCCACAGCGGCATCCGGCTGTCCACAGTGGCGTCGCAGCGGGCGTTCCGGCCACCCGGCGGACCTAGCGTCAACCGGGTGACGAGCGGCGTCCAGGACCAGACGCGGTCGGCCCGGGACCGGGTCGCCGCGTTGGCGCGTCAGCCGACCGGATGGATCGGGCCCGCGATCGGCGACCGGCCGCAAGCAACTCGCCCGGAGCGATCGATCACGCTGGAGGCCCTCGCCGCGTCGGATCGCGATCCTCCGGCCGAGCCCGCCGACTCGGCCTGGGAGCCGAGCACGGTTCCGCTGCCGCTGGTCGGTGGGCCGGCGCAGCCACCGTCGCGGTTGCAGCGACTGCTGGCGGCATGGGTGCCGCGCCGGCTGCGTACCGCCCGGCTGGACCCCGGCCGCCGAGGAGCGCTCGCGCTGGCCGTGGTCACCGCGTCGGCGGCCGTGCTGGCCGCCGTTGGTGTCTGGCTGGAGCGACCTGTCGCGGAGCCCGCTCCGCCGCTTGCGGTCATCCCGGCGACCGGCTCCGCAACAACTGGTCTGGACGTCTCGGGGGAGCCGCCCACCACGCTGGTCGTGAGCGTGGTCGGCAAGGTCGCGAAGCCGGGGCTCGTGCGGGTGCCGGACGGAGCCCGGGTGGCGGACGTGTTGGAGGTCGCCGGCGGGCCGCTGCCGGGTACCGACCTGCTCGGGCTCAACCTGGCACGCAAAGTGGCCGACGGCGAGCAGCTCGCGGTCGGAGTTCCGCAGCCGCCGGAGCCCGGCGGGCCCAGCCGCCGTCCGGCCGCCGGTGCACCGTCCGGCGGGCAGCCGCCGTCCGCCGGTACGGGTCGGGTCGACCTGAACCGCGCCTCGCTGCAGCAGCTCGACGCGCTGCCGGGCATCGGGCCGGTCACCGCGCAGCGGATCCTGGACTGGCGCGCCCAGCACGGCCGGTTCACCCGGGTCGAGCAGCTGCGCGAGGTGGACGGGATAGGTGAGCGCAGGTTCGCGCAGCTGCGAGAGCTGGTAGCGGTGTGAGCGGGTTCCGCGCGGCGCGTGCAGGCGCAGGCCAGCCGGGCACCCCGTCGGCGGGTGCCCGGGCCGATCTGCGCCTCGTGCCCGCCGCCCTCGCCGCGTGGGTCACCGTGCTGGCCGGACTCTGGATCGGCTGGTGGGCATCGGTCGCGATGGCGACCGTGGCGGTCCTTGCCTTCGGGCTGGCGCTCCGACGCACCGCTGGCTGGCGGGCGCGGGCCGGCGTGCTCGCCGCGACCGCTGCCGCCGCAGCCGCCGGCCTCGCGGTCAGTGCGCCGGCGATCCTGGTCGCCACCCACCCGCTGGCGGCGCCGGCATCCGCGGGGCGGGCCGCCACCCTGCGCGTCGCGGTGAGCGAGCCGCCGACGGCGGTGCTCGCCGACGCCTACGCCGGCCGCCCGGCGCAGGCCCGGATGGTCGTGATCCCGGCCCGGATGCTTTCCGCCGAGGTCGGCGGGCTTCGGCTCGCCACCGGCGGTCGGGTCGTGCTGCTCGCACCACCGGAGGAATGGCCCGAGCTGCTGCCCGGTCAGCAGGTGCGCGCCGAGGGCCTGCTCGCCCCATCCGAACGGGCCGATCTCACGGTCGCCGTGCTGCGGGTGCGCGGGCCGCCGGCCGAGGTGACCGAGCCGGCCTGGTGGCAGCGCGTCGCCGGGGCGATGCGGCACGGGCTGCGCCAGGCGGCCGGGGTGCTTCCGGCGGAGGCCGGCGCCGTGCTGCCCGGGCTGGCCGTCGGGGACACCGGTCTGATCTCCGCCAGCCTCCGCGAGGAGTTCCGGACGACCGGGCTGGCGCACCTGGTCGCTGTTTCCGGCTTCAACGTGGTGATCGTGTGTGGCGCGGTGCTCGGGCTGCTCCGGCTGGTCCGTGCCGGGCCACGGGTGGCCGCCGGCGGGGCGGGCGCGGCACTGCTCGGGTACCTCGTGCTGGCCGGGCCGTCGCCGAGCGTGCTGCGGGCCGGCGTGATGGGCGCCGTCGCGTTGCTGGCGATCGCGTCCGGCCGACACCGGTCTGCGGTTCCCGCGCTCGGCGCGGCGGTGATCGGGCTGCTGCTGGTCGACCCGGCACTCGGCGCCGATCCCGGGTTCGCGCTGTCCGTGCTGGCGACCGCGGCGCTCGTCCTGCTCGCGCCCGGCTGGGCGGCGAGCCTGCGGCGACGCGGCGTGCCGCCGGGCATTGCGGAGGCGCTGGCGGTGCCGGCAGCCGCGCACTTGGTGACCGCTCCGGTGGTGGCCGGGTTGTCCGGACAGGTGAGCCTGGTCGCGGTGGCCGCGAACCTGCTCGTCACGCCGGTGGTGGCTCCGGCGACCGTGTTCGGGGTGCTCGCCACGGTCGTCTCGCCGGTGGCGCCGTGGGCGGCCGAGTTCCTCGCTCGGCTCGCCGGCCCTGAGCTGCAGTGGCTGATCGCGGTGGCGCACTGGTTCGCCGGGATGTCGGGCGCGGCCCTGCCGTGGCCGTCCGGGCTGTTCGGCGCGCTGCTGCTGGTGGCCGTCACGCTGATCGTCGCCGTGCTGTTGCGCCGGCGGCGGGTCCGGGCGCTGGTGGCCGCCGCACTGGTGGGCCTGCTGATCGTGCTGCTGCCCACCCGCCTGGCGCCGCCGGGGTGGCCGGTGCCGGGCTGGGCGATGGTGGTCTGCGACGTCGGGCAGGGCGACGCGGTCGTGCTGGCCACCGCGGACGCGGCACGCGCGGTCCTGGTGGACGCGGGTCCGGAACCCACCGCGGTCGACCGGTGCCTCGGCCGGCTCGGGGTCCGTGCGCTGTCGCTCGTCGTGCTCAGCCACCTCCATGCCGACCACGTCGGTGGGCTGGACGGGGCGCTCGGCGGGCGCGCGGTCGGCGCGGTCGCGGTCGGGCCCGCGCGGGCGCCCGGCTGGGCGTGGCGAGAGGTGGCCAGGGTGGCCTCCGCGCATCGGGTGCCGGTGGTCGCGCTGCACCCGGGACAGCAGCTGCGCTGGCCGGGGCTCGAGCTCGACGTGATCGGGCCGCGCTATGTCCCGGGCGAGGTCGACGAGCAGGACGGCACGGTGGTCAACGACACGTCGGTGATCATCCGGGCGGCCACCGCGGCGGGTTCGATGCTGCTCACCGGTGATGTGGAGCTGGCCGGGCAGGCCGACCTGCTGTCCGCCGGAGTCGACCTACGCGCCGACGTCTTGAAGGTCCCGCACCACGGCTCGCGCTTCAGTGGGCCCGAGTTCCTTGTCGCGGTGCGGCCGCGCCTGGCGCTGGTCAGCGTCGGGGCCGGCAACCGCTATGGACACCCCAACGCGTCAGTACTCGACTCGTTGGCCCGCGGCGGCGCGCTCGTCCGGCGCACCGACGAATCGGGTGACATCGCGGTGGTCGGGCAGTCGGGCGGACCGGCCGTCGTGGCGCGTGGGCCGCCGCGCGAGCCCGGGCCCAGCCGCCGCGCGAGCCCGGGCCCAGCCGCCGCGCGAGCCCCGGACCTAGCCGCCGAGTGCGGCGCGAACCGCCTTGGTCGTGGCCGGCACGGTGGCGGTCGGGCCCAGCGAGCCCTCGACGGCGTCCAGCGTCTTCAGCCCGTCGCCGGTGATCAGCAGCACGGTCTCGGCCTCCGGGTCGAGCGCCCCGGTCGCGAGCAGCCGGCGCGTACAGGCCACGGTGACGCCGCCGGCGGTCTCGGCGAACACGCCCTCGGTGCGGGCGAGCAGCCGGATCCCCTCGACGACCTCCTCGTCGCTGACATGCGTCACGGCGCCGTTGGTGCGCCGGACCGTGTCCAGCACGTAGGGCCCGTCCGCGGGGTTCCCGATCGCCAGCGAGCGGACGATCGTGTCGGGCTTGACCGGCTGCACCACGTCGTGGCCCGCCTCGAACGCCGTGGCGACCGGCGAGCAGCCGGTGGCCTGGGCCCCGAACACCCGGTAGGGCGTCGGCTCGACCAGCCCGAGCTTGCCCAGCTCGGTGAACCCCTTGTCCACCTTGGTCAGCTGTGAACCCGAGGCGACCGGCACGACGACCTGCTCCGGAAGCCGCCAGCCGAGCTGCTCGGCGACCTCGAACCCGAGCGTCTTGGAGCCCTCCGCGTAGTACGGCCGGACGTTGACGTTGACGAAGGCCCAGTCCTCACGCTCCGCGGCCAGCTCGGTGGCTAGCCGGTTGACGTCGTCGTAGTTTCCGTCGATGGCGATCAAGGTGCCGTCGTACACGGCCGTCGTGAGCACCTTGGCGGCTTCCAGCGAGGACGGGATGAGGACCACGGACTCCCAACCCGCGCGGGCCGCTGCCGCGGCCGTGGCGTTCGCCAGGTTGCCCGTCGACGGGCAGGCGAGCACCCGGAAGCCGAGCTCACGGGCCGCCGCGAGGGCGACCGCGACCACCCGGTCCTTGAACGAGTGCGTCGGGTTGCCGGTGTCGTCCTTCACCCACACGGTCCGCATGCCCAGAGCCGCGGCCAACCGGTCCGCCCGGATCAGGCGGGTCAGCCCTGGCTCGGTGTTCGGGTGGGACTCGACGTCGCTGGGCACCGGCAGCAGTCCGCGGTAGCGCCAGATCGACCGCGGCCCGCTCTCGATGCTCTGCCGGGTCACCGGGCCGAACTCGTAACCGACCTCGAGCGGCCCGAAACACTGGGCGCAGGCGAACTCCGGGGCGAGCGGCGTCTCGTGGCCGCACTCCCGGCAGACGAGGGCGCGGGCGGCGCCAAGGTCGTAGGAGGCAGGTGCCGACTGATCGGCGGTGAGTGTCATCGCGAGGTCTCCTCATCTGTCCCGCCGGCTGCGGGTCGGAATTGGCACCGTGATCGTCGGATGACCTCGCCTACGGGGCGGGCCGCGCGTAGCCGTAACTCGCGCAGTTCCATTCGACGCCGGTTGCCGGGGCTTCGCAGGGCCGTTCCCTCTGCCCCTCTGGATGAGCCGTATTCGGTTGTCCCCGATCGGCCGATCTCGTCGGTCTGGCCAGCACGGGTCGCGATCCACCGTACGACACGGCCCGACGGGATGCCCAGATCGTCCCGCAATCTGAGAGCTGCGACACCGTGCGAGCATTGCGGCATGCCCGGCCCTGCGACCCTGCACCTGGTGACCGGCGACGAGCCGCTGCTGGTCGAGCGAGCCGTCCAGCGGGTGGTCGCGGCGGTCCGGAGCCAGGACCCGGCGGCCGAGGTACGGAAGGTGCCCGCGGCGGGCCTGCTGGCCGCCGAGCTCGCCGAGCTGCTCAGTCCTTCACTGTTCGGCGACACCCGGGTCGTGGTGCTGGAGGGAGCCCACGAGCTCAGCAAGGACACCGCGGAGGCCCTCGGGCGGCAGCTCGCCGTCCCGGCCGACGGGGTGTCGCTGGTCGTGACGATGCCCGGCGGCGGAACGGGCGGAACGGGCGGCAAGGGCGGCAAGAGCGGGAAAGGCGGCCCGGGTGCAGCGGGCAAGGCAGTCACGGAGTCGCTGCGCGCGGCGGGCGCCGAGGTGACCGAGTGCGTCGCGCCGACCCGGTTCGACGACCGGGTGACGTTCGTGCGTGCGGAGGTCGAGTCGGCAGGCGGCACGATAAGCCGCGACGCGGTGAGCGTGCTGATCGACGCGGTCGGTACCGACCTGCGCGAGCTGGCGGCGGCGGCCGGCCAGCTCGTCGCGGACGTCGGCGGCTCGATCGACGAGACCGCCGTGCGGCACTACCACCGGGGCCGGGCCGAGGTCACCGGGTTCGCGGTCGCCGAGAAGGCGATCACCGGCGACGCCGCCGGCGCCCTGGAGGCGCTGCGCTGGGCGCTGGCGGTCGGCGTCGCCCCGGTGCTGGTCGCCGACGCGCTGGCGGACGCGGTGCGCACGGTCGCGCGGGTCGGCGCCGCCGGGCGCGGCGACCCCTACCGGTTGGCCGGGTCGCTTGGCATGCCGCCGTGGAAGGTGCGCAAGGCGCAGGGTCAGGTGCGCGGCTGGCGGCCGGAGGGGCTGGCGACCGCGATGGCCGCGGTGGCCGAGGTGAACGCCGACGTCAAGGGCGCCGCCGCCGACCCCGGGTACGCCCTCGAGCGGGCGGTCGCAAAGGTCGTCGCGGCCCGGCACCCGAGCGGGATGACGACATAGATCGGCGGCGCTGCTCCGCGGGAGAGGGCAGCGCCGCCGTTGTGCAGTGCGGAAGACGTGTGGTACTTCGAGCGATCCCGGGCCGGTGTTACACCGCGCCGGTGATTAGAGGCTCTGCGCCCGCCGCGCCATCGAGGACTTCTTGTTCGCGGCCTGGTTCTTGTGCACTACGCCCTTGCCGGCCGCCTTGTCCAGCGCCCGGCTCGCGTCCCGCATCAGCTCCTGGGCGCGGTCGGTATCGCCGGCCTCGGCCGCCTCGCGGAACTTGCGGATCGCGGTGCGCACGGACGACTTGACCGACTTGTTGCGCTGCCTGCGCTTCTCGTTGGTCTTGATCCGCTTGATCTGCGACTTGATGTTGGCCACGCAACTGCCTCTGGTTGATCGCCGGGACGGGATGCCGCGCGTGAAACCGCGCTGACTGCTCAGTTGGCCAGGCTACCAGCCTGCGGACCCGCCGCCCCGAGGGGTGAGCTTCCGCCTCGGCGGCGAGACTGTCCGACGGTGGAGATCGGCAACTGGGGGGCGAGCTGTGGGATCGATGATCGCACCGCTCGACTGGCCCGGCTTCGGCGAGGTCGGCCCGCTGGCCTTGGTGGTGCTCTGCTTCGCGGCGTTCCTCGCGGGTGCGGTGGACGCGGTGGTCGGTGGCGGCGGGCTCGTCCAGCTGCCCGCCCTGCTGCTGTTCAGTCCGGGCGGAGCGGCGGTGTACTCGCTGGCCACCAACAAGCTGGCTTCGGTGTTCGGCACGGCCGCCGCGGCGGTGGGGTACGCCCGCCGGGTGCCGATCGACTGGCGGCTGGTGTTGCCGACGGTGGTGGTCGCGTTCGGCGGGGCGCTGGGCGGGGCGGCGCTGGCCGTAGCGCTTCCGTCCGATGTGCTCACCGCCGTCGTGCTGCTCGCGCTGGTCGCGGTGGGCCTCTACACCTGGCGCCGTCCCGACCTCGGCGCCGAGCACGCGCCCCGGTTCGGTCGGCGGCTCAGGCTGGCGGTGCTCGGAGCCGGCGGCCTGCTGATCGGCTTCTGGGACGGGCTGGCCGGTCCGGGAACCGGCACGTTCCTGGTGTTCGGGCTGGTCGGGCTGGTCGGATTCGCGTTCCTGGACGCCTCCGCGTCTGCCAAGGTGATCAACACCGCGACCAACCTCGGCGCGCTGGCGTTCTTCCTGCCGACCGGCGCCGTGCTGCTCGGCCTCGGCCTGGTGATGGCCGCATCGAACGTGGCCGGCAGCCTCACCGGCGCCCGGATCGCGGTCAAGCGCGGATCACGGTTCGTCCGAGCGGTGTTCCTCGTCGTGGTCACCGCGCTGATCGCCAGCCTCGCGGTGAAGCTCGGGTTTGACCTGCTGCACTGAGCCGGCGCCCGGCCGGGCTAGGTTCGGCGGCGTGCTGGCGGCAGACGTCGAACGTGCGCGGCGGGACACCCCGGGCTGCGAGTCCGTGATCCACCTGAACAACGCGGGCGCGGCTCTGCCGCCGTCGGAGGTCCTCGACGCGGTGATCGGGCACCTGCGGCGGGAGGCCGAGATCGGCGGTTACGAAGCTGCCGCCGAGGTCGCGGACCGGATCGAGCGGACCTACGCCGCGCTGGCCGAGCTGCTGAACTGCTCGCCGGACGAGATCGCGGTCGTGGAGAACGCCACCCGGGCCTGGGACATGGCCTGCTACGGCCTGCGGCTGCGGCCCGGCGACGTGATCCTCACCACCGTGCCGGAGTACGCCAGCAACTACATCGCGCTGCTGCAGCGGGCCCGGCACACCGGCGCCCGGGTGGAGGTGCTGCCCGACGACGAGCACGGCCAGGTCGACCTGGAGGCGCTGGCCCGCCGGCTGGACGGCGGCCCAAGCGATGGACCGGACAGCGGCCGGGTCGCGCTGGTCTCGCTGGTGCACGTCCCGACCCAAGGCGGGTTGGTGCAGCCCGCCGAGCAGGTGGGCGCACTGTGCCGGGCGGCCGGCGTGCCGCTGTTGCTCGATGCCTGCCAGTCCGTCGGTCAGCTCGACCTGAACGTGCAGCGCATCGGCTGCGACATGCTCAGCGGCACCGGCCGCAAGTTCCTGCGCGGCCCGCGCGGCACCGGCTTCCTCTACGTGCGCCGAGAGCTCATCGAGCGGCTGGAGCCGCCGTTCCTCGACCTGCACGCGGCCGAGTTGGTCGGACCGGAGGAGTACCGGATCCGGGCTGACGCGCGCCGGTTCGAGAACTGGGAGTCG
Source organism: uncultured Actinomycetota bacterium (assembly GCA_963776255.1). GTDB lineage: Bacteria > Actinomycetota > Actinomycetes > Mycobacteriales > Pseudonocardiaceae > Pseudonocardia. Next base: position 318,289 of record CAVZMB010000009.1, on the reverse strand, counting down.
GCGGCCGCCACGAAGATCGGCCTCGGTGTCGCGGTGGACTACGCGCTGCGCTTGGGGCTGGACGTGATCGAGGCCCGCGCGCAGCCGCTGGCCGCCGGGCTTCGCGAGCGGCTTGCCGGGCTGGCCGGCGTCACGGTGCACGATCGGGGCGTGCGGCGCGGCGCGATCGTCTCCTTCACCGTCGACGGGGTGAGCGCCACCGACATCGCCGACCGGCTCCGCGCCCCGGTGTCACCCGCGCTGCCGGTCAATGTGACGGTCGCCGCCCTCGAAGAGAACCGGCTGGACCTCGGCGCCCGCGGGCTGAACGCGCTGGTCCGGGCCTCGCCGCACTACTACAACACCGAGGCCGAGCTGGACACGCTGGCCGAACGGGTCGCCGCCATCGGGCACACCGCGTCAACCGCCCGCTAGCAGGTGTCGATTCGAGCGACCCCAGTTCGTGTAGGTGGTGACGACAGCCGAAGGAGGTCCGGCACCATGCGGATGCTGAGAGTGATCGAGTTCATGTCCCTGGACGGTGTGATACAGGCCCCGGCGGGGGCCGACGAGGACACCGAAGGCGGGTTCCGGCACGGCGGCTGGCAGCGACCGTACTTCGACGACGTGTTGGGCTCGGCCGCTGGAGAGGGGCTGGCGGCGACCGACAGCTACCTGTTCGGCCGGAAGACCTACCAGAAGATGGCCGCCTACTGGCCGACGGTGTCCGACGAGGACCCGTACGCCCGGCACCTCAACAGCAATCCGAAGTACGTGGTCTCCAGGACGCTGGACGTCGTCGACTGGCCGAAGTCGACACTGATCAGCGGCGACGTTCCGGCGGAGGTCGGCGCGCTCAAGGAGCAGCCCGGCGGGAACATCGCGGTGCTCGGCAGCGGCCAGCTGGTCCGGACCCTCGTCGAGCACGACCTGGTCGACGAGTACTTCCTGGCGGTGTTCCCGATCCTGCTCGGTAGCGGCAAACGGCTGTTCGGCGACTTCCGGGACGCCGCCCGGGTCCGGAAGCTGAGCCTCGTCGACTCGACGACGACCGGCACCGGCGGCGTGCTCCTTACCTACCGGCCCGCCTGAGCAGGTCACATCGTCGGCTGACGGCTCGTGCTGGCCGGTCAGCCCGACTCGGACTGGCCGCGCAGGAACCGTTCGAGCTCCGCGGCCAGCTCCTCTCCGGACGGCAGGTCCTCCAGATCGGCGGCGGCCCGAGCGTCGAAGTCGAGCTCCAGCTCGCGCACCATCGCCTGGTGCTCATCGCTGTCCGCGATCAGCTTGTCGATCTCCGCCGACGCGCCGCCGGCCGCCTCGCGCAGCTCCTCACTCGCCAGCTGCATCCCGGTGACGGCCTCCATCGCGCTCACCAGGGCCGCGCTGACCGGCGGGTACGGCGCGGCGGCGAGGTAGTGCGGCACGCGGGCCCAGATCCCGATCGCGGGGATACCGGCCGTGCCGTAGGAGACCTGCAGCGCGGTCTGGATGCCCGCCGGCACCTCGATGGTCCCGCCGACGACGCCGACCTTCGCCGCCAGCTCTGGCTCGGTGGCGATCGCGGTCAGCGGCACCGGCCGGGTGTGCGGCACCGGCGCCGGGTACGCACCCAGCCCGACCACCAGCCGGGTGTCCAACTCCACCGTGAGCTCGACGACCGCGGCGCTGAACGCGTGCCAGGCGATATCCGGCTCCGGGCCGACCAGCACGAGCAGGTCGTTGCCCGTGGGGTCGCGGCCGCAACGAAGCTCGACCTGCGGCCAGTCCAACTGCTCCACCACCCCGTCGGCGATCCGCGCCGTCGGCCGGCGCGACCGGAAGTCGATCAGCAGGTCGGAGTCGAAGTCGGCGACCGGCTCGGTCGGGATGTTCTCCAGGATGTGGGCGATCGCCGCCCGTGCCCCGAGCCCGGCGTCCACCCAGCTGTCGGTGGCGAGCAGCACCACCGGCGAACTGAGCGCACGGTGCTCGTGACGGCGGTAGAGCGGGCTCATCGGCCAACGGTAAGGCTCGTCCCGCCCGAGGCCCAGCCCGGCACGTGGGATCATTGGCCCAGACCGGGGTGTGCCGCCGCGTGTGCCCACCGGGTAAGAGAAACCGAAGGACCTGAGTGACGACGTTCGCCGATCGCACGTTCACCCCGCCGGAGCGGATCAGGAACTTCTGCATCATCGCGCACATCGACCACGGGAAGTCGACGCTCGCGGACCGGATGCTGCAGTTCACCGGGGTGCTCGACGAGCGCAGCTACCGCGCGCAGTACCTCGACCGGATGGACATCGAGCGCGAGCGGGGCATCACGATCAAGGCGCAGAACGTCCGGCTGCCGTGGACGGTCGGCGGGCAGGAGCACGTGCTGCACCTGATCGACACCCCGGGGCACGTCGACTTCACCTACGAGGTGTCCCGGTCGCTGGCCGCCTGTGAGGGTGCGGTGCTGCTGGTCGACGCCGCGCAGGGCATCGAGGCGCAGACCCTGGCCAACCTCTACCTCGCGCTGGAGAGCGACCTCACGGTCATCCCGGTGCTGAACAAGATCGACCTGCCGGCCGCCGATCCGGACCGCTACGCCGCCGAGATCGCGCACGTGATGGGCTGCGCGCCGGACGACGTGCTGCGGGTATCGGCGAAGACCGGGCTGGGCGTCCGCGAGCTGCTCAACGAGATCGTCCGGCAGATCCCGCCGCCGACCGGCGACCCGGTCGCTCCGCCGCGCGCGCTGATCTTCGACTCGGTCTACGACACCTACCGCGGCGTGGTCACCTACATCCGGGTGATGGACGGCAAGATCCTGCCCCGGCAACGGATCAAGATGATGTCCACCGGGGCCACCCACGAGCTGCTCGAGATCGGGATCATCTCGCCGGACCCGAAGCCCAGCGCCGGGCTCGGGGTCGGCGAGGTCGGCTACCTGATCACCGGTGTGAAGGACGTCCGCCAGTCCAAGGTCGGCGACACCGTGACGATCGCCGACAAGGGATCGGTGAAGGGTGCCACCGAGCCGCTCGGCGGGTACCGCGAACCGCGCCCGATGGTGTACTCCGGGCTCTACCCGGTGGACGGCTCGGACTACCCCGAGCTGCGCGAGGCGCTCGACAAGCTGCGGCTCAACGACGCCGCCCTGAGCTACCAGCCGGAGACCAGCACGGCCCTCGGGTTCGGGTTCCGTTGCGGGTTCCTCGGGCTGCTGCACCTGGAGATCACCCGGGACCGGCTGGAGCGGGAGGCCGGGCTGGAGCTGATCTCCACCGCCCCGAACGTGGTGTACCGGGTGGTGCTGGACAGCGGGGCGGAGCAGGTCGTGACCAACCCGTCGGACTGGCCGGACGGCAAGATCGCCGACGTGTACGAGCCGGTGGTGAAGACCACGATCATCGCTCCGTCGGAGTACATCGGCACGATCATGGAGCTGTGCCAGGGCCGGCGGGGAAACCTGGGCGGGATGGACTACCTGTCCGAGAGCCGGGTCGAGCTGCGCTACACGATGCCGCTCGCCGAGATCATCTTCGACTTCTTCGACGCGCTCAAGTCGCGCACCCGCGGGTACGCGAGCCTGGACTACGAGGAGGCCGGCGAGCAGCCCGCCGAGCTGGTCAAGGTCGACATCCTGCTGCAGGGCGAGCCGGTGGACGCGTTCAGCGCGATCGTGCACCGGGACGCGGCGTACGCCTACGGGACGACGATGGTCGCAAAGCTCCGCGAGCTGATCCCGCGCCAGCAGTTCGAGGTGCCGATCCAGGCGGCGATCGGTACCCGGGTGATCGCGCGGGAGACCATCCGCGCGATCCGCAAGGACGTGCTGGCCAAGTGCTACGGCGGCGACATCACCCGCAAGCGCAAGCTGCTCGAGCGGCAGAAGGAGGGCAAGAAGCGGATGAAGACGATCGGGCGGGTCGAGGTGCCGCAGGAGGCCTTCGTCGCCGCACTGTCCACCGACGGCGCGGCCGCCAAGAAGTAGCCCCGCACCCACCGCACCACCCGAACGAGCGGGCGTATTCGTCGTCCCGGTCCCAACCCGCAATGAGCGGGCTCATTCGGGGTTCACGGCCCGCCAAACCCGCAATGAGCGGGCTTATTCGGGGTTGTGCGGCGGTCCCAACCCGCAATGAGCCGGCTCATTCGGGGTTGTGCGCGGGCGGCTGATCCGGGCCGAGCCGGGCTCATCCCTGCGGGCGGGGCGCTGGCGCCGGGCTCGGCAGCACCTCGCGGGCGAGCAGCGTGCCGGCGGCCACCGCCACCGGCATCACGAGCACGGCCGCGAACGGGATCGCGCAGAGCAGGTAGCAGGGCATCCCGACCCCCAGTGTGAGCAGCCGCCGTCGGCGCAGCGCGCGGTGCCGGTCCCGCAGCCGCAACCCGCGCCGGGAGAACGCGACTCCGACCAGCTCCAGCGCCAGCAGCCAGCCGCCGACCGTCACCACCAGCACCGGCACCACGGTCTGCCCGATCACCGGGATGAACCCGGCCAGGAACAGCGGCAGGGTGCACAGCACCGACGCGCCGATCAGCAGCGCGGAGTCCCGCACACCGCGCCAGGTCAGCGTCAGCCAGGACACCTGGCCCGCCTCGTCCGGCGTCGCCCAGCGAGTCGTCGACCTGCTCCGCGATGTGCTCGTAGAACGGCCCGCCGATCAACAGCGTCACCGCGGTGAACGTGATCACGCCGACCAGCCCGGCCGCGGCGAAGATCGCCACCGCGGCCAGCGCCCGGAGCGTCCCGCGCGGCCCCTCCGGCCAGCCGTCGGCGAACGGGGTGAGCCAATCGGTGATGGAGCCGAGCGAGTTCCCCAGCGCGACCAGCGCGGCGATGAGCACCAGCGTGGTGACCAGCGGCGGGATCGCACCGATCAGCATCAGCCGCGGGGAGCGGCGCAGGATCGCCCAGCCCGCGCGGGAGCATCCGTACGCCCGCGACGAAGTCCCTCACGCCGCGAACGGCCTGATGTTGGGGCGCGTACGACACGCCGGGAACGGTATTACGTGCTCACGAGCCGTTGCGTGGCACGGCGCCGGCGAGGGCCGCCAGCAGGTCGGCGAGCTCGGCGCGGCTGGAGGTCTCCAGCCGCCCGCTGACCCGGCGCACGACCTCCCGGCCGCGCGGCGCCAGGTGCACCAGCACCCGCCTGCGGTCCTCGGGGTCGCCGAGACGGTCGGCCAGCTTGTCGGCGACCAGCCGGTCGACGACCCGGGTAGCGGTCGGCGCGGCGAGCTCCACCTGCTCGGCGATCTCGCCCATGCTGAGCCCGGTGCCCCTGGCGAGCAGCAGCAGAACCCGCCAGCCCTCCCGGCTGATGCCTTCCGCGGAGGTGGCCGGCTCGCACCGTCGCGGCGAGCGCGCGGTCGACCTGGTCGAGCAGCTCGACCAGGGTCGTCGGAGAGCTCGAGAGGCCGGTGCCTCCCCCGTTCGGCATAACCATCGTTACGCACTGTACGTGCTTCTGGCCGAAAACGCCCAGTTCGGTGCCCATCCGGTGTCAGTGTGTGAACACGATCTTGCCGCTGGTCTCGCCGTCCAGCATCGCCTGGAAGCCCTCCTCGGCCCGCTCCAGCGGTAGCTCGAGGCCGATCTCCGGCACGATTTCGGCCTGCGCGGTGAACGCCAGCAGGTCGTGCAGCTCCTCGAGGGTGCCCATCGTCGAGCCGACCACCCGGAGCTGCAGGAAGAAGACCCGACGGAGGTCCGCGCCGGGGTTCGGGCCGCTCGTCGCGCCGGAGCAGACGATGATCCCGCCCGGCTTCAGCGCGCGCAGCGAGTGCGCCCAGGTCGCCTCCCCGACGGTCTCGAAGACCGCATCGACCCGCTCCGGCAGCCGGGTCCCGGGCTCGAACGTCTCGTGCGCGCCCGAGCCGGTCGGCGACCGCCCGCTTCTCCTCGGTGCGCCCGGTCACCCAGACCCGCATCCCGGCCGCCCGGCCGAGCTGCACCAACGCGGTGGACACCCCGCCGGAGGCGCCCTGCACCAGCATGGTCTGCCCAGGTCGCAGCCCGGACTTGGTGAAGATCATGCGGTAGGCGGTGAGCCAGGCGGTGCCCATACACGCCGCGGCGGTCACCGAGAGCCCGGTGGGCCGGGGGATCGCGTTCCGCGCCGGGACCACCACCCGGTCGGCGAACGTGCCCTGGTGACGCTCGGTGAGCAGGGTGCGCTTCGGGTCGAGGGTCTCCTCGCCGTGCCATGCCGGGTCACCGATGATCGAGTGCAGCACGACGTCGGTGCCGTCGGCCAGCGTGCCGGCGCCGTCACAGCCCAGGATCATCGGGAACTGCTCCGGTTTGATCCCGACCCCGCGCAGCGTCCACAGGTCGTGCATGTTGAGGCTGGCGGCGTGCACCTGGACGGCCACCCAGCCGTCCGGTACCTCCGGTTCCGGGCGCTCGCCGACGGCCAGCGCGGCAAGCGGGTCGTCGGGATTGGGCTCGGCGGCGTATACGGCGAACACCGGCCGAATCTATCCCGGTCGGATCGATCCCGACCGCGGCGGGCTACCCTCCTTGGTCGTGTGGCGGACCCTGGTGAACTGGTGGGACGCGCTGGAGCTGTGGCTGACCCAGCTCCCGTTCCCGTTCCAGGTGTTGTTCGCCATCGTCGTGTTGCTGCCGGTGTGCTGGGCGGCCGCGATGCTGGCAGATCGGCTGGCGGACCGGGTGTCCGACTTGGTGTCCCGCTCCCGAGACTGACCGCGGTGCGTCGCCCCTGGCTCGTCGGAGCCGTCGTGCTGGTGTTGCTCGCGATCGTCGTGGTGCTCGGCCTGTTGCTGGTCGGCCCGCCGGGCGGATCCGGAGCCTCCGCGCCGGTGCCGCTCGGCGCCGGTGCCGGCGGCGGACAGCGGCTGCCGGGTCGTCACGCCGGAGGTGCCCGGGGCGGCCTCCGGGCTGCCGGTCCGACCGCTGTGCGCGCTGCCAGCCGAGGCGGCGGCCGTGGTGGCGACGATCCAGCGCGGCGGGCCGTTCCCGCACGCCCAGGACGGGTCCACCTTCCGCAACGCCGAACGCCTGTTGCCGACCCGTCCGGGCGGCTACTACCGGGAGTACACCGTCCCGACCCCGGGCGAGACCGACCGCGGCGCGCGGCGGCTGGTGACCGGCGGCGGCGACGAGGTCTACTACACCGCCGACCACTACCAGAGCTTCGTCGTCGTGGACGTGGTCGCGGACCGCGCCGTGGTGGCCGGGCGATGAGCCACCGTGGCCGGGTCGACGGGCGCCGGGCGCGCACCAAGCGACAGGTGCTGTCCGCCATCGGGCGCGCCCTGCGGTTCCCGGACTACTACGGCCAGAACCTCGACGCCCTGGACGAGCTGATCACCGACCTCAGCTGGCTGCCGGCGGGACCGGTCGAGCTGGTCTGGTCCGACGCCGAGGAGCTGCGTGCCGCGGACCCGGCGGGCTACCGCGCCGTGCTGGAGATCCTGCGCGACGCGGAGCGGGCCACCCGCGGCACCGAGCGGCCGCTGACGGTGCGCCTCACCCGTCGCCGGAGCTGACCGCCCAGGCCGGCCGACGCTTCTCGACGAACGCCCGGATCCCCTCGCGCGCCTCGTCCGAGGTGAAGTACTGCGCGGACAGCTCGGCCATCGCGGCCAGCTCGGTGTCGATCGAACCGGTGCGCTCCCGGCGCAGCAGGTCCTTGGTGCCGGCCAGCGCACCGGGCGCGCCGAGCCGGAGCAGCCCGGCGTACCGCGCCACCTCGTCGTCCAGCGCATCGGCCGGCACGGCGCTGTTGATCAGCCCGGTCGACGCTGCGCGGGACGCGTCGAAGCTCTCCCCGGTGAGGAACAGCTCGGCGGCCGCCGACGCGGACATCCGGGCGAGCACCGGCACCGAGATCATCGCCGGCACCGCGCCGATCCGGACCTCGGTGAACGCGAACGTCACGTCGTCGGCGGCCACCACGATGTCGCACGTGGCGACCAGCCCGAGGCCGCCGGCCCTGGCCGGCCCGACGCAGCCGGGCCAGCACCGGGGTCGGCGAGGTCCACAGCCGGCGCAGCAGCGCCGGGAACTCGCGGGCCGCTCGCCGGGCGCGCTCCGGGTCGGCGTTCTCCTTGAGGTCCATCCCGGAGCAGAACGCCGGTCCGGCGTGGGTCAGCACGATCACCCGTGCCACGGGGTCCTCGATCGCGGCGTCCAGGTGATCGACGAGCTCGCGGCGCAGCCGCTCGGACAGCGCGTTGCGGTTGTCCGGGGAGTCCAGCGTGATCGTCGCGACGCCGTCGTCGACGGTCAGGTGCACGAGTGCGGCGGTCATGTCGCAGCTAGCCGTTCTCCGCGATGTCGGCGAGCACCGCGGCCAGGGTGCGCACCGGCACGCCGGTGCCGCCTTTTGCGGTGTAGCCCCACGGGCCGCCGGTGTTGAAGGCCGGCCCGGCGACGTCGACGTGCGCCCAGGGCAGCCCGTCCGGCACGAACTCGCGCAGGAAGATCCCGCCGGCGAGCATCCCGCCCCAGCGGTGATTGGTGATGTTGGCGATGTCCGCGATCCGGGAGTCGAGGTCGGAGCGCAGCTCCTCGGGCAGCGGCATCGCCCAGCCGCCCTCCCCGGTGCGCTGGGCGTGCCCGGCCACCCGGTCGCGGAACTCCTCGGTGCCCATCACGCCGGCGGTCCGGGTGCCGAGTGCGACGATCTGCGCCCCGGTGAGTGTGGCGGTGTCGATCAGGTAGTCCGGCTCGTCCTCGGCGGCCCGGACCAGCGCGTCGGCCAGGATCAGCCGGCCCTCGGCGTCGGTGTTGAGTACCTCGACGGTCTTCCCGCCGTAGATCCGCAGCACGTCCCCCGGCCGGTACGCGGTGGCCGACGGCATGTTCTCGGCCATCGGCACCGTCGCGGTGACCGCGATCGGCAGCTCGAGCCTGGCGGCCAGCACCGTCGTGGCGATCACCGCGGCCGCTCCGGACATGTCGGAGGTCATCTGGTCCATGTTCTGCGCCGGCTTGATCGAGATGCCGCCGGTGTCGAATGTGATCCCCTTGCCGACGAGCGCCACGTGCCGCGACGCGCCCTGCGGGCGGTAGGCGATCCGCACCAGCCGCGGCGGCCGGGACGACCCGCCGCCGACGCCGAGCACCCCGCCGTAGCCGGCCGCGGCGAGCGCCACCTCGTCCAGCACCTCGACCTGCAGGCCGGCCTGCTCGGCGAGTGCGGAGGCCCGGTCGGCGAAGCTGGCCGGGTACAGGTCGTTGGGCGGGGTGTTGACCAGGTCCCGAGCCGCCCGCACGGCCTCGGCGACCAGCGTCGCACGGCGGACGGCGCCCTCCGCATCCGTGCCGGTTGCCGCCTGAGGCACGAGCAGGCCGACCCGGGCGACCGGGTCCTTGCCGTTGCCGTTGCTCTTGTAAGCGGTGAACTGGTAGGCGCCCAGCAGGCTGCCCTCGGCCGCGGCGCTCAGGTCCAGCCGGCCGAGCGTGCTCACCGCGTGCTCGGTGCCGGCGAGCGCGCGGGCGGCCGCCCCGGACGCCCGGCGTACCGCATCCGCGGTCGGTCCGCCGTCGTCGACCTTGCCGAGCCCGGCGGCGACCAGCAGTGGCGCGGCGATGGCACCCCGGGTCGGCACCTTGACCACCTCGTCCGCCTTTCCGGTCGCGCCGGCCAGCGCGAGCAGCTCGATCAGCTCGCCGCCGAACGCCGCGTCGATGGCGTCGGCCAGCCCGGTGTCCGCGAGCACCGGTCCCTCGCCGTCCTGCTGCACGCCGACGATCAGCACGTCGGCCTGCGCCGCGGTAGGGGATTCGTCGATCAGGGTGAGCTCGGGGGCCGTCACGGCAGGACCTTTCAATCGCGATCTCGGGATGCGTCGTCCGAACGGGCACGGACAGCACGGAATGCTAGTGCCGGTAGCGTCCGCGCTCGTGACCGATCCGTTGCGCACCAGCCCGCTGCACGACCGGCACGTGGCGCTCGGTGCCACCCTCGCACCGTTCGGCGGCTGGTCGATGCCGATCTCCTACCCGGGCGGTGGCGTGGTGGCCGAGCACGCCGCGGTGCGGACCGCGGTCGGCGTGTTCGACGTCAGCCACCTGGGCAAGCTGTCGATCCATGGGCGCGGCGCGGCCTCGTTCGTCAACCGGTGTCTGACCAACGACCTGAACCGAATCGGCGCCAGCCAGTCCCAGTACACGCTCGCGTGCAACGACGACGGCGGCCTGGTCGACGACCTGATCATCTATCGAAACAGCGACGAGCAGCTGCTCGCCGTGCCGAACGCCGCGAACGCGGACGCGGGTCGCGGCCATGCTCCGCGCGGCCGCACCGGATGGCGTCGAGATCACCGACCTGCACAACGACCTCGCGGTGCTCGCCGTGCAGGGACCGCGCTCCGCCGACGTGCTGGCCGAGCTCGGGCTCGGCGACGAGGTGGCGACCCTCGACTACATGTGGTTCCTTGCCCACGACGACGTCGTGATCTGCCGGACCGGCTACACCGGCGAGCGCGGCTTCGAGCTGATAGCACCGGCGGCCGACGCGCCCGCGCTGTGGGACGCAGCTGGTCGCGGCGGCGAGGTCGATCGGCGGCCTGCCGGCCGGCCTCGGTGCCCGGGACACGCTGCGCACCGAGATGGGCTACCCGCTGCACGGCCAGGACATCACGCCGGAGATCAGCCCGGTGCAGGCCCGCCTCGGTTGGGCGGTCGGCTGGGCGAAGCCGGCGTTCTGGGGGCGCGACGCCCTGCTCGCCGAGCGCGCCGCCGGCCCGCGCGCGCCTGCTGCGCGGGTTGCGCGCGAGCGGTCGGGGCGTGCCGCGGCCCGGCATGCGCGTCGAGCACGACGGCCGGCCGGTCGGCGTCACGACGTCCGGGCACGTTCTCGCCGACCCTGCGCACCGGGATCGCACTGGCCCTGCTGGAGCCGGGCGTCCCGGTCGGCGCCGAGGTGTCGATCGACGTCCGGGGTCGGGGACTGCCCGCCGAGGTGGTCGATCCGCCGTTCGTCGAGTCACACGTGCGGTGAGAAGGCGGGTCCGCGAGGCCGGTCCGCTGGTCGGCACGCTCAACACCCGTTGGCGAAGAAGGTCCGGAACCGGTGCGGGTCGTTGACCACCTGCGCGGTGATCAGCCCGAAGTCGATCCCGCACTCGGCCGGCAGGTACTCCACGGCGAGTCGCAGCTGGCCGTCCAGCGTTCAGCGTCAGGACGTTGGTGTGCCGCGCCGCGGACGATGCGGGCCCGCATACCGGCCCGTAGCCGAGCCGCAGCAGCTCGTTCTGCAGCCAGAGGCCCTTGGCGTAGCGGTAGAGCGCGGTCGGCCCGTGTCGGGTGGTCCCGAACAGCCCAACCGCGCGCGCGGTCTTTTCCACGACGACGCGCTGCACGGGCAGGATCGTGCCGCTGTGTACGTCGAGCTTTCCGGACTGTGCGCGCGTTTCCATCGAGTGCACGACGAGGAGTTCCACGAACGGTCCCTGCTGGCGACCTGGTGCTGGCGCCCGGATATGGCCTGGATCGGAACCTGGTATGAGCACGGATGCGGCGGCGCGACTCGTCGCGTGGCCGGTGACATCGTGGTCGGCGGCGCGAACGCATCGCGTGGCCGTCCCGTTCAGCCGAGCCGCCGCGGTCGCGTCACGCAGGGCCTTACCGGCTGCGATGCGGATGGTAGGTCGGTGTCCGGCGGACGGTCAACCCGCGCGCCCGGCGCACCGTCCGTCGAAAGAACCTGGACGCCCGACAATCGGGCTTGCAATCCGGGTTACCGTTGGAACGTGAGTAGCACCACTTCCGCGCGGTTCCGGCACCGTCCCGAACCCGAGCCCGGTGCCGGCTGCGCGGCGCGCCGAAATCGTCGCCGATCCGGGGTTCGGGCGGTACTTCACCGACCACATGGTGACGATCGAGTGGACGGCCGACGCGGGGCTGGCACGACGCCGCGGTCGTACCGTACGGACCGATCCAGCTCGACCCGGCGGCGATGGTGCTGCACTACGGGCAGGAGATCTTCGAGGGCCTCAAGGCCTACCGGCAGCCGGACGGCTCGATCGCCTCGTTCCGGCCGGACGCCAACGCGGCCCGGTTCCGCAGGTCGGCGGTGCGGCTGGCGCTGCCGCAGCTGCCCGAGGAGCTGTTCCTCGGCTCGCTGACGCGAGCTGGTCGGGGTCGACCGCGAGTGGGTGCCGCCGGCCGGCGGCGAGGAGTCGCTGTACCTGCGGCCGTTCATGATCGCGACCGAGGTGCGACCTCGGCGTGCGGCCGGCCAACGAGGTACTCTACTGCGCTGATCGCCTCGCCGGCCGGGGCCTACTTCTCCGGCGGGCTGCGGCCGGTCGACGTCTGGCTGGTCACCGACTTCACCCGGGCGTCGCTCGGCGGCACCGGCGCGGCCAAGTGCGGCGGGAACTACGCGGCCTCGCTGGCCGCCGCAGGCGCAGGGCGCCGAGCACGGCTGCGAGCAGGTCGCCTAGCTCGACGCGGCCGAGCGCCAGTGGGTCGAGGAGATGGGCGGGATGAACCTGTTCTTCGTCTTCGGCTCGGGCGACGACGGTCGAGGTCGTCACGCCGGAGCTGTCCGGCAGCATCCTGCCCGGGCGTCACCCGGGACTCGCTGCTGATGCTCGCCAAGGAGCTCGGCTACGAGGTCACCGAGCGCCGGATCTCGGCCGACGAGTGGCTGGACGGCGTCGCGGACGGCCGGATCAGCGAGGTGTTCGCCTGCGGCACCGCGGCCGTCATCACCCCGCTGCGCACGGTGAAGCACAACGACGGCGAGGTGCGGATCGGCGACGGCCGACCGGGCCCGGTGAGCACCCGGCTGCGGGCCATGCTCACCGAGATCCAGCGCGGGCTGGCCCCCGACACCCACCACTGGATGCGCACGCTGGTCTCGGCCTAGCCAGGCTGGCCGGCGCACAGCACCAGCAGCGCGGCGGTCACCGACAGCTCGCAGGCCGCGCCGTGCACGTCGCCGACCGTCCCGCCGAACCGCCGCGCGGTGTGCGCCGAGACCAGCAGCACGACGGCGGCGGCCAGCCCGACCGCGAGCGGCCCCTGCCACCGTCGGTCCGGGGTGACGAGCGACCCGATCGCCGCCAGCACCAGCCAGCCCGCCGGCGCCACCCACCACGGCTGGGTCCCGGCCACCAGCGCGCCGAGACCGTCCGGCCGTGCGGCCGGAACGCCGCGCCGGCAGCACCAGGCGAACGCCACCCGGCCGGTGGTCACCGCGACCACCACGGCCAGCAACGGGTAGGGCCAGCCCTGGCCCTCGACTCGCCGCGGCCGCGGGTCCCGCCGAGCGCGGCCAGCGCCGCGACCGTGGCCGATCACGAGCACGAGACCAGGGTGGCCACGCCGAACGCACCGACGGCGGGATCACGCAGTACGGCGAGCGCCTTCTCCGGCGGGCCGTAGCTGCCGAGCGCGTCCGCGGTGTCGGCGAGTCCGTCCAGGTGCAAACCGCGGGTGGCGAGCGCCAGCCCGGCGACGGCGAGGACCGCCGCGACGAGCGCCGGTACCCCGAGCGCGACCGCCGCGCCGAGCACCGCGGCTGCGCCGATCCCGAGCAGCAGCCCGACGACGGGTGCCCAGCGGATCGCGGCCGTGGCGGTTGCCCGGTCCGCGACCGGCGCCCGCACCGGCAGCACGGTCAGCCAGCCCACCGCGAGCCCCAGACCCTTCACTGCCCGGTCACTGCCCTGGTCACGGTCCGGCGATGGCCGCCAGCGCACCGGCGATGCGCAGCAGTGGCAGCGCGGCGAGCGCACCGGTGCCGTCGCCGCCGCCGACGCCCAGGTCGAGCAGCGGGCTCAGGCCGAGCTGCTCAAGGGCCAGCCGGTGGGCGGGTTCCGGCTCGGCCTGCCCGGCCAGCCACCAGGCCCGGGCGCCCTGGGCCAGCCGGTCCGCGACCAGCGCGGCGGCCAGCGTCACCAGCCCGTCCAGCACCACCGGGATGTCCCGGGCGGCGGACTGCGCGAGCAGCCCGGCGAGGGCGGCCAGGTCCGCTCCGCCGGCGATCCGCAGCAACGCCGCCGGGTCCCGGTCGGCGGCCTTGGCGCGGCGCAGCGCGTCCCGCACCGCCGCCGCCTTGCGCATCCAGGTGGCGTCGTCGATCGCTGCCCCGTCCAGCCGGCTGCCGCGACCGACCACCGCCACGGGTTCGACCCCGGTCAGCGCCGCCACGATCACCGCCGCCGCGGTGGTCCCGCCGACCCCGAGGTGCCCGACCAGCAGCAGGTCGGTGCCGGCCGCCGCCTCATCGTCGGCAAGCTCACGGCCGGCCCGGACCGCTGCCTCCAACTCGTCTACGCCCAGCGCGTCCTCGCGATCGATCCGGCCGGCCGGGCGGCCGACCGCGACATCGGCCACCCGGACGCCGGCTCCGGCCACGCCGGCCAGCGCGGCAACCCCCGCGCCGCGGCGGATCAGCTCGACCGCGTCGGCGGTCGCGGCCGGATCCTGCGCGGACACGCCCGCCGCGGCCACCCCGTGGTCGCCGGCCACGACGACCAGCCGTGGCCGCAGCGGGCTCGGGACACCGCGCTCCGCGAGGAACCCGCGCAGCTCGGCCAGCCGGCCGAACCGGCCGGGCGGCGTCGCGGCGGCCGGCGGCAGGTGCACGGGCGGGAAGTCGGCGAGGCTGGGTTCCGGCACGGGGGAACGCTACCGGGGCTCGCAGTAAGGCGTTCGTCGCAACGGACACGCCTTGACGGCCTAATGTGACGGCGGCTAGCGTGCCCTCGGCACCGGTAGTTCGCGGTGGTGACGTTTCCCGCCCGGCCCGGACGTGAGTGTGACCTTCCGGTTCGGTGCCGCCGTGGTCGGACGCGCTGAGTGCTGCGCCGCTGCCCCGCCGAACGCCGCTGCCCGAGTCCGGTCGATAGCCTGCGGCAGATGGACTCGGACTACCGGTGGCGATACCTGGACCGCGACGCTGCCCCGGTCGACGGCCCGGCGCAGACGTTCGCCGACCAGGAATCGGCCGAGACCTGGCTGGGGGAGCGGTGGGCCGAACTGCGCGACGCCGGGGTGCACGCCGTCACGTTGCTCAGCGGGAACGCGGAGGTCTACGGCCCGATGAGCCTGCACGAGGAGTGAGCGCGAGCCCGGGTTACGGGTTGTCGCCGACCTTCACCCTCGGCTTCGGCATGCGCAGCCGGCGCGGTTGGGTGGCCCGCATCGACGCGTACCAACCGAGGCTGAGGCCGGTGCGCTCGTCCGGGAACTTCTCGGCCACCTTCCGGTTGACCCCGCGCCCCAGGAACACGCCCTCGATGATCAGTGCCCCGAGCAACGCGAAGCACAACAGGCTGAGGTAGGTCTGCACGCCGCGCACCGGGACCAGCACGGACAGGAACACCACGCCGGCCAGCGGCATGAACAGCCCCATCAGGTGCCGCCGCGAGTCCACGATGTCCCGGATGTAGGCCTTGACCGGCCCGCGGTCCCGCGGCAGCAGCACGCTGTCGTCCCCGGCGGCCATCCGGGCCCGGCGGTCCGCCGCCGCAGCGCGCCGGTCCTCCTTGGACGGTCGGTTCTGCCGGGCCATCCGCGCCGCCTCACGCTGGGTGCGCGGCGGCGGTGGGGCGGGGCCGCGGCGCTTGCCCTGCGCTTCGCGGCGCTTGGGCGTCGGGCGACCCTTGCTGGCGGTTCGGGCGGGACGTTGGAGGGCCGGCTCCGGCTCGGGCACCTCGGCGGGGTCCTCGCTGCTTGCGCTCTCGGCGGTGCGACGCAGGAACCTCACGCTTCGAGCTTACGGCGGGGCAGCCGGATCCGGACTGCCGGGCATATGATGGATCGGAACAACCACGGGACCCCGCACGCGTTGGGAGAACCATGACCGTCGAGAACACCGTGTCCATCGAGACGCCGGCCGCAACCGAGACGCACGGCGTCGAACTGACCGACTCCGCGGCCTCGAAGGCGAAGGCGCTCCTGGACCAGGAGGGTCGCGACGACATGCACCTGCGCATCGCCGTTCAGCCCGGCGGTTGCGCGGGCCTGCGGTACCAGCTCTTCTTCGACGACCGCTCGCTGGACGGCGACCTGTTCCGGGACTACAACGGGCTGCGGGTCGGCGTCGACCGGATGAGCGCTCCCTACCTGCAGGGCGCAGTGATCGACTTCGTGGACACGATCGAGAAGCAGGGGTTCACGATCGACAACCCGAACGCGGGCGGCTCCTGTGCCTGCGGGGACTCGTTCCACTGATCGTCAACCACGCGTGACCTCCGGGCCGGCTCACTCGAGCCGGCCTGTTTCAACGGTCGGGTCCGGACCGGTGCCGCTCCTCGCGCGCTGCGATGCTCGCCGCTCCTCCCCCTCCGAGTCGTTTCAGTCAGGTGGCGGGGCCTCGAACAGCAGGCAGGTCGACGTGGCGTGCGCGACCAGTCGGCCCGGCCCGTCGGTCAGCTGCGCCTCGCCGAGCGCCGTGCGTCGACCCCGCGGCAGCACGGTGCCCTCGCAGCGCAGCACCCCGGAGCGCACCGTGACCGGCCGGAGGAACTTCACGTTCAGGTCGAGCGAGGTGTAGCCGACGCCGGCGGGCAGCGTGGTGTGCACCGCGCACCCGGCCGCGGTGTCGAGCAGGGTGGACAGCACGCCGCCGTGCACCGTGCCGAGCGGGTTGTAGTGGAACTCCTGGGCCGCCAGCTCGACCACGACCCGGCCCTCCTCGGCCTGCGAAGCCCGACATGTCGAGCAGCTGCATCACCGGCGGCGGCGGGAGCTCGCCGGCGATCATCGCCTGCAGCAGCTCCAGCCCGCTGCGCCGGCCGGCGAGCTGCGGCCGCGGCGGCCGGGTCGCTGCCAGCGTGAACGTGCGGCTGCGCGCTCGGTCCGGCCTGCTCCGGGTCTGGCGTCATGGACGCAGCGTTGCAACCGCTTGCTGGGTCTGTCAAGAAGACCTAGGATCGACGCTCGTGAGACCTTCGGCACTCGACTGGTCGGTCGACAACTGCACGATCGGCCGGGCCATGGCAGATCCTCGGCGAGAAGTGGACGCTGGTCGTGCTGCGCGAGGTGTTCAACGGCATCCGCCGCTTCGACGACATGCGCGAGCGCACCGGCATCCCGCGTCAGGTGCTGGCCAACCGGCTGGCCATGCTCGTCGAGCGCGGGGTGCTGCGCCGGGCGCCGTACCGGGAGCCGGGCGCCCGGGTGCGCCACGAGTACCGGCTCACCGAGATGGGCCTCGACCTGTACCCGATGCTGGTCGCGGTCCGCGAGTGGGGCGACCGCTACCTGGCCGACCCGGAGGGCTCCGCCGGTGACCTTCGTGCACCGCGACTGCGGCGCGCGAGTGCACACGTCGTGCTGAGCTGCGACGCCGGCCACGAGACACTCAAGCCGCGCGAGGTCGTCGCCCGCCCCGGCCCCGGTGCCCACCGCCGCCGTGCCGCCCAGCCGCCCTCTGACCCACCCTGACGCAACGAACGGCACTTTCGTGCAATAGGGCCGCACAACAGCGCCGTTGATCACGGGTGTTCGGCGCCGCTCAGCCGCCCACCGCCGCCGACCGCCGCCCACCGCCGCCCACCGCCCAGCCGCCCGTCTGACGCACCCTGACGCAACGAACGGCACTTTCGTGCAATAGGGCCGCACAACAGCGCCGTTGATCATGACCTACAGGCGCACCGGGTACACGGGTTCGGGGATCTCCGGGCGGATCCGCTGCTCGACGAACAGCCCGTGCCAGATCAGGAACACCAGCAGCGTCCAGATCCGCCTGCTGTGGTCGACCGGGCCCGACCCGGTGCTCGTCCAGCATCCGCTGCACGGCGACCAGGTCCAGCAGGTGGTCGGTCTGGCTGTCCCTGATGAGCTCACGGCGCCCAGTCGTACATCTCGTCGCGCAGCCAGTGCCGGATCGGCACCGGGAAGCCCAGCTTGCGCCGGTTCAGCACATGCGCCGGGACGACGTCGGCCAGCGCCCGCCGCAGCGCGTACTTCGTGGTCCCGGCGCCGATCTTCTCGTCCAGCGGCAGCTCGCAGGCGACCGCGAACACTTCGGGGTCGAGGAACGGCACCCGCAGCTCCAGCGAGTGCGCCATGGTCATCTTGTCCGCCTTGACCAGAATGTCGCCGCGCAGCCAGGTGAACAGGTCCACGTGCTGCATGCGGGCCACCGGGTCCCAGCCGGCAGAGTGCGCGGTAGTGCTCGGCGGTGATCTCGGTGTGCGACCGGCGGGGGTCGAACTGATCGCATCACGGCCGCCAGGTGCTCGTCCCGGAACACCCGCGCGTTGCCGTAGTAGCGCTGCTCGAGCGACAGCGCGCCGCGCCGCAGCAGGTCCTTGCCGCGCACGCCCTCCGGGATCCGGGTGGACAGCCGGCCCAGCGCGGCACCGCAGCCCGCCGGGCAGCCGCTCGAACGGCGCCAGCGACAGCGGCTCGCGGTAGATCGTGTACCCGCCGAACAGCTCGTCGGCGCCCTCGCCGGACAGCACCACCTTGACGTGCTGGCGGGCCTCCCTGGCGATGAACCACAGCGGCACCAGCGCGGGGTCGGCGACCGGGTCGTCGAGATACCACACGATCAGTGGTAGCGCGTCCATCATCTCGTCCGGTTTGACGGTGCGGACCACGTGCCGCACGCCGATCGCGGCGGCGGACTCGGCCGCGACGTCGACCTCGGAGTAGCCGTCCCGCTCGAATCCGGTGGTGAAGGTGATCAGGTTCGGGTTGTGCTCGCCTGGCCAGCGCGGCGATCGCGGTGGAGTCGATCCCGCCGGACAGGAACGCGCCGACCGTCACGTCCGCCCGCATGTGCTTGGCGACCGAGTCGCGCGAGCACCTCCCCGATCCGCTCGTGCAGCCGGGACCGCTCCGCCGCACCACGGACCGGGCGGGCGGTGAACGTCGGGCGGAAGTAGCGCCGGGTCTCCAGCTCGGCACCGGGCCGGGCGGTGAAGTGGGTGCCGGACTCGATGCGCCGGATCTCGCGGTGCATGCTGGCCGGCTCCGGCACGTACTGCAGCAGCAGGTAGTGCTGCAGGGCCGGCAGGTCGAGGCTCAGTGCCGGCGAGGTGTCGGCGGCGAGGTCGAGCAGGCACTTCTTCTCGCTCGCGAACGCCGCCCAGCCCGGACCCTCCATGGTGAACAGCGGCTTGATCCCGAACGGGTCGCGGGCGCCGTAGAGCTCGCCGCGTTCGCGGTCCCAGATCAGGAAGGCGAACATGCCGCGCAGCCGCGCGACTGCGTCCGGACCCCAGTGGTGATAGGCGGCGACGACCGCCTCGGTGTCCCCTTCGGTCGCGGAACTCGGCACCGAACTCGTCGGCGAGCTGGGCGCGCAGCTCGAGGTAGTTGTAGACCTCGCCGTTGAAGACGATCGCGTAGCGGTCCGCCGCCTCCGGCGGCCCCCAGTGCAGCGGCTGGTGGGACTTGTCCACGTCGATGATCGACAGCCGGTTGAACCCGAACACGACGTGCTCGTCCTGCCACACCCCGCTCTCGTCCGGACCGCGGTGCCGGGCGCACCGCATCGCGGCTCGCACCGGCTCGGTCCAGTCCGCAGACGCCCCGCTGGGACCGGCCGCCGGGCCGGTCAGCAAGCCGAGAAGTCCGCACACAGCGGCTCAGTATGCCGAGGTGACGCCGCCGACGGTGCGCCACACCCAACGGGCCGGGCGGCGATCAGCTCGGTTAGGCTGCTGCGACGGGGAAACCTGCGGGTGCGGACCCCCGGATGACGTGGGCCTTGCGAGCCGAGGAGGCAGCCAGCAGTGCGCGACGAGGTACGCACCCGGCTGAGCCGGGCGGCCAAGCTGGCCGCCGTGCTGGCTGCGCTCAGCGTCGCCGTCTCCGGCTGCGGGGTGTTCGACGTGCTCCGGCTCGGCTGGCCGAGCGGCGTCACCCCGCAGGCCTCCGCCATGCGCGATCTGTGGATCTGGTCCATCGTGGCCGCGCTGATCGTCGGCGTGATCGTCTGGGGCCTGATGCTCTGGACGATCATATTCCACCGGCGGAAGGCCGACGATGACGACCTGCCCCGGCAGTTCCAGTACAACCTGCCGCTGGAGATCATCTACACGGTGATCCCGCTGGTCATCGTCACCGCCCTGTTCGCGGTCACCGTGCTCGTGCAGAACTACGTGGACACCGACCGGCCCGATCCCGACGTCCGGGTCGACGTCACGGCGTTCCAGTGGAACTGGGCCTTCGAGTACCCGGACAAGACCGACTTCACCGGCCGGCCGGTGACCACGCTCGGCACCAGCAACGAGATCCCGATCATGGTGCTGCCGACCGATCGGCGGATCGAGTTCACGCTCGTCTCGCGGGACGTCATCCACTCGTTCTGGGTGATCGACTTCCTGTTCAAGCGGGACGTGTTCCCCCGCCCGGAGAAGAACGACACCGACAACGTCTGGCAGGTCGACAAGATCGAGCGCGAGGGGGCGTTCGTCGGCCGGTGCGCCGAGCTGTGCGGCGCCTATCACTGCGTTCATGAACTTCGAGGTCCGCGCGCTGCGTCCGGACCTGTTCGACCGCTACATCGCGTTGCGCCAGACCGTCAACCCGGCGACCGGGACGCTGTACACCACCGGCGACGCGCTCGTGGCCCTGAACTGTGGTCAGTGGTGCGCCCCGCAGGCGATCACCACGTCGCCGGGGGCCACCGGCCGAACCGAGGACAACGCCGTGGGGTTCGAGCCGCGATGAAGGTCGAGGCAAGGGTCTTCGAGATCCTCTGTGCGTTCTTCTTCGTGGCCGGGATCGTCTACGCGTTGGTCGGCGGGGAGTCGGTCGGGATCGCCGGGCTGTTCCTCTGCGGGGGGCTCGCGCTGATCATCGGCACGTACTTCCGGTTCGTGTCGCGTCGGCTGGAGCCTCGGCCGGAGGACAACCCGGAGGCGGAGGTCTCCGACGGCGCAGGCGAGCTCGGCTTCTTCAGCCCCGGCAGCTACTGGCCGATCGCGTTGGCCACCTCGGCCGCGCTGCTCGGCGTCGGCATCGCGTACTGGCAGATCTCGGCTGATCACGGTCGCGGTCGTGCTGCTGCTCATCATGGTCGGTGGGCTGCTGTTCGAGTACCACGTCCGGCCCAGCGACCACTAGGCCCGCCCCACCCGGTCGTCAGAGCTCGCCGGCGTCCGGGCTCAGTCCGACGAGTACCTCGTCGAGGCCGGCCTTGATCTGGTCCAGGTCGAAGTGGCGTTCCCTGCGCTGGTGGATGAACAGCCCGGCGCCCACCATCGCAAGCAGGACGTCCGCGCGGTAGCCGACGTCCGGCTTCGAGCCCGCATCGGTGAGCAGTCCGACCAGGTGGGCGCGGGCCACCCGGTAGGCGCCGCTGTCGTACCGGGCGGTCGGCGCCCGGTGCTCGGCCATGGCGTGCAGGTCGGCCTCGGTCTCGAGCCGGAAAGGTACCGAGATGACCGTCGCAACGCAGCCGTTCACCGGGAGGTTCGTCGCCGACCGGGCGCACTCGTCGTTCCAGTTCACCGTCAGGCATATGAGCGTCACCCCGTTCCGGGCGACCTTCGACGACGTCGACGCGCGCCTGATCGCCGACGAGCAGGGGAGTCCGGCTGTCCGGCGCCGCCCGCGCCGAGTCGGTCTCGATCAAGGCCCCGGCCGAGTTCCGCGAGCACGTGGTGTACGGCGCCGAGTTCTTCGACGCGCGGAACCACCCGGAGATCAGCTTCGCCTCCGACGACGTCCGGTTCGCCGACGATGGCACGGTAACCCTCAACGGTGAGCTGACGATCAAAGGCATCAGCAAGCCGTTCTCGGCCAGCGGCCGCTGGCAGCCGCTCGTCGAGGACCCGTACGGCTCGGTCCGCTCCGCGGTGGAGCTGGACGCGACCGTCGATCGCCGGGACTGGGACATGAGCTGGCAGGCGCCGCTGCCCAAGGGCGGCGACGTGCTCGGCTACGACGTCCGGCTGAGCGCGCAGGTCGAGCTGGTCAGGGAGGCGTAGCGGTGCTCGTCCTCGGGCTGTGCGGAAGCCTGCGCCGCGGCTCGTACAACCGCAAGCTGCTCGAGGCCGCCCGGTCCGGCTGCCGGCCGGCACCCGGCTGCGGACCTTCGACCGGCTCGCCGACGTCCCGCCGTACGACGACGACGCCGAGCCGACCGCGCCGTCTGGCGCTGCGCGCGGCGATCGCCGCCGTCGGACGCGGTGCTGATCGCGACCCCGGAGTACAACGGGTCGGTGCCGGGTCAGCTGAAGAACGCCCTGGACTGGGCCTCCGGCCGTTCCCGGACAACGCCCTGCGGGGCAAGCCGGTCGCGGTCGTCGGCGCCTCGACCGGGCTTTTCGGCGCGGTCTGGGCGCAGGCCGAGCTGCGCAAGGTGCTGTCGACGATCGGCGCGCGGGTGGTCGACCGGCGAGCTGCCGGTCGGCCAGGCGCACGAGGCGTTCGACGAGCACGGGCGGCTGCTCGACGCCGCACACCGCCGCTCGCTGGCCGGCCTGGTCGGCACGCTGCTCGCCGACACCGGCGACTGCGCCGCCGATGAGCTGCTTGACCTCAAGTGCGCTTCATGTTCGAGGATCGGTTCAGGTACTGGTCCCGGTCGAGGAGTTGGCACTCATGCGAGTTGGTCTGGTCTCACTGTTCGGCGGCCCCGAGGTCCTGGTGACGAGCGACGTGCCGGATCCCGAGCCCGGATCCGGCGAGGTCGTCGTCACCGTGGCCGCGGCCGACGTGCTGTGGGTCGAGACCGCGATCCGCAAGGGACTGGGCGGCGAGCACTTCGGCGTCACGCCGCCGTACGTGCCGGGCAACGCGGTTGCCGGCCGGGTCTCCGCGGTCGGTGCCGGCGTCGACCGCGACTGGCACGGCCGATCGGTCGTCAGCTACACCGGGCAGGGCGGGTACGCCGAGCAGGTCGCCGTCCCGGCCGCCGGGCTCACACCGCTGCCCGAGGGCCTGGACCTGCTCGACGCGGCGGCGCTCGCCCACGACGGAGTCACCGCGCTGGCGCTGTTCGAGGTCACCCGGGTCGGCACCGGTGATGCCGTGCTGGTGGTCGGGGCGAGCGGCGGGCTCGGCATCCTGTCGATCCAGCTCGGCCTGTCCCGTGGCGCGCGGGTCGTCGCGGTGGCCCGGGACGAGCGCAAGCTGGCCCGGATCCGCGAGCTGGGAGCCGACGCAGTGATCGACTCCGAGGCGCCCGACTGGATCGGACGGGCCCGCGCCGCGCTCGGTGGCGGGGGCGCCGACGTGGTGCTGGACAACATCGGCGGCCGGGTCGGTGTGGCCGCGTTCGCGCTGGTCGCACCGGGTGGTCGGTTCTCGGCGCACGGAACTCCGAGCGGGGGGTTCACCCCGATCGACGCGGCGGAGGCGGCCCGTCGCGACGTCGCGGTCAGCGGGATCGCGGACGTTCAGCTCGACGACGCCGACCGCAAACGGCTGATCAAGCAGGCACTGGTGGAGGCGGCCGCGGGTCGCATCCGACCGGTGATCGGCCAGACGTTCCCGCTGGCCCGGGCCGCCGAGGCGCACGCCGCGATCGAGGCCCGAACGGTGTTCGGGAAGACCCTGCTGGTGCCCTGATCGACGAGCTAGTGTCCCGTGAGCGAGGTTCCTTGCCCGGATCTGGCGATCCAGGTGGATGCACCGCAAGGCGGAGGAGAAGGTCGATACCTGGTCGTATCGGCCTCGACGACAACGCAGCGGGGCGCCAGCTGGGCGGCGGAGGCGGGTAAGACGACCTCGCTCACGGGACACTAGCGCGGTGTCCGACGGCGGCGTTGGCGCTCCCGCCAACCACAGGGCTCCTCGGCGTGCCAGCGGCGCGTGCGGGACCGCGTGGTGTCGTAGAAGAGCAGATCGCATTCGGGGCGCGCGCACCGCCGCAACCGGTCGGGTTCGAGCCGGCTCAGCTCCTCGACCAGGCGTCCGGCCAGCGCCGAGGCTATCGACGTGTCGGTCCAGACCAGCCGCTGGCGCGGTCCGGCCTCGGTCCCGACGAGCTCGCGGCGCGCCGTGCTGCCGGCGCTGAGCGCGTTGATCTCCGCACCGTCCGGCGACTCGCCGGCCAACATCGCCTCCGCCGCACGGACCGCCGCCTGCTGAAGTCGGCGGAGGTCGGCCAGGTCCGCGGTGCCGACCGGCCGGTCGAGCAGCCCGGCCAACTGCGCGGACGCCTCGGCGGGAGCGGGCAGAACCGGCTCGGCGTGTGGGGCCGCGGTCCCGGACGGTCGCCGCGGTCGGCCCAGGTTGGCCAGTAGCACCAACGCCTCCGGGGTCGCCTTGGGTTCGGGCGGAAACGGCTCGGTCATTGCGCCCGGGTGGCGACGATGCGCCGCCGAGGCTCGACGACCAGGCGGTTCGCGGCTTGGGCGTTCGGGTGCTCGGCGTAGCGTCGCAGGCTTTCGTCGGCCATCTCCCGGCTCGTCCAGCGGCTCACCACCAGCAGGTGCCCCGGGTCGTCGTCGTCGACCAGCAGCTCGTGACTCAGGTAGCCCTCGAACCCCGGCATGTCCCGCCAGATGGCCTCGGTCACCGCGCGCCCCTCGGCGGCCTCGGCAGCCGGGAACCGGGACTCCCAGATCGAGTAGATCGACACGTCTTCCCCTTCGAACGTCACGCTCTATTCCTAACATAGAGCGTGACGAGAAGGGCGGTCGTCAAGGAGCGGCGCGGCCCCGGAGCCGGCGGTACCGCGCGACCAGTGCCGCGGTGGACGCGTCGAGCTCGGATGCCCCCGTTCGGTGGGCCCGGCCTCCGTCGATCCGGTCAGCACCGGGGTCAGCCGGTTGGCCATCACCTTGCCCAGCTCCACGCCCCACTGGTCGAACGAGTCGATGCCCCAGATCACGCCCTGGGTGAAGACCGAGTGCTCGTAGAGCGCGATGAGCTGGCCGAGCGTGGACGGGGTGAGCTTGCGGGCCAGGATCGTCGAGCTCGGCCGGTTGCCCGGCATGACCTTGGGCGGCACCAGCCGCGGCGGGGTGCCTTCGGCGGCCACCTCGTCCGCGGTCCGGCCGAACGCCAGCACGGCGGTCTGCGCGAACAGGTTCGCCATGAACAGGTCGTGCATGTCGGCGGCCGAACCGGCGGCCGGGTCGGCGGCAGTGCCTGCTTCCGAGTCGGTGATCTCGTGATTGGGCAGGGCGAAGCCGAGGAAGTCGGCCGGCACCAGCCGGGTGCCCTGGTGCAGCAGCTGGTAGAAGGCGTGCTGCCCGTTGGTGCCCGGCTCGCCCCAGTAGATCGCGCCGGTGTCGGTGGTGACCGGGCTGCCGTCCAGCCGCACCGACTTGCCGTTGCTCTCCATGGTCAACTGCTGCAGGTAGGCCGGGAACCGGTGCAGGTACTGGCTGTAGGGGAGCACGGCGTGGGTCTGCGCCCCGAAGAAGTCGCCGTACCAGACGTCGAGCAGCCCGTGGATCACCGGCACGTTGGCCTCGAACGGGGTGTGCCGGAAGTGCTCGTCGACGGCGTGGAAGCCGCCGAGGAACTCGTCGAACCGGGCCCGGCCGATCGCGATCATCAGCGACAGCCCGATCGCGGAGTCGACCGAGTACCGCCCGCCAACCCAGTCCCAGAACCCGAACATGTTCGCCGGGTCGATGCCGAACTCGCGCACCCGGTCGGCGTTGGTGGACACCGCGACGAAGTGCCGGGCCACGGCGTCCCGGCCCGCTCCGGGCTCGACACCGAGACCGTCGAGCAGCCAGCGGCGGGCGACCCGCGCGTTGGTCAGCGTCTCCAGCGTGCCGAACGTCTTGGAGGCGACCACGAACAGCGTGCGGGCCGGGTCCAGGTCGCGGGTTGCCTCCCAGATGTCGGTCGGGTCGATGTTCGACACGAACCGGCACTCCAGGTCGCGGTCGGCGTAGTCGCGCAGCGCCTGGTAGGCCATCGCGGGGCCGAGGTCGGAGCCGCCGATCCCGATGTTGACGACCGTCCGGATCGGCTCGCCGGTGTACCCGCGCCAGGTCCCGGAGCGCACCGACTCGCTGAACGCGCCCATCCGGTCCAGCACGTCGTGCACCTGGGCCACCACGTCCGACCCGTCCACGACCAGCCGTGCGTCGCTGGGCATCCGCAGCGCGACGTGCAGCACCGGGCGGTCCTCGGTGACGTTGATGTGCTCGCCGCGGAACATCGCCTCGATCCGCTCCGCCAGCCCGGCCCGCTCGGCCAGCGCGACCAGCAGCGGCAGGGTGTCCCTGCTGATCCGGTGCTTCGAGTAGTCCATCGTGAGGTCCGCGGCGACGGCGCTCATCGCCGGCCGGGCGGTCGGCGTCCTCGGCGAACAGCTCGCGCAGGTGCATCCCGCCGACCGCGGCGTGGTGCTCGCGCAACGCCGCCCACTCCGGGGTCGTGGTGATGTCGACGTCGCCGATCGTGTCGGTCACGGCAGCGGCTTCGTCGCGGGCTTCTCGTCGTGCCCGCCGAACGCCTTGCGCTGCGCCGACATGACCTTGTTCGCGTAGTCGGCGGCACCGCGGGAGGTGAACCGCCCGAACAGGGCCTCGGTCATCAGCGGCGCCGGGACGCCCTCCTCGACGGCCGCGATCGCGGTCCACCGGCCCTCCCCGGAGTCCGAGACCCGGCCGCCGTACTGCGACAGCTGCGGGTCCTCGGCCAGCGCGGCAGCGGTCAGGTCGAGCAGCCAGGATCCGATCACGCTGCCCCGCCGCCAGACCTCGCTGACCGCGGCCAGGTCGATCTCGTCGTACTGGTAGTAGCGCGGGTTGGCCAACGGGGCGGTCTCGGCGTCGGCGTCGTGCATGTGCTTGCCGACGCCTGCGCCGCGGATGACGTTGAGGCCCTCGGCGTAAGAGGCCATGATCGCGTACTCGATGCCGTTGTGCACCATCTTCACGAAGTGCCCGGCGCCGGGCGGGCCACAGTGCAGGTAGCCGTGCTCGGCCTGGCCCGGTTCGCCGGTGCGTCCGGGTGTGCGGGGTGCCGCATCGACGCCGGGAGCGAGCCCGGCGAAGATCGGTTCGAGTCGCTGCACCGGCTCCTGCTCGCCGCCGATCATCAGGCAGTAGCCGCGATCGCGCCCCCACACCCCACCGCTGGTGCCGCAGTCGACGTAGTGGATGTCGCGCCCGGCGGCGGCTTCGGCCCGGTCGACGTCGTCGCGGTAGTAGGAGTTGCCGCCGTCGATGATCGTGTCGCCGGGCTCGAGCATGCCCAGCAGCTCTTCGACGGTGTTCCCGGTGACCGCGGCGGGCAGCATCAGCCAGACGGCGCGCGGCGGGGCGAGCGCGGCGACCAGCGCCTCGAGCGAGTCTGCGCCCTCCATGCCTTCCCCGACCAACTGCTTGGTCACCTCGGGGTTGCGGTTGTACCCGACGCAGTCGTGACCCTTGGCCATCAGACGACGCACCATGTTGCCGCCCATCCGACCCAGCCCGACCATTCCGATCTGCACGTCGTACTCCTTCAGGTGTCAGCGGTGGCCGGCAACGTCCGGGGCCAGGGGGACCCTAGAGCCGGCGATGCATGATGTGAACCCCTACATGTCCTTGCCGTGGGTGCCTAAAGGCCGCGGGCACCGTCCCGATGATCGTGAACCCCAGCGCCCGCCAGAGTGCCACGGCGCGGGTGTTCGTCTCGACCACGGCGTTGAACTGCATCGCGGAGTACCCCAGGCTGCGGGCCTGCCCGAGCACGTGCTCGGCGAGTCCGCGCCCGATCCCGGCTCCGGAGTGCCGCGGGTCGACCATGAACCCGGCGTTGGCGACGTGGTCGCCGAGCCCCGGCTGCGCGGGAGCCAGCGCAGCGGTGCCGACGACGCGCCAGCCGCCGTTGCCGGCGGCGGACTCGTCGTGGCGTTCGGCGACGAACTGCACCGCCGGTGGCGGCCGCATCCAGAACTCGCGGGCGGCGGGCTCCCCGGTGTCCGGCAGCCACATGTAGGTGTCGCCGGCGGCCACCACCTGCCGCCAGATCGGCCAGATGGCCGGCCAGTCAGACGTCGTCGCGGTGCGGCACCGGATCGTCACGGCGGCTGCGGGCGTGCTTAGCCGACGTCCTTCGGGCGTCCGGCGAGCTCCTTGCGTTCCGGAACTGCGCCGTCCGGCTCGGCAACGCCGTCCGGCGTGCCGGCCGGTGCGGTGTCCGCCTGCTGGTCGTCGGTCTGCCCGTTCTGGGACCCTTCCGCGGCGGCCTCGTCGGCCCGTGCCTCGGCCAGCTCCCTGGTCTGCTCGCGCGGATCGGGGCGCAGCAGCGATCCGGGGACCGGCTCGCCGGCAGATCCGAGCTGGTTCATCCGCCGTGGCACCGCAGCGCCCTGGTACTCCAGCGGAACCGGGTGTCCGTGCGAGTCGACCTCGCCGAGCGGCTGGTGCACCTCGATGAACTCACCGTGCGGCAGCCGCTTGATGATCCCGGTCTCGATGCCGTGCTCGAGCACCTGGCGGTCGGCGTGCTGCAACCCGATGCAGATCCGGTAGGTGATCACGTAGGCCAGCGGCGGCAGCACGAGCAGCCCGATGCGGCCGGCCCAGATCGTGGCGTTCAGCGAGATGTCGAAGAAGAACGCGAAGATGTCGTTCGCGCCGAGGATCAGCAGCCACACGTAGAACGTGACGGCCATCACGCCGATCGCGGTGCGCACCGGGACGTCCCTCGGCCGCTGCAGCAGGTTGTGTCTGGCGTGGTCCTTGGTGAACCGCTCCTCGATCCACGGATACACCGCCGCGGCGAGGTGGATCACCGCCAGGAACACCGGGCTGGCCCAGAACGCGGGTGGGATCGTGTACGTCCCGAAGATGTACATCTCCCACGGCGGGAAGATCCGCAGCATCCCCTCCGTGAAACCGACGTACCAGTCCGGCTGCGATCCGGCCGAGATCTGTGCCGCGACGTAGGGCCCGAAGTTCCAGATCGGGTTGATCTGGAACAGCCCGCCGAGCAGCGCTGTCACGCCGACGGTCACGGCCATGAAAGCGCCGCCCTTGGCGGCGAACTGCGGCAGGATTCGGATGCCGACCACGTTCTGCTCGGTCCGCCCCGGGCCGGGGAACTGGGTGTGTTTCTGGTACCACACCAGCCCGACGTGCAGTGCGATCACCGCCAGGATGATCCCGGGGATCAGCAGCACGTGCACGATGTAGAGCCGCGGGATGATCTCGTCGCCGGGGAACTCACCGCCGAACAGCGCCCATTGGATCCAGGTGCCGACCACTGGTATCGAGAGCACGAACCCGGACATGATCCGCAGCCCGGTGCCGGACAACAGGTCGTCGGGGAGGCTGTAGCCGGTGAAGCCCTCCAGGAAGCCCAGCAGGATCAGCACGATGCCGAGCACCCAGTTGGCCTCACGAGGCTTCCGGAACGCGCCGGTGAAGAAGGTGCGCAGCATGTGCGCGACCATGGCGGCCAGGAACAACAGCGCGGACCAGTGGTGGATCTGGCGGATGAACAGCCCGCCGCGCACGTCGAAGGAGATCTCCAGCGAGCTCTCGAACGCCCGGGACATGTCCACGCCGCGCAGGTTCTGGTAGACCCCGTTGTAGGTGACCTCTTGCATCGAGGGGTCGAAGAACAGCCCGAGGAACGTGCCGGACAGCAACAGCACGATGAAGCTGTACAGCGCGATCTCGCCCAGCAGGAACGACCAGTGCGTCGGGAAGACCTTGTTGAACTGGCGCCGCAGCCCAGAGGCCGGGTGGTAGCGCTCGTCGAGCCCGTCGAGCGTCTTCGCCACCCGTTGCTGGATCCCAGGCCGCGAGCCGGTCCCGGACGTCGTCCCTGACGTCGTCGATGCCGAACTCATGACTTCCGCTCCCAGTACGCCGGGCCCACCGGTTCGATGTAGTCGCTCCTAGCGTAGAAGAAACCACGCTCGTCCACAGCGATCGGAAGCTGTGGCAATGCCCTCGTCGCCGGGCCGAAGATCGGCCGGGCGTACTCGTTGGCCTGGAACTGGGACTGGTGGCACGGGCAGAGCAGCCGGTTCGTCTGGTCCTCGTAGAGCGAGGCCGGGCAGCCCAGGTGGGTGCAGACCTTCGAGAACGCGTAGTAGTCGCCGAAGTGGAAGTCCTCCTGGCCGGCACGCAGCACTACCGCGGTGCCCGGTCGGAAGCGGATCAGCATGGTCGGCCCGTCCGCCGACCGCAGCCCGGCGTGCAGCAGGTGCTCGTCCAGCCGGTCGGACTCCCGGAACGGGAACACCGTCTCCAGCGAGCCGGCCGCCAGTTCGTCCGGGCGGACCAGCGACACCTCGTCCGGGTCGCCGGTGTCCCGGCGCAGGAACACCCGCTCCCCGTCCGGGGAGTACCAGTCGGTGACCAGAAGCGGGGACTTGTCGCCCTCCGCCCACGGGTTGCGGATCAGCCCGCCGAGCGAGGCGACGACGAACCCGACGCCGAACAAGCCGCCGGCCGCGAGCGCCGACCGCTTGATCAGCGACCGGCGCCCGATGTCCAGGTCACGCCCGGCGTCCTGCAGCTGACCGACGACCGTGCGCCGGGCCACCTCGTCGGACGGTCCGTCGTGCCGCTGCTGGACGGACACCTCGATCGGGAAGAAGTTCTTGACGTAGCCGATGATCCCGATGCCCAGGGCGAGCACGGAAAGGCCGAACGTGCCGCCCACCACCGGGGTGTACAGCGAGTACAGCAGGTGACCGGGGTCGTCCGGTGGCACGTACTGGCTCGGCCAGGCGACGAACGCGACCACGAAGGCGATCGCGGACAGCGCCGAGACGATGAACCAGCCGGCCACGAAGCGCTCGGCGCGCTTCTCGGCCCGAGTGCCCGGGATCGGCCATCTGCGACGCTTCTGCACGATCTCGACGTCGTCGAGCGCGGCGGCGAGCCGGGCGAGCTCCTCCGGGCTCATCCGGTCCAGCTCTTCGGGCGTCGGTACCCGCGTCGTCCTGGTGCCGGTCGCGCCACCCGGATGGGCCCCGCCCGGGGTAGCCGCCTCCGCGGTGCCGTCGGGGACCGGCGCGTCGCTCCCGGTTCCGGCCCCAGTCCCAGTCCCGGTTCCGGCCTCCGGAGCGTCGTGCGTCCCCGGCCCCTGGGTCATGTCTTCGCTCCCAACCACAGCGTGACGCCGACGAGCGCTGCCAGCCCGACGATCCAGGCGATCAGGCCCTCGGACACCGGCCCGATGCCGCCGAGCGGGTTGCCGCCCGGGCTGTTCTGGTTCCCGCTGACCGACTCGATGTAGGCGATGATGTCGGTCTTCTCCTCGAAGGACAGCTGCTGCTCGGAGAACTTCGGCATGTTCTCCGGGCCGGTCTGCATGGCGGCGTAGATCTGGAGATCGGTGGCCTCGTGCAGCGCCGGCGCGGACTTCCCCGAGGACAACGCGCCACCCTGCCCGGTGAAGTTGTGGCAGCTGGCGCAGTTCAGCCGGAACAGCTCGCCGCCCCGCGCCGGGTCGCGGCCGCGCAGCGCCTCCTCGCCGACGTTCGGCAGCTGGGCTCCGCCACCGGTCAGCTGGACGTACTGGCCGAGCGCCTCGATGTTGCGGCGACCGACCTCGGTCCGGGGGTCGAAGTCGGCGAGCGGCGGTTTGCGGTCGGCCTCGGCGTCCTGCCTGGCCAGCGGCATCCGCCCGGTGGCGACCTGGAAGTAGACCGCCGACTCGCCGACCCCGATCAGGCTCGGGCCGCGATCCGGCACGCCCTGCAGGTTCAGCCCGTGGCAGGTGATGCAGTGGTTGTTGTACAGCTGCTGGCCCTCGCCGACCAGGTCGAACTCGCCCTGTGCGGTGGCGAGCTGCGGCGCCGGCACGAACACCGTGTACAGCGCACCGGCGGCGAGCAGGGCGAGACCCATGGCGAGGCCGGCGGCGATCCGGCGGCGCAGCTTCGAGCGGGCTGCCCGGCGGTTCGGTTCGGTGCTCATGGTGTGCCGGTCAGTCCCTCAACGAATGAAATAGATGACGGAGAAGAGGCCGATCCAGACCACGTCCACGAAGTGCCAGTAGTAGGACACCACGATCGCGGCGGTTGCCTGGGCGGGGGTGAACTTGGACAGCGTGGTGCGGATGAGCAGGAAGATGAACGCGAACAGACCGCCGGTGACGTGCAGCGCGTGGAACCCGGTGGTCATGAAGAAGACCGTGCCGTAGGCGCTGGACTGCAGCGTGGTGCCCTCCTGGGCCAGCTGGAAGTACTCGTAGGCCTGGCCCAGCACGAACGCGGTGCCCATCACAAGGGTGATCAGGTACCACCGCCGCAACCCGAACACGTCGCCCCGCTCCGCCGCGAACACCCCGTACTGACATGTGAAGGACGAGCCGACGAGGATGATCGTGACGAACAGCGCGTACGGAACGTTGAGCTCGGTCGGGTGCGGCGGCCACTCGCCCTCGTTCTGGGCCCGCGCGGTGAAGTAGATCGCGAACAGACCGGCGAAGAACATCAGCTCGCTGGACAGCCAGATGATCGTGCCGACACTGACCATGTTCGGCCGGTTCAGCGAGTGGATCCGCTGGCTGATCGCCGGGACTGCCGTCACGCCGGTCATTATGGCAACCAGAACGGTGGCCGAGCCTGTCGGGCGCCCCTGCGAAGTCGGATCACCACCCGCCGGGCCGGCGGATAGCATGCAGGCGTGCGGGAGCCAGGGCAGCAGGCCGGCGCGACCGTGCTGGTGTTCAGCCACCGGCCGGAGGTGCGGGACGCCATCGTGTCGGCCGTCGGCCGGCGTCCGGCACCCGATCTTCCGCGGGTCGAGTTCGTCGAGGCCGGCACGATCGCCGAGGTGATCGCGGAGGCCGACTCCGGCCGGCTGGACCTGGCGATCTTCGACGGCGAGGCCCAGCCGACCGGCGGGATGGGGCTGTCCCGCCAGCTCAAGAACGAGATCGACGACTGCCCGCCGATCGTGGTCGCGGTGCGCCGGGCCGACGACCGGTGGCTGGCCACCTGGTCGCAGGCCGACGCCGTGATCGTGCACCCGCTCGACCCGCTGGTCGCCGCGGAGACCGTCGCCGACCTGCTTCGCCGCACGCTGCCCGCCCGGCCGGCCGCTGGGTGAGCGCGATGTCCGCGGCGACCGGGGGAGACCCCGACTCGAACCCTGGTTCGGACCCGGCGGCCCGGAGCTGGCCGGGGTTGCTCGCCCAGCTGCTGGCGAGTCAGCCGCTGGCCGCGGCCGACACCGCGTGGGTGATGGACCGGGTGCTCTCCGGCGACGCCACGCCGGTCCAGATCGCCGGCTTCCTGGTCGCGCTGCGCGCCAAGGGCGAGACCGCCGCCGAGATCAGCGGGCTGGCCGCGGCGATGCTCGCGCACGCCAAGCGGATCGAGGTCCCGGAACGGGCGGTCGACGTCGTCGGCACCGGGGGAGACGGCGCGCGGACCGTGAACATCTCCACGATGGCCGCGATCGTGGTCGCCGCGGCCGGCGTGCCGGTGGTGAAGCACGGGAACCGGGCGGCGTCCTCGGCGTGCGGCTCGGCAGACCTGCTGGAGGCGCTCGGGGTGGCCATCGACCTGCCCCCGGAGGCCGTGGTGCGCAGCGTCGCGGAGGTCGGCATCGGGTTCTGCTTCGCCCCGGTGTTCCACCCGGCGATGCGGCACGCCGGGGTGCCGCGCCGCGAGCTCGGCGTGCCGACCGCGATGAACGTGCTCGGGCCGCTGACCAACCCGGCGCAGCCGGCGGCCGGGCTGGTCGGCTGCGCGGACGCCCGGCTGGCGCCGGTGATGGCCGCCGTGCTCGCCTCCCGTGGGATGTCGGCGCTGGTGGTGCGCGGTGACGACGGGCTGGACGAGCTGACCACCGCGGGCACCAGCACGGTGTGGGTGGTCGACGGACCGGGCGGCGGGCCGGTGCGGCGGGAGTCCCTGGACGCCGTCGATCTCGGGGTGCCGCCGGCGCCCGCCGCCGACCTGCGCGGCGGGACGCCGGTGGACAACGCCGCGGTGTGCCGTGCCCTGTTCGGCGGCAGCACCGGGCCGGTGCGCGATGCGGTGCTGCTCAACGCGGCGGCCGCGGTGGCCGCACACACCGGGTTCTCCGGAGATCTCGGTAGCCGACGTCCGGGCGGCCGGGGGCCGGGTCGCCGAGGCGCTGGACTCCGGCGCTGCCGAGGCGCTGCTGACCCGCTGGGCGGAGTACTCCACCTCGCTCCGCCGCACCAGCTGAGCCCTCCCCGTTCACCTCCGACTTGTCGCGGGTTCTTAGAACGACAAGTGGTCCGCGGGAGGGTGGTTTCTCACGACAAGTGGGGCTGCGCTGCGGGCAGCGGGTCAGTCCATGCCGACGGAGAAGCCCGCCTCCGTGTCGCGCCGTGAGTATGCGCGGAACGCGATGTGGGTGTCGGTGCGCTGCACGCCGGGCAGCCGGCTCAGCCGCCCGGCGATCACCTCGGCGAGCTGCTCGTGCTCGGCGACCCGGATGATCGCGACCAGGTCGACGTCGCCGGCGCAGGAGTACACCTCGGACACCCCGTCGAGGTCGGCGATCGCCTGCGCGGTCTCCGGGATGCGGTCGGGTGCGGTGTGCACCAGCACGATCGCGGTGATCACGAGACGCAGCCTACTGCGCCGCTAGTCAGCGGCCGGGTAGCCGGCCCGGCCGGACGCCGCGCGCTCGGCCCACTCCGCCCACCCCCCGGCCCCGCGGGCCGGTTCGGTCCACGGCACCGGGCAGCGCACCAGCCGGGTGCCGGGGCGGGTCAGCCAGCCCCGGATCGCCCGCACCTCGTCGACCGGCGCGCCGCACAGCGGGCCGGACTCGGGCAGCACGGTCTGGGCCCCGGCCACCAGCGCGTCGACCACCGGCATCGGCCGCACCCCGCGCCGCGCCACCCCGGCAGAGGCCAGCCGCCCGTAGCGGACGACGGCGAGCTCCCAGCCGCCCGACCCGTCCGGTCGGGCCGCCACCAGCTCCGGCAGCACGGCGAGCGCCACCATCCGCTGCGCCCGCCCCAGCGCCGAGATCAGCGCGGCGAGCGCGTCGCGGCGCCGGGCCGCCTCCTCGAACCGCCGCCCGGCACCCAGCCGCTCCACCTCGGCGGCCAGCGTCGCGAGCGGCGCGTCGTCGCGGCCGTCCACCAGCGCGGTGAACGCGGCCACCGCGGGCAGGTACTCCGCCCGGCTCTGATGCCCGGCGCACGGCGCCGCGCAGCGCCCCAGCTCGGCCAGCACGCACGGGCTGCCCCGCGGGTCGCGGGCCGCGATGCGCTGGGTGCACCGCCGGATCGGCACCGCGTCGGTGAGGGTCTGCACCGCGTCCACCGCCGAGCGGCGGGACCCGAACGGCCCGAGTGACCCGTCCCTGGCGGTGGTCACCACCGACAGCCGGGGGAACGCCTCGTCGGTCGGCACCACCCACCACGCCCGGTGCGGGTGCAGCGAGCGCCGGTTGTACCGCGGCTGGTGCGCGGCGAGCAGCCGCAGCTCGCGCACCTCGGCCTCCAGCGCGTGCGCGCAGACCACCGTCTCGACCCGCTCGGCGAGCAGCACCATCTCCCGCATCCGCCGCCGGCGGCGGGACCGTTCGACCGAACCGGTGAAGTACGAGCGCACCCGGCGCTGCAGGTCGGCGCTGGTGCCGACGTAGAGCACCTCGCCGCGGGCGCCGCGGAACAGGTAGACACCCGGCGCGTGTGGTACCCCGTCGGCCAGGTGTCGCTTGCGGCGCTGGGTCTGGGTGGGGGCGGTGTCGACGGTGTGGCGGGCGAGCGTGAGCAGATCCTCGAGGGTGAACACGCCGAGGTTGCCGACCCGCTCCAGCAGCGCGTGCAGCACCTCGACGGTCGCCCGCGCGTCGGCCAGCGCCCGGTGCGTCGGCCGGTTCCGGGTGCCGAACAGGTCGGCCAGCGCGGCCAGTCGTACCGAGGGCGCCTCGGCCGCCGACAGCACCCGGCGGGCCAGCCGGGCGGTGCACAGCGTGGGCGGACGGGGCCAGCGCTGCCCGTGCCGCTCGCAGGCGGCGCGCAGGAACCCGACGTCGAACGGAGAGTTGTGCGCAACCAGCACGGCTCCGCGCAGGAACTCCAGCACGCTCGGCAGCACTGTGGCGAACGGTGGCGCGCTCAGCACGCTGGCCGAGGTGATCCCGGTGAGCGCGACGACGGCCGGCGGGATGCCGGTGCCCGGGTCCACCAGGGTGGCCAGCTCACCGATCTGCTCGCCGCCGCGCACCTTGACCGCGCCGACCTCGGTGATCGCGTCGGCCGCGGCCCGCCCGCCGGTCGTCTCCAGGTCGAGGACGACGAAGGTCACCTCGCGCAGCGGGGTGCCGAGGTCGTCGAGGCTGAGCTGCGGCGCGCCGAGCCTGGCGGGGAGCGCGGACACGGCCCGTCCTGACACCTGCGGGACGCTAGCCAGCACCGCCGACGTTTCCCGCCGGTAACCTCGTCGCATGTCCGGGTCCGGGCCGCCAGAACCGCTGCAACCGGTGGGCTGGGACACGCTGCCCGAGGCGGTGCGCAACCGGCTCGCCGGGCTGGCCTCCGCCGCGCTGGACGGGCTGCCCGAGACCGACGTGCCGGTCTCGCTACGCAGGCTGGCGTACTTCGCGCCGGCCAAGCGGGCCCGGCTCGGCGGCGGTCGGTTGCTCGCCGCGCTGCGCGACTCGCCCGCCTTCCGAGCCGCGGTGCTGGCGTGGTGGCGGGAGCACCGTCCGGACGAGCTGGCCGGCGAGACCGGCGACCCGCCGTCCGTGGCGGCGGCCGCCATGCTGGCCGACGCGCCGGACGCCGCCGCGCGCGTCGCCGCCGTCGCCCGGCACTCGGATGCCGCGGGCGCCCGCGCCGAGCGGGACGTCGCGCTGGCCAAGGTCGACAAGCTGTCCGCCGAGGTGGAACGGCTGCGCGCCGAGCTGACCGCGGTTCGCGGGCGGATCCGGGAGGCCGAGCGGGCCCGGGAGGACGAGCTGGACCGGATGCGCCGAAAGCTCTCCGACCAGGGCACCCGGCTGCGCCGCGCGGCCGACACCGCGCAAGTGGCCGAGGCGGCGCTTGCCGAGCAGCGGCGGTCGGTGACCGAGGAGCTGGCCGCCGCACAGGCCGAGCGGGACCGTGAGCACGCCCGGGCGGAACGCGAGCGACTTGCCGCCGATCGGGCCGCCGCCGAGCTCGCGGTGGCGCGCAAGGCGGCACGGGAGGCCCGGCAGGCCGACGAGGTACGCCTGGAGCTGCTGCTGAACACCGTCTCCGGCGCGGTCGCCGGGCTGCGCCGCGAGCTCGACCTCGGCGGTGGCGAGGCGGGCCCGACCGGCCCGCGGCCGGCCGACCTGGTGCCCGGGGCGAGCGGCCCGGCGCGCGGCGGGCGGGTCGGCGACGTGGTCGGGCTCGACCGGCTGCTCGCGCTGCCGTCGGCACACCTGATCGTCGACGGCTACAACGTCAGCAAGACCGGCTACCCGGAGCTGACGCTGGCCGACCAGCGGGACCGGCTGGTCAACCAGCTCGCCGTGCTGGCCGCCCGCACCGGTGCGGAGGCCACGGTGGTCTTCGACGGCGCCGCGGTGGGCGGGATGGCGACCAGGACGCCTCGGGGCGTTCGGGTCCTGTTCAGCGATCCGGGAGTGCCGGCCGACGACGTGATCAGGGCGCTGGTCGCCGCCGAGCCGGCGGGCCGACCGGTCCTGGTGGCCAGCTCGGACCGTGCGGTGGCCGACTCGGTGCTACGCCGTGGCGCCTACCCGTTGGCATCCGCGGTGCTGCTGGCCCGCCTGGTGCGCAGCTGAGCCCACTCCGGCGGCAGGTGTCCCGGAACTGTCGGTGTGTCGGCTTACCGTCGTCATCGGCGAGAGGAGCGAACGGTGATCATCGACTGCGACCGCTGCGCGGTGCGGGGGGACGCTTGCCAGGACTGTGTGATCGGCGTGCTGCTGCGCGCCCCCGAAACCGGGTCCGAGGCTCCCTCCGAAAGCCCCTCCGACGATCCGATCGTCGGCCAGTCCGCGCTCGACGGACCGTCCGGCGCGTCAGTGGTGCAACTCGACGCACCGGAACGGCGCGCGTTGGAGGTTCTCGCCGACCAAGGCCTGGTGCCTCGACTGCGCCTGGTGGCCACCACATCGCGGCGCGAACCGCCCCAACGTGGGCAGGACCGCACAAAACGTGACGCTGGGTAGCTGAACGGCGTCATCAAACGTCCACCGGCGACGGAGGGCGATCAAATGGGGGTCGTCGGCCGGGGAGAAACGCCGACGACACCGATGCTGGACGTCGGCCTGCCGGCTCCCTAATCTGCCCGAGGTCTTGCTGAGCGCCCGCCATCTGCCCCCAGGGATGGCGTCGGACACCACGGCAGGACGACCGCTCCCCAACGGCTGGCGGGACCCCGATCCCGGCCGGCCGGCGGTCTTGGTGAGGAAGGAGACGCTGCCGCGTGGCTCTGCCTCAGCCGAGGCCCTGCTCCCCACACCGGCACCGGTCTCGGTCCCGGCTGCGCCCCGGCGGCCTGAGCCTGCTTCGACTGCCCACCGCCCTTCTCATCGCCGTTCTCACTGCCACCCTGCTCGGTCCCACGGCGGATGCCGACCCACCGCCGCCCGTCCCACTTCCGGCCAACCCGGCCAACCCGGCCGATCCCGCCGCCGCGTTGGCCGACGCGCAGCGACAAGCCGCCGAGCTCACCGAGCTGTGGCACGCCGCCAAGGACGACCTGACCCGCAAGCAGGCCGCGTTCGAGCGGTCCCGCGCGGCTGTCGAGCCGGCCCGGCTGGCGGCCGCCGAGGCCAGGGCGGCCGAGGACCGGTTCCGGGTCGACTCGGACGCCGTGATCATGACTGCCCTCGAGCACGGCCGGCTCGACTCGCTCAACGCGCTGCTGGTCAGCGAGTCGCCGCAGCACTTCCTCGACCAGATGACCGCCCTGGAGACCGTGACGTCCGAGCAGCGGACAGCGCTGGAGCAGCTGCTGACGCTGGTCCGGACCACGAACCAGGCCGAGATGAACGCCACCGACGCGTCGAACCGGGCCGAGCTCGCCGCGGCCGAGGCGACCCGGTTGACCGAGGCGAGCGACATCCGCAAGCGCGACGCCGATGCGAAGATCGTCGAGGCGGAGCGACTGCTCGCCGGGCTCAGCCCCGAGCAGCAGAACGCCCGGCGCGGGCCCGCCGTCGAGGCACCGGTCGGGGAGCTCGCCGGGCGGGGCCTCGGAGCGTCCGCGATGCGGGCCGCGACGAGCCGGATGAACAAGCCCTACCGGTGGGGCGCCGAGGGCCCCAGCGCCTTCGACTGCTCCGGCCTGACCTACTGGGCGTTCCGGCAGGTCGGGGTCACGCTGCCGCGCTCCAGCGGGCAGCAGGCGCTGATCGGTCGGCCGGTGTCGAAGGGCAGCCTCCAGCCGGGCGACCTGGTGTTCTTCTACCGCCCGATCAGCCACGTCGGCTTCTACGCCGGCGAGGGCAAGATCTTCCACGCCGTGCAGCCCGGCGACGTGGTCCGCT
The DNA here is from genome assembly GCA_963776255.1 of uncultured Actinomycetota bacterium. Taxonomy (GTDB): domain Bacteria; phylum Actinomycetota; class Actinomycetes; order Mycobacteriales; family Pseudonocardiaceae; genus Pseudonocardia. Next base: position 279,088 of record CAVZMB010000009.1, on the reverse strand, counting down.
ACAGCGACATGGACGCGATGCCGTACAACTCCGCGCGGCGGCTGTAGGAGCAACTCGCGCTGACGTCCGCTCCCCGGCGGCAGGCGGCGGTCGGTGATCACACCGGCCGCCGCCTCTCAGATCGAGGGCGGCGCAGTAGCGTCCGGTGGTGCCGCGCACCCTGCTGGTGACCAACGACTTCCCGCCGCGGCCCGGCGGGATCCAGGCCTACCTGCACGCGCTGAGCAGCCGGCTGCCCGCCGGTGAGCTGGTCGTCTACACCTCGTCCTGGTCAGGTTCCGCGAGCTGGGACGCCGCCGCCGGGTTCCCGGTGCACCGCGACCCGGGAGCCCTGCTGCTGCCGGGCCCGGCGGTCGCCGGCCGCGTCGTGGCGCTGGCCCGCGAGCACGGCTGCGACGCGGTCTGGTTCGGCGCGGCGGCCCCGCTCGGGCTGCTGGCTCCGGCGCTGCGACGGCGGGCCGGGGTGGCGACCGCGCTGGCCAGCGCGCACGGGCACGAGGTCGGCTGGACCAGGATCCCCGGCGGTCGCATCGCGCTGCGCCGGATCGCCCGTCGTATCGACCGGCTGACGGCGGTGTCCGGCTACGTCCGGGACGCGCTCGCGCCGGCCATCGCGCCGCTGCCCGCGCCGGTGCACCTCGCGCCCGGCGTCGACACCGGGGTGTTCCGTCCGGATCCGGGCGCCCGGGCCGAGCTGCGCGGCCGGCACCGGCTCGGCACCCGGCCGGTCGTCACCTGTGTGGCCCGGCTGGTGCGCCGGAAGGGCCAGGACATGCTGATCAAGGCCTGGCCCGCGATCTCGGCACGGGTGCCGGGCGCTGTCCTGCTGCTGGTCGGCGGCGGTCCGGACGCCGGGCGGCTGCGTCGGCTGGCCGCGTCGCACGGCGTCGCCGAGCAGGTGATGTTCGTCGGAACGGTGCCGTGGGAGCTGGTTCCGGCCTACCACGCCGTCGGCGACGTCTTCGCGATGCCCAGCCGCAGCCGGGTCGGCGGGGTGGATCTGGAAGGCCTCGGCCTGGCCGGCTTGGAAGCGTCGGCGGCCGGCCTTCCGGTGGTGGTCGGAAACGCCGGAGGCGCACCGGAGACCGTCCGGCCGGGGGAGACCGGGCTCGTCGTCGACGGCCGCAGCCAGCCGGACCTCGCCGCGGCGGTCGGCGACCTGCTCGCCGACCCGGACCGGGCGGCCCGGATGGGCGCTGCCGGTCGGGACTGGATGAGTCGGGAGTGGCGGTGGAGCAGCGCGGTACGGCTGCTCCGCGGGCTGCTCGGCGCGGCCGGCAGCTCGACGCCCGTCCCGGGGGAAGCCGGCGACCGGCGAGCGGATCAGGAGTAGATCGCGACTATCTCCGAAGCGTATGTCTTCTCGATCACGCCGCGGCGCAGCTTCATGGTCGGCGTCAGCTCGCCGCGCTCCTCGGTGAAGTCCGCCGGCAGGATCCGGTACCGCCGGATCGCCTCGGCCCGGGACACCGCCTCGTTCGCCGCGGCCACCGCGGCGTCGATCTCCCGCCGCAGGTCCACGTCGTCCATCAAGGCACCCGCCGAGGCCGGCGTCCCCCGGCGGTCCCGCCAGTCGCACAGCGCTTCGGTGTCGATCGTGATCAGCGCGCCGACGAACGGGCGCCCTTCGCCGACCGCGAAGCACTGGCTGATCAGGGGATGGGCGCGCAGCCGGTCCTCGAGCACCGCCGGGGCGACGTTCTTGCCACCCGCCGTGACGATGATCTCCTTCTTCCGCCCGGTGATCCGCAGGAACCCGGCGTCGTCCAGCTCGCCGAGGTCGCCGGTGTGCAGCCAGCCGCCGGACATCGCCTCGGTGGTGGCCGCCGGATCGTCCCAGTACCCGCGGAAGACCACCCGGCCGCGCACCAGTACCTCGCCGTCGTCGGCGATGCGCACCGAGCACCCCGGCACCGGCCGTCCGGCCGTGCCGACCCGGGTGGCGCGCGGGGTGTTGATCGTGATCCCGCCGCTGGCCTCGGTCATGCCGTAGCCCTCGTACACCGGCAGCCCGATCCCGCGGAAGAAATGCCCGAGCGACTCGCCGAGCGGCGCGCCACCGGAGATCGCGGCAACGCAGTTGCCGCCCAACCCCGCGAGGACCTTCGGGTAGACCGCCCGGCGGTACACCGCGTGCCGCAGCCGCAGGAGGATCGACGGCCCGCCGGCATCCAGCGCGCGACTCCAGGCGATCGCGGTCGCCTCGGCGCGCCCGAAGAGCCGGCTCCGCCCCTCCCGCTCGGCCTTCTGCACGATTCTGGCGTGCATCTTCTCGAACATCCGGGGCACCGCGGGCAGGAACGTCGGGCGGAACTCGGCGAGGTCGGTGCGCACGTCCTGGGTGTCGATCGTGTGACCGATCGTGGCGCCGGTGTACACCGCCCCGCATTGGATCACCTTGCCGAACACGTGTGCCAGCGGGATGAACAGCAGCACCGAGCCGCCGATCGCCAGCAGCTCGGGGAACACCGACGAGGCGACCTTGATCTCGGCGAGCAGGTTGGCGTGAGTGAGCTCGCAGCCCTTGGGCCGGCCGGTGGTGCCGGAGGTGTAGACCAAGGTCGCGAGGTCGCTGCTGCGTACGCTGCGCCGCCGCTGGTGCACGGCCGCCGCGGCCCGGTCCGGGTCGCCGCCGTGCCCGGCGATGTCAGCGACCGCGCCGTCGTCGATCTGCCACACCCACCGCAGCGCGGCCAACTCGGGGCGGAGCTCGTCGACGATCTCGCGGTGCCGGCCCGACTCCACCACGACGGCGCTCGCCCCGGAGTTGGCCAGGATCCAGTGGATCTGCTCGGCCGAGGACGTCTGGTAGATCGGCACGCTCACCGCACCGGCGGCGGCGATCGCGTAGTCGATCAGCGACCACTCGTAGCGGGTGCGGGACAGCAGCGCCACCCGGTCGCCGCGCTCGATCCCGGCACCGATCAGCCCGGCCGCGACCGCTGTCACCGCCTCGGCGAACTCGGCCGCTGTGACGTCCTGCCAGCCGGCGACGGTCTTGCGGCGGAATGCGACCGACGAGCCGAGGCGGGCCGCGTTGTCGAACACGGCGTCGGCGAGACTCTCGGTGTCGCCGATCTTCACCGTGCTGGGAACGCTGTACTCGCGCACGTCCACTCCTCGCCCGTTCTCGCTGGACACTAGTGTCCTGCTCCGCCGCGGCCCACCCTCCCGTCCGCGCCGGCTGCCAGGCTGGTCCCATGCCGTCGGTGGACGTCGTGGACCAGACCTTCGTCGCCGTACCACCGGCCGTGCTCGTCGCCGAGCTCGACCGTCCGGCGCGCTGGCGGGAGCTGTGGCCCGACCTGGTGCTCGAGGTGATGACCGACCGCGGCGAGCGCGGCATCCGGTGGACGGTCGGGGGGGCCTTGGTCGGCAGCATGGAGGTGTGGCTCGAGCCGGTGCTGGACGGGACGGTGCTGCACTACTTCCTGCGCGCCGACCCGCCGGACGGCCAGGGACGGCCGCGGCCGCTGCCTCCTCGGCGGGCGGCGGCCGAGGTCGCCCGGCGGCAGCGCGCCGCTAAGGCGATCGCGCTGGGTCTGAAGGACCGCCTGGAGGATGGGCGCCCGCCCGGCGAGCCGCCGCGACGTACCGGGATCTCCGGCCCGGCTGCGCGGTATCCTCCCCGTCGCAGCCCACCCTCCGGGGGATGAACCCGGCCGGCTGGCTTGGCACAGTTGGTCCGGACCAGGAGGCTAGATGATCAGGAGCTGGCTCGGGCGGCGGCTGCCCGCCGAGCTGGCGCGCGACCTTCCGCTGGCCCGGCGGGAGCGGGTGCTGCGATGGGTGAAGCTCGACTCCGGCGGATACCTGATCGTCACCGTGCACGGCCTGTGGGAGTGTCCGGCCGGCTCGCCGCCCGCCGAGGCCGAGCGCCTCTGCTGGCGCGAGGTCGGGCGGTTCCACATCGACGCGGACGGCTCGTTCAGCATCTCGCGCGGCGACGTCTTCCGTGGCGGGGAACCCGGGGAGCACATCTATGCCGGGGCGGGTAGCGACCTGCCCGAGGTGATCCAGGCGATGGTGGACACCTCTCGGCTGGTCGAGCAGCACTACCGGCTGCCGTCCGGGAGCCGGCTGCTGATCACGGCCAGGGACTGCCCTTACGAGCGGGTCATCTCCTGGGCGAGCACGATCATCCCGGCGCCGGGCGCCGACCCGGACGCGGATGCCGAGCTGGCCGGTCGGGTGCTGGACCGGGCCCGCGCCGAGTACGGGTCGACCGAGCAGGCGAGCGACGCGACGCTGAGCCGCCCGGTCCCGGTTCCCAACTCCTAGTGTCCCGTGAGCGAGGTTCCAGGCGGGTAAGATGACCTCGCTCACAGGACACTAGGGCGGGAACACCCCGATGAGCGGGCCGAAGACCGGCCGGCATGGTCGTAGGCCGCTAACCGCCGACCGGATGCTCAGCAGGACCAGGTACTAGCGTCCGGCGATGTAGAGGTCCCGCAGCACGGCGCTCTCCAGCTCGACCTCGGACAGCCGGGTCGCGATCGCGTCACCGATGCTGATCAGGCCGGACAGCTGACCGTCGGCCAGCACCGGCAGATGGCGGACCCGGCCGCGGGTCATCTTCGCCATCACGTCGGTGAGGTCGTCGTCCGCGGTGCACACCGGCACGCCGCGAGACATGATCTCGCTGACCGGCGTCCCGGCCAGGTCCGCCGGGCTGTGCTTGCCGAGGGCACGGACGATGTCCCGCTCCGAGATCGTGCCCTCGATCCCGGAACCGGAGGTCACCACGAGCACACCGATGTTCGAGGTGACCAGCCGGTCGACGACGTCGGCCACGGTGGCCCACGGTCGGATCGTCTCGACCGCGTCGCCCTTGGCGGCGAGGATTCCCTTGACCTTCACCCGAGGCCCCCTTCCGACGTTGGTCGACCCATAGTGAGCGCCCTGTCCTGCGGCGGTCAACGGGTCCGGTAACGCCTTTAGGCTGGAACGCATGCGCGTGCACGTGGTGTCCGACGTGCACGGGAACGCCGAGGGGTTGGCGCGCGCGGGCGACGGCGCGGACGCGTTGATCGTGCTGGGTGACCTGGTCGACCTCGTCGACTACCACGACCATTCCGCCGGGATCTTCGGCCGGGTGTTCGGGCCGGAGGTCGTCGGGCAGTTCGCCACGCTGCGCCGCGACGGCCGCCCGGGCGAGTTCCCGGCGTTCGCGCGTTCGCTCTGGTCGCGGTTCGAGCAGCGCCCGGACCTGCTCGAGGATGCGGTACGCGAGCAGTACGGCTCGATGTTCGCCGCGATGACCGCGCCGACGTTCGCGATTCCGGGGAACGTGGACCTACCGCACCTCTGGCCGGAGTTCGGCCGGGACGGCGTGCAGATGCCCGACGGGCAAGTGGTGTCGATCGGGGGGATCCGCGTCGGGTTCGTCGGCGGCGTGCCGATGCCGGCGGGCGTGCCGGTGTCCCGGAGCGGCCCGTGGCGGCCCTATCTGCGTTCCGCACCGGACTACGCAGCCGCGGTGGCGGGCCTGTCCGGCGCCGAGGTGCTGTGCAGCCATGCGCCGCCCGCCGTCGCCGAACTCGCCTACGACGTCGTCGCCCGCCGACCCGAGGCGCCGAGCCCGGCGCTGGCCGGCTTCATCCACGCCGAGCAACCCCGGTTCGCGCTGTTCGGGCACGTCCACCAGCCGCTCTGCGGCCGGGCCCGGGTGGGCCGCACCGAGTGCATCAACGTCGGCTACTTCCGGCGGACGGGCGCGCCGCACGTGCTGCGACTGTGATCGCCGGCCGGGGTAGCCTCCCGCCCATGGCCGACGAGACCACCGAGTCGATCACGATTGGCGCCGGCCCGGGCGAGGTCATGGCGGTGATCGCGGACTTCCCGGCCTACCCACAGTGGGCGAGCATGGTGAAGACCGTCGAGGTGCTCGAGGAGGGTCCGCGCGGCCGGGCCAGGCGGGTCCGGTTCGCCCTCGATGCCGGGCCGATCTCGGACACCTACACGCTGGACTACGAGTGGGCCGACGACGGGCTCTCCGTGCGGTGGGACCTGGTGCGCGGCCAGATCCAGCGCGCCCAGCGCGGGTCCTACGTGCTGTCCGAGCGTGGCGCGGAGACCACCGTGACCTACACGCTCAGCGTCGACCTCGCGGTGCCCATGATCGGCATGCTCCGCCGCAAGGCCGAGAAGATCATCATTGACACCGCGCTGAAGGGGCTGAAGAGGCGGGTCGAGAGCGGCACCGGAGTCGCCGAACAGCCGGGACACTAAGCTCGCCGGGTGCGGGTCCTGCTGTTCGCCGGCAAGGGTGGCGTCGGGAAGACGACGCTGGCCGCGGCCACCACGGCGCTGCTCGCCCGCTCCGGGCGCAAGGCGCTGGTGCTGTCCACCGATCCCGCGCACTCCCTCGGCGACGTGCTCGCCACCCCGCTGGGCGGCGAGCCGGTCGAGGTCGAGGCCGGGCTGTTCGCCGCCCATGTGGACACCCGGGCGCTGCTCGACGGGGCCTGGGCCCGGCTGCGGCTGCATCTGCGCACCGTGCTGGCCGGGGCCGGGGTGGACGAGCTGGCCGCCGACGAGCTGACCGTGCTGCCCGGGGTCGAGGAGCTGCTCGCACTGGCCGAGGTGCGCCGCGCCGCGCACGCCGGGCCGTGGGAGGTCGTGATCGTCGACTGTGGACCGACCGCGGAGACGCTGCGGCTGCTGGCGCTGCCCGAGGCGCTGTCCGGCTACCTGGAGCGGCTGTTCCCCGCGCACCGGCGCGCGGTCCGGGGGCTGATCGCCGGCCTGGCCGGCGTGCCGGCGGGATCCCAGCCGGCGACGGCCCGTTGGGAGGCGACCGCGGACGCGCTCAGCGGGCTGGCCGACGAGCTCGCCGGGCTGCGCGGACTGCTGTCCGACCACGACACCACGAGCATCCGGCTGGTGCTCACCCCCGAGCGGCTGGTGGCCGCCGAGTCCCGGCGGACGCTGACCGCGTTGGCCCTGCACGGGATGCGGGTCGACGGGCTGGTCGCCAACCAGGTGCTGCCCGCGCCGACGGCCTCGGCCCGCGGCCCGGCGGCCCGCTGGCTGCGCGGCCGGCACGCCGAGCAGAACTCGGTGCTGGACGAGCTGCGCGCCGACGGCAAGCCGCTGCGGTTGCTCCGGTACGCCGAGACCGCGCCGATCGGGGCGGTGCGGCTCGGCGGCCCTCGGGCGGGAGCTGTACGGGGCCGACGACCCGCTGGCCGGCGCAGCGGCCGCTCCGCTGCTCGCGGTCCGCCGCAGCGGTGGCTCGGGGTCGAGCTGGACTCCCGGTTCGAGCTGGACGTCCAGCTCCCCGGCGCCGGACAGGCCCAGCTCGAGCTGGCCAGGCTGGACGACGAGCTCGTGATCACCATCGGTGGGGTCCGACGGCTGGTGGCGCTGCCCTCGGTGCTTCGGCGCTGCACGGTGATCTCCGCCCGGCTGGAGCAGGACCGGCTCACGGTCGGCTTCCGACCGGATCCGGCGGTCTGGATGCGATGAGCGGTCCCGGGGGCGGTCAAGCCGGGCTGGCCGACGAGCTACGGACACTGGCCGACGCGGCGCTGGAGCGGCTGCAGCCGTGGCTCGATCAGCTCTGCCCGGCACACGCGGAGCAGCCGAGCGACGGGGCGCGCGTAGTACCGGCCGCCTGCGCGGTGTGCCCGGTGTGCGCGGTGATCGCGGCGGTGCGCGGCGAACGCAGCGAGCTCGGCGCCCGGCTCGCCGAGCACGCTGCTGCGCTGCTCGCGACGTTGCGGGCGGCGTTGGCCGACGGTCGGCCGGAACAGTCCCAGCCCGTCGAGGAGCAGAGCCGGACGACGAGCGCAAGGCGCAGCCGATCCACGTCGAACGCACCGACCTGCCGCCGGGCGCGTGCTGACCGTCGGTGTCGACGTCGGCGGTACCACCGTCCGGGCCGGTGTGGTGGACGACGAGGGCATCGTGCACGACACCGCACGGGCGCACACCCCGAGCCGGGACGACGCGCTCGAGGACGCGATCGTCGGCGTGATCGGCGAGCTGACCCGCCGGCATCCGGTCGCCGCGGTCGGGCTGGCGGTCGCCGGGTTCGTCGACCCGGAACGGCGCACCGTGCGCTTCGCGCCGCACCTGTCCTGGCGGGACGCGCCGGTGGCGGACCGCATCGCCGCCCGGATCGGCTGCGCGGTGACCGTCGAGCACGACGCGAACTGCGCAGCGCTCGCCGAGCGCCGCTTCGGCGCCGGCGCCGGCGCCGGTGCCGGGCCCCTGCTGTTCCTCGCCATCGGCACCGGGATCGGAGCCGGCCTGTTGGTCGAAGGGAGGGTCTACCGCGGGGCGTTCGGGGTGGCCCCTGAGCTGGGGCACATCCGGGTGGTGCCCGATGGGCGACCGTGCCCGTGCGGCAAACGCGGCTGCTGGGAGCGCTACTGCAGCGGGACCGCACTGGCCACCACGGCGGTCGAGCTGCTGGCCAGGGCGCCCGGCCGGTCGCCGGTGCTCGCCAGCCTCGCCGCCGAGGACGCCAGGGGTATCACCGGGCGACGGGTGGCGGGCGCGGCGCGGGACGGCGACCCGGTCGCCGGCGCGGCGATGGCAGAGTTGGCCCGCTGGCTGGGCGAGGGCCTCGCACTGATCGCCGACGTGTTCGATCCGGCGCTGGTGGTGATCGGCGGCGGCGTCGCGGAGTCCGCGCCGCTGTTCCTCGACGAGGCGCGCGAGCACTACACCCGGGTGCTGACCGGCGGGCCGTATCGCTCGCTGGCCCGGATCCGCACCGCCCAACTTGGGGACGCGGCGGCCATCGTCGGTGCCGCACACCTGGCGCGCGGGCCCGTCGCGCGCTAGATCACCGCGCCGTCGTCGTCGCCGTCCCCGGTACCGTCCGCGTCGCCCTCGCCTGGTGGCGGCGGCCAGAGCCGCAACACCAGCCAGCCGAGGCCGCTGGCCAGGGCGAGCAACCCGAGCGGGATCGCGAACGTCTCGGACACGCCGATCCACCACGGCGCCACCAGCAGCAACAGCCCGAGCCCGAGCAGCCCGAGCCCGACGACGGCCGGTGCCCCGAGCCGCGGCAGCGGCGGCGGTTCCGGCGGCACGTAGTGCTCGTCCTCGGCGTCGTCGGCGATCGCCGGGTCGATCTCGGTGTCCCGGGCGACCGGAGGTTCGTCCGGTTCGGCGGCCGGTCTGGACGCGGCCGCGGCGTCCGTCACCGTGGGCTTAGGTGCGTCCGGCCACGCGGGTACCGATCCCTCGCGCCGCCAGCCCTCGATCAGCTCGTCGAACGTCGCCGACCGTGCGTGTTCCGCGCCGCTCCCGGATCCGTCCACCCGGGCCTCGAATGGGGTGTCCAACGGATCGTCGAGCCGCCAGTCGTCGTCGGGCTCACGTGGCGGGCTCACGACGGGGTGCCCGCCCTGCTCAACCGGCGCACGAACGCCGCGCTCCCCTCGAAGATCGCTTCCGCGTCGTAGTCCAGCGTGGCGACGTGGTAGCTGTCCTGCAGGACGATCTCGGTGACGTCGACCGAGGAGATCCCGTCCAGCACGGTCTGGCTGCTGATCGGTTCCACCACGTGGTCGGTGGCGGAGTGGAACAGCAGCACCGGCTGACTGACCTTGTACAGGTCGTTCCGGACGTGTCGCCAGAGCCTGCGCAGCGACACGAACGCCCGCACCGGCGTCTTGTCGTAGGCGAGCTCGCCGCTGCCCGGCTTGGCGATGTCGCTGCCGATCGCCGCGAACGCCGGGACCAGCGGTGCCAGCAGCGGGGCCAGCATGGCGTCCTTGCGCTCGGTCTGCACCGAGGGGTTCACCAGCACCAGCCCGGCGATGGCCGTCCCGTGGTGCTCGGCGAGGGCCAGCGCCAGCGTGCCGCCCATCGACAGCCCGCAGACGAAGACCTGGCGGCACCGCGCCCGCAGGTCGGTGAACGCGGCGTCGACGGCGCCGTACCAGTCCGGCCAGCCGGTGCGGTTGCAGTCCCGCCAGCTGGTCCCGTGGCCGGGCAGCAGCGGCAGCCGCACGGTGAAGCCCTCGCCGGCGAGGTGTTCCGCCCACGACCGCATGCTCTGCGGCGTACCGGTGAACCCGTGGCACAGCAGGACGCCGACCTCGGGCGAACCGTCCGAGCTGAACGGCTCGGCGCCGGGCATGACGTGCACCCGGCAAGTTTGACACGGCGGGCCGTTTGGATCACATCCCACGCCGGGGCGTTGTGGGTGAAGGCCGCGGCTCTCCTACGCTATGAGACTGCCGCGCGAGGAGGAGAAGACGGCAGTGTTCTATTGGGTGGCCAAGTTCTTCCTGCTCGGGCCGCTCCTCCGACTCACCTTCCGGCCGACCGCCGAGGGCGCGCAGAACATCCCGGAGCACGGTGGAGCCATCCTGGCCAGCAACCATCTCGCGGTCGCGGACTCGTTCTTCCTGCCGCTGGTGACCAAGCGGCGGGTGACGTTCCTGGCCAAGCGGGAGTACTTCACCCAACCCGGGCTGATCGGCAGGCTGAAGAAGGCGTTCTTCTCCGGGTTGGGGCAGGTGCCGATCGACCGCACCAGCGCGTCCGCGGCTCAGGCCGCGATGAGCACCGGGGTCCGACTGCTCCGGGAGAACCACCTGCTCGGGATCTACCCGGAGGGCACCCGGTCACCCGACGGTCGGTTGTACAAGGGCAAGACCGGGATCGCCCGGATGGCGCTGGAGGCCGGCGTCCCGGTCATCCCGGTGGCCATGGTCGGCACCGACCGGATCAACCCGATCGGGACCAAGATCTGGCGCCCGTACCGGGTGCACATCAAGATCGGCAAACCGCTCGACTTCTCCCGGTACGCCGGGATGGCCGGCGACCGCTTCATCGAGCGCTCGATGACCGACGAGATCATGTACGCGCTGATGGAGCTCTCCGGCCAGACCTACGTGGACGTCTACGCCGCGAAGGCCAAGGAGGACCTGCTGCGCGCCGGCGGCGGTTCGGACGCGCGGGAGATCGCCAGGGTGCCCAGCACCAAGGCCGGCTGACCGGCCACGCCGGAACATCGCCGGGCACGCAGCACCCAGACCGGGCAAGCACCCCCACCCACTGGCACATACCGTGTGCGGGCGGCACAGATGTCGTGACATATGTGCCGGTGACGTCGGATGTGTGCCGAGCGCGACTCCAAGCTCCGAGCAGCGAGAACAAGGACGGCGATGCGGTTCTTCTACGACTGCGAGTTCATCGAGGACGGCACGACCATCGATCTGGTGTCCATCGGTGTCGTCGGGGAGGACGGCCGGGAGTTCTACGGGGTGTCCACCGAGTTCGACGCCGGGCGGGCCGGGCCGTGGGTGCGGGCCAACGTGCTACCGAAGCTGCCGCCCGCGCCCGACCCGGCCTGGCGCAGCCGGACCGAGCTGCGCCAGGAGCTGCTGGCATTCCTCGTCGAGCCGCGGGACGACGTCGAGCTGTGGGCCTGGATCGCGGCCTACGATCACGTCGCGCTCTGCCAGCTCTGGGGACCGATGACCGCGCTTCCGCGGGCGCTGCCGCGGTTCACCAGAGAGCTGCGGCAGCGCTGGGAGTGCTCGGGCCGGCCGCCGCTGCCGCCGGCCCCGGTCGACGCGCACGACGCGCTCGCCGACGCGCGGCACAACCGCAGTCGCTGGCAGGTCATCGAGGCACACCGGGCCGGCTCGCGCGCCGGCTGAGGGCGTCAGGTGAAGATGCTCACGCCGCCAGGGCCGATCAGCAGCCCGACCACGATCAGCACGATTCCCCAGACCAGCTCGCGTCGGATCAGCGCGACCACGCCGGCGACCACGAGCACCACGGCCAGGATCCACAACAGGGTAGCCATGGTGCCTAGTTCCCGGTCGCGGCCCGACCAACCCGGCTGATCGGGTGGCGATGCCGCCGACCGGGCGAGGGATTAGGGTGAATTCTCGTGAACTGGACCGTTGACGTGCCGGTCGACGCCCTGCCCGAGCTGCCCCCGCTGCCCTCCGAGCTGCGCAACCGGCTGGACGACGCGCTGGCCCGTCCGGCGGCCCAGCAGCCGGACTGGCCGGACGCCGAGGCCGTCCGTCAGGTGCGCACCGTGCTGGAGAGCGTGCCGCCGGTCACCGTGCCCGCGGAGGTCGACCGGCTCAGCGCCCGGCTCGCCGACGTCGCCCGCGGCGAGGCGTTCCTGCTCCAGGGCGGGGACTGCGCGGAGACGTTCGCTGGACAACACCGAGCCGCACATCCGGGGCAACATCCGCACCCTGCTGCAGATGGCCGTCGTGCTGACCTACGGCGCCAGCGTGCCGGTGGTCAAGCTCGGCCGGATCGCCGGGCAGTACGCCAAGCCGCGCTGCGCGCCGCTGGACGCGCTCGGCCTGCCGTCGTACCGGGGCGACATCGTCAACTCGATAGTCGCCACGCCGGAGGCGAGGGTGCCCGACCCCGGTCGGATGATCCGGGCCTACGCCAACGCCGGTGCCGCGATGAACCTGGTGCGGGCGATCACCGCGCCCGGCGGGATGGCCGACCTGCGCGCGGTGCACGACTGGAACAAGGACTTCGTGCGCACCTCGCGGGCCGGCGAGCGGTACGAGGCGCTGGCCGCCGAGATCGACCGCGGGCTGCGGTTCATGAGCGCCTGCGGGGTGGACGACGCCAGCCTGCACGCGGTCGAGTTCTACGCCAGCCACGAGGCGCTGCTGCTCGACTACGAGCGGGCCATGCTGCGGCTGGACACCCGCGACGAGCCCAAGCTGTACGACGCTGTCCGGGCACTTCCTGTGGGTCGGGGAGCGGACCCGCCAGCTGGACGGCGCGCACATCGCGTTCGCCGAGCTGCTGGCCAACCCGATCGGGCTGAAGATCGGACCGACCACCACGCCCGAGCAGGCCGTCGAGTACGTCGAGCGGCTGGACCCGCACAAGATCCCCGGCCGGCTGACGCTGATCAGCCGGATGGGCAACCACAAGGTGCGCGACGTGCTGCCGCCGATCGTGGAGAAGGTCACCGCGTCCGGGCACCCGGTGATCTGGCAGTGCGACCCGATGCACGGCAACACCGTCGAGTCGACCACCGGCTACAAGACCCGGCACTTCGACCGGATCGTCGACGAGGTGCAGGGCTTCTTCGAGGTGCACCACGCGCTGGGCACCCACCCGGGCGGCATCCACGTCGAGTTCACCGGCGAGGACGTCACCGAGTGCCTCGGCGGCGCGCAGGACATCTCCGACGCCGACCTGTCCGGCCGCTACGAGACCGCCTGCGACCCGCGGCTGAACACCCAGCAGTCGCTGGAGCTGGCGTTCCTGGTCGCCGAGATGCTGCGCGGCTGATCACGCCGTGATCGGCGGCCGGAGTGCTAGCCGTCGTCGCCGCCGTTCCCGCGGCCTCGCCCGCCGCCGTTCCCGCTGTTGTCGCCGCCGTTGTCGCCGCCGTTCCCGCCATCGCCGCCGGAGCCGGGGCCGGACCGGTCCCCGAGGCCGAGCTCCTCCAGGATCGGCCGAGCCCGGGTGGGATCCGGTCCGGCTCGTCGCCCGCACTCAGCATCAGCTGCACCGGCGAGTTGGACGGCAGCCGGGTGCCGGCCGGCGGGTCGGTGCGGAGCACGTCACCGGCCGGCACCGTCGAGCTGAACTCGTAGGCGCCCGACACGACGGGGGTGAGCCCGGCGTCCCTGATCAGCCGCTCGGCCTCGGCGACCTCGGCGCCCTCGGCGATCACCGGTACCAGCGGCTGACCGGTGGAGATCGTGACCGTGACCTCGCTGCCGCGCGGCAGCTGCACGGCGGGCGCCGGGTCGGTGGCGATGACGGTGTCCGCCGGGACGGTGTCGTCGTTTCGCTCGGTGACCGCGGGCACCAGTCCGGCCTCGGTCAGCACCCGCTCGGCGCTCGTCCGGTCCAGCCCGACCACCGACGGCACCTCCGTGTTCTGCCCCGCGCCGAGCCACCACGCCGAGGCAGCGATGATCACGCCGAGCACGATCACGACCGCGAGCCAGATCGCGAACGCCCGCCGGCCGCGCCGCCGGCGCGGGGGTGGCTCCGCGAGGGGTCGGCGGTGCCCGCCGTGGGCCGGGCCGGGTCCTGCCGGTGGTCCGGCCAGGGCTCCGGGCGGGGCTCCGGCTGGGGCTCCGGGCGGGTAGGGGGCCTGGGTGAACTGCCTGGTGCCCCAGCGCCCGGCGGACACCCCGGCCCCGGCCGCACCGTTCATCGCGCGGGTGGCCCCGTCGGCGAGCTGGCGCGGCGGGGGGACCGGGACGGGGGTCACCGCAACGCCCAGCTCGGCCCGGACCCGGCGCACCGCCAGCGCGAGGTCGCCGGCGTCGAGCGGGCGCGCGTCCGGGTCCCGCCGGGTCGCCAGCGCGACCAGGTCGTCGACCGCGGGCGGGATGCCGGGCGTGCGCGCGGACGGCGGCGGGACCTCGGAGTTCACGTGCTGGTAGGCCACCGCGAGCGGGGTGTCGCCGGAGAACGGCGGAGCCCCGGTGAGCATCTCGTAGAGCAGGATCCCGGCGGCGTACACGTCGCTGCGGGCGTCCGCGGCTCCGCTGGCCACCTGCTCCGGCGCCAGGTACGCCGGGGTTCCCATGATCGCTCCGGTCGCGGTCGCGGCGCCGGTATGGGCGGCCTGCGCGGCCGCGGTGACCAGCCCGAAGTCGGCTACCTTGACCGCCCCGGTACGCGAGATCAGCACGTTCTCCGGCTTGACGTCGCGGTGCACGAGGCCGTCGCGGTGCGCGCTGGCCAGCCCGGCGAGCACCGCCTCCAGCACCGCGAACGCCTCCGGCACCGGGCAGCGCCCGGCGGGACTCCAGCACGTCGCGCAGGTTCCCGCCGTCGACCAGCTCCATCACCAGGAACACCAGCGGCGCCGGGCCGTCGCCGTGGATGCCCTGGTCGTGCACGTCGACCACGCCGGGGTGGTCGAGCCGGGCGGCCGAGCGGGCCTCGCGTCGGAAGCGATGCCGGAACTCCGGGTCGGCGGCCAGCCTGGGGTCCATCACCTTGATCGCCACCGGGCGGTCCAGCCGGGTGTCCAGCCCCGAGTACACCCGGGACATCCCGCCCTGGGCGATCAGCCCTTCGACCCGGTAGCGGCCCTCCAGCAGAACACCGCGGAGATCTCCGAGGAGATCACCTTCGGCAGGGGCGGCCGCCGGCCCGCTGCGAGTCACGGGCGAGATATTACGGGGCGGCTCGCTCGGCTGGACTCTGCCCTTACCGGCCGTTGCTGTGGCAGGGTGTCCCGGATGAGCGAGTCCGACCCGGCCTCCGTCGCGCTGTTCCAGGACGTCAAGGCGCTGGCGGTGGGCGAGGTCGCGGCCAGGTTGGCGGTCTCCTCCGGGCGGGTCGGGCAGATGATCCGGGACGGCCAGCTGCTCGCGCTGCGCCGGGAGGGCGAGCAGCAGGTCCCGGAGGACTTCCTGGACGGCTCCGCGGTGCTGAAGGGCCTGCCGGGCACGATCACCGTGCTCCGGGACGGCGGGCACGCCGACGAGGACATCCTGCGCTGGCTGTTCGGCCACGACGACTCGCTGCCCGGCACGCCGGTGGCCGCGCTGCGGTCCGGCCGGGGCCGTGAGGTCAAGCGCCGCGCGCAAGCCATGGCCATCTAGGCGCGCGGGTAGCGCCGCGCCCCACCGCAAGCGTCTCGCCGCAAGATCAACGGCGGCGTTGTACGGCCCTAGTGCACGAGAGTGCCGTTCGTCGCGGGACGGCGGGGGGCACGGCGGGGGAGCGGGGCGCGGGCGAGCTGGGCGCGGGCCAGCCCGGGCAGCGCCACCGCCAGCCGCCGACGGATCGGCACCGACACCCGCCGGTGCAGCACGTCGTAGTCGGCGGCGACGATCTCGTCGAGGATGCCGCCGTAGAGCACGAAGGCGGTCCGCACGCAGGGCCGGGAGACCGGGGCGAGCATCGGGATGCCGGGGGCGGCCCTGCGGTAGATCGCCCGGGTGTGCGCGACGAGGTGCGCGAGCGCGTTGCGCACCCGCGGCTCGACCCGGCGTCGGCGCCGACAGGCCATCAGCAGCTCGCGGTCCACGCCGAACGCCGCGAGCTCGTCGGCGGGCAGGTACACCCGACCGCGGTCCAGGTCCTCGCCGACGTCGCGCAGGAAGTTGGTCAGCTGGAAGGCCACCCCGAGCGCGGCCGCGTGCGGTGCCGCCTGCGCACGCGGCACGACCGTGCCGAGCACCGGCAACACCTGCAGCCCGATCACCGCCGCCGAGCCGTGGGTGTACCGGTCCAGCTCGGCGAACGAGGCGTAGTCGGTGACGACGGTGTCCATCCGCATCGAGGCCATGAAGTCGGTGAACAGGTCGTGGTCGATGCGGTAGCGCCGGGCGGTGTCGGCGAGCGCCGCCAGCACCGGGTGGTCGCTGCCCCCGGTCGCCAGGGCGCTGCCGAGCTGGGTGTCCAGCCGGTCCAGCCGGCCGGCGCGCTCGGCCATCGGGCGGTGGTCGGCCAGGTCGTCGACGATCTCGTCGGCGTAGCGGGCGAACCCGTACAGGGCGTGGATCGCCGGTCGCTGGGCCGGGGTGAGCAGCCTGGTGGCCAGGAAGTAGGTGCGGCCGTGGGCGGCGTTCAGCGCCCGGCAGCGCAGGTAGGCGGCGCGCAGCCGCGGATCGGTGATGCCGGCCGCATCGAGCTCGCTAGACACGCGGTGCGTGCAGCGCGTACGCGCCGCGTCGGCGTCCCCCGCAGCCCCAGCGGGTCGGGCCGCAGCAGCGACACCGCGGCGAGCAGCGATGCGCCCGCGGCCAGCGCCAGGTAGCCCCAGTTGTACATCGCGAGCTCACCGCTCGGGTAGGCGACCATGATCAGGAAGATGGAGGCGAACGCGGCCGCCGCGAGCGCCCGCGGCGTCCAGCGGACCATCGCCAGCAGCGCCAGGCACCAGGAGAAGTACCACGGCAGCGTGGCGGGGGCGAGGACGGCCGCGGCGAGCAGCACCAGCCCGGCCCGCCGCAGCGCATCGGGCTGCCCGTCGCGGGAGGCCAACCACTGCCGGCAGGCGAACACCACCAGCACGATCGCGCCGAGCGCCCGGGTGACCGCGATGAACCCGGTGTACGAGACGTCGGCCACCAGGCTCACCAGCCAGTGCACGACCAGCCCCACACCGGTGGGCCAGGACAGCCAGTTGACGATCATGGATGGGGCGTACAGCGCGGGTAGCCAGCCGAGCCCCACCCCGGCGATCAGCGAGCAGGCCGCGAACACCGACACCGACACCCCGACCCCGGCGGCCGCGGCCTTCCCGATGCGCTTCCAGCGCGGCCCCGTCAGCCGGGCCGCCCACACCAGCACCAGGAACGGCAGCACCAGCCCGGCGGTCGCCTTGACCGCCATGGCCAGGGTGACCACCGCGATGCCGGCCACCGGGCGCTTTTCGAGGACCAGCAGCGATCCCGCCGCGACCAGTCCGACCACCAGCAGGTCGTTGTGCACGCCGCCCACCAGGTGGACCACGAACATCGGGCTGGCCACGGTCAGCCACAGCGCCACCGGGATCCGGCCGCCGAGGTGCCGGACCAGCCCCGGCAGGGCCGCCACCAGCAGCACCAGACCGGGCAGCACGGCCAGCCGGATCAGGATCACGCCGAGGATCATGTTCTCGCCGGCCAGTGCCGCGATGCCCTTGGCGAGCATGATGAACACCGGTCCGTACGGGGCCGGCGTGCTCGTCCAGAAGAAGTGCACGTTGTCGGCCAGCGGGCCGGTCAGCGCCTCCGGGCCGACGGCGTACGGGTCGAAGCCGGCCAGCGGGAGAGCGCCCTGGGCGAGGTAGCTGTACGGGTCGCGGGTGAACAGCGGCGGGGTCACCAGCATCGGGATCAGCCACACGACCGCGGTGGACAGCACCGCCCGTCCACCGACCCGGTTGGCCAGCACCTCGCGGCCGAGCATGATCCACGCCCAGACCTGCAGCCCCAGCCCCACGTACACCAGGGCGTTCGCCAGGTCGTGCCCGTGGCCGTAGCGCCAGAAGCCGAGCGGACCGTCGGACAGCAGCGGGTCGGTGATCAGCACCCCGCCGCTGCCGAGCCCACCGATCAGCATGAGCACGCCGCCCACCAGGCCCTGCAGCAGCGGGCGGCGCGGTGGGCTGCCGAACCGAGCGGTCCACCGCCGGCGGGTTGCCGCCTCGGCCGTCACCGGAGCGGCAGGCGCGTCGACCGGGGCAGCCGTCACCGGGGCAGCTGTCATCTGGCCGGGCGGCGCTACCGCTTCGTCAGACGGGACGACCGTCGCGAGGGGAGGGTGGGCGTCGCGCGGCGTCCCCGCACCGGGGGGCACCGCACTCGGGCCCGGTGGGGGTGAGTGCGCGACCATGTCGCGCTCATGCTTGCAGATCGCCGATCAGCGCCGACCCGGCACCCCGAGGTCTGCTTGCGGTGATCCGTTCGGCAGCGAGCCGCCCGGAAATCAGCACCGGCGGGATGCCGACCCCGGGCGTCGTGCCACAGCCCGCCAGGACCACGTTCTCCAGCCCGGCCACCAGGTTCCGCGGTCGGAACGGTCCGGTCTGGGCGATGGTGTGCGCCGCGGAGAACGGGGTGCCGGCGGCCAGGCCGGCCGCCGCCCAGTCCGCCGGGGTGACCAGGCGCTCGATCTCGACCGCTGCGCCGAAGCCGGCCAGCCCACGGGCCTGCAGGGTCGCGACGAGCTCGTCCCGGTACGCCGGTCCGACCCTCGGCCAGTCGACGGCACCGGTGACCGTGTTCGGGCACGGCGCGAGCACGAAGTACAGCTGCCGATCCGGCGGGGCCAGCGAGGGGTCGGACGCGGTCGGCCGGGTGACCAGCAGCGAAGGGTCCGACATGAGTCGACCGTCCCGGACCAGCTCGCGGAACGTGCGGCGCCACGCTCCGCCGAACAGGATCGTGTGGTGGGCCAGGTCCGGCCAGCTGGCGGTCGACCCGGCGTGCAGCACGACCGCCGAGGGTGCCCAGCGCAGCGGCAGCGGCCGGCGGGGCCGGCGGCCGACCAGCCGGTGCACCGTCGGCAGGTCCGGGGTGAGCACCACGGTGTCGCACGGCACCCGGTCGTGCTCGGTCCGCACCCCGGTGACCCGGCCGGCCCGGCGCTCCAGCCCGATGGCCGCGGTCCGGTACCGGATCTCCGCACCGGCCGCCTGCGCCGCGTCCGCCATCGCCTGGCCGACGCGGCGCATGCCGCCCCGGGGGAACCACACGCCGGCCACCGTGTCCATGTAGGCGATCACGCCGTAGGCGGCCAGCGCATGCTGCGGCGCCACCCCGGCGTACAGCGACTGGAACGAGAAGATCCGCTGCAGCCGCTCGTCCGGAAGCAGCCTGGCGATCCGCGGACCGAGCCGGCCGAAGCCACCGAGCGCGGCGAGCCGGGCGAGGTCGGGGCCCACCAGGTCCAGCGGGGAGTCGAAGTTGGCGCCGATGAAGCTGTCGATCTCGGCGCGGTAGAGCCGGGTGAGCCACCCGCGCAGCCGGCGGTAGCCGGCCGCGTCGGCGGCTCCGCAGGTGGCCCGGATCTCGGCCTCCATCGCGTCCGGGTCGGTGTGCACGTCGATGGTCGAGCCGTCGACGAACCGGGCGCGGTACGCCGGGTGCAGGGCCACCAGGTCCAGCCGGTCGGTCAGCCGCTCGCCGACGGCGTCCAGTGCCGCCTCGAGCAGCCCGGGCATGGTGAGCACGGTCGGGCCGGTGTCCACCCGGTACCGGCCCTGCGGGGTGTCCAGGTCCAGCCGCCCGGCCCGCCCGCCCGGATGCGCGTCCCGCTCCAGGATCGTGACCCGGCGCCCGGCGCCGAGCAGGTGCAACGCGGCGGAGAGCCCGGCCAGCCCGGCGCCGACGACGACGACGTGGTCGGTGCGGCCGGGAACGGTGCGCACTTCGCCCCTAGGCGGTCCGACGGCTGGCCGCGCCGGCGAGCTCGGTGAGCCGGTCGGCCGCGTGCTGGTCGAGTCCGGCGGTCGCCAGCCGGTCGAGGGCGGCGTGCACCAGCCGGTCGATCCGCCGTTCGACGTCGGCGACGGCACCGAGCTGGACCAGCGCGGACCTGGCCCGGTCGAGGGCGTCCCCTTCGAGATCCGCCGTGCCTAGGGCGTCGGTGACCGCGCGAGCTGCCGCCGTCGCTCCGGTCTGCTCGGCGCGCCGCAGCGCGAGCGCGACCAGGTAGGTGCGCTTGCCCTCCCGAAGGTCGTCGCCGGCCGGCTTGCCGGTGACAGCCGGGTCGCCGAAGACCCCGAGCAGGTCGTCCCGCAGCTGGAAGGCGACGCCGATGTCGGCCCCGAACGCCTCGTGCGCGGCGAGCTGGTCGGTAGGTGCGTCGGCCAGCGAGGCGCCGAGCAGCAACGGTCGCTGGACGGTGTAGGCGGCGGTCTTGTACCGGCACACCTGCAGCGCCGCCTCCGGTGAGCTGTCCCCGGTGGCCTGGTGCAGCACGTCGAGGTACTGGCCGGCGAGCACCTCGGTGCGCATCGCCCGCCAGTGCGGGGCGGCCCGATCCGCGGCGTCCGGGTCCAGCCCGGCCGAGTGCAGCATGTCGTCGGCCCAGGCCAGAGCGAGGTCACCGAGCAGCACCGACGCCGCGACGCCGAACCGTTCCGCCGTGCCCAGCCAGCCGGCCTTCCGGTGCCGGTCGGCGAAGTCGACGTGCACGGTCGGCCTTCCGCGCCGGGTCGTCGATCCGTCCATCACATCGTCGTGGATCAATGCGCAGGCCTGCACCAGCTCCAGTGCGCTCACCGCTCGCAGCACCGCCGGGGCCTCGGCCGAACCCGGATCCCCGCCAGCGCCTCGCCACCCCCACCAGGCGAAGGTCGGCCGAATCCGTTTTCCACCGCGCAGCACGAACTCGACCAGCGCGCCCACCGCGCCGGCGAACGCACCGTCGACGTCGGCGGCCTCCTGGCGCCGCCCGGCCAGGTAGGCCTCGAGCGCGTCGACGACACGGGCGGGCAGCGCGGCGTCCCAGGGGTGGTCCGCGGCCACCGCGGGTGACGCTGTCATCGGCTGCCGGGCAGCTCGACCGGCGGGTTGCGGTTCCGCCGGGCGAGGAGCACCACCGCGAGCGCGACGCCGGCCACGATCGTGCCGAGGATGAGCGTCCACAGCGCGACCGACGGTGACTGCGGATCGTCGTAGGTGACGGTCGCGGCGATCTCGTTGACCTGACCCGGGGTGAACGTCCAGCTGATCGTGCCCGAGTCGTCGGTGCCGTTCGTCTCGACCACCCGACCGGGGAACGACACCTTCAGCTGGAAGTCGGCCTTGTCCACGGCGATCGAGGTGAGATCGGCGCGTCCGCCGACCAGCACCCGGTCGCCGATGCGGCGCAGGTTCAGCTCGAACCGACCCTGCGCCTGCGAGCTGATCGCCACCAGGTCGTTCAGCTGGTTGAAGGTCAGCCCGTCGAACAGCAGCCGGGATCCTGACGTAGTCGTCGACCCGGTACGGAGTGATCTGGATCCGGTCCTGGAGGTCCGCCGGCACGCTCAGCGGCGGTCCGGAGTCGGTCTCGTTGCGCGGCGGGGCGGCGATCACGATCTCGCCGGAGACAGTGTCGTTCGGCTGCACGGCGAGCGCGGTCAGCACCCGTGAACAACCGCTGACGGCGCCCCCGAGCAGCACCGCCAGCATGACGGCCAGGACCGCGGCGGCGCACCGGGTCGAACGTGGCGCCTTGCTGGACACCGGCCCACCCTATGACGCGCTCCTATGGTCGGCGCGGCGTCATGGGCCGGGCCGGCGTGCCCCCGGCAGTGGCAGGGTCCGACCGAGCACGGCGAAGGGGCGCGGGTCGCCGCTGAAGCAGTACCGGCGCAGCACGTCCTGGAAGCCGGTGCGCCGGTACAGCCGCCAGGCCCGGCCGGCCCGGTCGGCGGCCCGCTCCGGCGTGGACAGCAGCACCCGGGGGCGGTCGGCGCCGGCCAGCAGGTCGCGCAGCAACGCCTCGCCGATACCGCCGCCCTGTGCGTCCGGGAGGACGTGCAACTCGGTCAGCTCGAAGTAGTCGGTGAGCCACGGCGACTCCGCAAGCCCGTAGCGGCGCAGCCCGCGGGCCACCTCGTCGTGCCACCACTGGCCCGGCGCGCCGACGTAGCCGTAGGCGATCCCGACCAGCTCGCCGGCGCCGTCCAGCGCGCCGACCGCCCGCCAGCCGGCCCGCCGGCTGTGCTGCAGCCAGAGCGGTCCGCGATGCGCCGCCGAGGCCGCCGGGTAGCCCATGGCGGCGAGGTAGATCTGGATCGCGGCGTCCAGCCGAGCGGCGAACTCCGTAGCGGAGAGCACGACGAGCCGGGCGCGGGCCGGCGCGGCGGTCATGCCCACATCAAACCACCACGCGACTTGACGCGACCGCCCCAAGACGGTGTACTGGACCTATCGAACATCTGTTCGATAGAATGGCGGTGGGGGCGGATGAGGGAGGCGGGTCAGGTGGGGGCGTTCAGCCGCAGGTTCGGCTCGCGGAATCCGACGCCCATACAGGTGCGCTGGGCCGACGGTGAGCCGGTCGAGTTCCAGCGCCGGCCGATCCGCCGCGGGCCGCTGTTCCTGATCACGGCCGTGCGGGACCGGTGGGTCGAGGACTCGCCATGGCCGTTCCCCTCGCCGATGCCGGTCGGAGGGGACAAGCTGCGTTGCTGGCGGGTGCTCGCGACGGCCTCCGACGAGCCGGAGGCGCAGGAGCGCGAGTTCGTGCTACGCATGCGTGCCGGGCCTGGCGTATGGGACCTGGTGCGCGTGCCGGACTGAGCTGCGCAGCGCCCGCCCCAACAGCGTGTCGAACACCGCGGAGACCTCCCTGGCGCCGGGGGTGTCCCACTGCTGGATGGGCACGCAGGCCCCCTGCGCCTGCTGGATGGAAGAGCGGTCCGGCACCACGCTGGAGAAGACCAGCGGACCGAACAGCTCGCGCAGCTCGGCGATCCGGTAGGCGTGCTCCGCCGAACGCGGGCGGACCCGGTTCACCAGCACCCCGAGCGGCTGCAGCGTCGAGTTGCCGCGCTCTCGCTCGTCCTGCACCGCCTCGAACGCCCGCTGCACCCCGGCCACCGAGAACATCGTCGGGTCCGTGACGAGGATCGCGCGGTTCGCGGCGAGCAACGCGCTGCGGGTGAGCTGGCCCAGCGACGGCGGGCAGTCCACCAGCACCAGCCGGTACGGCCCGGTCGCCGTGCCCAGCGGATGGTCGTGGTCTGCGGGTGCGAATCCGTCGTCGAGGGCCCGGAGGCCGGCCGCGCCGGTGTCGAGCCGGCTCAGGGCGCGAGCCAGCCGGGCCAACCGCTTGCTGCCCGGCTCGGGATGGTTGTGCCGCTCGGTGTCCTCCGAGCCGACCAGGACGTCGAGGGTGTCCCCCCACGCGCTCGGCGCGATCGCGGTGCGCACCACGGCACGCCGCGGGTCGTCGAGCACGTCGGCGACGCTGACCGTGGTGGGGCCGGCATCCAGGGCGACGGTCGCGTTGGCCTGCGGGTCGAGGTCCACCACCAGCGTGCTGAGGCCACGCTGAGAGGCGGCACCCGCCAGGCCGAGCACGGCCGTCGTCTTGCCCACCCCGCCCTTCAGGCTGAGTACCACCACGACATGCACACCCGCGAACCTACCGCCGCCGGTAACTCCGACGGCACGCTCGTGCGTCGATGCTCGTCGGAGGTCGCGACCGGTCGTTACGCTGCCGAGTCGTGACCCGCCTTGGCGCCCGCACCGATCCGGTGGTCAGGCGGAGCGTGTTCGACGAGATCGACCGGGCGCGGCGGGCCAACCCCGGCCGTCCGCCGCGGGTGGTCGACGTCGGGGGCGGCAGCGGGGCCTGGTCGGTGCCGCTGGCCGCGGCCGGCTGCGAGGTCACCGTGGTGGACGCGAGCCCGAACGCGCTGGCCACGCTGCAGCGGCGGGCCGGCGAGGCCGGTGTGTCCGACCGGATCACCGCGGTGCAGGGCGACGTCGACGCGTTGAGCGAGGTCGTGCAGCCCGCCAGCGCCGACCTGGTACTCGGGCACGGCCTGCTCGAGGTGGTCGACGACGCGGCGGCCGCGGCGCTCGCGCTGGCCGGCGCGGCGGCGCCCGGCGGTGGGGTGTCGATCCTGGTCGCCGGGCGGCACGCGGCCGTGCTGGCCCGGGCGCTCGCCGGCCGGCTCGGCCAGGCCGCGGCCGTGCTCGGCGACCCGGCCGGCCGTTGGGGAGTCCACGACCCGCTGCACCGCCGGATGGACGTCGCCGGGCTGCGGTCGCTGCTGGCGGGCACCGGCCTGCTGCGGGTCGAGCGGCTGCACGGCGACGGGGTGTTCGAGACGCTGATTCCCGGAGCTGTGCGATCGTCCGGGCCCGGCGCGATCGACGAGCTCGCCGCGCTGGAGGACGCCGCCGCCGACGACCCCGCCCTGTTGGCCGTCGCGGCACGGCTGCACGCGATCGCCCGCCGGATCGCGCCCGATGGGACGTAGCTCTGACCTGCGGCGCGACGGTGTCCGCGGCGCAGCGGATGGTCCCGCCGACGACACCGGCTGCACCGTGCTGCACGCCGACATGGACGCCTTCTACGCCTCGGTCGAGGTGCGGCGCCGCCCGGAGCTGCGCGGCAAGGCGGTCATCGTCGCCGGTGGTGGTCCGCGCGGCGTGGTGCTCTCGGCGACCTACCCGGCGCGGGAGTTCGGGGTCCGGGCAGCGATGCCTGCCGCGGCCGCGATCCGTCGCTGCCCACAGGCCGTGGTCCTGGAGCCGGATTTCACCGAGTACGCCGCCGCGTCCGGTGCGGTGATGGCGATCTTCCGGGAGTTCACCCCGGCGGTTGAGCCGCTGAGCCTGGACGAGGCGTTCCTGGACGTGTCGGGTGCGCTGCGCCGGATGCGCTGCGGCCCGGCCGAGCTGGGCGAGCGGATCCGCCGCCGGGTGGCCGCGGACACCGACCTGACCTGCAGCGTGGGAGTGGCGGCGACCCTGTTCGCGGCCAAGCTGGCTTCCGGCCTTGCCAAGCCCGACGGGCTGCTGGTGATCCCGGCCGACCGGGTTCTGGACGTGCTGCACCCGTTGCCGGTTTCGGCGCTGTGGGGAGTCGGGGAGCGCACCGCGGAGCGGCTGGCCGCGCTGGGATTGCGCACGGTCGGCGAGCTCGCGGCCGCGCCACGGGCGAGCTTGCGGCGGGCCGTCGGCCAGGCGGTGGCCGACCAGCTGCACGCCCTCGCGTCCGGGCACGACGACCGGCGGGTCGACCCGGACGTCGCGGAGAAGTCGGTCGGCGCCGAGCGCACCTTCGGCGTCGACCTGGCGGACGGCGCCGAGCTGCGCCGGGAGCTGCTGCGGCTGGCCGAGCGCACCGCGGCCACGCTGCGCAGGCGCGGGCTGGTCGCCGGCTGCGTGACGATCAAGGTGAGGTACGCCGACTTCAGCACGGTCAACCGATCCCGCACGCTCGCGGTGCCGACCGACATCGCCGCGGAGGTCTACCGGATCGCGGTCGAGCTGCTGGATCGGCTCGGCCCGGCGCGCCCGCTACGGCTGGTCGGCGTGCGTGCCGAGCAGCTGGCCGCCGCGGAGTCGTCGGCCCTACAGATGGTGCTCGACGAGCCCGAGCACGGCCGTCGTGACGCCGAGCTAGCGGCCGACGCCGCTCGGTCGCGGTTCGGCCCGGCAGCGGTCGGCCCGGGCACGCTGCTGCAACCGAAACGGCCCGGGTCGGCCTGAGATCATCCGAGTGGCCGGCACCGTATGGGTGGTCGCGGACGCGCCGGACTCGTATTCTCTCGGGTGGACGCCCACCACGGGCGCTCGCCGTTCGGCCCGGTCTGGGACCGTTACGGCACCGCGACATCCAGTGCCGGAGGCTTACACCATGCCACTCTCCGAGCACGAGCAGCGCCTGCTCGAACAGATCGAGCGCGCCCTCTATGCCGAGGACCCGAAGTTCGCCTCCAGCGTTCGAGGAGGCCGGCTGCGGCGCACCCCGCGACGGCGGCGCGTGCAGGGAATCGTGCTGTTCGTGCTGGGATTGGTGCTGCTCGTCGTGGGTGTAGCGGTGCAGGCCCTGTGGCTCGCGGGCTTGCCGGTCGTCAGCGTGATCGGGTTCCTGGCCATGCTCGGCGGGGCGTTGCTCGCCATGACCTCCGGCTCCGGCGGCAAGACCGAGCCGAACGACAAGGCCGAGCCAGACCGCAACCGCTTCAGCAGCCGGATGGAGGAGCGGTTCCGCAGGCGGTTCGAGCAGGAATAGGAGGGGAAGGGGCGGCGAGCATCGCAGCAAGCGAAGCGAGCGACGAGCGGAACCGCCCCGGAGCCCGACCATCGGAGTAGCTCAGCGCCGGCGGGTGATGCGAAACGGCCGGTGCAACAACCACGGCCCGAACCGTCGCACCGACGGGTGCATGATCTTCACGTCTCCCATGCCGAGCTTGCCCCGCACCACGATGTGGTGGCGGCGCTGCGCGGGCTGGACCTCGGTGCGGTTCTTCACGTCGCCGATGCTGGTGTAGACGTCGTCGGCGTCGACCGTCACGCCCGGTGGCACGACGAGCACCAGGTTGCCCACCCCGAGGCTGACCTCGATCGTGGTCACCGGCGCACTGAGCTCGGCCTCGGTGAAGTCGAGGATGGCGTCCCCCAGCCCCCCGGAGACCTGGACGTGCGGCGGGACCTGCCAGTGGCCCCGGCGACGCAGGTCCCCGACCCCGGCCCGCAGGTGCACCGACTCCTTGCGAACGGCCGGCAGCAGCGGCGGGAGGGCCGCCTCGGGCAGGTCGCGCAGCACCGCGTCGAGCTCGCCGCGGGTGCGGGCCGCGACCGCCGTGCGCATCCGCTCCTCGAACTCGGCCAGCGTGATCCGGCCCTGTCCGACCGCACGGTTCAGCGCCTGCACGGCGTGCTCGCGCTCGGCGTCGGACACCCGCAGTCGGCCGGTGTCGTCCGGGTCGGGTCTGCCGGGGTCGGGTTTGTCTGGAACTGCCTCGCTCACCCCTGACCCCCGCGCCGCACGGTGGACTCCACGACGTCGAGCACCGCGTCCAGCTCGCCGACCGACCGACCCATGGCGAGCTGCGCGACCAGGCCGTCGAACGCCAGCTCGAGGAACCCGGCGAGCACCTCGACGTCGACGTCGCACCGCACGGTCCCAGTCTCGCGCAACCGGCGCAGCCGTCGGCGGGTGGCGTCGGCCAGCTCGGCGGAGTGGTGTTCCCAGCTGGCCCGGAACGCGGCGTCGGTGCGCAGCCGCCGGGACACCTCGAGCCGGGTGCCCAGCCAGTCGATCCGGCCGTTTCGACGGTCGGGTCCGGGCCGGCTCCGGTCGTCGGTCGCGGAGCCGGGCTCGGCGTGGTCGAGCAGGTCCCGCATGACCTGGACCAGGCCGTGCTCGGCGACCACCGCGGCCATCTGGCCGGCGTCCTGCTCGGCCAGCGCGAGGAACAGCGACTCCTTGTCGCCGAAGTGATGGAAGATCGCACCCCGGGAGAGCCCGGTGGCCTCTTCGAGCCGGCGGACCGTGGCGCCCTCGTAGCCGTGGCGGGCGAAGCAGCCACGTGCCCCTTCCAGGATTTGGGATCGCCGCGCCTGCAGGTGGTCAGCGCTGACCCGGGGCACGAGCAGAGGATAGCCGCCAACACGCAGTACGTACGGATTGTTTGGCGGGGCCGGCTCCGGTCGCAGCCAACTCACCCGCGCCGATCTGGCCGGGATGACCTCAGAACAGATCGCGGAGGCACCGGCCGCGGGGCGGCTCGGTGACCTGATGCGCCGCCGGAACACTGCCGCGGCGAGCAGTCTGCCGAGGGGTCCCGCAACTGACCCGCGCCGACGCCTACCGGGCCGGGGTCGAGTGCGCCCGGGAACGCCGCGAGCGTGGGAACCCTTGGCGAGGCACCGCTGACACCGCCCGCGAACGCGGCCTGTCGATCATGTGGGCGCACGGGTACTCCGCGCGCAACCCGATGCCCGTCCGGGACACTAGCCGGGGTCCGCCGGTGGCGCGGTCGCGCGCACCTCGTCGACGACCCGGCGTAGCCGTTCGGGGTCGAACCCTGTCCGGGCGATGAGGTCGGCGACCTGGCCGGCGCGGTCGACGAGGATGGGCGCCTGGTGCTCAGGCGGCAGCGCGAGCAGCGCCGCGGCGGCCCGGTCGGCGCCTTTGTCCGGCTCGCCCTGGTGCACCGCCGCCTCGGCGGCGTCGAGCCGCAGGAACGTGGTGTCGGTGGCCGACCCTGGCGGGTAGGCGGGCAGCGACTCGTCCCGGACCGCCGCGGCCCGGTCGTACTCGCCGAGCGCGGTGTGCACCTCGCTGGCGAACCGGCCGAGCCGATACCACGGCATCGAGTAGGCGGTGAACGTGTCGAGGTCTGCCTGCGCGTCGACGCCGCGGCGCGCCCAATCGAGAGCCTGCATGGCGCCGGTGCGGTGACCGATCTGCGCGAGCGCCCCGGCGGCGAGCGCGTTCCCAAGCGTCGATCCGAGCTGCCCCGCGGGGGAGAGCATCACCGCGTAGGCGGCGTCGTGGATCACCTGGTCGTGGTCGCCGCGGTGCGCGGCGAGCAGTGTGCTCCGCGCCGCGATCCACGCCGCAGCCTCGCGTGCCTGCCCGCGGCCGGCGTGCAGCAGCCCGGCGCCGTACCAGGTGTGCGCGGCGTCGACGTCCTGCCACGTTGCGAGGTTCGCCCCGGTGAACGCGCAGAGCAGCGCGAGGTTGTGCTCGACGCGGAACCGGTGGTGTTCGCCGGCCTCGTCGGCGAGGTGCCGCCAGCCGGCGTAGTCGCGGAGCAGCCGGGGCAGCTGGTCGACGGTGGGCGTGGCGGGGAACTCCCGGGCTCGGGTGTGCACCGCTTCGTCGAGTTCGCCGAGCTGCCGGGCGAGGGAGCCGGCCGCGGCGGCGGGTTCCAACCGGGCGGCGGAGTCCAGCACACCGGCCGGCACGAGTAGCCCGGCGAGCGTCGCGGCGAGGAACTGCCGGCGTCGCATGACTTCGTCATCGCTCGGCGTCACAGCTCCGATCGTCCTCCAACCCGTCGCTACGCCGCATCCCCGGTCCATGCCCTGGAATCATCAACGTGACGGCAACGGTGCGGTCCGCGGCGGCGTGCCGGCGGCCAGGACGCGGCGAGGCGGATTCGGCCGTTGCGCAATGCGGATGTCGGTGGGCCCCGGTAGCGTCGCTCGACGTGGCGCAGCACGCGGAGGTGGCCCGGTCCGGGTTCGCATCTTCGGCGAAGCCGTTGCCGGCCATCTTGCGCAGCTGCGACGAGGCCGAGGCCTACGTCGCGTCGGTCTGTTTCAAGCACGGCCCACCTCGGCTGCTCGGTGTCGAGCTGGAGTGGTTGCTCCACCGACCCGAGAACCCGACGGCCCCGTCCGACCCCGGCGCGTTGACCGCCGCGCTGGGCCCACATGCACCACACAGCCTCGACAGCTCTTCTCCCGCCCGCCTGCTCTCCCAGGGTTCGGCCGTCACCGTCGAACCCGGCGGCCAGGTCGAACTGGCCAGCACCCCACGGATCGAGCTCGGGCACCTCCTCCGCACCGTCCGCGCCGACGCGCATGAGCTGCACGATCGGCTCGCCGCGGCCGGCCTGTACCCGCATCCCCGGGCGGCCGACCCGGTGCGACCGCCGCGCAGGGTGCTCGACCTGCCCCGCTACCGAGCGATGGAGGAGGCCTTCGACCGGATCGGCCCGCACGGCCGCAGCGGGATGTGCTCCACCGCCGCGGTGCAGGTCTGCCTGGACGCCGGCGAGCGGGCCGCGATCGGCCGCCGCTGGCTGGCGCTGCACGCGCTCGGGCCGGTACTGCTCGCCGCCTTCGCCAACTCGCCGCGGCTGCACGGCGCGAGCACCGGGTGGAAGTCCAGCCGGATGGCCTGCTGGCTGTCCTGCGACCCGGCCCGCACGTCGCCGCCGAGCGGCTACGACGCCGACCCGGCCGCCGGCTGGGCGGCCAGGGCGCTCAGCACGCCGCTGCTGTGCGTGCGCACGGACGGCCCGCGCTGGGAGACCCCGTCCGGGGTGAGCTTCGCGGACTGGGTGAACGGTGCGCTGCCCAGCCGGCCGACCTACGACGATCTCGACTACCACCTGTCCACGCTCTTCCCGCCGGTCCGGCCGCGGGGCCATCTCGAAGTGCGCTACGTGGACGCCCAGCCGGGCGAGGACTGGGTGCTGCCGGTCGTGGTGCTGGCGTCCGCGCTGGCCACCCAGTCCACCATGGACGCCACGCTCGACGCCTGCGAGCCGGCGCTGGACCGCTGGTGGTCCGCGGCGCGGCACGGCCTCGCCGACCGGGTGCTGGCCAGGGCCGCGACGACCGTGTTCGAGCTGGCGTGTGCCACCGCACCGGAGCTCGGCGCGCCGCGCTGGGTGTCCGAGCGGCTGGCCGAGGTCACCACCGACCGGGTGCGGCGCGGGCGCTGCCCCGCGGACCTGGAGGATCCCTCGTGAGAACCCCGGTGACGACGTCCCCCGTGACACAGCCGCTGCGCACCGACGAGAGCGCACTGCGAGAGCGGATCGCGGACGCGCTGCAGCGCACCCGGGCCCGCAGCAGACTGCTCACCGACGCGGTGGACGACGCGGACCTGGTCGCGCAGCACTCGCCGCTGATGTCGCCGCTGGTCTGGGACCTGGCGCACGTCGGCAACCAGGAGGAGCTGTGGCTGGTGCGCGACGTCGGCGGGCGGCGAGCCGCTGCGGCCGGACATCGACCACCTCTACGACGCGTTCCAGCAACCCCCGGGCCAGCCGCCCAGAGCTGCCGCTGCTGGACCCCGCCCAGGCCAGGGCCTACGTCGCCACGGTGCGGGAGAAGGTCCTGGACGTGCTGGCCAAGGTCCCGCTCGCCGGGAAGCCCCTGGTAGACCAGGGCTTCGCCTTCGGCATGATCATCCAGCACGAGCAGCAGCACGACGAGACCATGCTGGCCACCCACCAGCTGCGGGCCGGTGCCGCCGCGCTGCACGCCCCGCCGCCGCCTCGGCCGATCGAGCCCGTACCGGCGAGTGAGGTGCTCGTGCCGGCCGGTGCGTTCACCATGGGCACCTCGACCGAGCCGTGGGCGCTGGACAACGAACGCCCCGCGCACACCGTCCACCTGCCGGCCTACCTGATCGACGCGGCCCCGGTGACCAACGGCGAGTACCAGCGGTTCATCGACGCCGGCGGCTACGACGACCGCCGCTGGTGGACCGACCAGGGGTGGGCGCACCGGACCGAGGCGGGCCTGTCAGCACCCGGCAACTGGCGGCGCGACTCCGACGGGACTGGTGGCGACGACGGTTCGGGGTGACCGAGCCGATGCCGCCCGACGAGCCGGTGGTGCACGTGTGCTTCCACGAGGCCGCGGCGTACGCGGCGTGGGCGGGCAAGCGGCTGCCCACCGAGGCCGGAGTGGGAGAAGGCGGCCCGGTACGACCCGGTGTCCGGGCGCTGCCGGCGCTACCCGTGGGGCGACGAGGACCCCGGCCCCGAGCACGCCAACCTCGGCCAGCGGCACCTGCAGCCGGCGCCGGTCGGCGCCTACCCCGCCGGGGCGTCGCCGCTCGGGGTGCACCAGCTGATCGGCGACGTGTGGGAGTGGACGTCCTCGGGCTGGTCGCGGCTACCCGGGCTTCCGCGGCGTTCCCGTACCGGGAGTACTCGGAGGTGTTCTTCGGCGGCGACTACCGGGTGCTGCGCGGCGGCTCGTTCGGCACCGACCCGGCGGCCTGCCGGGCCACCTTCCGCAACTGGGACCACCCGATCCGTCGGCAGATCTTCACCGGCTTCCGCTGCGCCCGCGACCCGCGCCCCGAGGTCCGGTAGCCGCGCGGTGTGCCGCCATCTGGCCTACCTCGGCCCGCCGCGCACCGCTGAGCGCGCTGATCCTCGAGCCGCCGCACGGGCTGCTGCGGCAGTCCTGGGCGCCGCGCGACATGCGCGGTGGCGGCACGATCAACGCCGACGGTTTCGGCGTCGGCTGGTACCCGCAGCCGAGCCGGACCGCCGGTGCGCTACCGGCGTGACCGTCCGATGTGGTCGGACCAGACGTTCGCCGAGCTCGCCCCGGTGACGTCCGCGCGGCGGCGTGCTGGCCGCGGTGCGCTCGGCGACCGTCGGGCATGCCGGTGGTGAGCAGCGCCTGCGCCCCGTTCACCGACGGCCACTGGTTGTTCAGCCACAACGGCCGGGTCACCGGCTGGCCGGCCTCGATGGCCGGGCTGGCCGCCGCGCTGCCGGTCACCGACCTGCTCACGCTGGACGCGCCGACCGACGCCGCGCTGCTCTGGGCGCTGCTGCGGCACCGGCTGCACGCCGGCGAGCCGCCGGCCGAGGCGCTGACCGCGCTCGTCGCCGAGGTCGCCGCGGCGGCTCCCGGCTCCCGGCTGAACCTGCTGCTCTCCGACGGCGAGACGATCTTCGCGACGGCCTGGGGGCACGCGCTGTGCGTGCGCGCCGACGCCGGATGCGGTGACGGTCGCCTCCGAGCCCGCCGACGACGTACCCGGCTGGAGCCCGGTGCCCGAGGGCGCCGTGCTGACCGCCCGACCAGGCCGTGCCGAGACCCAACCGATCAGCGCCGACCGAATGGGAGCCGATGAGCAGCCCGACGTCGACCTGCACCTGACCGAGGCCGACGCCGAGGCGGCACTGCGCGCGGACGCCCGCGCCGGCCTGACCGCGCAGCCGAAGTGGCTGCCGCCGAAGTGGTTCTACGACGCGGTCGGCAGCGAGCTGTTCGAGCGGATCACCGAGCTGCCGGAGTACTACCCGACCCGCGCCGAGCGCGCGCTGCTACGCGCGCACGCCGTCGGATATCGCCGCGATGGCCGCCGCCGACACGCTGGTCGAGCTTGGTTCCGGCTCGTCGGAGAAGACCCGGCTGCTGCTGGACGCGTTCCGCCGCTCCGGCACGCTGCGCCGGTACGTGCCGCTGGACGTCTCCGAGTCCGCGCTGCGGCGCGCGATGGAGGCGCTGGTCGCCGACTACCCCGAGCTCGAGATGCACGGCGTGGTCGGCGACTTCACCCGGCACCTCAGCCGGCTGCCGGCCGGCGGTCGGCGGATGATCGCGTTCCTCGGCGGCACGATCGGCAACCTGATCCCTGCGGAGCGGGCCGCCTTCCTCGCCGCCGCAAGGGCCGAGCTGGCGCCGGGGGAGTACCTGCTGCTCGGCACCGAGCTGGTGATCGACCCGGCGCTGATGGTGGCCGCCTACGACGACGCCGCCGGCGTGACCGCGGAGTTCAACCGGAACGTACTGTCCGTGCTGAACCGCGAGCTGGGCGCGGACTTCGACCCGGCCTCGTTCGACCACGTCGCGCTGTGGAACCCCGAGGCGGAGTGGATCGAGATGCGGCTGCGCGCTCGCCGCCCGATGACCGTGCAGGTCCGCGACCTGGACCTGACCGTGCGGTTCGCCGAGGGGGAGGACCTGCGCACCGAGGTGTCGGCGAAGTTCCGCCCCGAGGGGATCCGCCGCGAGCTCGCGGATGCCGGCTTCGAGCTGCGCGCCTGCTGGACCGACCCGCAGCAGCGGTTCGCGCTCAACCTGGCCCGGTAGCCGCGGTTGCCGCGAAACACGCCGCGCCGAGCAGCGCGGCGTCCGCCGGGTGCTCGGCCACCCGCAGCACCAGCCCGTCCACCGGCGGGCAGCCGGCCCGGAACGCCGGCTCGATCAGGTCCCACGCGCCGGCGAGGCCGCCGCCGATCACCAGGTGGGTCGGGCGGAACAGGCGCAGCCACGGCGTGAGCACCTCGCCGAGGGCGGTGCCCAGCTCGGCGAACGCCTCCCGAGTGCGGACGTCCCCGCGGCGAGCGGCGTCGGCGAGCTGCCGTCCGTCGGCCGCCGGGCGACCGCTCGCGGCCAGCAGCCCGCGCGTCGAGACCACTTCCTCGACGCGCCGTCCGCGGTAGGGCAGCGGGTACAGCCGGCCCTCCGGCGGCGCCGTCCCACCGCCCACCAGCACGCCGTCGGCGAGGAACGCCGACCCGAGGCCGGTGCCGAGGGTGATCCCCACCGCGCGGCGGGCGCCGCGGGCGGCGCCGGCCGTCCACTCGCCGAGCAGGAACGCGTCCGCGTCGTTGCAGAAGTGGATGGCAGCAGCATGTACCTTGCCCGGCCGATGCAATGCGGCGGCAAGCTCGGCCCGCAGGTCCACCCCGTACAGCGCGTCGAGCTTGTGCTGGCCGCGGATCGTGCAGCGGCCGGTCGGGTAGTCGAACGGACCCGGCACCGCGACCCCCCAGCGTGGCGCGTGACCAGCCTCCGCCGCGGCAGCGGCGACCCCGACGATCGCGCCGAGCAGTGCCTCCCGGTCGGCCTGCGGGTCGAACCGCCGCTCCACCCGACTGCCCGGCAGCAGCCGCCGGCCGCTCACCAGCGCCGCGGTGGCGTGACTCCCGCCGATGTCCATGGCGCCGACCAGCACACCGGCCTCCCTGGCTGGGTGAGTGGATAACGTCAGTCCCATGTTGCGCGTCGGGCTCACCGGGGGGATAGCCGCGGGCAAGTCCACCGTCGGCCGGCGGCTGGTCGAGCTCGGCGCGGTGCTGATCGATGCCGACCTGCTGGCCAGGGACGCCGTCGCCCCAGGCACGAACGGGCTGGCCGCCGTGGTGGAGACGTTCGGCCCGGGCGTGCTCGCCGCGGACGGGGCGCTGGACCGTGCGGCGCTGGCCGGCATCGTGTTCGCCGACCAGACGGCCCGCGAGCGGCTCAACGCGATCGTGCACCCCCGGGTGCGCAGGCGCAGCGCACAGCTGCTTGCCCGGGCGCCCGCGGATGCCGTGGTCGTGCAGGACATCCCGCTGCTGGTCGAGACCGGGCTGGCGCCGAGCTTCCACCTGGTGATCGTGGTGCACGCGTCACCCGCCGAGCGGATCCGCCGGCTCGCGGAGAGCCGCGGGATGGCCGAGCACGAGGCGCGGGCCAGGATCGGCGCCCAGGCGGACGACGAGGCGCGGCGCGCGGCCGCCGACGTGTGGCTGTCGAACCAGGACGCGGTGCCCGGACTGCAGGCCGCGGTGGACCGGCTCTGGTCGGATCGACTGGTGCCGTTCGAGGCCAACGTGCGGCACGGCCACCCGGTCGCCGAGGGGCCGCCGCGGCTGGTGGGTCCTGACCCGACATGGCCGCGGCAGGCGGCCCGGCTGGCCGCTCGGGTGGCCCGGGCCGCCGGGGTCCCGGACGGACGGGTGTGGCACGTCGGCTCGACGGCGGTGCCGGGGCTGGCTGCGCGGGACGTCGTCGATCTCGTGCTGGCCGCCGGTCCGACCGCGGCGCCGGGCGCGGCGCTCGCCCAGGCCGGCTTCCCGGTCGTCGACGGCCGGCTGCACGCCGGCGCCGACCCCGGCCGACCGGTCCGGCTGGAGGTCCACCCGCCGGGTTCGCCGCAGCTGCGGCGCGCGCTGCTGCTCCGGGACTGGCTGCGCGCGGACCGCGACGCCCGGGATGCCTACCAGGTCTGCAAGGCCACGCTGGCCGCTGCGCACGGCGGTGATCAGGACGCCGCTGGGTACTCCCACGCCAAGCGGGCGTGGCTGGACGCCCAGCGGCCCGCCATGGAGAACTGGGCATCCCGAGTGGGATGGGTCCCCGTGTCGGCCGCCGAAGTGTGAGGGCGTCGCGGTACCGTCGCCCAATCGCGTCCACTGGCCTCAAACGGGACGTTTGTCGGTGAAGCTCCCCCGCCGGACCACGAGCCCGAGTCGGCCGCACGGCGCCACCAGTCGTGCGGAGTTCGACAGCTGCCTGGAACGCGACTTCCCGGCGCTCGTCGGCCAGCTCTACGCGATCACGCTGAACGCCCGCGCCGCGCGCGAGCACGTGCAGGACGCCTACGCGGAGGCCTGGCGGCAGTGGTCGGCGATCCGTGATCTGCCGGAACCCGCGAGCTGGGTGCGCACCGCCGCGATCGGCTACAGCCGGGCCTGGGTGCGGCGGGCCGGGCAGCGGGCCGGCGCGGTTCCGG
This sequence comes from uncultured Actinomycetota bacterium, assembly GCA_963776255.1. Taxonomy (GTDB): domain Bacteria; phylum Actinomycetota; class Actinomycetes; order Mycobacteriales; family Pseudonocardiaceae; genus Pseudonocardia. The sequence goes on along the minus strand of CAVZMB010000009.1, from coordinate 243,256 downwards.
AAGGCCCGTGGCCGCCGACGACGCCCGGGTCCCGCGCGCTGTTCGGTGCCCTCGGGACGCTGGGCGAGGACGGTCGCCGGTGCCTCGTGCTCTACCACGTGGTGGGGCTGCCGGCCGACGTGATCGCCAACATCGAGCAGGTCGGGGTGGCGCAGGTGCAGGCCGTCCTCGCTCGCAGCCACGACCACCTGCTCGGGGGCATGAACGAGGCCCGCGAGCGGTCCAGGGCCGGCGCCGGCGGCGGTGGCTCCGCGGCGGAGCGGCTGGTCGCGAAGTACTCCTGGGACCAGGACAAGACGGCCGCGTTGCAGGCCCTGGTCGTCGAGTTGGCCGGCTCGGTCGCGACCCCCGCGATGTCGGCGATCGTGCGCCGGGCCGGCTCGCAGCATCGGGCCACCACGGCGGCCGCGATCGCGGTGCTGGCCGTCGGCGCGCTCGGCGGGGTCACGATCGCGGTCAGCGCGATCGGCGAACCGCCGCCGACCGGATCCGTGGTCGGGCTGGTCGCCCCGCCGCCCGGTCCGGTGATCGCGTCGGATCAGCCGGCCGTCAGCCCGAGCGCGACCCGGACCCGCAGCCCGATCGCACGTCCCCGGCCGACACGTGTCCGGGTCGCCGCCACCCCGACGACGTCGACCACCGAGACCTCCGACGGCTCGCCGTCATCCAGTGCCGAGCCGGAGCCCAGCTCCGAGGCATCGAGCCCGACCGACCCGCGCTGAGCCGCGGTAGCTACCTGGGCCGCCAGGTCAGCCGTATCCCGAGCTCGGCCAGCCAGGCGTCGAGGTCGTGACCGTGCCGACAGATGCCGGCCAGAGCCCGGTGCATGTCGTGCAGTGCCCGCTCCGCCGTCGCGGCATCGAGCAGCCCGGCCTGCACGGCCCCGACGAACTCGTCGACGTCGAGCACCTCGGTCGAGACACCGGAACGAACGACGAGGTCGAGGTAGTGGTCGGTGGTCCGCCAGACCGGGCCGCGCTCGATGTCGACGACGTCGAGGTAGAAGTCCTGCTCGCGTTCCAGGCCTGGCTTCCACCACCAGTCGGTGACCCGGAGGCCCAGCTCGGGCAGCAACCACGACTCGACCCAAGTGCACCACGGATGACCGATCATCGGCCGGCTCATGTACAGCCCGAACGGCTCCTCGCGGTAGGTCTGGACCGGCCGCGAGATGCCCTTCGGGTCCACGTTCGTGCCGGCCCGCAGATCAAAGGACTCGATCTTCGGCGGATGCACCGCATCGATCGTGGCAGAGTGCGGACCGGCGGCGCTCACGTTGCGCTGATCAGGCGACCCCGAAATGACGGGCGGTAACAGTGGCAACCACCCGATCGATAACTTGAGTGGCGGGATTGTCGGTACGGGGAGTAACGCAACGTGACCGCTTCGGGAAGGCTGAGGATAGTCCTCAGCGAGCTGAACGCCGGCCTGTCGGACCGTTTCGAGCCGGAGCGCGGCGGGGTCAGCAAGACAGCGGTTGCCGGCATGGCCGCGGTCGCCGTGGTCACGGTCGGACTGCTCAGTGGTCTGACCGCGCTGTCGACCGTCGACGACCAGCACGTGGGGCCGAGCACGATCGCGGCCGGCCCGCCGGTCGCGCAGGCCGAGGCGCCCGACGCCGGGCAGACCGCCGCGGCGCCGGTCCCTCCGGCGCTCGACGGCCAGGTCGCCGCCCAGGTTGACGCTCAGCCACGGCGCGTGCGGCCCCGGGCTGCCGTCGCACCGCAGGCCGCTCCACTGGCGCCGCGCGTGAACCTCGCAGCGCCGGCGCCGACCGCCGACCCTCGATCCGCCGGCGAACCCGGCGCCGCCACCCCCGGTCGACGAACCGGAACCCGTGCCACCCCCGGCGGAGCCGACCACCGAGCCGATCACGGGGCCGATCACGGGGCCGATCGCGGGGCCGACCACCGAACGGCCACCGGTGCAGGCCCTGCGTGCTCCGTCGCCGCCCACCAGCATCGGGACGCCGAGCGGGAACCCCCCGACCGGGAACCCGCCGATCGTGCAGCCGGCCAAGCCGGCGCCGCCCTCGCTGACGGTGCCCCGCCCAAGCCCACGCCGACGGTCAAGCCGACGCCCAAGCCCACGCCGACGGCCAAGCCGACGCCCAAGCCCACGCCGACGGCCAAGCCGACGCCCAAGCCCACGCCGCCGATCGTCCAGCCGTCGCAGCCGCCGGTCGTCCAGCCGCCGGTCGTCCAGCCCCGGTCGTCCAGCCGCCGCAGCCACCGCTCGGACCGCAGCCACCGCTCGGGCCGAAGCCACCGCTCGGGCCGCAGCTGCCGCCCACCACCGTGCCGCCGTGGCTGCTGCTGCCCCAACCGTGAGCTAGCGCCGACCGGGGCCGTTGTCGACGACGCTTCTCCCGCCGGGCTTGTCGGGCGGGGCGCTTACCCTTGACTCGTGACCCAGTCCGACTTCCGCCCGATCGTGTCGCACCAGCTCGCCGAGAGCCGGTTCCAGGTGGTCAGCGAGCACCGGCCGGCCGGCGACCAGCCGCAGGCGATCGAGGAGCTGGAGCGCAGGATCACCGCCGCCGAGCCGGACGTGGTGCTGCTCGGCGCCACCGGAACCGGGAAGTCGGCGACCACGGCGTGGCTCGTCGAGCGGCTGCAGCGGCCCACCCTGGTGATCGCGCCGAACAAGACCCTCGCCGCGCAGCTGGCCAACGAGCTGCGCGAGATGCTGCCGCACAACGCGGTGGAGTACTTCGTCTCCTACTACGACTACTACCAACCCGAGGCCTACGTCCCGCAGACCGACACGTACATCGAGAAGGACTCCTCGATCAACTCCGACGTCGAGCGGCTGCGGCACAAGGCGACCATGAGCCTGCTGACCCGGCGGGACACCGTCGTGGTGGCCTCGGTGTCCTGCATCTACGGCCTGGGCACCCCGCAGGAGTATCTGGACCGATCGGTGTTCCTGCAGGCCGGCGGCACCGTCGACCGCGAATGGCTGCTGCGCCGGCTGGTCGACGTGCAGTACGTGCGCAACGACGCGTCGTTCGCCCGCGGCACGTTCCGGGTCCGCGGCGACACCGTCGAGGTGATCCCGGCCTACGAGGAGCTGGCGGTCCGCATCGAGCTGTTCGGCGACGAGGTCGAGGCGCTGTACTACCTGCACCCGCTGACCGGGGACATCGTCAAGGCGGGTCGACCAGCTGCGGATCTTCCCGGCGACACACTACGTCGCCGGCCCGGAGCGGATGGAGCGCGCGATCCGGGAGATCGAGGCCGAGCTGGAGCAGCGGCTCGCCGAGCTGGACAAGCAGGGCAAGCTGCTGGAGGCCCAGCGGCTGCGGATGCGCACCCAGTACGACGTGGAGATGATGCGCCAGGTCGGGTTCTGCTCCGGCATCGAGAACTACAGCCGCCCGATCGACGGCCGCGCGCCCGGCTCGGCGCCGGCCACCCTGCTCGACTACTTCCCGGACGACTTCCTGCTGGTGATCGACGAGTCGCACGTCACCGTGCCGCAGATCGGCGGCATGTACGAGGGCGACATGTCCCGCAAGCGCACCCTGGTCGACCACGGCTTCCGGCTGCCGTCCGCGCTGGACAACCGGCCGCTCACCTGGGAGGAGTTCACCGACCGGATCGGGCAGGTGGTGTACCTGTCGGCGACGCCGGGCCCGTACGAGCTGAGCCGCACCGGCGGTGAGTTCGTCGAGCAGGTGATCCGGCCGACCGGGCTGGTCGACCCGCAGGTCGTGGTGAAGCCGACCAAGGGCCAGATCGACGACCTGGTGCACGAGATCCGGGTGCGCGCCGAGCGCGACGAGCGGGTGCTGGTCACCACGCTGACCAAGAAGATGGCCGAGGACCTCACCGACTACCTGCTCGAGCTCGGCATCCGGGTCCGCTACCTGCACTCCGAGGTGGACACCCTGCGCCGGGTGGAGCTGCTGCGCCAGCTGCGGCTCGGCGAGTTCGACGTGCTGGTCGGGATCAACCTGCTGCGTGAGGGGCTCGACCTGCCCGAGGTGTCGCTGGTGTCCATCTTGGACGCCGACAAGGAGGGCTTCCTGCGCAGCGGCACCTCGCTGATCCAGACCATCGGCCGGGCGGCGCGCAACGTCTCCGGCGAGGTGCACATGTACGCCGACAAGGTCACCGACTCCATGCAGCGCGCGATCGACGAGACCGACCGCAGGCGAGCGAAGCAGGTCGCCTACAACACCGAGCACGGGATCGACCCGAAGCCGCTGCGCAAGAAGATCGCCGACATCCTGGACCAGGTGTACCGGGAGGCCGACGACGAGACGGTCCCGGTGGGCGGGTCAGGGCGCAACGCCTCCCGAGGCAAGCGGGCCGCCGGCGAGCCCGGCGGCGGGCGGGGCAGCTCCGGGGTGTACGCGGGGCGCGATACGTCCAACATGCCGCGCGCCGAGCTGGCCGACCTGGTGCAGCAGCTCACCGACCAGATGATGGCCGCCGCCCGCGACCTGCAGTTCGAGCTGGCCGCCCGGCTGCGCGACGAGATCCAGGACCTGAAGAAGGAGATGCGCGGCATGGACGCCGCCGGCATCCGATAGCTGCTCATCGCAACGTGGTGTGGTCCTGATCGCGGCGCGCAATAGGAACGCCCCATGATCGGAATTTGGGAAGCGAAAATGACAGATATCGCTGTTTCGCTGCCAAAACGCCGATCATGCAAGGGCATCGCACCGCCCCGGGCTAGGGCTAGCTGGCCGCGGCGTGCAGCCGGGCGAACTCCTCGACCAGCGCGTCCAGCGACCAGTGTGCGTTCAGCCCGCTCGGGTTCGGCAGCACCCACACCTGCGTGGTGCCGAGCGTCATGCGCTGCCGACCCACCGTCGCCCGCGGCTCGGCGAACGCGACCCGGTGCGCGGTGACCCCGACGACCGCCAGCCAGCCGGGTCGCGTCCGGTGTACGAGGTCGCGCAGCCGCTGCCCGCCGGTGCGTAGTTCGGCGGCGGTGAGCTGATCCGCGCGGGCGGTCGGCCGGGACGCGAGGTTGGTGATCCCGTACCCGGTGCGGGCGAGCAGCGCCTGCTCGTCCGGCCGCAGCTGCCGGGTGGTGAACCCGGCCCGGTGCAGCGCCGGCCAGAACCTGTTCCCCGGGCGCGCGAAGTGGTGACCGGTCGCCGCCGACATCAGCCCGGGATTGATCCCGGAGAACAGCACCCGGAGCGGCGGATCGGCCCGGCCCGGCAGCACGTCCGGCAGGACGTCAGGCGCCTGCTCGGGCCCGAGCTCTGCTGGCCTGACCATCCGAGACATCGTCCCACGTCCGAGCCGTGACCTGCTCGTTGTACCGGCCGCGAGCGACGGCACCGAGCCGACCCGCCACCACCAACAACCAGACCGTCCACACGACGTCGTAGATCCGCGTCACCAGCCCGCGCCAGCTCGGGTCGGCGACGAACACGACGACCAGCGCGGCCACCGCGCCCAGTGCCAGCACCATCGCCAGCACGCGGATCCCCTGGAACCCCGGGCGGCTGCGGAACCGCCTGGACAGCAGGATCAGCGCGGTGAACAGCGAGAGGAACACCGGCACCAGGACGATCTGCCGGATCGTGCCGACCACGGTCGGGACGGTGCCGAGGTCGGTCGGGTCCTGCGGAAGGACCGCCGCCACCACCGCGCCGACACCGGCCACGGCGAGCAGCACCGGGCCGGTGCGGCCGAAGCCACCCACCGCGAACAGGCCGCGGGCGAGCGCGAACACCGCGACCGCGAGCGCGACGTAGGCCACGACCATGATCCAGCCGAGCGGGCCGCGGGCGAACTCGGCCACCCAGCGGGTGAGCACGTCGAGATCCGGCCGCACCACCGGCATGATCAGCAACGCCCCGAGGAAGATCGCGGCCCCGATCGTCGCGACCCGGGCGAGCCGCCGGACCGACGTCCGGGACAGCCACATCCAGGCGGTCGCCGCGCTGAGCATGGTGAGCACCACGAGGTCGAGGATCAGCCACCCGTTGGTCCAGTCGACCTGGTCGGCGAACCGGACGAGCTGGAAGGCGAACGCCGGCCCGAGGGTCAGCGGCAGCAGCGCCACGATCCGGGCCCGGCGCCAGTCGTTGTCCCACGCGATCATGAGCAGCGCCAGGCCGAGCCCGATCAGCCAGCCGGCCAGGGTGCGCACCGTCAGCGGGGTGAAAGCCCACGGCCCGAACCCGATGAGCAGGCCAGGAAAGACGTACAGCACAGACTCGACACCGACGAAGGCCGCTCCGGTGATCAGGCACATGCGCCGGAACCAGGACGGCAGGGGCTCGGCAGGCCGGGCGCCCATCGGGACCGCGCGGCGCTGCTGCCACCAGAACAGCCCGGCCAGCAGCGGCGGCGGAATCAGGTAGCTCACCAGCCACAGCGCGAACGGCGGGTTCACGCCCACCGCGAAGGCGTCCCAGTGCAGCAGCGTGTTCAGCAGCATCAGGAACGTGACCACCGCGGCCGCCACCACGACGGCACGGACCTCCTCCCAGCGCCGGGCGGTGAGCGCACCGAGCAGCATCACCCCGGTGGCGAGGTAGCACGCGCCGAGCAGCCCCGCCATGACCGGAGGCTGGATCGTCCACGCGAAGTTCGTCGCGGTGTCCGCCGGGGACACGAAGACGGCGAGAAAGCCGACCAGGCCGAACAGGAACTCCAGCACCCACCAGGTCCAGAACGGCCACTGGATCGGGGTGCCGACCGGCTCGGGCCGCCCTGCGGTGATCGTTGCCGTGGTGTTCATCGATGGGGTGATCATGACTGCCTCCGGACGACGATCGCGCGGCGCGCCGCGCGGGCGAGGACGACTGTGAAGATGACTAACCCGACGCAGGACGCTGTCGCGGCGCTGCCGAACCACAGCCAGGCGGCCGGATCGGTGGCGGAGAACAGCTCGCGATGCACCAGCGAGGCGACCAGCACCGCGACGGCGAACACCCAGAGCCCGCCGAGCAGCAGCCGCACCTCGGCCCAACCGCGCTTCCAGGAGGACGCGATGAGGGCCACGCCGTAGGCGAACAAGGGCGCACCGTAGATCTGGACGAGCATCGGGCTGGCCGTCCACGGCCACACCTGGGTGCCCCAGTCCGGCGCCAGCAGGGCAAGCAGACCGACCGCGGTGAGCAGCACGCCCTGCCCGGCCAGGTACAGGTTCAGACCGCGGGGCAGCGATACGTTCGGAGCACCAGCGTCGTCCGACGCGGCTCGCAGGCCACGCCGTTGCCAGGCCAGCCAGGCCTCGGTCACCGGGATCAGCAGGTAGGCCCCGAACCAGATCGCGGCCTGCGGAGTGATGAGGTGGAACGAGCCCAGGTGCGGCAACGAGGCAAGCAGCAGTAGGCCGGTCCACAGCCCGACCAGCGGGACCAGCAGCCGGATCGTCGTCCAGCGCCGGGCGAACAACGCCCCGACCAGCAGCACGGTGCCGGACAGGTAGATCGCGCCGAAGAACCGGGCGTGCAACTCCGGGACGGGGAAGGCCAGGGCGAGCCCGATCTGCGCCGGCACGAGCAGGCCGCAGAAGGCGATCCAACCGGCGGCCAGCGCGGTGAGCCCGTACAGGGTCTTGTGCGCGGTCGAGAGACCACCGGCGTTCGCATCGAGCGTCCGGACCGCGAGCGTGGGCGGGCGAGTGGCCGTCATGATCTCTCCTCGAGAACTTGTCATGCGGTGGCACGCTCGCCGCGACCGCGATGTTCACCGGTGAGATCGAGGTCACCCGCACTAGGCTGCCGCTGTGGATCACGCTGCGGTCGTCGCGTACTGCCTGGCCAAGCCGGGTGCGGAGCCCGACGAGCCGTGGGAGGACGACCTGGTGGCCAAGGTCGGCGGCAAGATCTTCGCCTTCCTCGGCGGCGGGGACGGCGTCGGCGTGAAGTGCGGTCGGGATGCCGACGAGGCCGCGGAGTGGCGGCAGCGCTACCCGGACGCGATCACCACGTCGGCCTACATCGGCCGCTACGGCTGGAACCGGGTCACCCTCGACGGCACTGTCCCGGAGGACGATGTCCGCGAGCTGATCGACGCGTCCTACGACGACGTGGTATCCCGGCTGCCCAGGTCGAAACGGCCGTGATCACCGGGTGTCCGACACGGCCCGGGCCGGTGATGCATGTGGCGCGCACCACCGTGCGTGCATAGGCTGATCGCGCCAGGGGGCACGAAGGGAATCCGGTGGCGAACGGGGTCTGTGCTGTACGGCCGGGCGTCGACATTGGACGGCATGCCCGGTTGCTGGCGCGGGTCCACGACGCGCTGCTCGCCGGCAACCGCCCCCCCGTTGCGCCACGGCCGCTGGTCGCACGTTCGTGGCGGCGGGTCCGCGCCGCGGGCGTCGACCCGGACCTCGGCGACGCTGGGCGACCCGTTGCCGATCGAGGAGCTCGAGCGTCGGCGGATGACCTCTCCGCTGAGCCGCGTGCTGCCCGAGCTGCGGGCCAGCCTCACCTCGGTCGCGGAGGACGCGCGGCACATCATGGCGATCACCGACGCCGACGGTGTGCTGCTCTGGCGGGAGGGCGCCCCGCGGGTGCGGCATCTTGCCGACAACCTCGGGTTGACCGAGGGCGCGGACTGGTCGGAACTGGTGACCGGCACCAACGCGATCGGCACCGCGATCGCGGAGAACGCCCCGGTGCAGATCTTCTCCGCGGAGCACTTCGTGCGCGCCAACCACGTTCTGACCTGCACGGCCTGCCCGGTGCACGACCCGCGCACCGGCGAGCTGCTCGGCGCGGTGGACGTCACGGGTCCGGCCGAGACCGTGCACCCGACCACCGTCGCGCTGGTGTGCACCGCGGTGAAGCTCGCCGAGGCCAGCCTCTGGCGCCGGCACGAGGGCCGGCTGGAGGCGCTGCGCGCCGTTGCCGCACCGCTGCTGGCCAGCTGCTCCGGCCCCGCCCTGGTCGTCGACGACCACGGTTGGGTGGCCGCGGTGCGCGGGATGCCGCCGCTGGAGCGGGTCGCCGCGCCGCTGGCGGGCGCCCCGGTTCCGGTCCACGGGCTCGGCCAGTGCACGGCCGAGGCGGTGCCCGGCGGCTGGCTGCTGCGGGCCGCCAACCGGGCCGCGTCCACCCGGCTGCGGCTGCGGCTCGAGCTCGGGGAGGCGCCGCTGCGCGCGCTGGTCGAGGGCACCAACGCCTGGGTGCACCCGCTGTCGACCCGGCACGCCGAGCTGCTGCTGCTGCTGGCCATGGCCGGCCCGACCGGGATGGACGCGGCCGCGCTGAGCACCGCGCTGTACGGCGACCGGGACCACATGGTGACCGTGCGGGCCGAGATGTCGCGGCTGCGTCGCACATTGGGCGGCCTGCTGCTCGCCCGCCCGTACCGGATCGCGCCCGAGGTCGACATCGCCGGGCTGTACCTCGGCGGTGGCGAGCTGTTGCGCAACTCGACGGCACCCGGGGTGCGCGAGTTCCTGGGCTGAGTCCGGGCAGCTTGACCTGCGGCGGACCCTGGCGGTGTGCGTCACCACCGACCGCTGGCCGATGGCCTGATCGTCGTCCACGCTCCGAGCCCCGATCCGTAGGGGTTCAGCCTCCGGTGCCAACCGTACCGGTGGAGCGCCGCGTGCGACCCGGCGCGGCGCAGCGTGATCAATGCGGCTCGGCACGACAATGCCGTACGAGCAACAACGGCCAAATCGGCGGGGTGGTCAGGCCGCTAGCTGGTGATGTCCTTGTGGCTGAACCGCCAGACCGCGAACGCGCAGCCGAGCGCGCAGTAGGCCAGCGCGGAGAACGCGCCGCGGGTCATGTTGCCCCAGTCGATCTGCTCGGCGAGCAGGTCCGCCCACGCGGTGGCGAAATGCGTCGGCAGGAAGTACCGCAGGTCCTCCAGCGCGGTGATCTGGTCCAGGATCTGGGAGACGATCGCCACCACGACCGCACCTCCGACCGCGCCCAGCGGGGCGTCGGTGCTCACCGAGAGCGCCAGCGCGAGTCCGGCGACCCAGCTCAGGTACACCGCGAGGTAGGCCACCGCGAGCCCCACCCGGCCCAGCCCGGTGAGGAAGCTCAGCGACTCCCCGGCCGGGCTCACCAGGTCGTTCGCGCCGTACGCCAACGTGCCGATCAGCACCGCCGACCGCCGGCAGCACCACCAGTGCGGTCACCGCGAGCCCGGCCGCGACGACCGCCTTCTGCCGCAGCAGCCGGGTCCGGGGGATCGGCGCGGCCAGCAGGTAGCGCAGGCTGGACCAGGACGCCTCGCTGGCCACCGTGTCGCCGAAGAACAGCGCCACGACCACGACCAGCAGGAACCCGGTCGAGACGAACATCGCGAACACGGTGAAGTTCAGCGCGCTGCCCTTCGCCAGGTCGACCAGGTTCGGCGATCCGGTCGGCGGCCCGGCCGGTACCAGCGAGAACGCGCCCCAGAGGATCACCGGCAACAGCGCGACCAGCCCAAGGGCCACCTGGGTGCGCCGCCGCCGGAGCTGGCGCACCAGCTCGACCCGAAGCGGCAGTGTCCGATTCGGACGGTAGCCGGTGGCGGCGTAGGAGGATCGATCACTCATTGACCAGCTCCAGGAACGCGTCCTCGAGCCGGCGCCGCGGGCCGGCCGAGGACACCGCGACGCCGGCCCGCACCAGCGCGTCGACGGCGTCCGCCCGGCGCAGCCCGTTCAGGTCGGCGTGCACCAGCGTCGCCCGTGCCCCGACCCCGGAGACACCGGAGAGGGCGCGCAGCACCTCGGCGGCGCGCTCCGGCCGGTCGACGGCGAAGCTGGCCGACCCGCGGCCTGCGATGATCTCCTCGACCGTGCCGTCGCGACGACCCTGCCCGTGGTGCATCACCACGACGTGGCTGCAGGTCTGCTCGACCTCGGCGAGCAGGTGGCTGGACAGCAGCACGGTCCGGCCCTCGGCGCCGTAGCGGCGCAGCACCTCACGCATGGCGGAGATCTGCGGCGGGTCGAGGCCGTTGGTCGGCTCGTCGAGCACCAGCAGGTCCGGCAGCCCGAGCATCGCCTGTGCGATCGCCAGGCGCTGCCGCATCCCGTGGCTGTAGGTGCGCACCCGCCGGTCGATCGCCGTCGCCGAGCCCGGCGATCCGCTCCACCTCGGGCGAAGTGCGCGTCGGCCGCCGGGCGCCCGGTCGCCGCCCAGTACAGCCGCAGGTTGTCCCGCCCCGGACAGGTGCGGCAGGAACCCGGGCCCCTCGACGAACGAGCCGATCCGGGACAGCACTGGTGCCCCCGCGAACACGGGCTGCCCGAACACCGTCACCCGGCCGTCGCCAGGCCGGATCAGCCCCATCAGCACGCGCAGGATCGTCGTCTTGCCGGCCCCGTTCGGGCCGAGCAGACCGAGCACCATGCCCGCGCTGCACCGTGAACGACACGCCGTCGACCGCGGCGACCCCGCCGGGGTAGGTCTTGGCCAGACCGTCGATCACCAGCGGGTAGGGGTCGACTTCGTCGTCCGAAGGCGTTGCCCCGCGGCGCTCGCGGCGGCGGCGCAGCAGCCGTCCGGTGATCGCGGCCAGCACCGCGACCGCGAGGACGGCGGCGATGCCGAGCGCCGGCCCGGGCGGCACGGTGTTCGCCGAGCTGGGCTGGCCAGGGACGCTGGGGACGGCGAGCGGGCCGGCGACATCGAGCCGCCAGACCGCGGGCTCGCTCGGGCCCGAGTAGCCCTGGTCGGTGGTGCTGATCGCCACCGCCAGCCGGTTGCCCGCCTCGACCGGCGCCACCACCCCGGGCAGCGTGACGGTGACCTCGGCCGGACCCCCGTCGGCCGGCACCGGCACCCGGAACGGCGCGACAGCCCCGCCGAGCAGCGTGCGCCGGCCGTCCTCGCCGAGCTCGTACAGCTTGCCGAACAGCACCGCCTCCGGACCGCTCGGCTGACCAGGTACGCGGGAGACCGACACCCGCAGCTGCGCGGATCCGGCCAGCAGCAGCTGCGCGTCGAGCGGGTCGGAGGTGAACGTCGCCGACTGGCCGGGCAGCTCCGCGGTGAGCGCCGCGAGCCGCCCGGCGTGTTGCTGCCCAGCGTGCCGCTCGCCCCGGGGATGCTGGTGATCGCGGCCGGGCTGCCGCCGGGTGGGTTGAGTACCTGCTGCGGCGCCGCCGCGCAGCGGGAGCGGATCGCGCCGGACCGGGTCGCCGCCGGCCAGGCCCGGGTAGGCCGCCGCCTGCACGGTGCGCCCGGTCCGCGCGCTGGCGCTGGACCGGATCCCGCTGTCCACCGCGTACCCGAAGCCGGTCCCTGGATCGGATCCCCGGCCGGCGAGGTGATGGTCGAACCAGGCGTGCACCTCGGCGTCGACCACCGCGCCCGGCTCGGCCCCGTCGTGCCCGCCGGCGAACCAGACCATCCGGGTCGGGGTGCCGCGCCGACCGCGATCTGCCGTGCGGTGGCGTCGGCCTGGTCCAGCCCGAACAGGGTGTCCTGCTCGCCCTGCACGATCAGGGTCGGCGCGGTGATCCGGTCGGCCACGGTCGTCGGCGAGGACCTGCGCAGCAGGTCGACGGTCGCCGGGCTGGGCCGGCCGGTGGTCGCGGCGTCGACGTAGGCCTGGCAGACCACCGGGACGAACCGTCCGCACGTCGTGGGGCCGGTTGGTCCGGGCGGCCGGCGGGCCCGTCGGCGCGGCCGGGGCAGGCTCCAGGCCGGCCGTGAAGAACACCCCGGCCCAGCCGCGCTTGAAGACGCCGTCCGGGGCGAACGCGCCGCGCGCCGGGCTGGCGGCGGGCGGCGGCTGGGCGCTCGCCGTGTTCGGGAACAGCGCCTGCGCGAGGTCGTTCCAGGTGATCACCGGCGCGATCGCGTCCACCCGGTGGTCGTACGCCGGCGAGCAGCAGCGCGAGCGCGCCGCCGTAGGACGCGCCGGTCACGCCGACCCGCGGGTCGCCCGGCCCGTCCAGCCGCACCTCCGGCCGGGTGGCCAGCCAGTCGAGCAGCCGCGACGGCGTCCGCCACCTCGTCGTCCGGCGAGTTCAGCGCGATCTGCCCGGTGCTTCGCCCGAACCCGCGCGCCGACCAGGCGAGCACGACGAACCCGCGGTCGGCCAGCTCGCGGGCGTCCGCGTCGACCGACGCCTTGCTGCCGCCGAAGCCGTGCGCGACCGAGCACGGCCGGCGCCGGTCCGGGCTGCGTCGGCGGCAGGTAGAGCGTCGCGTCCAGCTTGACCGGCTGGCCGGCCGGGGCGACCCGGCGGCCCCGGCCAGCCGCAGCTCCTCGGTCCGCGGCGCCGACTCGATTGGCCAGTCCTGACCTGCCCGGACCGCCCAGAAGGCGCCCACACCGGCCAGCACGGCCAGCACGGCCAGCGCTCCGATCGCCCGCAGCCACTGCTGTCGGGGGACGAGGCGCACGACCACGAACCTAGCCGGAGCGAGGGCCCGACATCCTCAGCTCGTTCTCAGTGCGGGTGACGAGCGGCACCCCGGGTGGCGGTCGGCGCGGGACTGCAGCACACTTGAGACTGCACCGTGAGGGGAGTATCCCCGGCACGGCGGCATCGTCAGCACGGCGCTCGCGCGCCCGGTGCCGTCGGTCGGCGCGGATCCTGGACTACTCGGGCACGCGCCGGCGGGAGAGACCTCGGTCGGGTTTACGGCTGCCCTTCGGAGGCAGTACGCACGGATGAACGTCCCGCTCTGGCTCTGGCTCGCGACGATCGCGGGTCTGATCGCCATCATCATCGCCGACCTGCTGATCGTCGACACCCACCCGCACGCCGTGAAGTCCGGCGAGGCGACCCGCTGGGTGCTGTTCTACGTGGCGCTGGCGGTGCTGTTCGGCATCGGCGTGTGGTATCTTCTTCGGCGGCCAGTACGCCGGCGAGTTCTTCGCCGGCTACATCACCGAGTACTCGCTGTCGGTCGACAACCTGTTCCTGTTCGTGATCATCATGTCCGACGTTCGCCGTCCCGCGAGAGCACCAGCACCGCGCGCTGCTCTGGGGCATCGTGATCGCGTTGATCATGCGCGGGATCTTCATCGCGATCGGCGCCGCGGCGATCGCCCAGTTCAGCTGGGTGTTCTACGCTGTTCGCCGCGATCCTGATCTTCACCGCGGTGCGGCTGCTGCGTGGAGGGCAACAACCGCGACACCGAGTTCCACGAGAACGGCCTGCTCCGGATGCTGCGCCGGGTGCTGCCGGTCACCAAGGAGTACCACGGCGGCAAGTCTTCGTGCGGCTCGACGGCCGGCTGTGGGTCACCCCGATGTTCGTGGTGATGGTGGCGATCGGCACCACCGACCTGCTGTTCGCACTGGACTCGATCCCGGCCATCTTCGGCTGACCCAGGAGGCCTACCTGGTCTTCACCGCCAACGCGTTCGCGCTGATGGGCCTGCGCCAGCTGTACTTCCTGCTCGGCGGCCTGCTCGACCGGCTGGTGTACCTGTCCTACGGGCTGGCCGTGATCCTCGCCTTCATCGGGGTGAAGCTGGTGCTGGAGGCGCTGCACGACAACTCGCTGCCGTTCATCAACGGCGGCGAGCCGTTGCCGGTGCCCGACGGTCGGCATCGGGCTGTCCCTCGGGGTGATCGTCGGGGTGCTGTCGGTCACCACGGTGGCCAGCCTGATCCGGTCGCGCACGCTGCGGACCAAGACGCCCGAGGTCTCGACGCCCGCCAAGTGACGCGGGGCATTCAGCGTTCCTGCACGAGCGCCGCCCACGGCGCCAGCACGCCGAGCACCGCCGCGGTGCTCGGCGCCGCGATGCCGTGCCGGGCGGCCCGGCGGAGCACCTCGCCGTGCAGGGCGTCCAGCTCCATCCGCCGCCCGGCCACCAGGTCCTCGTGCATCGAGGAGTACATCCCCGGCAGCTGGGCGTCGACGTCGGCGAGCACCGATTCCGTGACGTCCGCCGGCAGCGCGACGCCCTCGGCGCGCCCGACCGCCGCGACCTCGTCGGCGATCCGGTGCAGCAACTCGCGGGCGGCCGGGACCTCGCGGATCTCGCCGATCGGCAGCCGCACCGACGACGTCATCCCGGCGACCGCGCAGATGAACGCGAACTTCTTCCACTGCCGCACCCGGATGTCCGGCACCGCCGTGATCGAGATGCCGCCGGCCTGCGCCGTCCGCACGATCCGATCCACCCGCTCGCTGGGTCCGCCGCCCAGCTCGCCGTCCACCTCGCCGTCCAGCTCGCCGACCTCGATCACGGCCGGCCCGGCGCTGTGCTCGATCACCCCCGGAGCGCGGACGTTGGAGAAGATGTACGCCGCAGCGCCCAGCACGTGCTCGCGACCGACGGTGGCCGCGATCCGCTCGTCCCGGTCGATGGTGTTCTGCAGGGATGCGATCGACGTGCTCGGGCCGACCAGCGGCTGGAGCAGCGGCAACGCCTCGGTCGTGTGGTAGCCCTTCACGCAGAACAGCACGAGGTCACACGGGCCGATCGTGCTCGGGTCGTCGGTCGCGGTGACCGGTAGGTGCAGGTCGCCGAGGATGCTCTCGAGCGTCAGACCGTCCGACTGCAGGGCGGCCAGGTGCCGGCCGCGGGCCAGGAACGCGACGTCGTTTCCGGCTGCGGCGAGCCGTGCGCCGAAGTACCCGCCGATCCCGCCGGCACCCACGACCGCAATCCGCATGTTCACCGCTCCGATCGATGGTGCAGCCGGACGTCGTCCAGCCTGCCATCGACGATCTCCGCGGTCATCCAGGTGAAGGTCGCCTGCCGCCGGCGGTCGGTCGGCGAGCCGGGGTTGAGCAGGCGCAGCCCGGACGAGGCCGTGCTGTCCCAGGGGATGTGGCTGTGCCCGAATACCAGCACGTCGGTGTTGGGGAAGCGCGCCGCGCAGCGCTCCTCCCGCCCGCGGGCCGGTCCGGTCTCGTGCACCACCGCCAGCCGCACCCCGCCCAGCTCGGCAGCTGGCGATCTCCGGCAGCCTGGCCCGCAGCTCCGGTCCGTCGTTGTTGCCGACGACGCCGATGAGGCGCGTCGTTCGCGCTCTCAAGCTCTGCGAGCAGCTCCAGCGACACCCAGTCGCCGGCATGAACGACGACATCGGCCCGCACTACCTGTTGCCACAAGTCATCCGGAAGGGTGATCGCGCGTGTCGGAACGTGCGTGTCGGCCGTGATCAGGAGCAGCATGTGTGACCCCGCTCTCCCACCCGGCCGGTCACCGGCCACCCCGATGAGGAGTCGCCCGTGCTCGCCATCATCGCCGCCGTCCTGTTCGCCATCGCGGCCATCCTCGCGCTCGCCAACAACCTGGCGTTCGGGCCGATCAACGCCCTGGCGCTGACGTTCATCGGCCTGACCCTGCTGTCCCTGCACGTGGCCGGGATCGGCTCACGCCGCCGCTGAACCCTGGGCTGGGCGGTGCCCCGGCACCGCCCAGTCGGCTCGCCGCCTCCCGGTCGGCTACCAGCCGCTGGGCCCGCCACTCCCCGAGGTGCGGGCGCTTCGCGCCGATGTTCGAGTCGTCGCCATGGCCCGGGTAGAACCACGTGATCGGCAAGTCGACAAGAAGACTTGCCGCGCGGTCACCAGCCGCGGGCCCGCCACTCCCCGAGATGTGGGCGCTCGGCGCCGATGGTCGAGTCGTCGCCGTGGCCCGGGTAGAACCACGTCTCGTCGGGTAGCCGGTCGAAGACCCGCTCCTCCAGGTCGTCGATCAACGAGGTGAAGTCCTCCGGGGACCAGGTCTTGCCCGGTCCACCGGGGAACAGCGAGTCGCCGGTGAACAGGTGTGTCCCGGTGGAATCGCGGTGCAGCAGCGCGATCGAGCCGGGGGTGTGCCCGCGCAGGTGGATCACCTCGAGATCGACGTCGCCGACGGTGACCGTGTCGCCGTGCCCGACGAGCTCGATGGTCGGGACCGGCAGTTCGGGCGCGTCCAGCGGATGCGCGACGGTCTTGGCCTCGAACATCCCGGTCAGGGCACCGAGCGCCTGCCAGTGGTCGCCGTGCCGGTGGGTGGTGACGATCGTGCGCAGCGACGGCCGGTCGTCGCCGGCGCCGACCATGTCCACGATCCGCTCGGGCTCGTTGGCCGCGTCGATCAGCAATGCTTCGTTCGTCGCTCGGCACACCAGCAGGTAGGCGTTGTTGTCCATCGGACCGACCGACACCTTGGTCACGGCCAGCGCGTCCAGCTCGCGCCGCGTCGCCGGACCGCCTGGATCGGTGTGCCCGTCGTAGTCATCCAGCACGTCCACCCGCCCACCCTATGGCGCAGCACCCGAGCCTCGCGACAGCGGTCGCTCGCCCTCCTGTGATCAACGGCGCGGATGTGCGGCCCTATTGCACGAGAGTGCCGTTCGTTGCGTCCTTGGCCGCGTCCGGACAGCGCTCGCCGCGGTGGCTGAGCGCGGCGTGCAGGTCGAGCTCGCCGTCGGACGGTGACCTCGGCGAGGCCGGGCCGGCCGGGCGTTGTCGGGGCTGGCACTTAGCATGGGAGGAGGACTCCCTCGAACCATGCCTATCGTCACCACAGCTGTCACCTCAGCTGCCAATTCAGCCCGTGAAGGGACGCCGGTGGCCGATCGTCTCGTCGTCCGCGGTGCGCGCGAGCACAACCTGCGCAGCGTCGACCTCGACCTGCCCCGGAACAGCATGATCGTGTTCACCGGGCTCTCCGGCTCGGGGAAGTCCAGCCTCGCGTTCGACACGATCTTCGCCGAGGGGCAGCGCCGGTACGTCGAGTCGCTGAGCGCCTACGCCCGGCAGTTCCTGGGGCAGATGGACAAGCCGGACGTCGACTTCATCGAGGGCCTCTCGCCGGCCGTCTCGATCGACCAGAAGTCCACCAACCGCAACCCGCGGTCGACGGTCGGCACGATCACCGAGGTCTACGACTACCTCCGGCTGCTGTACGCCCGCGCCGGCGTGCCGCACTGCCCCACCTGCGGGCAAGTGATCGAGAAGCAGACCCCGCAGCAGATCGTCGACCAGGTGCTGGCGATGGCCGAGGGTGAGCGGTTCCAGGTGCTCGCCCCGGTGGTGCGCACCCGCAAGGGCGAGTTCGTCGACCTGTTCGCCCAGCTGCAGAGCCAGGGGTACTCGCGGGTGCTGGTCGACGGCACGGTGCACAGCCTGGCCGACCCGCCGAAGCTGAAGAAGCAGGAGAAGCACGACATCGCGGTCGTGGTCGACAGGCTGGCGGTCAAGGACACCGCGAAGCAGCGGCTGACCGACTCGGTTGAGACGGCGCTCCGGCTGGCCGACGGGCTGATCGTGCTGGACTTCGTCGACCGACCGGACAGCGACCCGCACCGGGAGCGGCGGTTCTCCGAGCGGATGGCCTGCCCGAACGGCCACCCGATCGGCCTGGACGACCTGGAGCCGCGCAGCTTCTCGTTCAACTCGCCGTACGGGGCCTGCCCGGAGTGCCACGGCATCGGCACCAAGAAAGAGGTCGACCCGGAACTGGTCGTGCCGGACGACGAGCTGAGCCTGGCACAGGGTGCGATCGCGCCGTGGTCGGGCGGGCACTCGGCGGAGTACTTCGGCCGGCTGCTGACCGCACTCGCCGAGACGGTCGGGTTCCGGACGGACGACCCGTGGCGCCGGCTGTCGGCAACCGCGCAGAAGGCCGTGCTGCACGGGATCGACCAGCAGGTGCACGTCCGCTACCGCAACCGGTACGGCCGGGAGCGGGCCTACTACGCGACCTACGAGGGCGTGGTGCCGTTCCTGGAGCGGCGGATGGCGCAGACCGAGTCCGAGTCGGCACGCGAGCATTACGACGGCTACATGCGCGAGGTGCCCTGCCCGGCCTGCCACGGAGCCCGCCTCAAGCCGGAGGTGCTGGCCGTCACGCTGCGCCACCGCGAGCACGGCGACCGGAACATCGCCGAGGTCAGCGCGCTGTCGGTGGCCGACTGTACGGCGTTGCTGAACGGCCTCGACCTGGACGAGCGGCAGACCATGATCGCCGGACGGGTGCTGAAGGAGGTGCAGGCGCGGCTCGGCTTCCTGCTCGACGTCGGGCTGGACTACCTCTCGTTGGACCGAGCGGCGGGCACGCTCTCCGGCGGGGAGGCGCAGCGGATCCGGCTGGCCACCCAGATCGGCTCCGGGCTGGTCGGGGTGCTGTACGTGCTGGACGAGCCGTCCATCGGGCTGCACCAGCGGGACAACCGGCGGCTGATCGACACCCTGACCCGGCTCCGCGACCTCGGCAACACGCTGATCGTGGTGGAGCACGACGAGGAGACGATCCGGTCCGCGGACTGGGCGGTGGACATCGGTCCTGGCGCGGGGGAGCACGGCGGCAAGATCGTGCACAGCGGCTCGGTCGACGACCTTGAGACCCATCCGACGTCGCTGACCGGGGCTTACCTGTCTGGCCGGCGCTCGATCCCGCTGCCGGCCAAGCGCCGACGGGTGAACCGCAGGCGCCAGCTCACGGTGGTCGGCGCCCGGGAGCACAACCTGCGCGGCATCGACGTGAACATTCCGCTCGGCTGCATGGTGGCCGTCACCGGGGTCTCCGGCTCGGGCAAGTCGACGCTGATCAACGACATCCTGGCCACCACGCTGGCGAACAAGCTGAACGGCGCCCGCCAGGTGCCGGGGCGGCACACCCGGGTCACCGGTCTGGACGGGCTGGACAAGCTGGTCCAGGTCGACCAGTCGCCGATCGGGCGCACGCCACGGTCCAACCCGGCGACCTATACCGGGGTGTGGGACCACGTCCGCAAGCTGTTCGCCGCCACCACCGAGGCCAAGGTGCGCGGATACCAGCCGGGGCGGTTCTCGTTCAACGTCAAGGGTGGACGCTGCGAGGCGTGCTCCGGTGACGGCACCATCAAGATCGAGATGAACTTCCTGCCGGACGTCTACGTGCCCTGCGAGGTGTGCCGCGGCGCCCGGTACAACCGGGAGACGCTGGAGGTGCACTACAAGGGCAAGACCGTCGCCGACGTGCTGGACATGCCGATCGAGGAGGCCGCCGAGTTCTTCGGCCCGATCAACTCGATCAGCCGTTACCTGCGCACCCTGGTCGACGTCGGGCTGGGCTACGTACGGCTCGGCCAGCCGGCACCGACGCTGTCCGGCGGCGAGGCGCAGCGCGTGAAGCTGGCGAGTGAGCTGCAGAAGCGGTCCAACGGGCGGACGGTGTACATCCTCGACGAGCCGACCACGGGGCTGCACTTCGAGGACATCCGCAAGCTTCTCGATGTGATCAACGGGCTGGTCGAGAAGGGCAACACCGTGATCGTCATCGAGCACAACCTGGACGTGATCAAGACGTCGGACTGGGTGATCGACCTCGGCCCGGAGGGCGGCTCCGGTGGCGGCATGGTGGTCGCCGAGGGCACGCCGGAGCAGGTGGCGGGCAACGAGCAGAGTTACACCGGGGCCTACCTGCGACGGATAGTGACCCCGGCCACCTCGCGTACCACCGGCCGGAAGGCGGCGGCCGCGAGCTGACCGCGTCAGACATGCAATGCCGCTGATCTCGACGCGACGAGTCGCGGAAGCCTGCCGACTCGCAAGATCAACGGCGTACTTGTACGGCCCTACGGGCACGAAAGTGCCGTTCGTTCGGGGAACTAGACCAGCCGGTAGAACCGGAAGAAGTCGTCCTCGATCGGCAGCACCTCGATGCCGTCGAACCCGGCGTCCCTGGCGTAGCCCGCCAAGGTCGCCGGGCGCATCACGGTCCCGGTGCCGACCCCGCCCGGCGCCGAGAGCCCGTCGGCCAGGCAGCAGGTGATGCTCCAGCCGTACATCAGCCGCTCGACCTCGTCGCCGGGTGCGGTGAACTCCTCGGCGACCCGCTCGTCCATCACCACCACGGCGCCCCGGTCACCGGCCAGCTCGCGCATCGCGGCGAGCACCGACACCGGGTCGGACAAGTCGTGGATGCACTCGCAGGCGATCACCAGGTCGTACGGCTCGGGCCCGCCGCCGGTGCCTACCGTCCGGGCCTGCGCGGCGTCGGTGTGGAAGAACCGCGCCCGGTCCCCGACACCGGCCTCGGCCGCGTTTCGGCTGGCTGCCTCGACCGACGGCGCGTCCACGTCGAACCCGTCGACGCTCGCCGCCGGGTAGGCCCGCGCGATCCCGATCGACGACCAGCCCAGCCCGCAACCGATGTCGGCCACCCGACCGCCGCCCCGCAGCGCGGCGTGCACGTCGGGAATCTGCGGTAGGTACGCCGAGCCGAGGGCGCCGAGGAACATCGGCCGGTTCGCCGCGCCCTGCGCCTCCCGGGGGTCGTCGCCGAGCTCGGCCCAGCTGATCCCGTGCCCACCCCGGTAGGCCGACACCATCGTGTCCAGGTGCTTGCCGACGCCGCCGACGAAGCGGGCCAGCGGCAGCACGTGGTTCGGGCTGACCTCGTCGGCCAGCACCTCGGCGTGCCCTGCCGGCAGGGTGAAGCGACGTTCGCCGGCCGGCTTGGTCGGGTCCTCGACCAGCAGCACACCGCACACCGCCTGATGCTCCAACCACTCCCTGGCGTAGCGCTCCGCGCTGTCGGTGCGCCCGGCCAGCTCGGCCGAGGTCAGCGGCTCACCGGCGGCCAGTGCGCGGTACCAGCCGAGCCGGTCGCCGAGGTACGCCGCCTGCACCTCCTGCGCCGCCAGCACGGCGTTGAACAGCCGCTCGGCGTAGGCCTCGGCGGTGAACTGGTCGGTCGACTGGTCCTCGGATGCCGTTGTCACGGTGCTCATCGTGCCCTCCGGTACAGGGTGAAGCGAATGATCGGGACGAAGCCGAGGCGCTCCGCGCCTGGCCTGCTGAAGTCGGAGAAGACGCCCGCGTGCCACCGCTCGGGCTCGGCACGCAGGCGGTGCCGGGCGTGCACCGACCACTGCCCGCGCCGGCGAGCCGCCGGCAGCGTCACGCCGAACGCGAGGCTGGCCAGCCCCTGGGAGACGAACTGCGCCGACGCACTGACCGGCCGTCCGCGGTCGTCGCGCCCGAGCCAGAGCCGCAGCCTGCCGTCGTCCAACAGCGCCGGGTCGGCCAGCGTGTGCGCGCCCGCACCGAGCAGCTCGCTCAGCGGGTATCCGCGCACCGTGACGCGTTCCCACTCGGCGAGTGCCTGCCGGTCGCCCACCGGTGACGGCGGGTGGTCGGGCGCGTCGACGGGTGCCAGCGCCGCGGGCGGCCGGATCAGCAGCGGCGGGTGGCCCTCCAGGGTCCAGCCGCGGTCGCGCAGGTCAGGGGTGGGCCACAGGCTCCACAGGTAGACCTCGCCGGACCCGCCGCGGAACCGACCGTCGATCTCGTCGAGCAGGTCGTCCCAGTCGGCCGGCGGCGCGAGCAGCGTCGCGGCGTTGAAAAGGCCGCTCGGCCGGCGGTAGTCGGCCAACGCGTAGCGCTCGTCGCGGTGCGCCGTGCCGCCCGCGGCGATGGCGAACGCCTCCGCCTGGTCGGCCCAGTGGTGCACCCACCGGCGGCTCAACGTGTCGGCGATCGGCGTGCTGGTGTCCCAGCCGGTGGCGAGCGGCGGGGCTTCGGTGACTCTCGTCATGGGCGGCACGTTAGGAGCCGGCCCTGGCCGGTGGCTGTCAGCTCGCTGTCACGGTTGCCTTGCTGGGTCGACAATGCACGGGTGGCGTTCGTCGGCGTGCTCGGACCGCTAGTGGTGCGCGCCGCGGACGGTGTCGAGGTCCGCCTCGGCTCGCGGCGCCAGCGCCGGCTGCTCTCCGCGCTCGTGCTGTACGCCGGCACGGTGGCCGAGCGCGACCGGCTGGTGGAGCTGGTCTGGGACGGCGCGCTCCCGGCCGACCCGGCCAACGCGCTGCAGACCAACGTCGCCCGGCTGCGGCGGGCGCTGCCATCGGCGGTTCGGATCACCACCGAGCCGGACGGCTACCGGCTGGCGGTCCACCCGCCGGACGCGATCGACGTGCGGGTGTTCGACCAGGTACTCAGCACGGTGGCGGACCGGAACGATCGACTCGCCAAGCTGGACGAGGCGCTCGCGCTGTGGCGCGGCCGGCCGTACACCGAGCTGGATCACCCGCTGGTGAGCGCCGAGCTGGTCCGGCTGTCCGAGCTGCGTGCCGCGGCGCTGGAGTTGCGCGCCGAGGAGCTGCTCGTGGACGGGCGCACCGGGCCGGCGATCGCCGAGCTGGAGGGCCTGCTCGCCGGCGAGCCGCTACGCGAGCGAGCGGTCGGGCTGCTGATGCGGGCGCTGGTCGCCGCCGGCCGGCCGAGCGACGCGCTGCGGGTGTTCCGACGGCTGCGCACCGCGCTGGCCGAGCAGCTCGGGCTCGATCCATCCGCCGAGCTGCGTGAGCTGGAGGGGCAGGTACTGCGCCAGGAGCTGGGGACGAGTTCGAGGGCGAGGGCTGCCGAGGTCGCCGCATCGGCGGCGCCGCGGCCCCGGCTGCCGGTGAGCTCGTTCGTCGGGCGCGCGGACGAGCTCGCCGCCGTGCTGTCCGCGCTGCGGGCCGATCGGGTGGTGACGCTCGTCGGTCCTGGCGGGGTGGGCAAGAGCCGCCTCGCGCTGCACGCCGGGCACGCCACGGCCGACCGTTACGCCGACGGTGTCGCGGTCGTCCAGCTGGACGCGCTGCACCACCCGGAGGAGGTGCCGCAGGCGCTCGCGGCCGCGCTCGGTCTGGCCGGGCCGGCCGGTGGGGGCGCGTTGACCGAACGGATCGTCGAGGTGCTCGCGACGCGCAACCAGCTCGTCGTGCTGGACAACTGCGAGCACCTGGCCGACGCCGTCGCGGCGCTCGTCGAGGCGGTCACCACCGGCGCGCCCGGCATCGACGTGCTGCTGACCGGCCGCGAGGCGCTCCGGGTGGACGGCGAACGCGTGCAGCCGGTAGCACCGCTCGATCCGGCGTCGGCCGTTGTGCTGCTCACCGAGCGGATCCGAGCTGCCGACCGCACGGCCGTGACGTCCGCCGACTCCGATGACGACAGGGAACTCTTCGAGCAGGTGTGCAGCCGCCTCGACCGGCTGCCGCTCGCGCTCGAGCTGGCCGCGGCCCGCGTTCCCGCGGTCGGGCTGCGCGGGCTGCTGGACGCGCTGGACTACCCGTTCGAGGCGCTGCGACAGGGCAGGCGGACCGCGGCGCCGCGGCACCGGTCGCTGCACGACGTCGTGCAGTGGTCCTACGGCTTGCTGACCGACGCGCAGCGGAGGCTGTTCGTCCGGCTCGCGGCCTTCGCCGGAGCGGTCGAGGCGGCCGCGGTCGAGGAGGTGTGCGGCGATGCGCGGGCGCTGCCCGACCTGGTCGAGCGGTCGCTGGTGATCCGTTCCGACGGCCCTCCGACCACGTTCGGCATGCTGGAGACGCTCCGCGCGTTCGGCCGCGGGCGGCTCGACGGGTCGGACGAGTCGGCGGACCTCCGCGCCCGGCACGCGCGGTGGGCGGTTCGGCTCGCCGACGACCTGGGACGGCAGCGGTGGACACCGGAGGAGCCGCTGGCCGTCCGCCGGTTCGACGCCCACCTGCCCGACCTGCGCCGGGCGCACGAGTGGCTGTCCGACAGCGGCCGGCTGAAGGACGCGCTCCGGCTGAGCCTGCTGTTCGCCGAGCATGCCTACCTGCGCGGCCGGGTCGACCTGGCCGCGCTGGTGGACGCCACGCTGGACACCGCGGGAGAGGCCGACGACCCGCTGCTGGCCCGACTGCTCGGCTCGGCGGCGCGGTACTCCTGGCAGCGCGGTGACCTGAGCGGCGCCGAACAGCGGTGCCGCCGAGCGATCGCGATGGCCGACCGCCTCGGGACGCCGATGGTGGCCGCGGACGCGGTCGAGGCGCTGGGGAACGTCGCCGCCTTCCGGGGTGACCTGGACGGTGCGCTGCGGGACGTCCGCCATTCGGTGCAGCTGGCCACCGGCGGCGAGCCCGGGTGGAGCCGCCTGGAGGCACTGAGCTCACTGACCGTGTTCTCCGCCTACGCCGGCGACGACGCCGCCAGCGCGAGGGCCGAGCGCGAGCTCGTCGACATCGCCGGGCGGATCGGTGCGCCGACCGGACTCGCCTGGGCGTGCTACGCCGCGGGCGAGCGGAGGGCCGAGCGGAGCCCGTCCGACGCCGTGCCGTACCTGGAGCGCGCGCTGGGGCACGCCGAGGCCGTCGACTCCGCGTTCGTCGCCGGCGTCGCCAGGCACACCCTGCTCACCACCGCCGCCCGGACCGATGACGCGGCGGCGGCGCTGCCGAGGTTCGGGCCGCTGATCGACTACTGGTACGGCCTCGGGGCGTGGACCCAGTTGTGGATCGCGCTTCGTGCCCTGGTCGACGTGCTGTCCCGGCGCGGACGGCACCATGAGGTGGCCGTCCTGCTCGGTGCCCATCGGGCGAGCCGCCGCGCCGCCCCGGTGTACGGCGGCGACGCCGAGCGGTTGACGGCCGCCACCGACGCGGCCAAGTCGGCGATGGGATCCGAGTTCGAGGTGGCCTACGCCGAGGGCGCCGCGATGGGAGACGTCGAGGCCGTCGCGCTGGCCCGACGGCTGGCCCGCGCCGGCTGACCGCCGCCGGCCGGAATGCCCGAGTGAGCACGATCGTTTACCGAATGCGGCCTGCTAGGATGAGGCCCGCGACCAGTCTGTCCGGCGGCGGAAGCCGACCCGGGAGACGAGCAAGTGGGGTCCATGTCGGGCTCCCACCCGATGATGCCGCACAGGTGTCCGGGTTCGGTCCAGCCGCCTACGGGCGGTTCGTGGGTCTCCGCCTGCGGTCGCCGCATGAGGCACCACCGGCAATATCCCCGAGAAACGAGGAGACCCCATTACCACAGAGACGCGCATCAACGATCGGATCCGCGTTCCGGAGGTCCGCCTGGTCGGACCCAATGGCGAGCAGGTCGGCATTGTGCGCATCGAGGATGCGCTACGGCTGGCCGAGGAGGCCGATCTCGACCTGGTCGAGGTCGCTGCGGAGGCTCGTCCTCCGGTCTGCAAGCTCATGGACTACGGCAAGTTCAAGTACGAGAGCGCGCAGAAGGCGCGGGAGTCGCGTCGCAACCAGCAGCTCACCACGATCAAGGAGCAGAAGCTCCGGCCGAAGATCGACACGCACGACTACGAGACGAAGAAGCGCAACGTGGTGCGCTTCCTCGAGCACGGGGACAAGGTGAAGGTCACGATCATGTTCCGCGGACGCGAGCAGTCCCGGCCGGAGCTCGGTTTCCGGCTGCTGCAGCGGCTGGCCGCCGACGTCAGCGAGCTGGGCTTCGTCGAAGCGACGCCCAAGCAGGACGGCCGGAACATGACGATGGTGATCGCACCGCACAAGAAGCCGGCACCGAGGAAGGCGAAGGCCACCCCGCAGAGCGCTGGACGCTCCGCCGAGGCCAGCGAGAACTAGCGGCGCCCGATCGGCGACAGGACCGACGCACTCGATTGGAACGTGCATGCCCAAGAACAAGGCGCACAGCGGGATGAAGAAGCGCATCAAAGTCAGCGGGGGCGGCAAGCTGCTCCGGCAGAAGGCAGGTACCCGCCACCTGCTCGAGAAGAAGTCCAGCCGGGTCACCCGACGCCTCGCCGGCACCACCGAGGTCTCGGCCGCCGACCGCAAGCGCGTGCGCAGGATGATCGGCCGCTGACACCGGCCGGCCGGTAAGGCAGCGGCCCCGACCGCATATCGTGAAGCTAGAGACAGGACGGAAACACCCATGGCACGCGTGAAGCGGGCGGTCAACGCCCACAAGAAGCGCCGAGCAACCCTGGAGCTCGCCAGCGGCTACCGCGGCCAGCGCTCGCGGCTCTACCGCAAGGCCAAGGAGCAGGTGCTTCACTCGCTCAACTACGCCTACCGGGACCGGCGAGCCCGCAAGGGCGACTTCCGGAAGCTGTGGATCACCCGGATCAACGCCGCGGCGCGGTCGCACGGCATGACGTACAACCGGTTCATCCAAGGCCTGAAGGCGGCCGAGATCGAGGTCGACCGGAAGATCCTCGCCGATCTCGCGGTGCGCGACGCGGCCACCTTCGCCGCACTCGTCGACCTGGCCAAGGCAAGCCTGCCGGCCGGTCGTGGCGCCGAGTCCGGCGCCGGTTCCAACGCGGGTTCCAACTCTGACGAGAGCGCCGCCTGACGAGCGTCGAGTTCACGGAGCGCACGCCCCGCGTCGCCGCCGCGCGCAAGCTGCTGCGGAAGGCGGGGCGGGACCGTGCCGGCCGGTTCCTCGCGGAGGGCCCGCAGGCGGTCCGCGAGGCACTGCGCGCCGGAGCCGTGCTCGAGCTGTTCGCCACCGCGTCCGCGGCGCAGCGGCATCCAGAGCTGATCGCCGACGGTGCGCGGGTATCCCTGGTCACCGAGTCCGCCGCGGCGGCGTTGTCCGACACCGTCACCCCGCAGGGCCTGGTCGCGGTGTGTGCCGAGCTCGACGTCCCGCTGGCGCAGGCGCTGGACGGGGAGCCGCGACTGGTCGCAACCCTGGTCGGCGCGGCCGACCCAGGAAACCTCGGCACCGTGATCCGGGTGGCCGACGCCGCGGGCGCCGATGCGGTACTGCTCGCCGGCCACACCGTCGACCCGCACAACGGCAAGTGCGTCCGCGCGTCGGCGGGCAGCCTGTTCCACCTCCCGATCGCCCGGCACCGGGACGTCGCGGAGGTCCTCGACGCCGCTCGGGCGGCTGGGCTGACGCTGCTCGCCGCCGATGCCGCAGGCGAGCTGAACCTGGACGACGCCGACGACGTGCTCGCCGGCCGGGTGGCGTGGCTGTTCGGCGACGAGGCGCACGGGCTGCCGGCCGACGCCGCGGCGGCCGCCGACCACCGGGTGCGGGTGCCGATCCACGGTCGGGCGGAGAGTCTCAACCTGGCCACCGCGGCCGCGGTCTGCCTCTACGCCAGTGCCCGCGCTCAGCGAAGCGGGAGGCGCGGCGAACGGGCCGGCCGATCGCCGACCTGATCCGCGAGTCCGTCGACCGGGTGTACGGCATCGATCAGGCGTCCCAGCAGGCTGCGTTGGAGAGCCTGCTCGCCGAGCCGCCGATGCCGTCCGGTCGAGGACTGGGCTGCGATGAAGCAGGAGATGCTCGACAGCGTCGGCGAGCGCTAGCAGGCGGCGACCACGCTCAACCGGCAGACCCGGTGATCGTCAGTCCGGATCCTGCTTTCGACGACGTTGCCGGACTTGACCGGATCGACCCGCTCGACGCAGGGCGGCGGTTGTAGCCCCGGGGAACAGCGTGGGGTTTCTACTGAGGCCTCGGCGGGTGGCGGTGCTGTGCCCGGGACGTCGTCCTTGGGCGTCAGGTCAGTGTTCGCGGTGCGCCGGCCGCGTCGAGGACCAGTGTCGCTGCGACGGCCGCCTGGTGGGCGGCAATGTCGACCGGGAGTGCGCGGAAGTCCGGGGTGTTGACCTCGACACACCAGGGGCCGGTGTATCCGATGCTCAGCACGGCACGAACCAAGTCCACGATCGGCAGTTCGCCTTGGCCGGGCAGTAGTCGCGCGGCGCGGGCGTGGGTGAGGTAGTCGCCGGCCACGCGTGATCCGTCGTTGAGTTGCACGGCCGCGACTGGCCCGGTCAGGCCGTCTGGGGTGCCGCCGTTGTTGAAGAAGTGCCAGACATCGATGAGCTGCCCGATGTTCGGGGCGTGGGTGCGCCGTAGTAGATCGGTGACTGTGGTTGGGCCGGCGAGCGCTGACCAGGGGAAGGATTCCACGGCCACGGTCAGCTCGCGGTTGGCGAGCCGCGTGGCGAGCTCGTCGAGTCGTGCAGCCGCGGCGTCTAGGTCCAGCGGGGTGTCATCGCGGAACTCTCCCGCGCTGACGTGGCGGGCAGCGAAGGCGTCGGCTACCGCTTCGATTCGACCGAGCGTGCGCTCCAACTCGCCTGGATCCGAGTCGAGCGCCCAGCCACTGAGGAACTCAATCTCGATCACGCGCAGCCTGTTGTCGGCAAGCACCGCGTTCATCGCAGCGACGTCGAGCCCGGAGCTGAGTGTGCGGGGCAGATCGTCGGCATGTAGCCCGACCCCGGCGAAACCCGCGGATGCCGCCGCTCGGCATCGCTCCGCGAAGGAGTGACGAGGCTGTTCATTGAAACCGGCCCCGGTCAGGGTGAAGAAGCTTGCGACCAGCTCATAGCCGGCGGCGGTTTGGTCACGAGCACGCATATGATCTCCATACCGGATAGCGCCTCAGCCTGACGTGGCTGCCCACCCGGCTCAACGCGCAATCCGTCACTTCCGCGCAGCGGAACGCCGTCGACATGCGGCCTGTACGGGCGGGTGTCGTCCGCGAGCGGTGCGGTCAGCCCAAGCTCACGCCGCCGCGTTGACGTGGTGGGTGGTGTCTCGCGTCGGTCAGCGAACACTGCATGGTGGGCCCCACAGTCCAGATCTCGGTTCGGCCTCCGAGGAGCAGATCGTGTCGTTGCGCGAGCACGCCGCCCGCCGACCGGTGCTCACCTTTGTGCTGCTCGTATTCGGGCTGACCTGGGCGGTCTGGGTGCCGCGGGCAGCCGCGGCGCAGGGCCTGCTGGATGCCCAGTGGCCCATCGTGCTCGGCAGCGTGTGGACCTACGGGCCGCTGGTCGCGGCGGGTCTCGCCGCCGCGCTCACGGCAGGGCGAACGGGGCTGCGGACCTGGGCCGCCCGGCTGGTCCGCTGGCGGGTGGGTTGGCGATGGTACGTCGTCGCGCTCGTCGCACCCGCGGCGTTCTGGCTCGCGGTGTCCGGTGTGTCGGTGTTGCTCGGCCAGCCGTGGCTCGAGGTGCGCCCCCGAGCGCTCGAACTCGCGCCTGCCGCCGGGGCGGCGCTGCTAGCCGTGCTCGTGCTCACCGACGGCATCGGCGAGGAACCGGGGTGGCGCGGCTTTGCGCTGCCCGCGCTGCTCGACCGGTGGCGCCCACTCGCAGCGAGTCTCATCCTGGGCGTCATCTGGGCGGTCTGGCACCTGCCGCTGCTGGTCACTCCCGGCACGACGCTGTACCAGACCTCGCCGGTCTTCCTCCTGCTCGACCTGACCGCCACCTCGGTGTTCTATACCTGGCTGTTCCTGCGAACGCGTTACAGCGTCCTGCCGGCCGTTCTGCTGCATGCCTCGGCGAGCCTGTGGACAGCCGCGTCGGTACCGGGTGGCACGGCCGCTCAGCTCGCCATCGCACTCGCCGGGAAGTGGCTGCTGGTTGTCGTGGTCGTCATGGCCGGGCTCGGGCCCGCGACGCGGGCCGCCGGCACGAGCGCCGAGAAAGCCGACGAGGACGTCCCTTGAGCGGTTGCGGCCGCCGGCCCCGACGAGCACTCGGTGATGCTGCGCGGGACGGCGGCTACCATCCGGGTCGAGGTCCGATCAGGAGGTTCCCGCAGCCCATGTCATGTCCGAGGCCGCCCCGATGAGCTCGACGGTGCTCGATCCCGCAGCGCTCGCCAACGCCGTCGCCGCCGCCGATCGGGCGTTCCGGGCCAGCCCCGATCTCGCCGCGCTCGCGGCCGTGAAGCCGGCGCACCTCGGCGACCGGGCGCCGCTGCTGCTGGCCCGCCGGGAGATCGGTTCGCTGCCCCGGGAGGACCGCGCGGATGCCGGCAAGCGGCTGAACGCGGCGCTGGAACAGGCCCAGCACGCCTTCGACGGCCGCCGCGCCGAGCTCGCCGCCGAGCGGGACGCGCGGGCACTGGCCGCCGAGCGGGTCGACGTCACATTGCCGACGGACCGCGTCCCGCGCGGCGCCCGGCACCCGATCACCCAGCTCGCCGAGCAGATCGCCGACGTGTTCGTGGCGATGGGCTACGAGGTCGCCGAGGGCCCCGAGGTCGAGGCCTCCTGGCTCAACTTCGACGCGTTGAACTTCCCCAAGGATCACCCGGCGCGCACAATGCAGGACACCTTCTATATCGGAAGCACCGAAACATCATCGTCGGACGGCGATTCGGATTCGGTGCTGCGCACGCACACCTCGCCGGTACAGGTGCGGGCGCTGCTGACCCGCGAGCTGCCGGTCTACGTGGTCTGCCCCGGCCGCACATTCCGCACCGACGCGCTGGACGCCACGCACACCCCGGTGTTCCACCAGGTCGAGGGGCTTGCCGTCGACAAGGGCATCACGATGGCGGACCTCAAGGGCACCCTGGACGCGTTCGCCCGCGCCATGTTCGGCGCGGAGTCGCGTACCCGGCTGCGGCCGAGCTTCTTCCCGTTCACCGAGCCGTCAGCCGAGGTGGACGTGTGGTTCCCGGAGAAGAAGGGCGGCGCCGGCTGGGTGGAGTGGGGCGGCTGCGGAATGGTCGACCCGAACGTGCTGCGGGCCTGCGGGGTGGACCCCGACGTCTACACCGGCTTCGCGTTCGGCATGGGCCTGGAGCGCACCCTGCAGTTCCGCAACGGCCTGCCCGACATGCGCGACATGGTCGAGGGCGACGTCCGATTCACCGCCGCCTTCGGCGTGGACACGTGATCTATCCGGAAGCCGGCAGAAGCCGATGCAGAGTCCATTTCATCAGCCCGACAGCTAGGGGACATCAACAGTGCGCGTTTCCGTGTCGTGGCTGGCCGAGCACCTGGGTGGCGAGCTGCCGTCGGACCCGGAGTCGATCGCCGAGGCGTTCGTCCGGGTGGGACTGGAGGTCGAGGCCGTCCATGCCCCACCCGAGATCACCGGCCCGCTGGTGATCGGCCGGGTGCTGGATATCGAGGAGCTGACCGAGTTCAAGAAGCCCATCCGCTTCGTGCGGGTGGACGACGGTGGCCCCGAGCCGCGAGGCGTGATCTGCGGCGCGACCAACTTCGGCGTGGGCGACCTGGTGGTCGTGGCGCGGCCCGGCACCACGCTGCCCGGTGACTTCGCGATCACCGCCCGGCCGTCCTACGGCCGGATCTCCGACGGGATGATCTGCTCGCTGCGCGAGCTCGGTCTCGGCGCCGAGCACACCGGCATCCTGGTGCTGCCCGCGGTGGACGCCCGAGCCGGGCGACGACGCGCGCCCGCTGCTCGGGCTCGACGACCCGATCTTCGAGCTGGCGATCACCCCGGACCGCGGCTACTGCTTCTCGGTGCGCGGGCTGGCCCGCGAGCTCGGCGTCGCGCTCGACCTGCCGTTCACCGACCCCGCGCTCAGCCTCGACATCCCGCCCGCGGACGGCGAGGCGTGGCCGGTGAAGATCGAGGACGCCGTCGGTTGCCGCCGCTTCGTGGCCCGCCGGGTGACCGGTGTCGACCCGACGCGGCCGAGCCCGTGGTGGATGCAGCGCCGGCTGCTCGCCGCCGGCCAGCGGCCGATCTCGCTCGCGGTGGACGTGACGAACTACGTGATGCTGCAGCTCGGGCAGCCGCTGCACGCGTTCGACGCCGCGAAACTGGACGGCGCGATCGTGGTCCGCGCGCGCGGTCGCCGGCGAGCGGCTGGTCACCCTGGACGGCGCCGAGCGGGCGCTCGACCCGGACGACCTGCTGATCACCGACGGCAGCGGGCCGATCGGGCTGGCCGGCGTGATGGGCGGAGCGTCCACCGAGATCTCGGACGCCACCTCCGACGTGGTGCTCGAGGCGGCCAACTGGGATCCGCCGTCGATCGCCCGCACCGCCCGGCGGCACAAGCTGCCCAGCGAGGCGGCCAAGCGCTTCGAGCGCGCGGTGGACCCCGAGGTGAACCCGGCGGCGACCGAGCTGGCCGCGGCGCTGCTCGCGGAGTACGGCGGCGGCACGATCGCCCCCGGCCGCACCGACGTCGGCGAGCCGCCACGGCTCGCGCCGGTGCGGATGGCCGCCGACCTGCCGGACCGGATCGCCGGCGTGCGCTACCCCGAGGGCGCGGCCGTTCGCCGGCTGGAACAGGTCGGCGCCGCCGTGCGGGTGCTGAACGGCGACACGGGTACTGACCTGGAGGCGACCCCGCCGTCCTGGCGCCCCGACCTGCTCGCGCCGTTCGACCTGGTCGAGGAGGTGCTGCGGCTGGAGGGGCTGGACGTCATCCCTTCCACGCTGCCCACCGCGCCGGCCGGGCGTGGGCTGACCCGCGCCCAGCAGCGCACCCGGCGGGTGTCCCGGGCGCTCGCCGAGGCGGGGTACGTCGAGGTTCTGCCGTTCCCGTTCGTCGGGCCGGCAGCGCTCGACGCGATGGGGCTGCCGCCCGGCGACGTCCGTCGCCGCACCCTGACGCTGCGCAACCCGATCGACGCCGACCGCGGCGAGCTGGCCACCACGTTGCTGCCCGGACTGCTGGAGACCGCGGTGCGCAACCGGTCGCGCGGGATGACCGACCTGGCGTTGTTCCACATCGGACAGGTCGTGCTGCCGCACGCCGACCCGGTGCCGATGCCCGAACTCGGTGTTGACCGCAGGCCCAGTGACGCCGACATCGCCCGGCTGCTCGCCGCGCTGCCGGCGCAGCCGGTGCATGTCGCGGTGGTCCTCACCGGGGAGCGGGAGCGACCGGGTTGGTGGGGCCCAGGACGGCCGGCCGACTGGACGGATGCGGTGCAGGCTGCCCGGCTGGTGGCGGCCGCGGCCGGGGTCGGGCTGCGGATCACGTCCGGCGCACTGCTGCCGTGGCATCCGGGGCGGTGCGCGGTGCTGCGGGTCGGCGACTGGCCGGTCGGGCACGCCGGGGAGCTGCACCCGACGGTGTGCGAGGCGTTCGGCTTGCCGCCGCGCAGCAGCGCGATGGAGCTCGACCTGGACCTGCTGCCGCTGGCGGAGCGGCGGCCGGCGCCGCAGATCTCACCGTTCCCCGCGGTCGTGCAGGATGTCGCGCTGGTGCTCGACGCGGACGTGCCGGCCGCCGACGTGCAGGCCACGCTCGCCGAGGGCTCCGGGGACCTGCTCGAGGAGGTCCGGCTGTTCGACGTCTACACCGGCGCTCAGGTCGGCGAGGGCAAGCGGTCGCTGGCGTTCACACTGCGCTTCCGCGCCCCGGACCGGACGCTGACCAACGAGGAGGCCAGCGCCGCCCGCGCCGCCGCCGTCACCCTTGCCGCCGAGCGGCACGGTGCCGCGCTCCGAGGCTGACCGCCGCACGCCGTGCCGCACGCCGCCCAACCCGCAATGAGCGGGCTTATTCGGCATTCTGGCGCCCGAGAACCCGCAATAAGCCCGCTCATTGCGGGGTGGTTGGGCGCTGCAGCTGCGCTAGCCGGTGAGGTGCTTGAGGGCCTCCCGGCGGGACAGTGCTGACAGGTCGGGGTGGGCGTCGACGAACGTGCGCACCCAGGCGGGGTCGGTGCGGGCGTACTGGCGCAATGCCCAGCCGATGCCCTTGCGCAGGAAGAAGTCCCGGTCGTCGACGTTCGCCTCGATCGCCTCGGTCAGCAGCGCGAGGTCGGTGCGCTCCTTGGCGCCGAGCTGGCAGATGATCGACGTTCGGCGCAGCCAGCGGTCGGTCGCGACCGCCCAGTCCCGCAGTACCGGGGTCAGCTCGGCGGGATGGTCGCGGTAGCATCGGTCCGACCCGCCGGGACGCGATCTCGTCGACGAAGTCCCACCAGGCGCCGGTGAGGATCCACTCCCGGTACAGCGGCAGCAGGTCCGGGGTCTGCCAGCCGGCGAACCGCCGGGCACCGGTGATCTCCAGCGCGACGTAGCGCTCCTCGCGGTAGGTGGCGCCGTCCCACAGCTCGCGCACCGCGGCCTCGAAGCCGGCTCGATCGAGCGGGTGATCGGCGAGCAGTCGTTGGACCAGGTCCTTGCGGGCCGGCCGCTGCACGCCGAGGAACGGCATCTCCGAGCGCATGTACTGCCGCATGCCCGGTGCCTTGGCCGGATCGGCCAGCTCGGCGAGCCCGTCCCGGGCGGCCCGCACGATGGGCGTCGGCATGGGCGGAGCGTATCGTCTTGCATGATGATGCGGTGGCTTGCATACTCATCCACGTGGCGGTGCGGGCAGCGGTGGCGGGGGCGAGCGGGTACGTCGGCGGCGAGCTGCTCCGGCTGCTCTTGGGCCACCCCGAGGTGGAGATCGGCGCGCTGACCGCCGGCGACAACGCGGGCACGTCGCTCGGCGAGCACCACCCGCACCTCGTCCCGCTGGCCGACCGGGTACTGGCCGCCACCGAGCCCGGTGCCCTCGCAGCACACGACGTGGTGTTCCTCGCGCTGCCGCAGGGGCACTCGGCGGCACTGGCCAACGAGCTGGGCGACGGCACCGTGCTGATCGACTGCGGGGCGGACCACCGACTCGCCGACGCCGCCGCATGGCAGCGCTGGTACGGCGGCGAGTACCAGGGGAGCTGGCCGTACGGCCTGCCGGAGCTGCCCGGCCAGCGGGACAAGCTGCGCGGTGCGCGCCGGGTCGCGGTGCCCGGTTGCTACCCGACCGTGGCCATCCTGGCGCTGGCGCCGGCGATCGGCGCCGGGCTGGCCGCACCGGAGGTCGTGGTGACGGCGATCTCCGGTACCTCGGGCGCCGGCCGCGTCGCCAAGCCGCACCTGCTCGGCGCCGAGGTCATGGGGGCGGCCAGCGCCTACGGCGTCGGCGGCGCGCACCGGCACACCCCCGAGCTGGTGCAGAACCTGACAGCGGTCGCCGGCGAGGAGGTCCGGGTGAGCTTCACCCCGATCCTCGCCCCGATGCCGCGCGGGATTCTGGCCAGCTGCTCGGCACCGACCACCGCGGGGACCACGCCGTCGGCGGACGACGTGCGAGCCGCGTACGCGGACGCCTACGCCGACGAGCCGTTCGTGCACCTGCTGCCGGTGGGCAGCTGGCCGTCCACCGCCGCCACGCTGGGCGCCAACACCGTGCACCTGCAGGTCACGGTCGACCCCGACGCCGGCCGCGTGGTCGCCGTCGGGGCGATCGACAATCTCACCAAGGGCACCGCGGGCGGCGCCGTGCAGTGCATGAACCTTGCACTGGGGCTGCCGGAGACGGCGGGTCTGCCGATGGCCGGGGTGGCGCCGTGAGCGTCCGCGAAGGCGACAGCGAGCGAGCATCGCAGCGAGCTGCCCCAGAGCGGCAGGGGAGCGAGCATCGCAGCGAGCGGCAGCGAGCGAGGAGCGGAACGAGCCTGACGCCGAGAGATCAGGTATAGCGAGCGAGGAGCGGAACGAGCGGAGCCGAGCAATGACCGCAGTCGCGGCGCGGGGCTTCCGGGCGGCCGGGGTGGCCGCCGGCATCAGGGCGAGCGGCGGGCTGGACCTCGCCGTGGTCGTCAACGACGGACCGGAGCTCTCCGCCGCCGGGGTGTTCACCCGCAACCAGGTGCCGGCCGCCCCGGTGCTGTGGTCGCGGCAGGTGCTGACCACCGGGGCGTTGCGGGCGGTCGTGCTCAACTCCGGCGGGGCGAACGCGTGCACCGGGCCGGAGGGCTTCCAGACCGCGCACGCCACCGCCGAGCGGGCCGCCGAGCGGCTGGGCTGCGGCGCGGTCGAGGTGGCCGGTCTGTTCGACCGGCCTGATCGGGGCGCAGCTGCCGCGGGACGCGGTGCTGGCCGGCGTCGACTCAGCGTGCTCTGTGCTCGAGCGCACGCCGGAAGCCGGCACGGCCGCGGCCAGCGCCGTGCTCACCACCGACACCCGCCCGAAACAGACGGTGCACGCCGACCCGGCGGGATTCACCGTCGGCGGCTTCGCCAAGGGCGCCGGCATGATCGCCCCGGCGATGGCCACCATGCTGGCCGTGCTCACCACCGACGCCGTCGCGGACCCGGGCACGCTGCACGCGGCGCTGAAAGCCGCCACGCATCGAACGTTCGACCGGCTGGACATCGACGGCGGGACCTCCACCAACGACACCGTGCTCGTACTCGCCTCCGGGGCGTCCGGCGTACGGCCGGAGCCCGCCGCGCTGACCGCCGCGCTCACTGCTGCCTGCGACGACCTGGTGCTGCAGCTGCAGGCCGACGCGGAGGGCGTCACCAAGCACGTCACGATCACCGTGCGCGGCGCCCGGTCCGAGGCCGAGGCGCTCGCCGTCGCCCGCACGGTGGCCAGGGACAGCCTGGTGAAGACCGCGTTCTTCGGCTCCGACCCGAACTGGGGGCGGATCGCGATGGCCGTCGGCAACTCCCCGGTCGGCATCGATCCGGAGTGCCTGGACATCGCGCTCAACGGCGTCACGCTCTGCCGGGGCGGCGTGCTGGCCGGCGACCGCTCCGCGGCCGACCTGTCGGGCAAGGACATCGCCGTCGAGATCGGGCTGGGCAGCGGGACTGGGGAAGCCTTCATCCGGACCACCGACCTGTCGCACGGCTACGTGGAGGAGAACAGTGCCTACTCCTCCTAGATCTACCCAGCCGAGTCGGCTGGCCGGCGCGGAGGAGAAGGCCGCGATCCTCGCCGAGGCGCTGCCCTGGATGCAGCGGTTCCACGACCGGATCGTCGTGATCAAGTACGGCGGCAACGCGATGATCGACGACAAGCTGCGAGCCTCGTTCGCGCAGGACATGGTGTTCCTGCGGTTGGCCGGCATCCACCCGGTGGTGGTGCACGGCGGCGGGCCGCAGATCAGCGCGATGCTCGACCGGCTCGGCCTACCGGGGGAGTTCCGCGGCGGGCTGCGGGTGACCACGCCGGAGACGATCGACGTGGTCCGCATGGTGCTCGTCGGGCAGGTCGGCCGTGAGCTGGTCGGACTGATCAACGCGCACGGTCCGTACGCGGTGGGGATGAGCGGCGAGGACGCCGGGCTGCTCACCGCGCGCCGCCGCGCCGCGCTGGTCGACGGGCAGCCGGTGGACATCGGGCTGGTCGGCGAGGTGGTCGAGGTCAACCCGGCGGCGGTGCTGGACATCCTCGGCGCGGGACGCATCCCGGTGGTCGCCGGCGTCGCCCCGGACGCCGATGGCACGGTCTACAACATCAACGCCGACAGCGCGGCGGCCGCCCTGGCGGTCGCGCTGGACGCCGCGAAGCTGGTCGTGCTCACCGACGTCGAGGGGCTGCTCGCCCGCTTCCCGGACCCGGACTCGGTGATCAGCGAGCTGACCGCCGCCGAGCTGGAGCCGATGCTGCGCCGGATCGGTACCGGGATGGCGCCGAAGATGGAGGCCTGCCTGCGGGCGGTGCGCGGCGGCGTGTCGCAGGCGCACGTGATCGACGGGCGGGTGCCGCACTCGGTGCTGCTCGAGGTGTTCACCAGCGAGGGAGTCGGAACGATGGTGATCCCGTGAGCGAGCTCGCTAGCGAACCGAAGGCACCGAGCTCGGCAGCGCTGCAGGCTCGGTGGCAGGGCGCGCTGATGAACAACTACGGCACGCCGCCGCTCGCGCTGGTCCGCGGCGCCGGTGCCGAGGTGTGGGACGCGGACGGCCGGCGCTACCTGGATCTGCTCGCCGGCATCGCGGTGAACGTCCTCGGCCACGCGCACCCGGCCGTCGTCGCCGCGGTCACCGAGCAGGTCCAGCGGCTCGGCCACACGTCGAACCTGTACATCAACACCCCCGCGCTCGAGCTGGCCGAGCGGCTGGTCGAGCTGGTCGGCGCTCCGGACGCCCGGGTGCTGCTGTGCAACTCCGGCACCGAGGCCGTGGAGGCCGCGTTCAAGATCGCCCGGCGCACCGGCCGGCCGAAGTTCGTCGCCGCCGACGGCGCGTTTCACGGCCGCACGATGGGCGCCCTCGCGCTCACCGGGCAGCAGGCCAAGCGCACGCCGTTCCAGCCGCTGCCGAGCGAGGTCGTGCACGTCGGCTATGGCGACGCCGCGGCGTTGAAGGCCGCCGTCGACGCCGAGACGGCCGCGGTGGTGCTGGAGCCGGTCCTCGGCGAGGCCGGGGTGATCGTGCCGCCGGAGGGCTACCTGCAGGCCGCCCGGGAGATCGCCTCCGACGCGGGCGCGCTGCTCGTGCTGGACGAGGTGCAGACCGGGATCGGCCGGACCGGGAGCTGGTTCGCCCACCAGACAGCCGGCGTCACCCCGGACGTGGTCACGCTCGCCAAGGGACTCGGCGGTGGGCTGCCGATCGGCGCCTGCATCGGGATCGGCGCGGCCGGGTCGTTGTTGGAGCCGGGCCAGCACGGCACCACGTTCGGCGGCAACCCGGTGTGCTGTGCGGCCGCGCTTGCCGTGCTGCGCACCGTCGAGTCGGACGGGCTGCTCGCCGCGGCCGACCGGCACGGCAAGGAGCTGGTCGCCGGCATCGAGGCACTGGCTCATCCGCTGGTCGACGAGGTGAGCGGCGCCGGACTGCTGGTCGGCATCGGGCTCGCCGCGCCGGTGTCCGGCGACGTCGCCGCGGCCGCCCGAGAGGCAGGGTTCCTGGTGAACAACGCCGTCCCGGAACGCGTCCGGCTCGCGCCGCCGCTAGTGATCACCTCCGAACAGGTCGGGGACTTCCTGACCGCACTGCCATCGATCTTGAACAGTGCTGATCGGGGGGCCGATGGCTAGGCACTTCCTGCGCGACGACGACCTCACGCCCGGCGAGCAGCGGGCGGTGCTGGATCTCGCCGACGAGATGAAGCGCGAGCCGGTCGGCCGCCGGCCCCTGGCCGGGCCGCGCGCGGTCGCTGTGTTGTTCGACAAGCCGTCTACCCGAACCCGGCTGTCCTTCGAGGTCGGGATCGCGCAGCTCGGCGGTGCCCCGCTGATCGTCGACACGCGGAGCAGCCAGCTCGGCCGCGGCGAGACGATCGCGGACACCGCCCGGGTGCTCTCCCGGTACGTCGACGCGGTGGTCTGGCGGACCGGAGCGCAGGACGGGATCGACGAGCTGGCCGCGGCGGCAACCGTGCCCGTGGTGAACGCGCTGACCGACCGGTTCCACCCCTGCCAGGTGCTCGCCGACCTGCAGACGATCCGGGAGCGGCACGGGCGGCTGGCCGGGCTGGTGCTGACCTACCTCGGCGACGGCGCGAACAACATGGCGCAGTCGCTGCTGCTCGGCGGGGTGACCGCCGGGCTGACCGTGCGGATCGCCTCTCCGGAAGGCTTCACGCCCGAGCCCGAGGTGGTCCGCGACGCCAAGCAGCGGGCCGCCGAGACCGGCGGCGGTGTCGAGCTGCACACGGACCCGCAGGCCGCCGCCGACGGCGCCGAGGTACTGGTCACCGACACCTGGACCTCGATGGGCCAGGAGGACGACGGCCTGGACCGGGAGGCACCGTTCCGCCCGTACCAGCTCAACGCCGACCTGCTGGCCCGGGCGGCGAGCGGCGCGACGGTGCTGCACTGCCTGCCAGCGCACCGCGGACACGAGATCACCGACGAGGTGATGGACGGGCCGGCCAGCGCGGTCTGGGACGAGGCGGAGAACCGGCTGCACGCGCAGAAGGCGCTGCTCACCTGGCTCCTGGAGCAGCCGTGACCCCCGTCCCCACCGCGCCCACCGCGCCCACCGCGCCCCGGTTTTCGCAACGAACGGCACTTTCGTGCAATAGGGCCGTACAAGAGCGCCATTCGCACGCTGCTGCGCGCGGTGCTCGCGGTCCTCGCGGTGCTCGCGTGCCAACAGCGCTGACACCGGTGGGGCGGCCGTGACTACCGCGTCCCGGGTCGCCAGACAGGCGCGGATCGTGGAGCTGATCAGCCAGCGGGCGATCCGCAGCCAGACCGAGCTCGCGGGGCTGCTGCGCACCGAGGGGGTCGAGGTCACCCAGGCCACCTTGTCCAGGGACCTGGATGAGCTCGGCGCTGTCAAGATCCGAGGGGTGGACGGCGGCGCGCCGGTGTACGTCATCCCGGAGGACGGCAGCCCGGTGCGCGGCGTCGAGGGCGGCACCTCCCGGCTCGGCCGGCTGCTCGCCGAGCTGCTGGTCTCCGCGGATGCCAGCGGCAACCTGGCAGTGCTGCGCACGCCGCCCGGTGCCGCCCAGTTCCTGGCCAGCGCGGTGGACCGCGCTGCCCTGCACGAGGTCGTCGGCACGATCGCCGGCGACGACACGGTGCTGGTGGTGGCCCGCGAGCCGCTGACCGGCGCCGAGCTCGCCGAGCGTCTGAAAGGGGTTGCACGATGACGGATCGGGTGGTGCTCGCGTACTCGGGCGGGCTGGACACCTCGGTGGCCGTCGGCTGGATCGCCGAGGAGACCGGCGCCGAGGTCGTCGCGGTCGCGGTGGACGTCGGCCAGGGCGGGGAGGACATGGACGAGGTCCGCCGCCGCGCGCTGGCCTGCGGCGCGGTGGAGGCCGTGGTCACCGACGCCCGGGACGAGTTCGCCGAGCAGTACTGCCTGCCGGCGCTGGCCACGAACGCGCTCTACATGCAGCGCTACCCGCTGGTGTCGGCGCTGTCCCGACCGCTGATCGCCAAGCATCTGGTGGAGGCCGCCAAGTACCACGGCGCGTCGACGGTGGCGCATGGCTGCACTGGGAAGGGCAACGACCAGGTCCGGTTCGAGGTGGGGATCGGCACCCTGGCCCCCGACCTGCGGGTGATCGCACCGGTCCGGGACTACGCGTGGACCAGGGAGAAGGCCATCGCCTGGGCCGAGGAGCGGGCGCTGCCGATCGACGTGTCCAAGCGCTCGCCGTACTCGATCGACCAGAACCTGTGGGGCCGCGCGGTGGAGACCGGGTTCCTGGAGGACGTCTGGAACGCGCCGATCGAGGACGTCTACTCCTACACGTCGAACCCGGCCGAACCCCGGGAGCCGGACGAGGTGGTGGTGCGCTTCGAGGCGGGCGTCCCGGTGGCGCTGGACGGTGAACCGGTGACCCCGCTGCAGGCCGTGCAGCGGTTGAACCAGCGTGCCGGTGCGCAGGGGGTCGGGCGGCTGGACCTGGTGGAGGACCGGCTGGTCGGGATCAAGAGCCGCGAGGTGTACGAGGCGCCGGCGGCGATCGCGTTGATCACCGCGCACCAGGAGCTGGAGAACCTCACGCTGGAGCGCGAGCTGGCCCGCTACAAGCGGGGCGTCGAGCAGCGCTGGACCGAGCTGGTCTACGACGGGCTGTGGTTCTCGCCGCTCAAACAGGCGCTGGAGGCGTTCGTGACGCACAGCCAGCGGCACGTCAGCGGCGACATCCGGATGACGCTCGGCGGCGGGCGGGCCGTGGTCACCGGGCGGCGGAGCGAGCAGTCGCTGTACGACTTCAACCTGGCGACCTACGACGCCGGCGACAGCTTCGACCAGTCGCTGGCCAAGGGCTTCGTCGAGCTGTGGGGCCTGCCGTCCAAGATCGCCGCCCGGCGCGACCGACGCATGCACGACGAGCACCCGTGAGCCTCTGGGGTGGGCGGTTCGCCGCGGCCCCCGCCGCTGCGCTGGCCGCGCTGTCCCGGTCGACGCACTTCGACTGGCGGCTCGCCGGATACGACCTGCGCGGGTCCCGGGCGCACGCCAGGGTGCTGTACCGCGCCGGGCTGCTCACCGTCGGCGAGCTCGACGCCCTGCTCGCCGGGCTGGACGCCCTCGACGCCGACGTCGCGTCCGGCGCCTTCCGGCCGGCGGAGTCCGACGAGGACGTGCACAGCGCGTTGGAGCGCGGGCTGATCGAGCGGGTCGGCGCGGAGCTCGGCGGCAAGCTGCGCGCCGGGCGCTCGCGCAACGACCAGGTGGTCACCCTGTTCCGGATGTGGCTGCGCGACGGCGCCCGGCGGGTGGCCGTCGGCGTACTGGACGTCGTGGACGCGCTGCTCGCGCAGGCCGATGCCCACGCCGGCGCGCCGATGCCCGGTCGCACCCACCTGCAGCACGCCCAGCCCGTGCTGCTCGCCCATCACCTCGCCGCGCACTGCCACCCGCTGCTGCGCGACGTCGATCGGCTCCGGGACTGGGACCATCGGGCGGCCGTCTCGCCGTACGGGTCCGGCGCGCTCGCGGGCAGCTCGCTCGGCCTGGACCCGGCCGCGGTGGCCGCCGAGCTCGGCTTCGCGGCGCCGGCGGAGAACTCGATCGACGGCACCGCGGCCCGCGACTTCGCCGCCGAGGCCGCCTTCGTGCTCGCCATGATCTCGGTGGATCTGTCCCGGATCGCCGAGGAGATCATCCTCTGGGCGACCGCGGAGTTCTCCTTCGTGACGCTGGACGACGCTTACGCGACCGGCAGCTCGATCATGCCGCAGAAGAAGAACCCCGACGTCGCAGAGCTCGCCCGCGGCAAGGCCGGCCGGCTGATCGGCAACCTGACCGGGCTGCTCGCCACGCTGAAGGCGCAACCGCTGGCCTACAACCGGGACCTCCAGGAGGACAAGGAGCCGCTGTTCGACTCGGTGCAGCAGCTCGAGCTGCTGCTCCCGGCGATGAGCGGGCTGGTCGGCACGCTGCGGTTCGACACCGACCGGATGGCCGCACTCGCCCCGCAGGGGTTCGCGCTGGCCACCGACCTGGCCGAGTGGCTGGTCAGGGTGGGCGTGCCGTTTCGCGAGGCACACGAGGCGGCGGGCGCCTGTGTGCGGATCGCGGAGGCCCGTGGCGTGGGGCTCGACGAGCTGACCGACGCCGAGCTGGCGCGGGCCCATCCGCAGCTGACCCCTAAGGTGCGCGAGGTGCTCACCGTCACCGGCTCCATCGCGGCGCGGGACGCCGTTGGTGGTACCGCACCGGCCCGGGTCGCCGAGCAGCTCGACCGGCTGCGTACCGCCGTCACCGACGCTCGGGCGTGGCTG
>CAVZMB010000009.1:0-195000 GCA_963776255.1 uncultured Actinomycetota bacterium | reverse complement strand
CTGGGGGATGAGTTGTGGGTAGGGGTGAAAGGCCAATCAAACTCCGTGATAGCTGGTTCTCCCCGAAATGCATTTAGGTGCAGCGTTGCGTGTTGCCTGCTGGAGGTAGAGCACTGGATGGCCTAGGGGGCCGACAAGCTTACCGAAGTCAGCCAAACTCCGAATGCCGGTAGGTTAGCGTGGCAGTGAGACGGCGGGGGATAAGCTTCGTCGTCGAGAGGGAAACAGCCCAGA
Organism: uncultured Actinomycetota bacterium; assembly: GCA_963776255.1. Lineage (GTDB taxonomy): Bacteria > Actinomycetota > Actinomycetes > Mycobacteriales > Pseudonocardiaceae > Pseudonocardia. The sequence continues at coordinate 194,766 of CAVZMB010000009.1, read as the reverse complement.
TCACCGGCTAAGGCCCCGAAGCGTGCGCTAAGTGGGAAAGGATGTGGGATCGCTTAGACAACCAGGAGGTTGGCTTAGAAGCAGCCATCCTTGAAAGAGTGCGTAATAGCTCACTGGTCAAGTGGTCCTGCGCCGACAATGTAGCGGGGCTCAAGCGTACCGCCGAAGCCGTGGCACATCCGCGCCGGTTCAGTCCGGGCATCGACCCGTCTGGTTCGCCAGGTGGGTGTAGTGGTGGGTGTGGGTAGGGGAGCGTCGTGCATCCGGTGAAGCCGCGCTGTGAGGCAGTGGTGGAGGGTGTGCGAGTGAGAATGCAGGCATGAGTAGCGATAGCAGAGTGAGAAACTCTGCCGCCGGATGACCAAGGGTTCCTGGGCTAGGTTTGTCCGCCCAGGGTGAGCCGGGACCTAAGGCGAGGCCGACAGGCGTAGTCGATGGACAACGGGTTGATATTCCCGTGCCCGTGGCAGTGCGACCGTGACGAGGTCGGTGATGCTAACCACCCGATGCTGTCTTAACGGTCTTCGGACCGGTGGGCGGCTGAGCGTGGGATCCGAGCCGGTAGTAGTCAAGCGATGGGGTGACGCAGGAGGGTAGTCCCGCCAGCTGGTGGATGTGCTGGTGCAAGCCCGTAGCCGGGCGTCCAGGTAAATCCGGGCGTCTCCAGTTGAGTCTGGGCGGTGAGAGGTGACGCGTAGCCGATTGCGGCGAAGTAGGGTGATCCCATGCTGCCGAGAAAAGCCTCTAGCGAGTGCTGTTGCGGCCCGTACCCTAAACCGACACAGGTGGTCAGGTAGAGAATACCGAGGCGATCGAGAGAACTGTGGTTAAGGAACTCGGCAAAATGCCCCCGTAACTTCGGGAGAAGGGGGACCATCCGCCCTGAAACCCTTCGCGGGTTAGGGGTGGGTGGTCGCAGAGACCAGGCCCAAGCGACTGTTTACTAAAAACACAGGTCCGTGCGAAGTCGTAAGACGATGTATACGGACTGACGCCTGCCCGGTGCTGGAACGTTAAGCGGACCCGTCAACCCCGCAAGGGGTGAAGCGGAGAAGTCAAGCGCCAGTAAACGGCGGTGGTAACTATAACCATCCTAAGGTAGCGAAATTCCTTGTCGGGTAAGTTCCGACCTGCACGAATGGCGTAACGACTTGGGCGCTGTCTCGACCACAGACTCGGCGAAATTGCATTACGAGTAAAGATGCTCGTTACGCGCGGCAGGACGGAAAGACCCCGGGACCTTTACTACAGCTTGGTATTGGTGCTCGGTTCGGCTTGTGTAGGATAGGTGGGAGACTGTGAACCCCCGACGCCAGTCGGGGGGGAGTCAACGTTGAAATACCACTCTGGTCGAACTGGGTGTCTCAACCTCGAACCATGATCTGGTTCAGGGACAGTGCCTGGTGGGTAGTTTAACTGGGGCGGTTGCCTCCCAAAAGGTAACGGAGGCGCCCAAAGGTTCCCTCAGCCTGGTTGGCAATCAGGTGTCGAGTGTAAGTGCACAAGGGAGCTTGACTGTGAGACAGACATGTCGAGCAGGGACGAAAGTCGGGACTAGTGATCCGGCACCTCCTCGTGGAAGGGGTGTCGCTCAACGGATAAAAGGTACCCCGGGGATAACAGGCTGATCTTGCCCAAGAGTCCATATCGACGGCATGGTTTGGCACCTCGATGTCGGCTCGTCGCATCCTGGGGCTGGAGCAGGTCCCAAGGGTTGGGCTGTTCGCCCATTAAAGCGGTACGCGAGCTGGGTTTAGAACGTCGTGAGACAGTTCGGTCCCTATCCGCCGCGCGCGTAGGAGACTTGAGGAAACCTGTCCCTAGTACGAGAGGACCGGGACGGACGAACCTCTGGTGTGCCAGTTGTCCCGCCAGGGGCACCGCTGGTTGGCCACGTTCGGAAAAGATAACCGCTGAAGGCATCTAAGCGGGAAGCTCGTTCCAAGATGAGGTCTCCCACCACCAACGCGTGGGTAAGGCCCCCCACAGACCATGGGGTTGATAGGCCAGAAATGAAAGCCCGGCAACGGGTGGAGTTGACTGGTACTAATAGGCCGAGGACTTACCAACAACCCAAAAACACACGCACCCACTATGCAACCCTGAACACACCACCCACCCACCCAACAATATAGATAGATAACTGGATAACGATGTCGGTGGTCACAGCGGAGCGGGAAACGCCCGGACCCATCCCGAACCCGGAAGCTAAGCCCTCCAGCGCCGATGGTACTGCACCCGCCAGGATGTGGGAGAGTAGGACACCGCCGACACCAAACCCCACAGAAACCAGCAACCACACCCCACCGGTTGCTGGTTTCCTTTCATTCCCCGGCGGAATCCGGCGCCGAAGCCGCAATCCGGTCCGGTTGGTAGCGTGGAGTCATGGCTGATCGGTCCGGTGGCGGCGACGCGCGGCGCGGCAACTACCGCAAGGGCCGACCGGGTGATCGGCAGGGCAGGCAGTCCACGGGCCGCCGGGACGGCGGGCAGCAGCGCGGTCGCCGGGACGGCGGGCCGAGGCCCCCGGACAGCCGCCGGTTCCGGCGATCCCGGATGACATCCAAGCGGCGGACCTCGACTCGGACGTGCGACGCGACCTGGTCAGCCTGCCCAAGGAGCTGGCGGACCTGGTCGCCCGGCATCTCGTCGCCGCGGGCACCCTGCTCGAGGACGACCCGGCGCGCGCGCTGCAGCACGCCCGGTTCGCCCGGAGCAAGGCGCCCCGCATCGCGGCCGTGCGTGAGGCCGCGGGGCTGGCGGCCTACCGGGCCGGCGAGTGGGCCGAGGCACTGTCCGAGCTGCGCGCGGCCCGCCGGATCAGCGGCGGGCCCGGGCACCTTCCGGTGCTGGCCGACGTCGAGCGCGCCCTCGGTCGTCCGGAGCGCGCCCTGGACCTGGCCCGCAGCCCGGAGGCGCGCCAGCTCGCCGAGGCCGACCGGATCGAGCTGCTGATCGTCGCCGCCGGCGCGCGCCGGGACCTCGGCGAGCTGAACGCCGCCGTCGTGTCGCTGCAGGTGCCCGAGCTCGACGAGCGTCGCAACGACCCGTGGAGCGCGCGGCTGTTCTACGCGCACGCCGACAACCTGCTCGCGGCCGGCCGCCGGGACGAGGCGATCCGGTGGTTCCTAGCGGCGGCCGACGCGGACGTCGACGAGCAGACCGATGCGGCCGAGCGCATCGAGGAGCTGACCGCGGAGCGGGCGGCCCCGTGACCGACGCGCACGACGACCTGCGCAGTGACCTGCTGGCGCAGCACGACGCGCTGCTCCTCGATATCGACGGCACGCTGCTGCGCGGGTCGCAGGCGATGCCGGGCGCGCCGGAGGTCCTCGCAGCGGCCACCGCCCGAGGGCTGCGCCTGGCCTACCTGACCAACAACGCGTCCCGAAGCTCGGCGGCGGTGGCCGCACACCTCAACGAGCTCGGCTTCCAGGTGGCGCCGGAGGATGTCATCACCAGCGCGCAGGTAGCCGCGAGGCTGCTGGCAGAGCGCGTCCCCCGGGGGGCCGAGGTGCTGGTGCTCGGCTCGGCCGCGCTTGCGGCCGAGGTGCAGGCAGTCGGCCTCGTCCCGATCGAGGCGGCCGCCGAGGCCGCGGCGGTCGTCCAGGGCTTCTCGCCGGATCTCGGCTGGCGACAGCTCGCCGAGGGCTGCCTGGCTATCCGGGCCGGGGCGCGATGGGTGGCCACCAACGTCGACCCGACATTGCCCACCGAGCGGGGCTTGCTACCCGGCAACGGCTCCCTCGTCGCCGCGCTGCGGCTGGCGACCGGCGCCGACCCCGAGGTCGCCGGCAAACCTCAAGCGGCGATGTTCCGGGCCGCCGTCGAGCGCATCGCCAGCCGGCGACCGCTGATGGTCGGGGACCGACTGGACAGCGACATCGCCGGGGCGAACGCCAGCGGGCTGCCGAGCCTGCTCGTGCTCACCGGGGTGTCCGACGCCCGCGCGGTGCTCGACGCGCCGGCCGCGGAGCGACCTGGCTACCTCGCCGCCGACCTGACCGGGCTGACCTCCGCCCCGGAGCGGCTTCGCCCCGGACCGCAGCCCGGCTGGAAGGTCACCCGCGATGAGGCAGGCCTGGTGCTGCACGCCCTGGACGAGCCGCAGGAAGAGCGCCACTCGCTCGGCGCGCTACGCGCCCTGTGCGCCGAGCGGTGGGCCGACGATCATGATGGGGCATACGTCCGGGCCGCCGATCCCGATGCGGCGGCGGCGCTGGAGGTCCTCGGCCTGCAGCCCCGCCGGTCCACCCGAACGGGGGCGGCGGAAGTTACCGTTGCAGCACAGTGCCTAGGGAGGTGAGCGCGGTGGACCACGAACCCACCGAGCCGGCGGCCGTACAGCGGATCCAGGACGCGCTCGGCCGGCTCGACGACCTCGACGAGCGGCCCGTCGCCGAGCACGCCGATGCCTTCGAGGAGATGCACACGGTGCTCGTCGAGGCCCTGTCCACGGTCGAGTCCCCGGTCGAGTCCACGACCGACGAGGTGTGACAGGTGGCGGCCCGCGTCCGCCTGGACGCCGAGCTGGTGCGCCGCGGCCTGGCCAGATCGCGTCAGCAGGCGGCCGAGCTGATCGCGGCCGGCCGGGTCACCGTGCGCGGTGTGCCGGCAGCGAAGCCGGCTACCGCCGTCGACCGGGAAGACACCGTTCGCGTCGCCGACGACGGCGAGCCGCGCTGGGCGTCCCGCGGCGCACTCAAGCTTCTCGGAGCGCTGGAGACGTTCGAACCCACCGGTCTTACCGTGACCGGGCGCCGCTGCCTGGACGCGGGAGCGTCGACCGGGGGCTTCACCGACGTATTGCTCGGCCGGGGCGCCGAGGAGGTGGTCGCGGTGGACGTCGGGTATGGGCAGCTGGACTGGCGGCTGCGCACCGACGCTCGGGTGCGGGTGCTCGACCGCACGAACGTGCGGCACCTGACGCCGGCCGACATCGGTGGGCAGGTCGACCTGGTGGTCGCCGATCTGTCGTTCATCTCGCTGCGCACCGTGCTGCCGGCCCTGGTCCGCTGCGCCACCGGTGCCGCCGACCTGCTGCCGATGGTGAAGCCGCAGTTCGAGGTCGGCCGCGACCGCCTCGGCGCCGGCGGCGTCGTGCGGCAGCCCGAGCTGCGGCTCGCCGCGCTTACCGAGGTCACCGCCGCGGCGCGCGACCTCGGCCTTCGCCTGGTCGGTGCGGTGGCCAGCCCGTTGCCCGGGCCGGCGGGCAACGTCGAGTACTTCCTCTGGCTGCGGCCGGAGTCCGCGCCCGGCAAGGGCATGAGTGACGACGTACTGAACGAGGCCGTGTGGGGGGCCGTGTGACGAACGACGTGACCAGGCAAGCGCTACTGGTCGTGCACGCCGGGCGCCCGTTCGCCCGGCGGGCGGCCGGATCGGTGGTCGAGCAGCTCGCCGCGGAGGGTGTTCGCAGCCGGGTGATCTCCGACGAGTGGGAGGGCCAGGACTACCACGGCCCGCCGGAGCTCGCGCCGCTCCTGGTGGACGCCGAGCCGTCCGCCGCAGACGGCGCCGAGATCGTCCTGGTGCTCGGTGGCGACGGGACACTGCTGCGCGCCGCCGAGCTGGCCCAGCCCAACGGCGTGCCGGTGCTCGGGGTCAACCTTGGCCGGATCGGGTTCCTCGCCGAGGCCGAGTACGAGTCGTTGGGCGAGGTGATCACGACGATCGTGAAGGGCGACTACCGGGTCGACGAGCGGATGACGATCGAGGCGACGGCGTGCCTGAACGGCGCGGTGCTGGGCCGGGCCTGGGCGCTCAACGAGATCATCGTGGAACGGACCAGCATGGAGAAGATCCTCGAGGTCGTGCTCGAGGTCGACGGCCGCCCGGTGTCCCGGTTCGGCTGCGACGGGGTGCTGTGCGCGACGCCGACCGGCTCTACCGCGTACGCCTTCTCGGCCGGCGGCCCGGTGGTCTGGCCGCAGGTCGAGGCGCTGGTCGTGGTGCCGAGCAATGCGCACGCGTTGTTCGCCCGTCCGCTGGTGGTCTCACCGGACGGCACCGTCGCGGTGGAGGTGGACAGCAGCGGCCCGCCCGCGGTGCTGGTCAGCGACGGCCGCCGCTCGATCCCGCTGCCCCCCGGTGTCCGGGTGGAGATCACCCGTGGGCACCTCCCGGTCCGGATGGTCCAGCTCGGCGGCCAACCGTTCGCCGATCGGCTGGTGCGCAAGTTCGACCTGCCGACCATCGGGTGGCGCGGCGTTCCGGCCCAGTCCAACGACTAGCTGGCGAGCAGCGCACACCACAGCGCCTACCCTGTCTGCCGTGCTGGCCGAGATGCGCATCCAGGGCCTCGGCGTGATCGACGATGCGACCGTCGAGCTGGATCCCGGGCTGACCGTGCTCACCGGCGAGACCGGTGCCGGCAAGACGCTGGTGGTAACCGGGCTGACCCTGCTCGGCGGTGGCCGCGCCGACGCGTCCCGGGTGGCCGAGGGTGCGGCCCGGGCCGTGGTCGAGGGCCGGTTCGCGCTGACCGAGGCCGGCCGCGAGCTCGTCGACGAGGTGGGCGCCGAGCGCGACGAGGACGGCAGCGTGATCGCGGCGCGCACCATCGGCGTCGACGGTCGGTCCCGCGCGCACCTGGGGGGCCGCTCGGTGCCTGTCGCGGTGCTGGCCCGGCTGGCCTCCTCGACGCTCGCGGTGCACGGCCAGAACGACCAGCTGCGGCTGCGCAGCCCGGCCGAGCAGCGCGCGTTGCTCGACCGCTACGGCGGGGATGCGATCGCCGGGCCGCTCGCCGAGTACCGCGCGGTTCGGGCCGAGTGGCTCGACGTGGACGCCGACCTGCGCCGCCGCACCGAGGGGATGCGCCAGCTCGCCCAGCGAGGCCGACCTGCTCCGGCACGGCCTCGCGGAGATCGCGGCCGTCGACCCGCAGCCCGGCGAGGACGCCGCATTGGCCGCCGAGGCGCACCGGCTGGCCGCCGCCGACGACCTGCGCGCCGCCGCGCTGGCGGCCAGGGACGCGCTCTCCGGCGAGTCCGATGTGGACCCGGACGGCCCCCGGCGCGACCGGCCTGGTGGCGGCCGCCCGGCGCGGGCTCGCCGGCGCTCGACGACCCGGAGCTGACCGCGCTCGAACCGCGGCTGTCCGAGGTGTCCGCGCTGCTCGGCCGACACCGCCGCCGAGCTCACCGGGTACCTGCAGCGGCTGGACGCCGACCCGGACCGGCTGGACGTTGTGCTGTCCCGGCAGGTCGAGCTCAGGGCGCTGACCCGCAAGTACGCCGCGGACGTCGACGGGGTGCTGGCCTGGGCCCGGCAGGCCGAGCAGCGGCTGACCGGCCTGGATACCAGCGACGCCGCGCTGGCTGCGCTGACCGACCGGCACGCGCAGCTCGCGGGCGAGCTGGCCGGACGGGCCGACACGCTGTCCGGTGCGCGCCGGCGGGCCGCGGACCGGCTGGCGAAGGAGGTCACCGCCGAGCTCGGCGGGCTGGCCATGCCGGACGCGGGCGGCTGCGGATCCTCGATGCGGACAGCCGGGAGCCCGGCCCGGACGGCGTCGACGAGGTCGAGCTCCGGCTGGTCCCGCACGCCGGCGCGCGCCGAGTTGCCGCTGCACCGCAGCGCTTCCGGCGGCGAGCTGTCCCGGGTGATGCTCGCGCTGGAGGTCGTGCTGGCCGGCGCGGACCCGGTCCCGACGATGGTGTTCGACGAGGTCGATGCGGGCGTCGGCGGAAGGGCCGCGGTCGAGGTCGGACGTCGGCTGGCCCGGTTGGCCGCCAGCCACCAGGTGATCGTCGTTACTCACCTGCCGCAGGTGGCGGCCTACGCCGACCGGCACCTGGTGGTGGACAAGACGGCCGGCGCCGGCCGGGTGCGCAGCCTGCCGGAACGGGACCGGATCGCCGAGCTGGCCCGGATGCTCGCCGGGCTCGGCGACTCCGACACCGGGCGGGCGCACGCCGAGGAGCTGCTGGCCACCGCCGCCGCGGACCGCGCCAGCCGGCCGTGATAAGGCCGCAAACCCCGGAATAGCCCGCTCATTCCGGGTGCCGCCGCCGCCGGCCCGCAAACCTCCGCCGTCTCCGAGCTCGTCGCCCGCCGCGAACTCCGGAATAAGCCCGCTCATTGCGGGTGCGGTCGGCCCGGTGCAGCTGCGATCAGCGTGCTCATTGCGTAGATCCGACCGGCGCGCCTTCCACGGATCGGGCGCGGCCGGCCGTCACCATGACTGACTGTGAAGCTCCCCGGGCTGCTGAATCGGTCACGCACCGAGCCCCCGCCGGGTCTGACCGGCGTGGCGCGCGTGGACCGGCGGCACCGGACGCCCTGCTGCGCCGGCGTCGGGCCTGGCGACATCGCGGTGCTCGACCAGATCGACCTGGACCGCAAGACCGCCGACGCGCTGGTCGCGGCCGGGGTGGCCGGCGGTGGTCAACGCCGCGCCGTCGATCTCCGGCCGGTTCCCCAACCTCGGTCCGCGAGGCGCTGGTCGAGGCCGGCGTCCCGCTGGTCGACGACGGTCGGCGCCGACGTGCTCCGGCGGGTCAAGGACGGCGCCCAGGTGCGGCTGCACGACGGCGAGGTGTTCGTCGGCGAGCATGAGCGTGGCCCGCGGGGTCGAGCAGACCGCCGACGTCGGTCGCCGACCGCGATGGTGAGGCCAAGGCCGGGCTGGCCACACCAGCTGGAGGCGTTCTCCGCGAACACCATCGAGTTCATGCGCCGGGAGCGGGCGCTGCTGCTGGACGGCGTCGGCGTCCCCGAGCGTCCAGGTGCCATCGCGGCCGCGCAGGTACTGGTCGTGGCGCCGGGGCACGGACCACGTCGCGGAGCTTGCCCGGCTCAAGCGCTACATCGCGGAGTACCGGCCGGTGCTGGTCGGCGTCGGGGCCGGCGCGGACGCGCTGCTGGGAGGCCGGGTACCGCCGCGACCTGATCGTCGGTGACCCGGCCGAGGTCGTCCACCGAGTCGCTGACCTGCGGCGCCGACGTGGTGGTGCCGGCGTTCGGCCGACGGCCACGCGCCCGGGCTGCAGCGCGTGCAGGACCTCGGCGCCGGCGCGGTGACCTTCCCCGCCTCGGGCAACCCCGAGGACCTGGCGCTGCTGCTGGCCCACCACCACGGCGCGGCGCTGATCGTCACGGTCGGGCTTCCAGGCGACGCTGGCGGAGTTCCTGGACCGCGGCCGGTCCAGCAGCAACGCCTCCACGTTCCTGACCCGGCTGAAGGTGGGCAGCATGCTGGTGGACGGCAGGGCGGTGGCGGACGCTGTACCGCAGCCCGGGTCTCGTTCGGCGCGGTGCTGCTGCTGGTCGGCTCGGCGCTGGTGGCGATCGGTCGCGGCGCTGCTGGTCTCCGACGTCGGCCGGCGCCCTACCTGGACCGCGCTGGCTCTGGGTCTGGGCATCGGCACGTTGCGCGCGGTGTCAGGGGTGGCTGCCGTGATCTCGCTGCGCTACCACGTCGTCTCGATCGGCGGCGGTGTTCCTGGCGCTCGCCCTCGGCGTGGTGCTCGGCTCGACCGGCGCTGTCCAACGCGCTGCTCTCGCGGTCTCCAGCGGCCAGAGGACAGCCTCGCCGAGCAGGTCAGCCGAGCTCGACCGCGCAGCGCGACGCGCTGGACGCGCGGCCAGCGGCCCGCCGACCGCGTTCGCCGCCGGCGATCGGCCCCGATGGCGGTGCGCGGCCAGCTGGCGGCGCGCACCGGTGGTGCTGATCACCGCCCCGGACGCCGACGCCGGCCGACCGGGACGCGGTGCGGCGCGCTGGTCAGCAGGCCGGCGGCACCGTCACCGGCGAGCTCGCGCTGACCGACGCGATCACCGACCCGGCCCGGGCCGACCAGCTCCGTGACCTGGTCACCCGGCTGCTGCCCGCCGGCGCCCAGCTGCCGACGCCAGCCGACCCCGGCAGCGCTGGTCGGCGGCCTGCTCGGGCGGCCGTGCTGCTGCTGCGCGGCCAGCGGCAGCCCGCAGGCCGCCCCGGACGAGGCGCGCCGCCGCGCTGTCCGGGCTGGCCGAGGCGGGCTTCGTCCGGCCCGGCCCGGCCCGGCCGCCGGCGCAGCTGGCGCGTCGTGCTCACCGGCGGTGCCCGGACCGGCCGGACGCCCCGGACCGGGCCTCGGAATGCTGGCCCGGATGGCCACCGAGCTGGACCGCTCGGGTGGCGGTGCGGTGCTCGCCGGCCGCGGCCGGCTCGGCGGACCGCCACCGGGGCCGTCGGCGTGGTGCGCGCGGACACCGCGGCCGCCGCGTCGCTGTCCACGGTGGACGACGTGCAGAGCGCGGCCGGCCGGGTGGCGACCGTGCTGGCGCTGCGGCGAGCACGGCCGACGGGCGTCGGTCGCGGGCAACGCACGGTCGCCGGCCCCGAGGTGCCTCAGTGCCACCGGCGGTCCGGTGCCCCCGAGCGCCGGCCCGCCGGGTACCGCGCGTGGCGGCGTCAGCCTCCGGCACGCGGTGATAACCTGAGGCCCCGTGGACAACTGGTCGGCGTCGCCGACCGTGGATACGGGGAGTCTCCTGTGCCAGCGCGCGAACGACCAGGCACGTCTTCGTCACCGGCGGTGTCGCCTCCTCGCTCGGCAAGGGACTGACCGCGTCCAGCCTCGGTGCAGCTGCTCACCGCCCGCGGCCTGCGGGTGACCATGCAGAAGCTGGACCCGTACCTCAACGTCGACCCCGGCACGATGAACCCGTTCCAGCACGGCGAGGTGTTCGTCACCGAGGACGGCGCCGAGACCGACCTGGACATCGGGCACTACGAGCGGTTCCTCGACCGCGACCTGTCCGGCGCGGCCAACGTCACCACCGGCCAGGTCTACTCCGAGGTGATCGCCAAGGAGCGGCGCGGCGAGTACCTCGGCGACACCGTCCAGGTCATCCCGCACATCACCAACGAGATCAAGGACCGGATCCGGGCGATGGCCGCGCCGGACGGCGACGGCGACGCGCCGCACGTGGTGATCACCGAGATCGGCGGCACGGTCGGCGACATCGAGTCGCTGCCGTTCCTGGAGGCCGCCCGCCAGGTCCGGCACGACGTCGGCCGGGACAACTGCTTCTTCCTGCACGTCTCGCTGGTGCCCTACCTCGCGCCGTCCGGCGAGCTGAAGACCAAGCCGACCCAGCACTCGGTCGCCGCGCTGCGCAACATCGGTATCCAGCCGGACGCGATCGTGCTGCCGGGCCGACCGGGAGATCCCGGACGGCGCTCAAGCGCAAGATCAGCCTGATGTGCGACGTCGACGACCGACGGCCGTGGTCGCCGCGCCGGACGCGCCGTCGATCTACGACATCCCGAAGGTGCTGCACGCCGAGGGGCTGGACGCCTACGTGGTGCGCCGGCTCGGCCTGCCGTTCCGGGACGTCGACTGGACGGTCTGGGGCGACCTGCTGGACCGGGTGCACCACCCGACCGAGACGGTCCGGATCGCGCTGGTCGGCAAGTACATCGACCTGCCGGACGCCTACCTGTCGGTCACCGAGGCGCTGCGCGCCGGCGGCTTCGCGCACCGGGCCAAGGTCGAGATCACGCTGGGTGGCCTCGGACGACTGTGCGACGCCGCGCCGGCGCGGCCGCGCGCGCTGGCCGACGTGGACGGCGTGCTGATCCCCGGCGGCTTCGGCGTGCGCGGGCATCGAGGGCAAGATCGGCGCGATCCGGTACGCCAGGCACCAGCGGCATCCCGATGCTGGGCCTCTGCCTCGGCCTGCAGTGCATGGTGATCGAGGTGGCCCGCATCGCTGGCCGGGCTCGGCAGGGCGCGAACTCCGCCGAGTTCGACCCGGACACCCCGCACCCGGTGATCGCCACGATGGCCGACCAGGTCGACGTCGTCGCCGGCGACAGGGACATGGGCGGCACCATGCGGCTCGGGGCCTACCCGGCCGTGCTGGCCAGGGCTCGCTCGTGGCCAGGGCCTACGGCGAGCACGCAGGTCTCCGAGCGGCACCGGCACCGCTACGAGGTGAACAACGCCTACCGGGAGCGGCTGGACGACGGCCGGGCTGCGTGATCGTCCGGGACGTCGCCGGACGGCAAGCTCGTCGAGTTCGTCGAGCTGCGCGAGTCGCGCACCCGTTCTTCGTCGGCACCCAGGCGCACCCGGAGCTGCGAGCCGGCCGACCCGGCCGCACCCGCTGTTCGCGCTCGTTCGTCGCCGCCGCGCTGCAGCTACCGGGCCGCCGACCGGCTGCCGGTCGAGCTGGACCGGGACCGGCGAGCGCGCACCGCGCCGGGACATCGCGCCGGCCGGGGCCGCCGGGTGACCGTGCCGGCAGGTCTGAGGTCCGACACCGGCGGTCACACCTTCGAGGTCGCCGAGTCCAGCGCGATCTACGCCGGCAAGGTGATCGCGCTGCGCGCCGACCAGGTCGTGATGCCGGGCGGCGCGGGTGGCCGTCCGCGAGGTCGTCGAGCACCACGGGGCGGTCGCGGTCGTCGCGCTCGACGACGAGGACCGGGTGGTGCTGATCCGGCAGTACCGGCACCCGGTGCGCCGACCGGCTGTGGGAGCTGCCCGCCGGCCTGCTGGACGTCGCGGGCGAGGACCCGGCGACGACCGCGGCCCGCGAGCTGGCCGAGGAGGCCGGGCTGGCCGCCCGAGACTGGTCGGTGCTGGTCGACGTCGCTGTCCTCGCCCGGGTTCTCCGACGAGAGCGTCCGGGTCTACCTCGCCCGGCGGGCTGACCGAGGTGGCGCGGCCGGAGCGGCCGGACGACGAGGAGGCCGACCTGCGAGCTGCGCTGGATCCCGCTGGCCGACGCGGTGCGCCAGGCGCTCGCCGGCGAGATCGTCAACGTCGGGCCGTCGCCGGCGTGCTGGCCGCGCACGCCGTCGCGCACCGGTGCTGGCGCGACCGGCGGCCGACGCCCGTGGCCGACGCGCCCGCTCGGCGTCGCCGCGCGTACCGCGATGTCGTGACCGGCCGCGCGACGACGACGCCGCGTGAGCCGGCACGGTGCTGCCGGCGATGCGCGGCTGCGCTACCTCGACCACCTTGCTCGTCGAGCGCGGCTCGGCGGACAACACCCGTCGCAGTCCTACCGCCGCGACCTCGCGCCGCTACGCTCGGCTACCTGGCCGCGCGCGGGCGTGGCCGACCTCGCCGAGGTCACCGAGGCCGACGTCAGCGGCGTTCCTGGCCGCGCTGCGCGAGGGGGACGCCGACCACCCGCCGCTGGCGGCGTCGTCGGCGGCCCGGGCGGTGGTCGCGGTGCGCGGGCTGCACCGGTTCGGCCGCCGGGAGGGCCTGCTCGCCGCCGACGCCAGCCCGCGAGGTGCACCCGCCGACGCCGCCCCGCCGGCTGCCCAAGGCGCTGCCGCTGGACGTCGTGCGAGCGGCTGCTCGAGGCCCGCGGCCGGACGACCCCGCGCGGGCTGCGCGACCGGGCGCTGCTGGAGCTGCTGTACTCCACCGGCGCCCGGATCTCCGAGGCGGTCGGCTGGACCTCGACGACGTCGACCCGGTCGAGCGCACCGTGCTGCTCCGCGGCAAGGGCGGCAAGCAGCGCCTGGTGCCGATCGGGCGGCCCGCGCTGGCCGCGCTGGACGCCTACCTGGTGCGCGCCCGGCCCGGCGCTGGCCGGCCGGGGCCGGGGAACTCCGGCGCTGTTCCTGAACGCCCGCGGCGGCCGGCTGTCCCGGCAGAGCGCCTGGCAGGTCGCTGCGGGCGGCCGCCGAGCGGGCCGGGGTCACCGCCGCCGTGTCGCCGCACACCCTGCGGCACTCCTTCGCCACCCACCTGCTCGACGGCGGCGCGGACGTCCGGGTGGTGCAGGAGCTGCTCGGCCACGCCTCGGTGACCACCACCCAGGTCTACACGCTGGTCACGGTCGACTCGCTGCGCGAGGTGTACGCGCATGGCGCACCCCCGCGCCCGGTGACCGGCGCCGGCCTATCCCAGCGGCTGACTGATCATCCAGAGGTGCCCGAACGGGTCGGCCAGCCGGCCGCCGCGGGCGCCGTACTCCCGGTCCTGGATCGGGTAGACGACGCTCGCCCCGGCCCCGACCATCGCCTTGCCCACCGCATCGGCGTCGTCGACGTCCAGCGCGAGGATCACCGGCGTGCCGCCCAGCGAGGTGGGTGACGGGTCGCCGTCGCCCTCGTCCTTCACCGCTATCGTGATGCCGTCGGCGAGGGTCAGCTCGGCGTGCACGACCTTCCCGTCCGCGCCGGTGTGTCGCTCGCCCGCTCGCGCGCCGAGGGCGGTGACGTAGAAGTCGATCGCCTTGGTCGCGTCGGAGACGACGAGCCGGGGGTACATGGAGTTGATGCTCGACATGAACCCATCATGCGGCCGGTTCGGCGCCGCGGCTTGGACGGATGGGCGCAGGGAGGGAACCGCTGACTGAGCGGCATCAGCTGCCCCCGGCGAGGCGCGTTGCTGTCGGCGACCCGGCTACCTAGCCTGCAACCCGAGAGTGCTTCTGATGAGGGCGGAGCCCCGCATGTCGGTACCGCGGCCGTTACACCCCCGACAGGCGTCATTCGACGACGAGCAGCTCTCCAAGACCCCCGGGGGGAGGCATCGGTTGAGGATCCGGATCCACCACCGTTGACCGAACACGGACCGGCCCGCGTGCTGGCCGTCGCCAACCAGAAGGGCGGGGTCGGCAAGACCACCTCCACGATCAACCTCGGCGCGGCGCTCGCCGAGTACGGCCGCCGGGTGCTGCTGGTCGACTTCGACCCGCAGGGCGCGCTCTCGGTCGGCCTGGGTATCCAGCCGCACCAGCTCGACCGCACGATCTACAACCTGCTGATGGAACGCGCCACCGTGCATCGACGACGTGATCCTCCAGACCAACGTCGCCGGGCATGGACCTGCTGCCCAGCAACATCGACCTGTCCGCCGCCGAGGTCCAGCTGGTCACCGAGGTCGGCCGGGAGCAGGCGCTGGGCCGGGCGCATCAGCCGGCGATCCCGCGACTACGACATCGTGCTGATCGACTGCCAGCCGTCCCTCGGCCTGCTCACCATCAACGCGCTGGCCTGCGCGGACGGCGTGCTCATCCCGCTGGAGTGCGAGTACTTCAGCCTGCGCGGGGTGGCGCTGCTGATGGACACGATCGACAAGGTGAAGGACCGGCTCAACCCGGACCTGAGCCATCCTCGGCATCCTGGCCACCATGTACGACCCGCGCACGCTGCACACCCGCGAGGTCCGGCCAGCGGGTGATCGAGGCGTTCGGCGAGCTGGTGTTCGACACCGTGATCAACCGGACGGTGCGGTTCCCGGAGACCACGGTGGCCGGCGAACCGATCACCACCTGGGCTCCCACCTCGGCCGGCGCGGAGGCCTACCGCGCGCTGGCCCGCGAAGTGCTCGCCCGGTGACGCTTGCCCGCCAGCCGTCGCCGCCGGAGCAGGCGCCGGACGCGGTTGCCCGGCGCCGGAGCGGTCGCCGGCCGGTTCACCGTCCGGCTGGACAACTTCAACGGCCCGTTCGACCTGCTCCTGCAGCTGATCGGCCAGGCACGAGCTGGACGTCACCGAGGTCGCGCTGCACCAGGTCACCGACGACTTCATCGCGCACCTGACCGCGCTGGGCGACGAGGCGGATCTCGACGAGACCACCGAGTTCCTGGTGATCGCGGCGACGCTGCTGGACCTCAAGGCGGCCCGGCTGCTGCCCGCACGGCGACGTGGACGACGTCGACGACCTCGCCGCTGCTGGAGGCGCGCGACCTGCTGTTCGCCCGGCTGCTGCAGTACCGCGCCTACCAGCAGGTGGCCGCGTTGTTCGTCGAGCTGGAGGCCGGCGCGCTGCGCCGCTACCCGCGGGCGGTCGCGCTGGAGGAGCGCTACGTCGGCGCTGCTGCCCGAGGTGACGCTCGGGGTGGGCGCCGCCGAGTTCGCCGACCTGGCCGCAGCGGTGTTCCGGCCGAAGCCGCCGCCCGACGGTGTCGCTGGACCACCTGCACCTGCCGCGGGTGTCGGTGACCGAGCACATGGACGTGCTGCGTTCGCCGACTGGCCGAGCGCGGCCGGGCCAGCTTCGGCGAGCTGGTGGCCGACTGCGAGCGCAGGATCGACGTGGTCGCCCGGTTCCTCGCGGTGCTGGAGCTCTACCGGGAGTCCGCCGTGCGGCTGGAGCAGGACGAGGCGTACGGCATGCTGGTGGTGGAATGGACTCCGCAACAGAGCTCCCCGAGCTGACCGACGACCAGGCGCTGGATGCCGCGCTGGAGGCGTTGCTGCTGGTCGTGGACGAACCGATCGACGCCGAGTCGTTGGCCGCGGCGTTGGACCAGCCGGTGCCCCGGGTGCGCTCCGGACTGGACCGACTCAGCGAGCGCTACGCGGGCGCGCGCAGCGGGATCGACCTGCGCAAGATCGGCGGCGGCTGGCGGTTCTACACCAGCGACACCTACGCGCCGTTCGTCGAGCGGCTGCTGCTCGACGGCCAGCACGCGCGGCTGACCAGGGCCGCGCTGGAGACGCTGGCCGTGGTGGCCTACCGGCAGCCGGTGACTCGGGCCCGGGTGGCGGCGATCCGCGGGGTGAACTGCGACGGGGTGCTGCGCACACTGGTCACCCGCGGCCTGGTGCACGAGTCCGGTACCGACCCGAGCACCTCGGCGATCCTGTACCGGACCACCGAGGTGTTCCTGGAGCGACTGGGGCTGTCCTCGGTGGAGGACCTGCCCCCGCTCGCCCCCCTGCTGCCCGACGTGGACGCGATCGATGTGCCCTGACGGTGAGCCGGCCGACGAGCCGGCAGGCGTCCGGCTGCAGAAGGTGCTGGCGAAGGCCGGGGTGGCGTCGCGGCGGGCCGCCGAGGAGCTGATCGCGGCCGGTCGGGTCACGGTCGACGGCAAGGTGGTGCAAGGCGATGGGGGTCCGGGTCGACCCGGACCGCGCGGTGGTGCACGTGGACGGCACCCGGGTGGTGCTGCGGGACGACCTGGTGTACCTGGCGTTGAACAAGCCACGCGGGATGCATTCGACGATGTCCGACGAGGCCGGGCCGCCCTTCCGTCGGCGACCTGGTCCGGCAGCGGGACGAGCGGCTGTTCCATGTCGGACGGCTGGACGCCGACACCGAGGGCCTGCTGCTGCTCACCAACGACGGCGAGCTCGGGCACCGGCTGACCCACCCGTCCTTCGACATCCCGAAGACCTATGTCGCCGAGGTCGCCGGGTCGGTGCCCCGGGACCTTGGCAAGCGGCTGCGCGCCGGCGTCGAGCTCGACGACGGCCCGGTCGCGGTGGACAGCTTCAAGGTGCTGGACGCGGTGGGCGGTCGGACGCTGGTCGAGCTGGTGCTGCACGAGGGCCGCAAGCACGTGGTGCGGCGGCTGCTCGCCGCGGTCGGGCACCCGGTCCGGCGGCTGGTCCGCACCGCGATCGGTGAGGTGAAGCTCGGCGAGCAGCGACCGGGCAAGCTGCGCCCGCTCAACACCGCCGAGGTCGGCTCCCTCTACCGCGCGGTCGGGCTGTAGCGCGCCGCGGCGAGCGCCGTCGTAGGCTGCGGCCCATGCCGGTGCGCGCTCTGCGAGGGGCGATCCAGGTGGACCGGGACGACCGCGACGAGATCCTGCAGTCCTCGGCCGAGCTCGTCGGCGCGGTGCTGGAACGCAACGGCCTGACCGCGGACGACATCATCTCGATCGTGTTCACCGCGACGCCGGACCTCACCGCGGAGTTCCCGGCCTACGCCGCCCGGCTGCTCGGGCTCACCGACGTGCCGCTGCTGTGCGCCACGGAGATCGCGGTGCCCGGCGCGATGCCCCGGGTGCTGCGGCTGCTGGCCCACGTGCAGACCGATCGCACTCGCGCCGATCTGCGGCACGTCTACCTGCGCGGAGCCGCCGAACTGCGCAGTGACCTACCCCGGTGACCTACCCCGGTGACCCACCCCGGTGAGCCGCCGGGCCGTGATCAACGGCGCCGTTGTACGGCCCTATTGCACGAAAGTGCCGTTCGTTGGCAGCTGCTGCGGATGCTGCGCCGCGTGGGTGGCGAGACCTTCCGCGGACTGCCGCAGCATGCGTCCGATGCCCAGCCGGTACACCCACCCGGTGCCCGGAACGCGCGGCCGGAACGACACCCGCCAGCGGATCGCCGTGCCGCCGTCCGTGGTCGGGCTCAGGTCGACGCCGGCGCGGTAGTCCCGCACCGGAAGCCCGGACAGGTGCCGGTAGCTGAAGCGACGGTCCTGGTACGAGCCCGGCGACCTCGTCCCGGCCGGTCACCCGGCCACGCCGGAAGATTCGGATCGCGCCGACGCCCTCGCGCTCGCCGTCGCCCTCCCGTTCCAGCTCGAACGACTCGATCGGCGACCAGTCCGGCCAGGTCGAGCCGTCCCGGAGCAGGCGGTAGACCGCGCTCGGCGCCGCGGTCGAGATGGTTCGGATGTCGATGTGCTGCATCTTCACGAGTGCTCCCTTCCGATGTACCGGATGGTACATGTACCATTCGGTACATGGAAGCGCATGTGACCGCCGACGCTGGGCCGCGGGACCGGTTGCTCGCCGCGGCGATCGAGTACCTGGCGGCGAACGGCACCGCGGAGCTGTCGCTGCGCGGGCTGGCGGCGGCGATCGGCACCAGCCACCGGATGCTGCTCTACCACTTCGGCTCGAAGGAGAACCTGCTCGTCGAGGTGATCAGGGAGGTCGAGCGTCGCCAGCGCGCCGCGCTCGTCGACCTCGACGGGCCGGCCGGATCCGCTGCGGAACCCGCCCTCGACCCCGTCGAGCTTGGCCGCCGGTTCTGGCGCCGGTTCACCGACCCGGCGCTGGCGGCGAACGAGCGGCTGTTCTTCGAGATGTACGGCCGCGCGCTGCAGGGGGATCCGGCGGCCGCCCCGATGCTCGACGGGATCGTCGAGGACTGGATCACCCCGGTGGCCGAGATGGCGATCCGGCAGGGCGTCCCGGCGGGGCTGGCCAGGGCGCAGGCCCGGCTCGGGGTGGCCGTGACGCGCGGTCTGCTGCTGGATCTGCTGGCAACCGGCGACCGCGAGGAGGTGGACGAGGCGATGGAGCTGTTTCTCGATTGGTACGGCACTCAGCTCGCCACCCAGCTCGCCCTGCACGGCCCGATCGAGGCCGTTGACTTTGCAAGCACCCAGGGCCAGGGTTCCTCCCAACGGGCAGGTCAGGCATAGGAGGGCTCGACGATGAGTGCTGAGTGGAACTTCATGGACCCGGCCAGCCGGGGCAACCTGCTGCGCACCGTGAAGAACGAGGCGGCGCAGTTCTTCGACCTTGCGGAACGCCTGGACTGGCAGGCGCCGACCGCGTGCGCGGAGTGGCAGGTCCGCGACCAGGTCGGGCACCTGGTCGACGTGACCGAGGGGTACTTCGCGGGATTCGACCACGCCCGCCGGGGCACCGAGGCATCGCCCGCGCTGGGCGTGCGGGTGCTGGCCGAGCGGGCCAACCAGAAGGCCCAGGCGTTCCGCAGCGAGTCGCAGCAGGACATGCTCAAGCGGGTCCGGGCCGACTTCGACCAGATGATCGAGATCTCGGAGGGCCTGACCGACGAGGAGTGGGCCGGCCTGCTGGTGACCCACCCGTACATGGGCCCGCTCCCGGCCGGCTTCTACTCCGAGTTCCAGCTGATCGACTACACCATGCACTCCTGGGACATGCGGGAGAAGACGCAGACCGAGCAGCGCGCACTGTCCGGTGACGCCGCCGATCTGCTGGTCCCGGTGATGCTGATCGTCTGGGGCGCAACCGCGGACACCTCCGGCGTGTCCGAGCCGTTCTCCGTCGGAGTGACGGTGACCTCCGGCCACAACGCCGGGAGTTGGCGGTTCGACGCGACGCCGGACGGCCTGAGCTACGAGCCGGCGGACGTCAGCGGCCTGCCGACCGTGCTGGAGTTCGACCCGGCCAGCCTGGCGCTCGACGTGTACGGCCGGGCCCGCTGCGGGACGATCCGCGGCGACACCGAACTGTCCGACAAGTTCCACAAGCTGTTCTTCTCGATCTGACCGGCAGCTGATCTGCAGAGCGATCCGGTAACCGGCCGGCCCGCGGCGGGCGGCACAATGGACGTCCGTGAGCGCTGGTCGGCTTCGGGGTGTGGTCGCGGTCGACGGGCCGTCCGGGACCGGCAAGTCGACCGTCGCCCGTAAGTTGGCCGACCGCTACGGCGCCGACTACCTGGACACCGGTGCCATGTACCGGGCGGCCACCCTCGCCGTGCTGCGCGCCGGGCTGGACCCGCAGTCCGACTCGCCGGACGTCGTGGCCGACGTGCTGGCCGTCTCGACCGCCGCGCGGATCGAGGTCGGCGTCGACCCGGCCGCACCAGAGCGTCGTCCTGGACGGCCAGGACGTCGCCGCCGAGATCCGAGCCGCGCCGGTGACCGCCGCGGTCAGCGCGGTGTCCGCGCACCCCGAGCTGCGCGCCGTCATGGTCGCCCAGCAGCGCCGGATGATCGCTGCGGCGGTCGGCGACCGGGCGGGTGGGATCGTCGTCGAGGGTCGGGACATCGGCACGGTGGTCGCCCCGGACGCGGCGCTGAAGGTGTTCCTCACCGCCTCGCCGCGGGCCAGGGCGGCCCGGCGCGCCGCCCAGGACCGGCGAGCCGGCCGGGCGGTCGACGACGCGGGCGTGCTGGCCGACGTGCAGCGGCGGGATCGGCTCGACTCCGGCCGGGCCATTTCCCCGCTCCGGGCTGCTTCGGACGCCGTCGAGCTGGACACGACCGGGTTGACCGTCGCGGATGTGCTAGCCGAGCTGACCCGGCTGGCCACCGCGCGCGGCATGGTGCAGACCCGACCGTCCGACCAGGAGGCCCGCCGGTGAGCGAGGTGACCACGGCGCCCGCGAAGCGAGGCGCGGGCCTGCCGGCGGGGACCTCCCCGGCGTTGCACTCAGCCGCGCGCTGGCTCGGCAGCTGGTTGTTCGACGTGTTCCTCCGGGTGCGGGTACACAACGGTGTGAACGTTCCGGGCGACGGCCCGGTCGTGCTGGTCGCCAATCACAGCGCATTCGTCGACGGTCCGCTGCTGTTCGGGGTGACCGGGACGCTGGGCCGGCGGCCGGTGTTCCTGGTCAAGTCCGAGATGTTCGCCGGACCGGTGGGCTGGGGGCTGCGCCGGATCGGGCAGATCCCGGTGAACCGCGGGGTGCCGGACCGGGCGGCCCTCACCGCGGCGCAGGAGGTACTGCGGGGCGGCGGGCTGGTCGGGGTGTTCCCCGAGGGCACCCGCAGCACGGCCGACATGCGGACCGCGAACCACGGTGCGGCGTGGTTGGCCCGTGCGACCGGCGCGGCGGTGCTACCCGCCGTGGTACGGGGTACCCGGCGACCGGCGGACCGGACCCGGCGCCGTTGGCGCCCGCGGGTGGACGTGCTGGTCGGCCGGCCGTTCGCGCCGGAACCCGCGAAGGGTCGGGCCGGGCTCGCAGCAGCGACCGAGCAGGTGCGCACCGCGCTGCTCGGGCTGATCGGAGAGGTGGACGAGTTGCGGAGTACACGGTGACCGCCGGCGAGCAGCCGGCCGCGGCGGCGCCGGACCCGTCCGTTCCGGATCCGGTTCCGTCCGTGCCGGAGCCGTCCGTGCCGGAGCCTGCCGTACCGGTGCTGGCGGTGGTCGGCCGGCCGAACGTCGGCAAGTCGACGCTGGTGAACCGGCTGCTCGGCCGCCGGGAGGCCGTGGTCCAGGACGTGTCCGGGGTGACCAGGGACCGGGTGGCCTACGACGCGCTGTGGAACGGCCGGCGGTTCACCGTGGTGGACACCGGTGGCTGGGAGCCGGACGCCACCGGGATGCGGGCCGCGGTGGCCGCGCAGGCCGAGCTGGCCATGGCGACCGCCGACGTCGTGCTGCTCGTCGTCGACGCCACCGTCGGAGCCAGCGCGACCGACGACGCCGTCGCCCGGGTGCTGCGGAGATCGGAGCGCCCGGTGCTGCTCGCCGCGACCAAGGTCGACGACGAGCGGCTGGTGCCCGACACCGCCGAGCTCTGGCGGCTCGGGCTGGGCCAGCCGTACCCGGTGAGCGGGCTGCACGGCGGGGCTCCGGCGACCTGCTGGACGCCGTCCTCGCCGCGATGCCGGCCGCGCCGCGCGCGATGGACAGCGTGCCGAGCGGGCCGCGCCGGGTGGCCCTGGTCGGCCGGCCGAACGTCGGCAAGTCCAGCCTGCTCAACCGGCTGGCGAAGCAGGAGCGGGCGGTGGTGGACCCGGTGGCCGGGACGACCGTCGACCCGGTGGACTCGCTGGTCGAGCTGGACGGCGAGACGTGGCGCTTCGTGGACACCGCTGGCCTGCGCAGGCGGGTCCGCACCGCGAGCGGCATGGAGTACTACGCCAGCCTGCGCACCCAGGCCGCGATCGACGCCGCCGAGGTGGTGATCGTGCTGGTCGACGCCTCCGAGCCGCTGACCGAGCAGGACCAGCGCGTGATCGGCATGGTCAACGACGCCGGCCGGGCCCTCGTGCTGGCGTTCAACAAGTGGGACCTGGTGGACGACGACCGCCGTGCCGAGCTGCGCCGGGAGCTGGACCGGGACCTGGCCCGGGTGTCCTGGGCGGAGCGGGTGAACGTCTCCGCGCTCACCGGGCGGGCGGTGAACAAGATCGCCCCGGCGCTGCGCACCGCGCTCGAGTCGTGGGACAAGCGCGTCTCGACCGGGGCACTGAACGCCTGGCTCGGCGAGGTGGTGGCGGCCACGCCGCCGCCGGTCCGGGGTGGCAAGCAGCCGAAGATCCTGTTCGCCACCCAGGCGCAGACCCGGCCGCCGACCTTCGTGGTGTTCACCACCGGGTTCCTGGAGGCCGGCTACCGGCGGTTCCTGGAGCGGCGGCTGCGCGAGCAGTTCGGGTTCACCGGGTCCCCGATCCGGATCTCGGTCCGGGTGCGAGAACGCCGCAGCCGCTGAGCTGTTCGGTCTGCCGGACCAGCGGTCTACGCTGTTCGGACCATGGGTATCCCGGTACGTGTCGTGCTGGCAGACGATGAGACGTTGCTCCGGACGGGCCTGCGCACGCTGCTGGAGGCCGACGGCACCGTCGTCGTGGTCGCCGAGGCAAGCAACGGCGACGAGCTGCTGGACGCGGTGGCCCGGCACCACCCGGACGTGGTCCTGGTCGACGTGCAGATGCCCGGCGTCGACGGGCTGACCGCGCTGCGGGCGCTCTGTGCCGCCCCGGACGCCCCGCCCGCCGCGGTCCTGACCACCTTCGACCTCGACGAGTACATCGCGGAGGCGTTGCGGATCGGCGTGCACGGGTTCCTGCTGAAGGACGCCGAGCCGGCCGCCCTGGTGCGAGCCGTGCGCGACCTCGCTGCCGGCGGCGCGGTGCTCGACCCGCGCATCACGGCGCGGCTGCTGCCGCGGATCGCCGAGGGGAGCCCGCGGCCCGGTCGGGTGCGGATGGACGACCTGACGCTGCGCGAGCAGCAGGTGCTGCACCTGCTGGCGGAGGGGAACTCGAACGCGGCGATCGGCGACACGCTGGGGCTGGCCGAGGCGACCGTCAAGAAGTACGTCTCGGCGGTGCTGACCAAGCTCGGCGCGGCGAACCGGGTGCAGGCCGCGCTGTGGGCGCAGGGCGTGGGTTCCGGCACCGCCGGCACTGCCGGCACGGCCGGCGCCGCGGGCCCCCGGGGTGCCCGGTGACCGAGCTCGGCGGGCCGATCCGTCCCAGGGCGATCGGGCTGCGTCGGGCCGGGCTCGAGGTACTCGCCGTCGGCGTGCCGGCCGGCGCCGTGCTGCTCGGTGCGCCGGGGCCGTTCGGGTTCTCGGTGCTCGCCGGGCTGGTCGGGTGCGCGCTGCTGCCGCTGAGGTGGGTGTGGGCGCCACTGGGCGTACTGGGCTGCCTGTGCGGACTCGTCGGTGGGCTCGGTTGGCCCGCGGCGTTGGTCGCGCTGTTCGGGCTGGGCCGGCGCGAGCGCCGGTTGCGGGTCGTGCTGCCCTGGCTGGCGCTGTGCTGGGTGGCCGCGGTGGTCCCGGTGCTGGTGACCCAGCGGCTCGGCTGGGACGACGTCGTGCTGACCGTGGCGTTCGTGGTGCTCTGGTCGGCCGCGCCGGCCGCGGTGGGGTTGCTGATCGCCACCCGGGAACGGTTGACCACCAGCCTGCGCGAGCTCGAGCGGGCCCGGGACGACGCCCTGGTGGCGCGCGAGCGGGCGGCGCGGGCGGCCGAGCGGGCCCGGATCGGTCGGGAGATCCACGACGCGGTCGGGCACCACGCGACGCTGATCGCGGTGGGCGCGGCGGCGTTGGCCGCGAGCAGCGACGACCCCGGGGTGCGCGAGAGCGCGGAGCAACTGCGGACCCAGGCGAAGCGCGCGCTGGCCGAGATGCGGGCCGCGTTGGGGCTGATGAACGGGGCCGACGAGCCGAGCGAGGGGATCGGGGTGGCCGGGCTGCCGGACCTGGTGCGCCGGGCGAACGTGTCCGGGGTCCGTGCGCGGCTCGACGTGCTGGGCGTCGCCCCGGCGGACGTTCCGGCCGCCGTCGGTCGCGCGGCCTACCGGCTGGTGCAGGAGGCCCTGACCAACGTGGCCCGGCACGCGCCAGGGGCGCGGGTGGACGTCGGCCTCGAGTGGCGCCGTGCCGAGCTGCGGGTCCGGGTGGACAACACCCCGCCGGCCGGTCGCAGCGGGGCACCGCCCAGCGAGGGCGGCACCGGCTTGGTGGGCCTGGCCGAGCGGCTGGCGCTGGTCGGCGGGACGCTGATCACGCAGCACGCCGCGGACGGCGGATACCGGGTGGAGGGCCGGCTTCCGCTGGCCGACTGTGGCGACGAAAGTCCCCAGCTCGCAAGCGACCAACGACGGTGGTGCGCCGGCGGGCAGCCGCGCACACTGAGTCCGGGTTGTGGCTCGGCGGGGCCGACAGCCCGCAAGGGCGCTACAGGCACGTGGGGAGCGCACGAACCGGTCGATCATCTCCTGTGATCCGGTGCGGTAGGCTAGGTCGGCCTTTCGAGGCGGCCGGGACGTGGCGCAGCTTGGTAGCGCACTTGACTGGGGGTCAAGGGGTCGCAGGTTCAAATCCTGTCGTCCCGACACCGGAGGCCCGCTGACGCTGATGCCCAAGGAACTCCAGCTCAGCGGGCCTCCGCTCCTCCATAACTGATCATGTCCATGATCTATAACCGCCTTGGTCCTTGGGACGTATCTGGGACCCACGGACGTGTCTGGACAGCAGAGCTGTCGGGTTTCCAACACTCCACGCCCCGGTTGATCAGGGGCTGCCAGCAGTCCCATCGGCCGTCTTCTCGATGCGCTTGTGGCGGCCGGCCGCGCCGAGGAGACTCTCACGGCGGTCCAACGACAGACGGCACGCCAGAGGAGCAGACATGGCCACCCAGCCCGACGGAAACAAGCCGACGATCGTCCTCGTCCACGGTGCATGGGCCGACGCGACGGGCTTCGACGCCCAGATCCGCGCTCTGCAGCGCCAAGGATTCCGTGCCATCGGATTCGGCAACCCGCTTCGCGATCTCCGTGGCGACGCGACGTACCTCGCCGAGCTCCTGCGGACCCTGACCGGTCCGATCGTGCTCGTCGGCCACTCCTACGGCGGCAATGTCATCTCGAGCGCCGCGACCGGCAACGACCAGGTCAAGGCGCTCGTCTACCTCAACGGCTGGATGTGCGACGAGGGCGAGAGCCAGCAGGAGCTCCTCGAGCGGTTCGAAGGCAGCCTCGTGGGGCCCTCGATCAGGCCCGTGCCGTTCACCGGCCCGGACGGGAGCGAGGGCGCGGACCTCTTCCTCGACCCTGAGGCGTTCCGCGAAGCCTTCGCCGCCGATGTCGACCCCGAGACGGCCGCCGTGATGGCCGCGGCGCAGCGGCCGTACGCCGCCGCCGCGTTCGCAGCCGCGCCGTCGGGCCCGCCAGCGTGGAAGACGCTGCCGTGCTGGTACCTGCTCGGTACGGAGGACAAGGCGATCCCGCCGACGCTCCAGCGGTTCATGGCTGAGCGCGCGAACGCGACGATCGTGGAGGTGCCGGCCTCTCACGTCTCGTTCGTGTCGCAGCCCGACGCCGCGACCCAGCTCATCCTTCAGGCGGTCGATGCGACCGTGCCCGGGGCGAGTCGCACCTAGTGTCCCGTGAGCGAGGTCGTCTTACCCGCCTCCGCCGCCCAGCTGGCGCCCCGCTGCGTTGTCGTCGAGGCCGATACGACCAGGTATCGGCCTTCTCCTCCGCCTTGCGGTGCATCCACCTGGATCGCCGGATCCGGGCAAGGAACCTCGCTCACGGGACACTAGATTCGGTGCAAGCGTCGTCGTAGCCACACGGCGTACTGGCATCGGGCGCACCGCGGCCCAGCCTGCACATTTTGCCGAGTCAAGACATCACGCCCATTTGGGCGCGCATGGTGTCGAACATGATGTAGCAGTCGAACCTCTCGATCTTCCCGTCGCGCAGGTACCAGAAGTCGGCGCATGGTCCGTCGACCTTCGCTCCCGTCGGCTGGACGATGCCGGCAGGGGTCTCCAGCGGCCCGAGGAAGGTGCCCTGAATCGACAGCTCGACGGCGACCATGTCGCCAAGCACGTTGACGCGGTGCAGCTCACGATGGATATCGGGGAAATACTTGGCGATGCGGAGTACAAGCTCGCCGAGTTGCTCGCCCCGATAGCTCTCCTGGCCGACTCCGCTAGGTTCTATGCCAGCGTGCCCCAGGTTGATCACGCCGTCATTGGCGAAGCTGCCGACGAACCCGGCGACGTCCAGGACGCTGCCCTCCGCCGTGTGGTAGGCGTGCCGGACGATTGCTTCATTGTCGTACGTCATCTCGCTCTCCTCATCTGGTGTGTTGAGTGATCGCCTGCCCCGGTTCAAGTGCTTCCCAGATCGGGTCGGGTCGCAAGCCACTGTCCAAAGGTCTTCGTTCGCGGTGCCAACGCCCTGGTGGCGGCAAAATCGGCCTGAAACGCTGGCAGGTGGGCGTACCACTCGAACATCGCTCGCTGGTCGGCGTCGTCACCGAACACGTCGATCGGCAGCGGCTCGTACCGTGCGGGGACGTCGTAGCGGTGCTGGTAGGCCTCGGCGATCTGCTCGCCGGTCAGCTCGTCGCCAGCGATTTCTATCGAGCCCTCCGGGGACGCGGTCGGGGTCCAGCGCCGTAGCCGCGGCGACGGCACCGATGTCCTCGGCGGTGATCATCTGTAGTGGGATTCCGGGTGGCAGGGGTAACCGCACCATCAGCGTGCCGTCCTGCATGGTCGGTGTTATGAACTGTGCGAAGTTGTCCATGAAGAACACCGGTCGTACGAAGGTGGTGGATAGGCCCCGCGCGAGGAGGTATTCCTCGATGTCGCGTTTGCTGTCGAAATGGGGAATCCCGGTGTGGCGCTCCGCTCCGCCAACCGAGCTGTAGACCACGTGCGGGACGCTGGCTGCTGCTGCCGCGTCGGCGATCGCGTGCCCGTGCCTCACCTCGAGGTCGATACGGCGGTCGGGTAGGGGTGTGGTCATGGCGAAGACTCGCGTCCACGCCGGTGAAGGCCGCGCGGAGACTTTCGGGATCGTCGAGGTCAGCCGCGACGAGGTCGGCGCCGAGCTCGGTCAGGGCGCGTGCGGCGTCGGAGTCGGTGCGGCGTGCCAACGCCCGGACCGGGGCGTTCGCGCCCAGAAGTGCGCGGGCGGTGGCCCCGCCCTGCAGGCCGGTCGCACCGACCACCGCGATCGGTCTCCGCGACGCCGTGCCGATGGTGGTCACAGGTCTTCCTTCCGTTGCCGGTCGCTGCCGGGCAGGTAATCGCTGGTGAAGCTGCGGGCACGGTGTCGCCGGACCGGCCTCGACTCGCCCTTGGGTCCGTCATCCCTTGCGATCTGCCTTTCGCTATGCGGTGACGCGTTCTGCGCCGGCGAGATGCGCCGACAGGAGCTGTCCGGCTCTGTCCAGTGCAGCGGCCGCTTCGTCGAGGATCGGATAGAAGTTTTGGAAGACGTGCGGCACCCCAGGGGTGATGTCGAGGGTGACCTCGACGTCGGCGGTGGCGGCTTGTTGCGCGAGGCGGACGGCGTCGTCGAGGAGAACCTCGTGGGTTCCGGCCTGGATGATCAGGGGCGGCAGGCCGGACAGGTCGGCGAATATCGGGCTGATGAGGCCGAGAGCGGCGTCTTGTCCCGCCGTGTAGTCGGTGACTCGGGATTGGAGGTTTTCTCGGCTCATCAGCGGGTCGACCTCGCGCTTGGTTTCCATGGTCGTCCCGGCCAGGGTGAGGTCGGCATACGGTGACATGACGAAGGCCGCGGCCGGCAAGGGCAGCCCGTGATCTCGGGCGTTGACCAGGGTGGCGACGGCGAGCCCGCCGCCGGCGGACTCGCCCGCGAAGACGATGTCCGAAGGGGCAGTGCCGTTTTGCAGGAGGGCTTCGTAGGCTGCAAGAGCGTCGTCGACCGCCGCCGGATACGGATGCTCGGGGGCGAGCCGGTAGTCGACGGAGATGACCTTGGCGCGCGTCCGCCGGCCGACCTGCGAGGCCAGGTCAGCGGCCTGGAAGGCGTCCCCCAGTACGTACACCCCGCCGTGGAAGTACAGGACAACATGGCGAGGTTCGATTCCGTCGATGGTGATCTCGGCGGTTGGGACGCCGCCCAATGCGGCTGCGGTCACGGTCACGTCGGCGGGCAGCGGCTGCGCCGATATCAACTCTCGGAGCAGCCGCCGCTGCTCGTTGACATCGCTGCCGACGGGGAAGGCTGACTGTCGCAGGACTGCTTCGAGGTTCTCTCGCTGCTCGGTGCTCACGGAGGATCTCTCTTCGGTTGGGGTTGGTTTGGCAGCGCTCCAGGCTCGCTCGCCCATGTCAATCCGCTGCTGAAATTTCCCGCCGGGAACTGGGCGAGGCGGCCCGCCCACCTGGCAGTCGCCAGGTGATCGCCTGCCGGGTCGCGTACTGGGAGGCTGGCCATCAGGGCTGCACCTGGGAGCCGTAGCCGAGGTCGAGCCGGATCGACTCCATCACCCAGAACGTCGTGCTCTCGGTGAAGACGTCTGCCGCCGCGAGCACGCCGGTGTACTTCTCGATCACGGGCGCGGCTGCGACCGCCGTGACCTCGTCGAGATAGCCCTTCACCGCCGCCCAAGTGTTCTCGCCGTACTTCACGAAATACCGCGTGGGATCGACGGTGTCGATTGCCTTCCGCGAGCTCTCGGAGATGTCGGCCATGTACTGCTGATGCAGAGTCACGTCATCCCGCGTGCCGAGCCGACCGAGGTGGCCGCCGATGAAGTGCTTCCACGAATACGCAAGCGCGTTCGCCGGAGCCTCGATGTAGCCGGGGATGTCCTCGGTCAGGTTGGAGATGTACACGGGTGCCCAGCCGGGGTTGACGATGTCGATCAGCATCAGTGTGTCGTGGTCTGGCAGGTGGATGATGATGTTGTCGGGCGAGTGGTTCGCGCCGTGCCAGACCAAGTCGATCCGCTCGCCGCCGATCTCCAGGGTGCGGTGATCCTGGAACGTCTCTTCGTTGGGTGGCCTGGCCGGGTCGTCATCGCGTAGCAGGAGGCGCCGCGTCTCCTCGTGCCCGATGCGGGTGACGTTCTTGTCGAACAACGAGGACGCGCCGGCGTGGTCGGCGTGGTGGTGCGAGTAGACGAGGAAATTGACCTTGTTGCTGAGGCCGTTCGCCGACGCGATCTCGTCGACAGCCCGCTGAAGGTTGTGGCCGATCGTTGGCGGCGCGTCGAGCAACACGACGCCGTCCGACGTCGTCAGGAACGCCGACTGGTAGGTGCCGTCGGTGACCCAGTACAGGTTCCGCTCGACGCGGCCGACGTAGTAGCCCTGCTCGTTGAGCGCGGGGCCGAGCGCCGCGGCGGGGAACCGGCGCGTAGTCCGGCAGATCGGATGTATCGGGTGTGCTCATCGCCTCAGCCCTCCCACGGCAGCGTGAATGCGCCGAGCTGGCTGCGGACGGTCGCGACGCGTTCGTCCGGTGTAGTTGTCTCGCTCATTCCTGGATCGTGGCCGCGGCGGCGGGCTCGTCGAATCCCGGAAATCCGTAGTGCGTGACCCTGCGTGGCATGCTGCCGGGATGGTCGCCAGGCCGCAGCCAGGGCGGTTGCTCGGAAGGCAACGCGAGCGCGCGGTGCTCGAGCGGCTGCTGGATACCGCGCGGGACGGTCACGGCGCTGTCCTCGTGGTGCACGGAGAACCCGGCGTCGGCAAGACCGCACTGCTCGAGTACGCGGTCGAGGCGGCCGAGGATTTTCGCGTCGTTCGAGCTGCGGGCGTCGACGGGGAGATGGAGCTCGACTACGCGGCGCTGCAACAGCTCTGTTCGCCGATCCTCGAGCTCAGCGAGCGTCTCCCTGATCCTCAGCATGGCGCGCTCGGCGTTGCCTTCGGGCTGACCGCCGGACAGGCGCCGAGCCCGTTTCTTGTCGGGCTCGCGGTTCTCGGCCTCCTCTCCGAAGCTGCCGAGCAGCAGCCGCTCCTGTGCGTGGTCGACGACGCGCAGTGGCTCGACAGCGCATCGGCCCGAGCACTCGCGTTCGTGGCTCGCCGCCTGCTCGCCGAGAGGATCGCGCTCGCGTTCGCGACGCGTGCCATGGGCAGTGGCTTGGCCCGCCTACCGCAGCTCCGCGTCGAACCGTTGGGCCGCCGGGACGCACGGGCATTGTTGGAGTCCGGCCTGGTCGCACGGCTGGACGGATCCGTGCTCGAGCGGATCATCGCCGAGACAGGCGGGAATCCGCTCGCGCTCCTGGAGCTCCCACGCGGGCTGACGCCCGCGCAGCTCGCCGGCGGCTTTGGCCTGCCCGCGGCACTACCGCTGTCCACTGGGATCGAGCAGAGCTTCACGCGGCGGCTGGCGCGGCTCCCGCGCGACGCGCGGCGCTTGATGCTCCTGGCGGCGGCAGAGCCGGTCGGCGACCCTGCGCTTCTCTGGCGCGCTGCGCAGCAGCTTGGGATCCCTGAGACGGCCGCGCACGCCCTGGAGTCGGAAGGCGTCTTGATGCTGGACGGTGCAGTGGTGTTCCGTCATCCGCTCGTGCGCTCGGCAGTGTACGGCGCGGCCGAGCCGACCGAGCGGCGCGAGGCTCACCGCGCGCTCGCGGACGCAACCGATCCGCAGATCGACCCTGATCGCCGCGCGTGGCACCGTGCGCAGGCGGCGTCCGTGCCCGACGAAGTGGTGGCCGCCGAGCTCGAGCGCTCCGCGGCGCGGGCGCAGGCGCGTGGCGGCTTCGCCGCTGCTGCCGCCTTCCTCGAACGCGCGGTCACGCTCACACCCACCCCAGTGCGTCGTGCGCAGCGCGCCCTCGCCGCAGCGCAGACGAAATTCCAAGCAGGTGCGCTCGATGACGCGCTCAGCCTTCTCGCCATGGCAGAGACAGGCGCCCTCAGCGACCTCGAGCGTGCACGTGTCGCGTTGCTGCGCGCGCAGACGGCATTCGTCGCCACGCGCGGAAGCAATGCGCCACCGCTGCTGCTCGAGGCGGCGCGACGGCTGGCGACGCTCGATCCGACGCTTGCTCGCGAGACCTATCTGGACGCACTGTCTGCGGCGATGTTCGCGGGGCGATTCGCTGGACCCGGCGGAAGCGCGCTGGAGGTAGCCCAAGCCGCGAGCGCGGCGCCACCGCTGCGCGCGCCGCGCGGGTCCGACCTTCTGCTCGACGCTCTGGCCACGTTGTTCAGCGAAACCTACGAGGCTGCCGTCCCGATCCTGCGGCGGGCACAGGCCGCATTCAGTACCGACGAGTCCGCGATCGAACAACTGCGTTGGCTATGGCTGGCGACCATCGCGTCAGTCCAGCTGTGGGACGACGCTGGATGGGAGACGCTGTCGGAGCGGCACGTTCGACTCGCCCGGGAGACCGGCGCGCTTAGCGACCTTCCGCTGGCCCTCACCCAGCGGGTGTACATGCATCTCCTTGCGGGCGAATTGACGGCAGCGGCATCGCTCGTCGACGAGATCGAAACGGCAACCGACGCAATCGGTGGCACCCTGGCCCCCTACGGCAAGGTGGGACTTGCTGCGCTGCGCGGCCGCGAGGTTGAGGCCGTCGACCTCATTGGCCGCACGCGTACCGAGGTGACGCGGCGCGGCGAAGGAATCGGAGTCTCCGTCGTCGATTGGGCCCAGGCGGTGCTGTACAACGGCCTCGCCCGCTACGAGGACGCCCGCTCCGCGGCGCTGCGGGTCGTAGACCACCCGGACCTCAACCCGTCGACGTGGGTGATGCCGGAGGTGATCGAGGCCGCCGTCCGTGCTGGAACACCCGAGCTGGCCGCGGAAACGCATCGACGCCTCGCGGAGATGACCAGGGTGAGCGGGACGGACTGGGCCCTCGGCCTCGCGGCGCGCTCGGAGGCGCTTTTCATCGAAGATCAGCGAGCTGAGGAGCTCTATCTCGAGGCGGTCGACCGACTCGGTCGATCTCGGATGGCCGTCGATCTCGCTCGCGCTCACCTTCTCTACGGCGAGTGGCTGAGACGTCAACGCCGGCGCAAGGATGCACGAAAGCAACTGCGGACAGCGCATGACCTTTTCTCCGACTTCGGCATGGAGGCGTTCGGCGAGCGCGCACGCGTCGAGTTGGAAGCGACCGGCGAGCATGCTCGCAGACGCAGCGTCGATAGCCGTGGTCAACTGACGCCGCAGGAGGCACAGATCTCGCGCCTCGTGGCGCAGGGAAACACGAACCGAGAGATCGCCGCTCAACTGTTCATCAGCCCGAGCACGGTCGAATACCACCTGCGCAAGGCGTTCCGCAAGCTCGGAGTGAAGTCGCGCACCCAGCTTGCGCGCCGGATGGCGTGATCGAGGTGGGTCCCGGGCGGATGTGGCCCTCGGCGTTTCACCACCGAGAGGTGATGCGACACCCGCGACGGCCTGCGAGAGTCCATCGGGTGACGGACACGGCAGCACCCGCCGAGGCGTCGCCTGGCTGCTGTACCCCGGGGCGTCCGGCTACCGACGTCGGTGAGCCCTGCGAAGGCCGCGTTCGCAGCCGCGCCGTCGGGCCCGCCAGCGTGGAAGACGCTGCCGTGCTGGTACCTGCTCGGTACGGAGGACAAGGCGATCCCGCCGACGCTCCAGCGGTTCATGGCTGAGCGCGCGAACGCGACGATCGTGGAGGTGCCGGCCTCTCACGTCTCGTTCGTGTCGCAGCCCGACGCCGCGACCCAGCTCATCCTTCAGGCGGTCGAGGCGACCATGCCAGAAGCGAGTCGCACCTAGAGCTCCGGCGCACACGGTGACGTCCCGACTGCCGAAGGAAGTGCGGAGGAGCGATGGACACTCCGACTGGCATCGATCGCTCGGCTCCTGTGATTGCCCACCACAAGGTAAACATCGACGCACCGCTAGACACGGTCTGGCGGCTTCATACCGACGTCAATGCGTGGCCGACGTGGCAGACCGACATCACGGCTGCGCGCCTCGCCGGGAGATTCGAACCCGGCAATTCGTTTGACTGGACCAGCTTTGGATTCAGCGTCACCTCGACCATCTACGACGTCGCGAGGCAAACTCGGGTGCTATGGGGCGGGACCGCCAGCGGCATCACTGGGGTGCACGAATGGATGCTCAAGGAGTCCGAGGGTGGCGTGCACGTCGTCACCGACGAGTCTTTCGCGGGTGAGCCGGTCAGGGCAAACGTGGCAGAGCTTCAGTCACAGCTTGATGCGTCTCTGAAGTCCTGGCTCGCACACCTCAAGGCGGCCGCAGAGTCAAAAGACTAGGAAATGGTGCATGTGCCGTCAGTGGTGGTGATCGTACTGAAGCCGTAAAGAATCAATGTGCTGGGTCTGCGGCACTGATCGGAGCCAGGACGGCGAGGATTTCGGCGGCGGTGGCGAATTGCTTCGGGGACGGGGTTGGAGCGTGGCCGGCCTGTTCGAGCAGGGGTAGGACGTCGTCGATGGCGTTGCGGATGGTGCCGCGGCTGACGCCGAAGAGGTCGGCCAGGACTTGTTGGTCGCAGAGTTGTCGCTGGGCCAGCAATGTGGCGAGGATTCGGTCGGCGTCGGTGATCTTTTGTCGGAAGACCCCGCCGCGGGTTCCGGGGAGCCGGTTGCCGCCGCGTTGGTGGTGTCGGCGTCGCTCGATGGCGGCGCGGTAGGGGACGCTGATCCGGTCGACGAGGGCGTGGAAGTCATCGCGTGGCATCCCGGTCAGCTCTGGCTGGGCCAGCGCCTGGGAGATCTGCATTTGAGGTGTGCCAGCGCCGCGGTCGAGCCAATCGCGCAGGTCTTGGGCACGGGAGAAGTAGTGCGGGGTCTGCGAGACGGCGATCTTCTGCTCGTCCATGAGCAGCCGCGTTTGTTTGATCGCCTGGCCGATGGTGACCGGGTTGATGCCCAGTAGCTCGACCAGCACTTTCTGCGGGCAGACCCGGCGCAGGTAGGCGACGGTGAGCACAACCTTGTCGGCTGGAGTCAGCAACGGCCGGCCGTGGTCGCCGCGGGCCTGGCGGCGCGGCCCGTCGCGTTGCAAGTACTTGCGCTGCTCATCCAGGGCTGCTTGAGCCGGAGCCAGCTGGGCGCACAACTGTCGCAGCTGGTGGCTGGGCATGCCGGTCACCCTCGGATCGGCCAGCATGGCCAGCGCTTGCGCTCGGGATTGGTCGCGTCCGCCGGCGGTGACGGTCTGTCCGCGCGGGCCGGTCGGGTCGATGGTGTAGTTCCACGCCCCCTGATGCTCGTGCGGGGTTATCGGCAGCGAGCGCACGTACTCGTGGCTGACTGAAATCCCGATCGGGTAGGCGCCAGCGTCGAGCTCGGCGTGGACCCACAAGCCGGTGCGGGTGCGGGTGGCCGCGATGCTTTTCACCACGACCTCATGGTTGGTCAAGGGCCTGCCGCGCCAGTTCATGGTGATGTGCGAGAACAGCCGGTGCTCGATCTTGTTCCACTTGGAAGTGCCCGGCGGGAAGTGGCAGACGGTCACTGTCAACCCGGTCTCCGCGGCGAACGCGGCCAGCTCTGCCTTCCACAGCCGATAGCGGTAGCTGTTGGAGCCACCGCAGTCCGCGGTGATCAGCAGCCGGTCGGCGGCCGGGTAGTCCAGACTGCCGCGGCAGCGCCACCAGCGCCGGATCGACTCCACCGCGAACACCGAGGTGTCGTGATCAGTGCCCACGTTCACCCAGCCCGAGTCGTTGGCCAAGTCATAGACGCCGAACGGGATCGCCACCTCCACATCCGGCCCGATGAAGTAGAAGCTGTGATCCTCGACCTTGACCGGGTCGCCCTGGGGCCGCCACTGCCGGCCGGCGTTGGGCAGCCGTCCAAGCTGCTCCTTCTTCTTGGCATCGACACTGATCACCGGCTGCCCGTTCGCCTGGTGGGTCTTGACCTGCTCGTTGAGGTAGCGGAATTGGGCATCCCGATCAGGGTGCTGGGCTCCCTCCAGCGTCTTGGCGTTGGCCTGCAGGCTGAAGCCCTGTTGCTTCAACAAGCGCCCGACCGTCGGCGCGGAGACCCGGTGCCCGGCGACAGCCAGTTCCTCGGCCAGGTTCCGCAGCGACTTGACCGTCCAGCGCAGCGGCGACATCGGGTCGCCCCGCTCGTCGGGCTCCACCAGCGCCAGCAGCGCCGCGATCACCCCAGGGTCTAACTCCTCCACCGGCCGTCGCCCACCACCAGCCCGCCGGACACGTCCACCGGGAAGTGGGCCCCCACCGGCCTCCAGCTCGAACACCCCGGCTCGAACCGTGGACTCAGCCACCCCGGCCGCCGCCGCGACCGCTCGCACTCCGCCATGACCGAGCATCCGAGCCTCCTGGCCCAACACCAGCCGGCGCTGACGCTCATTCAAGTGCGGCAGCACCACCTCGAACCGCAGCGCGAGCTGACACAACACGTCCTCGGCGAAGCCCATACCAAAACAACGATCTTGCGAAGCGAAAGCACCAACTTGTTTCTTTACGGCTTCACTTAATGTCAAACCTTCCTCCAAAGGCTGTGAGATGGCGTCGACGGCCCAATGCCGGCAAGCACTGAACAAACGTACGCTGGCCGTTCCTCGCTGAGATCCCGAACTGATCCACCTCGTCGTAGCCTGTGTCGTCCGCAAAGGCGATCCAGCCCGACGGTGAGAACTTTCTATACGGTTTCAAACCGCGCCCCAACCGGGGCGCGGGGTCCCGGCGCGGCCGGACTGCCAAGCGCCCGCCTTCCCCTCCTCCGCTGGCTCATGGCTTGCGCCGCTGCCAAGGTGGCGAGCTTGGATAGCGCGATAACCGACCGGGCCGGTGCGGCGTAGGTGTTGTTGGGAGGATCGACGTGACGAACCGAGATGCGATCCGCGAGTACGTGACCGGGTCTCTGTGGGTGTTGCCCGGTGTAAGCGCGGTGGTGGCATTGGTGGTCGGGTTCATCTTGGCGAGCGTCCATACCGGTCCGGGATCACCGCTCGCGTTTCAGGGCACCGCCGATGACGCGCGGACCCTGTTGCTCACCGTGACCGGCACCGTGGTGACCGTGCTCGCGTTGGTGTTGGGCCTGACGGTGGTGGCGCTGCAACTGTCGTCGACGCAGTTCTCTCCTCGGCTGCTGCGGAGGTTTCTGCGTGACCGGCCGACGCAGGTCGTGCTCAGCACGTTCGTGGCGACCTTCGTGTACTGCATTCCGGGTCTGTACACGGTGGGGTTGTCCGCCGGAGCTCGCACCGAGGATTTCCCGCGCCTCGCGGTCAGCGGAGCGATCGTGTTGCTGTTCGCCAGCCTCGGCATGGTCGTGTACTTCGCGGACCACCTCGCCCATTCGATCCAGATCGACGCGATCGCCGAGCGAGTCGAGACGGACACCTTGGCGGCGGTGAGTGGGCGGCTGGGTGACGTCCAAGACACCACGACCATGCCACCGCAATGGGCTGTTCCACTGCTCGCGCCGACGTCCGGATATGTACAGGCCACGCATGCGGAGGTTCTTTTGCCGCTGGCCAGTGAACACAACCTGCATATTCGACTTCGGCCATGGGTGGGGGACCATGTCGTGGCCGGCACTTTGCTCGCGTGGATGTGGAGGGCGGGCCCGGACGAACCTACTCCCGACCCGGTGGTGTTCCGGCACGCCCTGGCTGGCGCTGTACACATTGGATTCGAGCGCACTCCCGGCCAGGATGTCGCGTTCGGCATTCGGCAGCTCGTCGACATAGCGTGCAAGGCGTTGTCCCCGGCGGTGAACGACCCCTACACCGCGGTCCAGGCGATCGACCATCTCTCGGTGATTTTCTGCGCCCTCGCAGTTCGCCCGCTCGGGGACGAGGTTGCCGCAGATTCGGCCGGCCGTGGCGTGGTGATCGTCCCTGGCCGACGGTTCAGTGACTACCTGGCCACGACGTGCGGGCTTATCCGCCGTTACGGCTCCACTGAACCAACGCTGTCGCTGGCCCTGCTAGGGCTGCTGCACAACTGCACCGCCGTGTTGCCAGACGACCGAGCTCGATGGGCCGCGGTCGGCGAGCAGGCCGAGCTGATCCTGGCGGACGCCGCTCGAGAGTCTGCGCAACCTGCCGACGTCAAACCAGTCGCGGTCGCCGCCGCCGATCTGCAGCTACGGGTCGAGCAGCACCTCGTCGGCGACTCGCGTGAGTCCCCATCAGCACTCTCAGCTAGCCGCGCTAGGACAGCCGGGGTGACGGGCCGGGGAGCGCGCCATCCTCGGCGGGCGAAAAATGGGCCAACAACCGCTCACCGGACCCGAGGCGGCGGGCATCGTCCCGACCAGCACCGGTCTCGACGACCAGAAGGAGCCGGCAATGGCAGCGGAGTTCAACCTCACCCCGAACGCCGTGCGCACTCCGCGGGCCGCCGCCATCGCCGGCATCGTGTTCGCCCTGCTGCTCGGCATCGCACTCGTGCTGTTGCGGCATGCGGTGCCCGCCAACCCTGCAGGTTCCGGAACGTGGCTGACCGACTCGTCTCTTCGGAACTCCGTTGCGTTCGCGCTGAACATCACCCCGTTCGCCGGCATCTCATTCTTGTGGTTCATGGGCGCACTCCGCGACCGGCTGGGCGACAAGGAGGACAAGTTCTTTGCCACGTTGTTTCTGGGAAGCGGCTTCCTGTTCGTCGGCATGCTCTTCGTGCTCGCCGCGCTCTCCGGAGGGCTTCTCGAGCTGGCGGCAGAGAACCAAGGCCGCCCGCCGTTGGACGTGTGGGAGTTCGGCCGGCCGACCGTCTACAACCTGCTGACGACATGCGCGATGCGCATGGCCGGCGTGTTCGCGATTGCGACCTCGACGATTGCGCTGCGCACAGGGCTGTTCCACCGTTGGCTGGCGCTGACTGGCTTCCTGGTCGGCCTGCTCTCGCTGTTCGCTGTCGGGCCCGTACCGTGGCTCGAACTCGCGTTCCCGATCTGGATCCTCGCAATCAACATCAACATCCTCGCCGTTTCGGGGTCGTTCCACCCGGCCGATGGCCAAGCAACCTCCAATAACGCTGACCGCCGCAGCACCCCGTGACGGCCGCCTGCGCCCGTCCCGACGAGGATGACTAAGAGCGCTGCCCGTTTGGCGCACGGGGCTGTTCGCTTGAGCGGCCGGTCAGTCCGGGGCCGGGTGGCACCCGGACCCGTCAAGATTCACAGCTCCTCCTGTTCACAGTGGAGCAAACGCTGGAAGCGCCGGCGCTGGTCAACGAAGGTGTCCATCGCGGCGGTGCCGCTATGCCCGACGAGCCGGGAGCCCATGCAGCCCACCGCCACTCAGGCGCTCTTCCAGAGCGATGCCTCTCCGTGCCACCTGCCGCTGCCGGTGGTGAGCGACAGCGTCCCGAATCATGCTGCCGCCCAGTCCGGATTGTCGGGCGTCACCCGAACGGGATGATGAACACTCACGAGCCGCACAGCCACCGTGGGGGTACGACGCCGACGATGCCACGGCCGGCGATCGAGTCGGTACCAGCGGCGATATCAGCATCCTGAGGTTCGTCGTCGCAGCTGGAAGGCGGCGGCATGGACCACTACGACGTGATCGTGATCGGTTCCGGGTTCGGCGGCAGCGTGGCCGCCCTTCGCGCGACCGAGAAGGGCTACTCGGTCGGGGTGCTGGAGTCGGGGCGCCGCTGGCCCGACGAGGACATCCCGACGACCAGCTGGGATGTCCGCAAGTTCGTCTGGCAGCCGGAGCTGGAGATGTACGGCATCCAGCGCATCGAGTTCCTCGATGACGTCCTGGTGCTCTGCGGCGCCGGTGTGGGCGGCGGCTCGCACGTGTACGGCAACACGCTCTACGTGCCACCCAAGCAGTTCTTCGACGCGCCCGAGTGGGCCGGGATCACCGACTGGGCCGACGAGCTCGCGCCCTACATCGACCAGGCCAGTCGCATGCTCGGTGTGGTCCGGGTCCCGTACATGGACACCGATGTCGATCGGCTGATGCGTGATGTCGGCACCGAGATGGGCATGGGCCACACCTACAACCGGGCCCCGGTCGGCGTGTACTTCGGATCACCCGGTGTCGACGCGGAGGAC
Source organism: uncultured Actinomycetota bacterium (assembly GCA_963776255.1). Classification (GTDB taxonomy): domain Bacteria; phylum Actinomycetota; class Actinomycetes; order Mycobacteriales; family Pseudonocardiaceae; genus Pseudonocardia. The sequence goes on along the minus strand of CAVZMB010000009.1, from coordinate 155,416 downwards.
CCGTACTTCGGCGGCGAAGGTCCGACCCGGACCGGGTGCATCAGCTGCGGCAACTGCATGATCGGCTGCGGGAACAACGCGAAGAACAAGCTCACCACGAATTACCTGTACCTCGCCGAGAAGAACGGCGCCGAGATCCACGAGCTGCACGAGGCGTACGAGCTCACTCCGCTGGACGGCGGCGGGTTCGAGGTCCTCGCTCGCCACCCGGGTTGGGCGCAGCGCGCTGTGCATGCGCACCGGTCCCGGTTCACCGCCGATCAGGTGATCGTGGCCGCGCACGCCTATGGGTCCGCCAAGCTGCTGCACCACATGCGGCACAAGGGAAACCTGCCGGGCATGTCGGACCAGCTCGGTCAGCGGGCTCGCACCAACTCCGAACAGCTGTTGCTCCTGACCCGGCCCTACGGCGATTGGAAGCACGATCCCGAGCAGCTGCACGTCACTCCGGGGTCCGTGTCGATCACGTCCGGGGTCTGGCCGGACGCCCAGACCAGCATCGAGCCCGTCTATTACGGCGTCGGCAGCGACCTGATGACGCTGCTGACGACCTACCACCAGCACGGGGAGCAAGCGCACGCGTTCGGGGGCTGGCTCAAGGAGCTCGTCTCGCATCCGAGCAAGGTCGCCGGCGCTTTCGACGCTCGGCACTGGTCCGAGCGGATGGCCACCATGCTGTGCATGCAGACCACCGACACCTCGATCGAGCTGTACTGGCAAGACGACATGCTGCGCAGCAAGCGGGGCGCCGGCACACCGCCGTCGGTGCACATCCCGGTCGTCGAGGACTTCGCCGACCGGCTGGCGAAGAAAATGGGCGCCGACCAGCGCGCGCTCGCCTTCGAGGTCATCAACCGGACCGCGTCAGCGCATTTCATCGGTGGCATTCCGATCGGCGATACCCCCGATGCCGGTGCCGTGGACCCCTACCAGCGAGTCTTCGGGCAGATCGGCTTGCACGTCGTGGACGGTGCGGTCATGCCGGCCAACCCCGGCGTCAACCCATCGCTGATGATCACGGCTCTCGCCGAGCGGGCGATGTCGCTGTGGCCGAACAAGGGCGACTCGGACACCCGGGCCCCGCTCGGCTCGGGCTACACCCGGGTCGCGGCCGTGGCGCCGGCTGGTCCTGCCGTCCCGAAGGGGGCACCCGGCGAGCTCAGGCTCGACGCCAGGAAGCAGGACATCATCCCCGACTACCCCTACTGACGAGGTCCACCGAAGGCGAGGCTCGAGATGACCGAGACCGCGGCACCGACGTTCAGAACCATCGACACGTCCGAGCGGCTGCCCGACGACTACGTCAACCCGTACTACCTGCCCGACCTGAAACGGCGTGTCTCGGTCGCCCGCGTCCAGGGCGCCCTATACGCGTTCGACGACCTGTGCCCGCACGAAGCCTGCCCGCTCTCCGCCGGGCTGCTCACCGGTACGACGCTAATGTGTCAGTGCCACGGTTCACGCTTCGACGTCACCAACGGCACCGTGCTCAGAGGCCCGGCCGCCAACCCCCTGGCCAGGTATCCCGTCCGCGAGCAGGACGGCCAAATTCAGGTAGCGATCTGACCGAGCAACCATCGGCGGGGCGGCAGCCGAACGTGGCCGGCCAAGACACAACCGACGCGACCGATCCCGCTTCGCAGGAGGCCGCGTACGGCGAGTCCCGTTGGCCGATGGCCGCGGCCGTGGTGGCCGCGATGGTGCTGACCCTGCTGCTGCCCGACGATCTTCGGCTGGCGCCGCGCTGGGTGCTGCCCCTCGTCGAGGGGCTGCTCCTGGTGACGCTGATCGCGGCTGATCCCGGCCGCATCTCCCGCCGCTCGACCGCCTTGCGCGCGGTCTCGATCGCGCTCGTCGGCGTGCTCGCGCTCAGCGCGGTCTGGTCGACGTTCCGGCTGATAGACGACCTCGTCCACGGCGGGCCGGAGACGAACTCCGCCGGGGCCCTGCTGCAGGCCGGAGGCAGCGTCTGGGCGTCGACAGTGCTCGCGTTCGCATTGCTGTACTTCGAGCTCGACGGCGGCGGAGCGGCAGCCCGGGCGCACGCCATGCCGGAAACGCCGCAGCTTGCCTTTCCCCAGCAGCTCAACCCGAACCTGAAGGCCTCGCACTGGCGACCGCGCTTCATCGACTATCTCTACCTCGCGCTCACCAACTCGACCGCCTTCAGTCCCACCGACGTGATGCCGCTCGCGCCGTGGGCCAAGATCGCCATGGCGATCCAATCCCTCGTCTCGTTGGTGATCCTGGGACTGGTCGTCGCCCGAGCCGTCAACGTCCTCGCCTGAGCGCTGAATGTGTGCTAATCGTGCGGGAGCAGGCCGAGCTCGTGCATCCGGGAGATCGCCGCTCTGCGCGACGAGACGCCGAACTTCCGGTAGATCGCGATCACCTGTGTCTTCACGGTGTTCCGCGTGATGTAGAGCCGCTCGCCGATCTCGCCCAGGGTGAGGTGGGTGGGCAGCAGCGGCAGGAGTCGTAGCTCGGCCGTGGTGAGTGAGGATGCTCCGTGCATCGCGACGGGATCGCTGGTCGAGCCTGGCTTGCAGCTCGGCTGCCTGCTTCGGGAGGACGCCGAGATCGGGGCGCTGCTGGAAGATGTCCTGCGCTTGGCGCAGCACCGCGCGGGCGCCACCGATGTCGCCGAGGCCGATGTAGCAGCGGGCCAGCTCGAGCAGGGTTTGGGCCGACACGACGGGCAGCGCGTAGCTGAGCAGCGGCCGCAGGCGAGCGGCCCGCGCGACGTACTCGCGGGCGGGCGCAGGTCGCCTCGATGCATTGCGCAGCGCGCCCCGAACGCATACACCAGTGCGCTGGTCCAGTACCGGTCCAGGCTGCCGTCCTGCACGAAGGCCAGAGCCTGATCGGCGAACGCCTCGGCCTCGTGCCAGTCGTCGCGCGCGATCGCCACGATGCCGCGCTCGGCGAGGACGACCGGGAGGAACGGCACCGCGCCCGCGCTGGTGGCGACGTCGAAGGCGTGCGCGAAGATCGGGTCGGCGCGGTCGAGGTCACCGTCGAGCAGGTGGGAGACGCCTTCGGTGTGCAGCATGGTCGCCCGGTACGGGCTGGCCGGGCTCAGCCCGGCCAAGGCGAGCTGGGCGTCGCGTGCGCATCTGCGCGACCCCGCGGCGACAGAGCAGGGCCCGCAGGTAGGCAAGCGTGGCCTCCATCGTGTTGCCGTCCGGGAGCGTTCCGGTGCCGGGGTCACGTTCGGCGGCGGCGGCCCAACGTTCCGCCTCGCCCGGCCTGCCGAGCAACGCCAGGATCAACGCGGCGTGCGCGGCGATGCCCGAGTAGTGCTCGACCTCATTCGGCCCTCGAGCCACTCCATCCAGCCGAGCACCGTGTCGATCCGGCCACTGGCCCACACCGGCTGCATCACGTTGAGCACCAGGCGGGCGACGCGCTCGGCGTCGCCTGCGGCCATGGCGTGATCGATGGCCGCTTCCGGCATCGCGTTCGCCTCGTACCACTGCGCCGCTCCGGAGTGCAGCCGGGCGACGAGCTCGCGGTTCGCGCCGGCATCAGCTCGGCGTGCAGCAGCTCTCGGAACAGGTGGTGGTAGCGGTACCAGTCGCGGCGGCGGTCGAGCGGGACGACCAGGAGGTTGCGGCTCTCCAGCTGCTCGAGCGTCCGGCTGGATCCGGTCCGGCCGACCACCGCGTCACAGAGCCCGCCGCACATGCGGTCGAGGATCGACGTGCGGGTGAGGAACGCGACCTCGGCGCGGGACACCCGGTCGAGTAGCTCCGAACGGAGGTAGTCGCCGACGAACCGGTCGTCCCCGGTGATCGAGAACCCGGCTTCGGCGCGTGGGCTACCGGCCCGCATCGCCAGCGCGGCGAGGTAGAGCCCGGTGGGCCAGCCCTCGGTGCGCTGGACGAGGGCGTCGACGTCTGTGCGCGCCGACGTCGACGCCGGCCCCGCTGAGCAGCGCGGCCGCCTCCCGGTCGGACATGGCGAGATCATCGGCGCCGATCTCGACGATGCCGCCGTGCGCGCGGAGCCGGGCCGCCGGCAGCCACACCGTGTCCCGGGAGGCGACGGCGAACCGGGATCCGGCCGGTAAGGACAGCGCCAGCTCGGTGATCGTGTCGATGCACTCCGGGTTCGTGATCGCCTCCGCGTGATCGAGGACCAGGGCCACGGGCTGGCGCATCGACGCGATCGCGGACACCAGCAACGGGACGACGGCGATCGCGTCGCCGGGGAAGGCCAGCGCTCGCAGCACCGCGGGTGGTGATCGGCTCGACCCGGTCGAGGGCCGTCGCGAGGTAGGTCATCAGGACCGCCGGATCGTTGTCACGGTGGTCGGCCGAGACCCAGGCGACCCGCGGTTGCCAGCGCTCGGCCCACTGCGCCAGCAGTGTCGTCTTGCCGTAGCCGGCCGGTGCGACGACGGAGATCACTCCGGGGTCGTCAGCCGACGCTCAGCCGGTCGACCAGTGCGGGCCGGGCCACGATTCCCGGCCGGCCGGCCGGCCGACGCAGCTTCGACTCCGACAGCACGAAGCTCGGCTTGGACCGGCCTCGACGGTCCCGCCATGAGCCGGGGCGACTGCGCGGCGACGCGCGGGTCTCCACCCGGCGAAACGTACCTTGCCCGACCGGCGACGGCCTCACACTGTTGTGGGACGGGGCTTTTGTCGAGTATGCCCAGTCGTCGGCCTCCAGGTCGTGCGCCGATCTGACAGCCAGCGCTTCACCACCGAGAGGTGATGCGGCACCCGCGACGGCCTGCCAGCATCGATCGCGTGACCGACACGGCAGCTCCGGCCGAGGCGTCGCGCGGTTGCTGCGCCCCCGGGCGAACGGCTAGCGACGTCGGTGATCCTTCGCAGGCCGTGTCGGCGGCCGACGGTGACCTGCGCCTGGGTCTGGTCGACCTGCCCGAGGGCAGCTTCGTGATGGGCTCGACGGAGCCGCGCTACCCCGCCGACCTGGAGGGACCGCCCCGGACGGTCGAGGTGCCGGGCTTCGCGCTGGGGCGGTACACGGTCAGCAACGACGAGTTCGCCGCGTTCGTGGCCGCCACCGGGTACCTGACCACCGCGGAACGGGAGGGCTGGTCGTTCGTCTTCGGCGGCCTGCTGCCCGACGACTTCCCGCCGACCCGCGGGGTGGCCGACGCGCCGTGGTGGCGGCAGGTGTATGGCGCGGCGTGGAACCACCCGGAGGGCCCGGCGTCGGACCTGTCCGGCCGCGCGGACCACCCGGTGGTGCACGTCTCCTGGCTGGACGCGCGGTCCTACGCCCGGTGGGCGGGTGGCCGGCTGCCGAGCGAGGCGGAGTGGGAGTACGCGGCGCGCGGCGGGTTGCCCGGGCGGCGCTTCCCGTGGGGTGACGAGCTCACCCCGGCCGGTGAGCACCGGATGAACGTCTTCCAGGGGACGTTCCCGCAGCACGACACCGGCGCCGACGGCTTCGTCGGAACGGCACCCGTCGACGCCTTCGCGCCGAACGGGTACGGCCTGTTCAACATGACCGGCAACGTCTGGGAGTGGTGCGCGGACCGCTTCGGACCGACCCGCCCGGCGGCGCGCAACATGCGCGGCGGCTCGTACCTGTGCCACGAGTCCTACTGCTGGCGTTACCGGTGCGCGGCACGCAATGCCAACACGCCGGACAGCAGCGCCGGGAACATCGGCTTCCGGCTGGCCGCCGGCGTCGAGAGCGCCGAATAGCCCATTCCGGGTGGCGCTCTCCGGCGCCGCCCTACCTACCTTCGGTCCGTCATCGAGTCCGCCGCGCCCGGCGCGGCAGTACAGACCGGAGGTCGCTCATGAGTCCTGACCGGCACGCACGCACGATGCTGCCGATCCCGGACCGCCCGGCGCCGGGCCTGACGACCTACGACGCGAAGGACCCGGACACCGCCTTCCCGCCGATCGAGCCGCTGCTGCCGCCCGAGGGCGCGCCGAACGTGCTGGTCATCCTGCTCGACGACGTGGGCTTCGGTGCGTCGAGCGCGTTCGGCGGGCCGTGCCGCACGCCGACCGCGGAGCGGCTGGCCGCCGGCGGGCTGCGCTACAACCGCTTCCACACCACCGCGCTGTGCGCGCCGACCCGGCAGGCGCTGCTCACCGGCCGCAACCACCACTCGGTCGGGATGGGCAGCATCACCGAGACCGCGACGTCGGCGCCCGGCAACAGCTCGCTGCGCCCGAACACCAAGGCGCCGCTGGCCATGACGCTGAAGCTCAACGGCTACTCGACCGCGCAGTTCGGCAAGTGCCACGAGGTGCCGGTGTGGCAGACCTCGCCGATGGGCCCGTTCGACGCCTGGCCGTCCGGCGGCGGCGGGTTCGAGACCTTCTACGGCTTCATCGGCGGCGAGAACAACCAGTGGGACCCCGCGCTCTACGACGGCACCACCCCGGTCGAGCCGCCGGCGACGCCGGAGGAGGGCTACCACCTCACCGAGGACCTCGCCGACCACGCGGTCAGCTGGATGCGCCAGCAGAAGGCGCTGATGCCGGACAAGCCGTTCTTCGTGTACTTCGCGCCCGGCGCGACCCACGCCCCGCACCACGTGCCGAAGGAGTGGGTCGACCGGTACGCGGGCGAGTTCGACGACGGCTGGGACGTGCAGCGGGAGCGCACCTTCGCCCGGCAGAAGGAGCTGGGCGTCATCCCGGCGGACGCCGAGCTGACCGCGCGGCACGACGAGATCCCCGCCTGGGACGACATGCCCGACGAGCTCAAGCCGGTGCTGGCCCGCCAGATGGAGGTCTACGCCGGGTTCCTCGAGCACACCGACCACCACGTCGGCCGGCTGATCGACGCCATCGAGGACCTCGGCGTCCTCGACAACACGATCATCTACTACATCATCGGCGACAACGGCGCGTCCGCCGAAGGCACGCTCAACGGCGCGTTCAACGAGATGGCCAACTTCAACGGGATGGCCGCGCTGGAGACCCCCGAGTTCATGCTCAGCAAGATGGACGAGTTCGGCTCGCCCGACGTCCTACAACCACTACTCGGTCGGCTGGGCGTGGGCGATGAACACCCCGTTCCAGTGGACCAAGCAGGTCGCCTCGCACTGGGGCGGCACCCGCAACGGCACGATCGTGCACTGGCCGGACGGGATCGCCGAGCGGGGCGGCCTGCGCTCGCAGTTCACCCACGTGATCGACGTGGCGCCGACGATCCTCGAGGCGGCCGGGCCTGCCCGAGCCGACGATGGTCAACGGCGTGCTGCAGTCGCCCATGGAGGGCACCAGCATGCTGTACACCTTCAACGACGGCGGACGCCCCGGAGCGCCACGACCTGCAGTACTTCGAGATGTTCGCCAACCGCGGCATCTACCACCGGGGCTGGAGCGCGGTCACCAAGCACCGCACGCCGTGGGTCATGGTCGGCGGCGAGCTGCCGGCCTTCGACGACGACGTCTGGGAGCTCTACGACGGCAACACCGACTACAGCCAGGCCCACAACCTCGCCGCCGAGCAGCCCGAGATGCTGGCCAAGCTGCAGCGGCTCTGGCTGATCGAGGCGACCAAGTACAACGTGCTGCCGATGGACGACCGCACCTCCGAGCGGCTCGAGCCGACCATGGCCGGGCGGCCGACCCTGATCCGCGGGCAACTCGCAGCTGTTCTTCCCCGGGATGGGACGGCTGTCGGAGAACAGCGTGGTCAGCATCAAGAACAAGTCGTTCTCGGTCACCGCCGAGGTCGACGTCCCGGCCGAGGACGGCGCCGACGGCGTGATCATCGCCCAGGGCGGCCGGTTCGGCGGCTGGTGCGTCTACGCCAAGGACGGCCGGGCCAAGTTCGTCTACAACGTGCTCGGCATCCAGGAGTTCGCCACCGAGGCCGACGTGCCGATCCCGGCCGGCACCCACCAGGTGCGGATGGAGTTCGCGCTACGACGGCGGCGGGCTGGCCAAGGGCGGCGACGTCACCCTGTACTACGACGGCACCAAGGTCGGCACCGGCCGGGTCGGCGCCACCCAGCCGATGATCTTCTCCGCCGACGAGACCACCGACATCGGCTACGAGTCCGGCACCACCGTCACCCCCGACTACACCGCCCGCAGCAGCCGGTTCACCGGCAAGATCAACTGGGTGCAGCTCGACGTCGGCACCGACGACAACGACCACTTCATCGACCCCGAGGAGCGCCTCCGCGTCGCGATGGCCCGGCAGTAGCCCAGCGAACCCACCGTCTCCACCCAGCCGACCGCGCGTGAGGAGGGCCGCGCCGCTGAACATCCTCTGGGGTGCGCTCGTCATCGTCGGGGTCGGCCACGGTCGGCATCGTGGCGATGCTGCTGGTGCGCCGCCGCGCGCCCGAGGGCAGCTACTTCGCCGACGGCGACCGCGCCTCCGGCGTGTTCGGCGTGCTGGCCACCGGCTTCTCGGTGCTGCTCGGCTTGATCGTCTTCCTGGCGTTCACGAGCTACGACGAGTCGCGCACCGGCGCCGAGACCGAGGCCCTGATGGTCGTGCAGCAGGTCGAGACGGCGCAGTTCTTCGCCGCAACCGCAAGGCGACGAGCTGACCGGCGAGCTCATCTGCTACGGACGATCGGTGGTCAACGACGAGTGGAACCAGATGCGCGCCGGGACGCTCGGCGACCGGATCAACCCGTGGGGCGTCGAGATGTTCCGCACCCTCCGGACCGTGCAGCCGCAGACGGCGACCGAGCAGTCCGCCTACGACAAGTGGCTCGACCAGACCTCGGACCGCGAGCAGGCCCGGCTGGACCGGGTGCACGGCGCGGTCGGGGTGCTGCCGACTCCGCTGTGGATCGTCCTGTTCTTCATCGCGGCCGTGATCTTCGTGTACATGCTGTTCTTCGCCGACAGCGGTGAGCGGGCGGTCACCCAGGCCGTGCTGATGGGGTCTGTCGTCTCGGTCATGACGGCGCTGCTGCTGCTGCTCAACGGGCTCGACTCACCGTTCCAGCCGGGCGTCGGCGGTCTCGACCCGCTCGCGATGGAACGATCCCTACGGCTCGTCGACGAGGGGCTCGCCGCCGTCGGTCGGTCGGTGCCGATCCCGTGCGACGCCACCGGCGCGGTGGCGCCGTGACCGCCGCTTCGTCCCGGTCCGGCAACCGGCTGGAGATCGTCGCGACCATCCTGCTCGCGATCGCGACCGTCGCGACCGCGTGGAGCGGATACCAGGCCAGCCGGTGGAACGGCGAGCAGGCCATGGCGTTCAGCCGCGCCAGCGCGGAGCGCATCGAGTCGACCAAGGCGGCCAACCTCGCCAACGCGCAGACCCAGATCGACGTTGCGACGTTCATCCAGTGGGTCGACGCCTACGCCCAGCAGCAGGCCGAGCTCACCGACTTCTACTACCGACGCTTCCGGGCCGAGTTCAAGCCGGCGATGGACGCCTGGATCGCGACCAGACCACTGCTCAACCCGGACGCCCCACTGACCCCGTTCGCGATGCCGGAGTACAAGCTCGAGTCGCGGGCGACGGCGGACCGCCTGGAGGCTCAGGCCGAGGCTTCGTCCGCGACGGCGCGGACGAACGTCCAGCGCGCCACGAACTACGTGCTCTGCGTAGTGCTCTTCGCCGCGGTGCTGTTCTTCGCCGGTATGAGCACGAAGCTGAGCTCGCCACGGATGCGCCTGGTCCTGCTCGGCTTCGGAGTCGTCACGTTCGTCGGCACGGTCGCCTGGCTGGCGACCTTCCCGATCAGCATCTCGATCTGACCGTCCCGAGGCACCGAGCTGTGCGCGGGACCGGCGACCCGCCTCCGAGCAGCCTCCAAGCGGCGGCTCATATGCTGCACCGCATCGTGCTGTCGGCCGCAGGGAGGGCTTGTGAGCGTTCAGCCCCAGGGACCCGGTTGGTGGCAGGCGTCGGACGGGCGCTGGTACCCGCCCCAGTCGTGGCAGCCCCAGCCGAGCCAGCCCGGGCAGCAGCCGTTCACCGGGCCGGGACCGCAGCAGCCGTGGCAGCAGCCCAGGCCGCAGGGGCCACCCAGACCGGCGCCGCGCAAGTCGGGCGGCAAGGGGTGGGTGATCGCCGCCGTCGTCGTGGTGCTGGTGCTTGCCGGAATCGGTGTCGGCGGCTTCTTCGCCCTGCAAGGCTTGTTCTCCAACGTGGCCGGGATCGTTCCCGGCCTGGGAGCGCCGCCGAGCTGCCTTCCGGCGGCGGAGGTGTCCGCGGTCGTCGGCTCTGCGGTGAAGGACCCACAGTCCGGCTCGCTGGTCGGTAGCACCGGCTGCGCCTACTTCGCCGTCGACCAGCAGGCCGGTGTCGACGTGAACATCGTGACCGGTCCTGAGTTGGTCGCCGACGACCAACTGGAGAGCCACTCCGGCGAAGCCCGAGCGGCTGGCGTCGAGCCCGAGCCGATACCGGTCGGTCAGCGCGGTCAGGCCTGGAACCACGAGCTCAAGAGCTCGGCCATGACGGTGAGTGGGGGACGCCTGCTCGCCGTGGAGATCATGTCAGCGTCGGGCACGCCGATCGGCGACCGGCAGGCCCAGGCGGTCGAGTTGCTGGGCCGCCTGGTCGGCTAGCCGACCGTCGGAGTGGTCGGCGGCGACCTGCTGCGTCCTGGCCAGCGCGATCAGCCGACGTAGGGCGGGTCGGTCGAGGATCCGGGCGGTATGGGTGTTCGTGCTGGACGGAACGCGCTAGACGGCCAGCGCGTCGTCCACCGACTCGTAGAGCGCCAGGTACTGGTCGAGGCCGGTGAGCTCGATCGGCCGCACGACCGGCCGGTTGTTGTCCACCACCAGCCGGATGGGCGGCTTGTGCCGGCTGCGCTCCGACTCCTGGGCGGCCGATACCAATGCGGCCAGGCCGTGCGAGCTCAGGAACGACACCTCGACGAGGTCGACCACGACAAGGTCCTCGGCCTGCTCGAGGCACTCGGTCACCGCCGAGCGGAATCGGTCCGTCGTCAGCGCGTCGATCTCGCCTCGCACCGACAGCACCAGCGTCCCGGAACTCTGGCGCACATCGAGGTTGAGCAGCCCGTCGGCGCTCGGTAGATCGTCCTCGTGGCTGGCCACCCGCACAGCCTACGGCTCGCCGGCGGCACGTCACCGTTGGTCGCCGGGAGGCATCGGGACCAATGACCCGGGTGGTGCGAACCGGGGCGGCCTACCGTTCGACGGGCGCGCGTACGGCAGGTCGAGGAGGAACGTCGATGAACCCGGTTCGGCCTCGCCACCCGCCGGCTGACGCCGTGATCGCGAGTGAGCCGCCATGAGGACCCGCGAGGTGATGAGCCACCCGGTGACCACGGTGGCGCCCGAGACACCGGTGCGGACCGCCGCGGCCATGCTCGCCGCGCACGGCTTCACCGCGGTACCCGTGGTCGACGCGCACCGGCGGCTGGTGGGCATCGTCACGGAGGCCGACCTGGTGGACGGCCAGGTCTTCGAGGTCTCGGCCCGGACACCGAGGTGGGACGAGCAGCCCACCGTCCGGGACGTCATGACGCCCGAGCCGCTGACCGCGCGGCCGGACGACGACATCGCCGCGGTCGTCGCGGAGATGCTCGACGCGAGGGTCAGGTCGATGCCGGTCGTCGATCACGGTGAGCTCGTCGGCATCGTCAGCCGGCGGGACGTGCTGCGGCTCGTCGCCGCCGGCGAGCTCACCTCGGCCGCGGTCTGGATGCGCCGGGTCGCGCTGGTGCGCCAGGACCGTGCGGCGGTCGACCCGGAGCCGCGGCTCTGATCGACGGGGGCTGATCAGTCGATCGGCGCCCGTCTTGACAGCGCCGCCTTGACTGCGCCGCTGTGACAGAGGCTGTCGAAAGCGACGCTTGGCGGGTCGGCCCGGGACCTTCGACCCCTGCCCGCCGACCGGTTTCGCCGAAAGGCTCGGAGGACGCCCGAGCACTGAGGGGGAATGAGCGTCATGACGTCCTCGTTCGGCGGCCAGGTACGGGTGAACGCGAGGCTGGACGTCCCGGTGAACCGGGGACTGTGGCTGGTGAAGTGGCTGCTGCTGATCCCGCACGTGATCATCCTGGTGTTCCTGTGGATCGCGTTCATGGTGCTGACCGTGATCGTGTTCTTCGCGATCCTGTTCACCGCTCGCTACCCACGCAGCCTGTTCGACTTCAACGTCGGGGTGCTGCGCTGGACCTGGCGGGTGGTCTACTACGGCTACGCGGCGCTCGCCACCGACCGGTACCCGCCGTTCTCGCTCGGTCCCGAGCCGGACTACCCGGCCACCCTGGAGATCGACTATCCGGAGCGGCTCTCCCGCGGCCTCGTGCTGGTGAAGTGGTGGCTGTTGATCATCCCGCACGTACTGATCACCAGCCTGTTCCTCGGCGCCAGCGGATACGCGGTGGGGCAGAACGAGGTGATCAGGTACAGCGTCACCGGGCTGATCACCGTTGCGGTGTTCATCGCGGCCGTCGGTCTGCTGTTCACCGGTCGGTACCTGCCCGGCCTGTACGACTTCGTGCTCGGCATGGACCGCTGGGTGATCCGGGTGGGGGCCTACGTCGCGCTGATGACCGACGCCTACCCGCCGTTCCGGCTGGACCAGGGCGGCCCCGAGCCGACCGCACCGGTCGATCCGACGGCGGCGTCGCGGTCGGAGGCGTGATGGACTGCCGTGGGCTCGGCGAGCTGTCGCCGGCCGAGTGCCGGCAGCGGCTGCGGTCCGCGGAGATCGGGCGGCTGGTGTTCACCGAGCGCGCGTTGCCCGCCGTGCACCCGGTCAACTTCCTGCTCGACGGCCACGACGTCGTCATCCGGACCGGCCCTGGCCCGAAACTGGCCGCCGCAGCGCGGGGAGACGTGCTGGCCTTCGAGGTCGACGAGATCGACAGGGACTCCCGCTGCGGGTGGAGCGTGCTCGTCGTCGGCCGGGCCTCGCTCGTCGGTGACCTCGACGAGATCGTCGCGCTTGCCGATCCGCCGCTGCTCCCGTTGGTCAACGGGGGCCGCGAGCACCTCATCCGCATCGCCGGGGAGCGGATCACCGGCCGGTGGCTGAGCCTTCCTGCCGATGTCCGGCCGGCCGGGGTTCACCCGTCCGCTCCCGGACCTGAGCCGACTCCGGAGCCACGATGAGAACGGCCGGCTGGACGAAACTGTCCCCCTCCGACGGCAATGCAGTGCTCGAATCGGCACGGCTGGCGCCGTCGGTGCACAACTCTCGGCCGTGGCGCATTCGTCAAGTCGTGGACGGCTTCGAGCTGTACGGCTCGCCGGACTGGTGGCTGCCGGGCAGCGACCCCGACCTCCGCGAGCTGCGGATGTCCTGCGGCGCGGCACTGTTGAACATGCGCCTCGCCTTGGCCGCACTGGGCTTCAACCCGTACGTGCGGCTGCAGCCGGACCAGGGTAGGCAGTGGCTGCTGGCCGTCGTTCGCGCCGGCCAGCGACGCGGGCTCGCCCCCGGGGAGCGGCCGCTGGTGGACGCGATCCCCAGGCGGCGCACCTCCCTCGAGCGGTTCCTCCCGATCCGGGTGCCGATCGCCGCGCGGCACGCCCTGCGCCGGGCAGCCGAGACCGAGCAGGCCTGGTTGACCTCGGTCGAGGATCCCGCGATGCGGCGGAGGCTGCGCGGGCTGGTGCACGCCGCGCACCGGGCGCAGCTCAAGCGCCCGGACTTCGTCGCGGAATGGCGTCGGTGGACCGGGCTACCCGAGGGCGTGCCAGACGGCGTTCCGAACGGAAACGGCGGATCGGTACCGGGCACGGAAGACTGGGTGCTTCGCGATCTTCCCGACGTAGCCGGTCGTCAACGGCCGGCCGACGTGCCGGTGGACGGCCCGATGATCGCGGTGCTCGGTTCGTACCACGACCGGCCGGTCGACGCGCTGCAGACCGGGCAGGCGCTGCAGCGCGTGCTGCTGACCGCCACCGCGCTGGGACTTTCGGCGTCGTTCGTGGCCCAGCCGGTCGAGGAGGCCGAGCAGCGCCGCGAGCTGCGCCGGCTGCTGCGCGGGCGGGTGTGGCCACAGATGGTGCTGCGGATCGGCTACCTGACCAGGGCGCCCCTGGATGCACGTCGGCCGCCGACGCCCCGGCCCCCGGTGGACTGACCGGCACTCAGCCCCGGGCGAACGGCACCTCGTGGATGCCGGGAGCCGGTGCTGACCCGGGCCTCGGAATGCCTGCGGCGGGTCGCGGACCGCCTGCCGGTCTGACCAGAATCGGGGCATGCCCGACCAGGTGCGTCCACCGGTCCGACCGATCGCAGAGCGCGACCTGCCCGCGGCCGTCGCCATGGTGCACGAGCTCGCCGGCTACGAGCGGGCGGCCGAGCGGTGCCGGCTGACCGTCGAGCAGCTGCGGGTCGCGTTGTTCGGCGCCCACCCCGCGCTGTTCGGCCACGTGGCGGAGGCCGCGGGTGAGCTGGTCGGCCTCGCAGTGTGGTTCCTCAACTTCTCCACCTGGGACGGCGTGCACGGGATCTACCTCGAGGACCTCTACGTGCGCTCGGAGCACCGCGGCGGTGGCCACGGTCGGGCGTTGCTGACCGAGCTGGCCGCGGAGTGCATCCGTCGCGGCTACTCCCGGCTGCAGTGGTCGGTGCTGGACTGGAACACCCCGTCGATCGACTTCTACCGGCGGTTGGGCGCCGAGCCGGTGGACGGCTGGACCGTCTTCCGGGTCGACGGCCCCGCGCTCACCCGATTGGCCAGACAGCTCACCGGCTGAGGACTCACCAGGTGACCCATGCCTTGGCGACGGAGCCGTCCGGCAGGTCGGGCATGATCTCGATCATCTTCGAGCCCCCTCGCGCCGGGCGCCGAGCTCGACCACGGATAGCGCCGGCACCTGTTCCGGACGGTGTGTGACGATCAGCGCGGTACGGCCCTCGGTCGCGTCGAGCAGCTCGGCGGCCATCGCCTCCGCGGTCGCGGCGTCGAGGTGGGCCGTCGGTTCGTCGAGCAGCAGCACCGGCCGGTCCGCCAGCATCGCCCTGGCGACCCCGATCCGCTGTCGCTCGCCACCGGACACCGCCCCACCGTGCCGACCGAGCCGGGTGTCCAGCCCGTCGGGCAGCCCGGCTACCCAGTCCGTCAGTCGGGCCCGCCGCAGCGCGTCAACCAGCTCGGCGTCGCCGGCGTCCGGCCTGGCCAGCAGCAGGTTCTGGCGCAGCGTGCTGTCGAAGATGTGCGCGTCCGCCCCGCACCACCCGATGCCGTCCCGCAGCTCGTCGCCGGTGAACGTCCGGGTGTCACGCCCGCCGGCGCGCACCGCGCCCGCACTCGGATCCAACATGCGCATCAGGGCGGCCACCACGCTGGACTTGCCCGCGCCAGACGGCCCGACCAGCGCCAACCGGCGGTCCGGCCGCAGCGCCAGGTCGACGCCGGTGACGGCGTCACGGTCGGCGCCCGGCCAGCGCACTGCGACCCCGTCGGCGGCCAGGTCGCGCACCGGGGCCGCGCCGGTCGGGGTCGGCGGCTCGGTGACCGGCGACGGCAGCGACTCCAGCTCGATCAGCCGCCGGGTGGCGGGCGTACCGGCGGCCAGCCGCAGCGCGGCGTCCGGTAGCCCCGCGACCAGCTCCGCGGCGGCGAGCGGGGTCAGCGCGAGCACGGCGAGCAGCACGCCGGACAGCTCACCGGCCCGCACCGCGGCGACGCCGGCCGCGGCGAGCGCGACGGCGGTCACGCCGATGGCCAGCACGCCCAGTGCGGAGCCGAGCCCGCGGGCCCACGCCCCCCGGCGCAGGAGCTCGCCTAGCCGGTCGTCGGCTTCGGCGACCACCGTGCGGTAGCGGGTCGCCGCGTCGAAGGCGAGTAGGTCGGGCTCGGCGTCGAGCAGCTCGACGGTGTGCGCCAGCACCGCGGCCCGGGCGGCGGCGCTCCGCCGCTGCACCGAACGGGCGGCGAGCACGGCCAGCGCGGGGGCCACCAGTCCGGCGACCGCGAGCCCCACCGCCGCCACGATCCCGGCCGCCGGCAGCAGCAGGCCGAGGCCGAGGCAGACGCCGGCGCCCACCACCACGGCGCAGGCGGCCGGGATGACCGAGCGGGTCAGCACGTCCTGCTGGGCCTCGACGTCACCGATCAGCCGGGACAGCAGGTCACCTCGGCGCAGCCGGCCGGTGGCCGCCGGCCCGAGCCGGACCAGCGCCGACCAGATCCGCACCCGGAGCGCGGTCAGCACCCGCAGCGCGGCGTCGTGGGACACCAGCCGCTCGGCGTACCGGAAGATCCCCTTGCTCAGCCCGAACGTGCGTACCGCCACGATCGCGACCATCAGCGCGAGCACCGGAGGGTGCAGCGCCGCCGCGGATATCAGGTACGCCGAGGTCGCGGTCAGCGCGACGCCGCTGGCCAGCGCCGCGCTGCCGAGCAGCACGGCGAACGCGAGCCGGGCGTGCTCGCTCCGCGCGACGCCGAGCAGCCAACGCAGCGCGCCCGGGTCGCCCGCCGCATCGGTGGTTGTCGCGCCGGGCTCGACGCGGTGCGGTGAGGGCGAACGGGTCGGCGGCGTTGGCGGCCCACCCGTCCTCGGGAGGACCGGCGTCGGCCGGCGGGGCACGGTGACGACGCGGTCGCACAGCTTGAGCGCGGCGGCGCGGTGGCTGACCAGCACCACGGTGCGTCCGGCGAAGACGTCCGGGAGGGCGGCCAGGATCGCGGCCTCGGTCGGGTCGTCCACGCCCTCGGTCGGCTCGTCGAGCAGCAGCAGCCGGCGATCCGCGACGAGCGCGCGGGCGAGCGCCACCCGCCGCTGCTGGCCGGTCGACAGGCCCGCCCCGCCCTCCCCGACCGGGGTGGCCATCGGCACATCGAGGGCGGCAAGCTCGGCGGCGCGGTGCAGCGCGACGTCGTCGGCGTGCGGGGCGCCGAGTCGCAAGTTGTCGCCGACCGTGCCGGCCAGCAGCACGGGACGCTGTGGAACCCAGGCGATCCGGTGGCGCCAGGCCCGCGGATCGAGGTCCGCGAGGTCGACCCCGCCCACTGTGACCGACCCCTCGTCCGGAGCGCGGAAGCCGAGCAGCACGTCGAGCAGCGTGGACTTGCCGGCCCCGCTGGGGCCGTCGATGCCGAGTACCTCGCCTGGGCCGAGCGTCAAGGAGAGGCCGTCGAGCACCGGCCCGGACCGGCCGGCGACGGTCACCGCGTTCAGCCGCACCGGGACCGCCGACGGGTCGGGGGTCGGCGCCCGGCCCGCTGCGGCGTCGCCCGGATCGGTGTCGAGCACCGCGAACACGTCATCGGCGGCGGCGAGGCCCTCCGCTGACTCGTGGAACCGGGCGCCGACCGCGCGCAGCGGCAGGTAGACCTCGGGCGCCAGGATCAGCACGAGCAGGGCGGTCGCCAGGTCGAGCCGGCCGTCCACCAGGCGCAGCCCGACCGATACGGCGACCACTGCGACCGAGAGGGTGGCGAGCAGCTCCAGCGTGAGCGCGGACAGGAACGCGGTTCGCAGGGTGCGCACCGTCGTCGTCCGGTAGCGCTCGGCGAGCTCCCGGAGCCGCCCGGTCTGCCGGCGGGCCCGGCCGAACGCGACCAGCGTGTCCAGCCCGGCGACGAGGTCGACGAAGTGGTGCCCGAGGTAGGACAGCGCCCGCCACTGGCGCCGGGTGGACCGCTCGGTGTGCAGCCCGATCAGCACCATGAAGAGCGGGATCAGCGGCACCGTCAACCCGATGATCAGGCCGGCCACCCAGTCCGCGAACAGGATGCGCCCGGCCACCATCGCCGGGACGACGGCCGCGATCAGCAGGGTGGGCAGGTAGCGGCTGAAGTAGCCCTCCAGACCGTCGAGTCCGCGGGTCGCGAGCGTCGCGACCTCGCCGCGGCTCGGCAGGTCCGCCCGGCGCGGTCCCAGCCGAAGCACGTGGTGGAGCAACTTGCCGCGCAGCTGGCGGATGACGTCCGCGGCCGCCCGGTGCGCCGCGGTCTCGCCACTCCAGGCCAAGAGCGCGCGTCCGAGCACCACGGCGAGCAGCGCCAGCAACGGCACGGCGAGCGCGTCCAGCCCGGCGCCGCCGAGGAAGGCGGCGTCGATCGTCCCGGCCAGCAGTTCTGCCTGCACCATGACCAGCACGCCGGTGGCGACACCGACCGCGGCGGTCAGCCAGACGAACCGCCGGGCCGCGGCCGCGTGCCGCAGCAGGCGAGCGTCGAGCGGCTTCACCTGGTCACTCCGCGCGCCACGGTCAGGACCGCTCGAACTTGTCCGCAGCCGCGCGCTGCGCGGCGTACACGGCCGCCTCGGTGCGCCGCTCGAACCCCAGCTTGTGCAGCAACGAGGAGACATAGTTCTTGACCGTCTTCTCGGCGAGGTGCAGCTCGTGGCCGATCTGTCGGTTGGTCAGGCCGGCCGCGATCAGGTCGAGGATGCGCCGCTCCTGCGGGCTCAGCGCGCCGTACCGCGGGTCGGCGGGCTGCTCGCCGCGGCGCAGTCGCTCCAGCACCGCCGTGGTCACCTTTGCGTCCAGCAGCGAGCCGCCGTCGGCGACCGCCCGGATCGCCCCTACCAGGTCGACGCCGCTGACCTGCTTGAGCACGTACCCTGCCGCCCCGGCCATGATCGCGCCGAACAGCGCCTCGTCGTCGGAGAACGAGGTCAGCATCAGGCAGGCCGGCGGCGGCTCCACCACCGAGCGCAGCTCGCGGCACACCGTCACCCCGTCGCCGTCCGGCAGCCGTACGTCGAGCACGGCAACGTCGGGTCGCAGCGCGGGCACCCGGGCGAGCGCCTGGGCGGCCGAGCCGGCCTCACCGACCACCGAGATGTCCGGCTCGGCGTCCAGCAGCTGGGTCAGCCCGCGCCGGACTATCTCGTGATCGTCGAGCAGGAAGACCGAGATCGTCACGGCTGCTCCTCGGATACCCGGTCGAGGGGGATCGACCAGCGTACCCGGGTCCCGCCGCCGGCCAGCGGCTCGATCTTGCACCCCCCTCCCCACCGGCGGGAGCGTGACGTCATGTTGGCCAGACCGCGGCCCGGTGGAGAGTCCGGGTCGATGCCGCGGCCGTCGTCCTGGGCCAGCAGGTGCAGGCTGGCGCCGTCGCCGGTGACCCCGATCTCGACCATGGCGGAGCGCGCCTCGGCGTGCCGCGCGATGTTGGACAGTGCCTCGTGCAGGGTGGCGAGTAGGTCCGGCCGGACCGCGTCGGGGACCAACGAGTCCAGCGGGCCGGACAGGTTGACCTGCGGCTCGAAGCCGAGTGCGGTGACCGAGTCCTGCACCGCGCGCAACACCTCGCCGCGCAGGCTGCTCGATGCGGTCGGGTCGACCTCCTGCAGCGAGAAGATGCTGCGGCGGATGTCCCGGATCGTCTGGTCGAGATCGTCGACGGCCTCGGCGAGCCGGCGGGCCGCCTCCGGCCCCTGCACCAGCCTGCTGATGCCCTGCAGTCCGAGGCCGACCGCGAACAGCCGCTGGATCACCAGGTCGTGCAGGTCCCGGGCGATCCGGTCGCGGTCCTGGTAGATCGCCAGCCGCTGGCGGTCCCGCTGCGAGCGGGCGAATTCCAGCCCGAACGCGGCGCGCAGCGCGAACATGTGCGCCATCTCGGCATCGACCTCGGAGAACGAGCCAGGCTGCTCGGCACCGGCGATCAGCACCGCCATCAGGTCGGTCTCGACCGCGACCGGCGCGAGCAGCATCGCGCGCTGCTGCTTGGCAACGGTCGGCGGCTCACCGTCGCCGTTGCTCCACCAAACCGCCGGATCGGCGACCTCGAAGAGGACCCTGGCCACGTGATTTGCGAGCACCTGATCTATACCGGTGGCGTCCGCGCGAACGGTGCGACCGACCAGGTCCGCGGTACCGGGGCCGTCGGCGGCCTGCACCCGAAGGCTGCCGTCCGGTTGGGGCACCGCCACCGCCGTGATCGACGCGGCGGAGGCCGACCGGGTGGCTCGCGCGATCACCGCGAACGCGGTGTCGTCCGAAGGCCCGGCCAGCAACGGCCGGGTCAGCTCTTGCATGGCTCGCAGCCAGCGCTCCCGGCGCATCGCCTGCGCGTACAGCCGGGCGTTCTCGATCGACACCGCAGCTGCGGCGGCGAGCGCGACGACGATGTCCTCGTCCTCCTCGCCGAAGCTCGGGCCGTCGATCTTCTCCGCCAGGTACAGGATGCCGAACACCTCGTCGCGGACCCGGATCGGAACGCCGAGGAAGCTCTGCATCAGGGGGTGGTCGGGCGGGAAACCGTAGGACGTCGGATGCGCGCGGATGTCCTCCAGCCGCACCGGCGCCGGGTTCGCGATGAGCAGCCCCAGCACGCCCTTTCCGGTGGGCAGGTTGCCGATCTGCTCCCGAGCGTCGTCCTCGATACCGACGGTGACGAACTCGCCGAGCTCCTGGCCGGACTCGTCCAGCACGCCCAGCGCGCCGTACCGAGCGTTGACCAGGGAGCAGGCGGACTCGACGATGCGGCGCAGCACGTCGGGCAGGCTCAGGTCGGTGGCGACGGTGACAACCGCGTCCAGTAGCCCGCGCAGCCGGCTCCGCGTCTCGATCACCCGTTCGGCGCGTTCGACGAGCTCACGGAGCAGCAGGTCCAGGCGCAGCTCGCTCAGGTCGGAGAGCAGCCTGTGCTCTGGTGTGGGGTCATCGCGCATGTCCAGCCGTCCCCTCCCGGCCGCCCATCGTCAACGGGTCCTGACCAGCGTAGTGACACCCAGACGTCGGGTCATCGTTGCAGGCGTCTCATTGAGAGTCGTTGACGGAGCTCAGGACGTAACGCTGGCGCCCCTGCGGTTGGGTCCACTGGGCAGGATTCCCTGACCGCGCCACGTACCGTTGTGCCTGTTGGCGCGTGGCGGCCGTTGCGCTTAGGGTCTGCTGCGCCAGGTGGGGGAGTCGACGATTCGGCCTGGTGGCCGGGTGGTGCCCCCGTACGGCGTAATGACGCCGATGGACGGCACGCCGACGCTGCGCCGGACGTCCCGGACGGCTAGCCGGGTAGGGGTCAGGTAGGGCAGATGCGTGCGTGGGTGGTCGAGCGGCCGGGGCGGATCGCGACCGGGCCATTGCGTGAGGCCACGCTGCCCGACCCCGAGCCGGGCGTCGGCGAGGTGCGGGTTCGGGTCGCCACCTGCGGGGTGTGCCGCACGGACCTACACCTCGCCGAAGGCGATCTTCCGCCTCGCCGACCGCGGACCGTGCCGGGCCACGAGATCGTCGGGTACGTCGACAAGCTCGGTCCAGGGGCGGACCGGTTCGCCGTCGGCGAGCGGATCGGGGTGGCCTGGTTGCGCAGCACCTGCGGGCACTGCCGTTGGTGCCGGACCGGGCGGGAGAACCTCTGCGAGCAAGCGCGGTTCACCGGCTGGGACGCCGACGGCGGGTACGCCGAGCTGGCCGTGGTGCCACAGGCCTACGCCTACCGGCTGCCCGGCGAGCTGGACGACCTGACCACCGCGCCGCTGCTATGCGCCGGGATCGTCGGCTACCGGGCATTGCGTCGCGCCGAGCTGCCGCCGGCCGGGCGGCTGGGCATCTACGGCTTCGGCGCGTCCGCCCACGTCGTGGCGCAGGTGGCGATCGCCCAGGGGGCCAGGGTGCACGTGTTGACCCGGGCCGAGCCGGCCCGGCGGCTGGCGCTCGAGCTCGGCGCTGCGTCCGCGGGTGCCGCCGCACAGCCGCCGCCGGAGCCGCTGGACGCCGCGATCCTGTTCGCGCCGGTCGGTGACCTGGTCCCGGTTGCGCTGCGGGCACTGGACGCCGGGGGCACCCTCGCGGTCGCCGGTATCCACCTGAGCGACATCCCGCGTCTGGTCTACGCCGACGAGCTGTTCCGGGAGAAGCAGCTGCGCAGCGTCACGGCGAACACCCGCGCCGACGGCGAGGAGTTCCTCCGGCTCGCCGCGGCGCTGGGGGTGCGGCCCGTCGTGTCACCGCGACCGCTTGCCGAGGCGGACCGGGTGCTCGCCGACCTGGCGGCGGACCGGATCACCGGCGCCGCCGTTCTCGCCGTGCGCTGAGCCGCCGGGTCAGCGTTGTTCCCGGACCACGTCCGGCGCCGGCTTGTCGACGCGCAGGCCTTGGTATCGCGGGTGGCGGAGCCGCCCGGTCGGGGTCCACTCGGTGAAGCCGACCTGCGCAACCAGCTCCGGACGCACCCAGTGCGCGCCGGGCTCCCGGACCGGGTCGGCGAACGGCGACGCCGGCTGCTCCAGCTCGTCGAGCCTGGCGCGCAGCGAGCGCAGCGTCTGCTCGTCGTACCCGGTGCCGACCTTCCCCGCGTACCGCAGCTGCCCGTCGTCGTTGTAGCCGACGAGCAGCGCCCCGAACCCGACCCGTGAGCCGGCCGGGTCGGTGAACCCGCCGACGACGAACTCCTGGTCCCGTACGCACTTGAACTTCAGCCACGACTCGGAGCGCCCGTGGACGTACCCCGAGCGGGCCTCCTTCGCGATCAGTCCTTCCCAGCCCTGCTCGCAGGCCTGCTGCAGGTACCGGTCGCCGTGGGTGGTGCGGTGCGTCGAGTACCTGACCGGGCCGGCGAAGTCGACCGCGGCATGCAGCACCCGCTTGCGGGCCAGCAGCGGCAGGCCGGTGAGGTCGAAACCGCCGAGCGTGATCAGGTCGAACAGGTAGACAACGACCCGGGTGCCGGAGGCGCGGGCCCGCTGCGGGTCGATCAGACCCAGCCGCGGCTGCAGCAGGGCGAAGCTGGTCTGTCGGCCGGCGAAGGCGACCACCTCGCCGTCCGCGACCATCCCGTCCGGCGCCCGGCTGGCCAGTGCGTCGACGAGCTCCGGGAACGACGTGTCCAGGGGCTTCCGGTTGCGCGACCACAGCCGGGCCGCACCGTCGCGGACCACGATCGTGCGGACCCCGTCCAGCTTTCGTTCGAAGATCCACCCTGAGTCGGAGAAGTACCGATCGGTGAGAGTGGCGAGCATCGGCGGCCGCCACTCCGGCCGCGCGCCCGGTCGCAGCAAAGCGCGCTCCGCCGGATCGAGCACGTCCAACGCCGCGACGCCCGCTGCGGCAGGGCCGTTCTGCACCATCAGCCGTCACCTTTTCGCAACAGGATCACGACCTCCCGGTCTGTTATCTGGTGGAAGTCGCGGTACCACTGACCGACCGCGGCGAACGACTCCGGCGCGAGCACACATACCACCTCGTCGGCGTACATCCGCAGGCGACGCGCCGTGTCGGGAGCACACACCGGCACCGCCAGCACCACCCGGGCTGCCCCCATGGCTCGTGCTACCTGGCACGCCGCCTGAGCGGTCGAGCCGGTGGCGATGCCGTCGTCGACGATCACAGCGGTCCGGCCGGTGAGCGTGCGGCGCGGCCGGTCCTCACGGAAACGCGCCGCCAGCCGGGCGATCTCGGCGCGCTCCCGCTGCTCGGCCTCGGCGAGCGCGGCCTGGTCCAGCCCGGCCCCCCACAGCACGTCCTCGTTCAGCACCAGCACGTCGCCTTCGCCTACGGCGCCCATTGCCAATTCCGGCCTGAACGGCACGCCGAGCTTGCGCACCACGATCACGTCGAGCGGCGCACCGATGCGGTTGGCTACCTCGAAGGCGACCGGAACCCCGCCCCGCGGCAGCCCGAGCACAACGGCGTCTTCGTCCCGGCCCTCGCCGCGCAGGTGCACGAGCAGCTCGGCGAGCCGCCGACCGGCGTCGAACCGGTCGGTGAACGGCATCAGCCGGCTCCGACCTCGGTTCGCCACGCCTGCCACTGTCCTCGGATCCGGCGACCTGTGACACGCGTAGCCGCGGGCGAACCGGGGCTCAGCGTTCGGAGATCGCTCCGAGGACCGGCTTCACGTCCACGATCGGGGTGCCGTCAAGGGCCTCCAGGTTCCGCACCCGCACCCTGGCGCCCTCGATCGCCAGGATCGTCACCCGGTGCAGCCCGACGGGGTTCGGACGGTCCGGCGAGCGGGTGCTGAACACCCCGGTCAGCGGCCGCTGCAGATCGCCACGAGGGTGCACCGCGAGCACGTTTCGGTCGGCTCGGTCTAGCCAGGTGAGCACCAGCACCTCGGTGCCGACGGCAAGATCGCGCAGGCCGACCCCGACCGCCGGGTCGAACACCAGCCACGCTTCGGGTGCGCCCTCGTCGCCCTGGTTCGGGGCCGAGTCGAGGTCGGTCAGCGGCGACTCGACCACGCCGATCGGCCGAATGGTGAACTCGGTGGTCATGCGACCACCAGCGCAGTGGCGATCCACAGGGTGGCGACCAGGACGATCGCGGCCGCCGCGGCGGTGGCCGGCGTCGACAGCGGGGTACGTCCCGCCTTCACCGCCCGCAACGCCGCCGAGTAACGCAGCGGGGCGACCAGCACCGCGGCCACCGCACCGAAGGCCATGACCAGCAGACCCGGCCACGGTGGCAGCGGGTGCCCCGCCGGGCTGAGGTGGACCAGCAAGGCGCCGACCACCGCAGCGGTGAGCCCGGTGCGCTGCCAGGCGAGCGCGGTTCGCTCCGCCTGGGCGCCCGGATCCCACAGCTCGTTCGTGGTCTCGTTCATGGTCCACCGGCGTCGAGCAGCAGGACCAGCACGGCGATGCCGATCACGATCACGGTCGTCCCGGCGGCCACCAACCCGGGGAGCAGGCCGATAGGCAGCGGCCGGTTCTCCCGCAACGCTCGTTCGGCTCGGTCCCACCGCAGGTATGCACCGATCGTGACGGTCACCCCGAGCGCCAGCAGGGCGATCGTCAGGGCGTTCCGTACCAGCACCGGCCCGAGGTCGGGGACCAGGCTGGCCAGCGCCACCGCACCCGCGACGAGCGCCAGCCCGGTGCGCAGCCAGGCGAGGAAGGTGCGCTCGTTGGCCAGGGTGAAGCGATAGTCCGGGTCGCTCCCGACCGACCGAATCGATCGGCGCCAGGGAATCATCGACAGCACTCTATCGCCGCGGGGTGGGTCGGCAGGCCGGCGCGACACCCCGACAGCAGCCGAGCCCGCCCAGAGCCCGGCCAATGACTGTGCCCAGCCCGCACGGCGGTGCCCAGCCGCACGGCGGTGCCCAGCCGCACGGCGGTGCCCAGCCTCCACGGCAGCGGCTGGCTCAGAACGGTGGCGCACACGCCGACGCAGCGTCATGGCCGGTCGGTAGGTCACACCGGAAGGGGCACTACCCCAGCTGGTCGCGGCGGCGTGTCAGGTAGGCGGTCTCGGCGGTGTTGCCCGCCAGCTCGATGGCTTTGTCGTACGCCGCGCGCGACTTCTGACTGCGGCCGAGTCGGCGCAGCAGGTCGGCGCGGGTCGCATGGTAGGCGTGATATCCGGCCAACTTGTCCTCAAGGCGGTCGACGGCTGCCAGTGCCACCTCCGGGCCGTCGAGCTCGGCGACCGCGATGGCCCGGTTGAGGGCGATGATCGGCGAGGGGTCGAGGCGGACGAGCTGGTCGTAGAGGGCGACGACCTGCGACCAGTCGGTGTCGCGTACGTCGCGGGCGGAGGTGTGCACGGCGTTGATCGCTGCGAGGATCTGGTAGCGGCCCGGAGCCACCCCGGCGGCCAGGCGCTCGCGCACCAGCCGATGACCCTCGGCGATCAGCGCCGCGTCCCAGGCCCCACGGTCCTGCTCGTCGAGGGCGACCAGTTCGCCGCTGGCCGAAACCCGGGCGGTGCGGCGGGCCTCGGTGAGGAGCATCAGCGCCAGCAGCCCGGCCACCTCACCGTCCTCCGGCATGAGGGCACGGATCAGGCGAGTGAGCCGGATCGCCTCGGCGGTCAGGTCGTGACGCACGGGATCGGTGTCGGGGCCGGTCGCCAGGTAGCCCTCGTTGAAGACGAGGAACAGGACGGCGAGTACGCCGGAGACGCGTGCCGGGAGATCCTCCGTCGACGGCACCCGATAAGGGATGCGAGCCGCCTTGATCTTGGCCTTCGCGCGGGTGATCCGCTGCCCCATCGCGGTCTCCTGCACCAGGAAGGCACGGGCGATCTCGGGCACGGTCAGACCGCCGACCATGCGCAGCGTCAGCGCCACGCGGGTCTGCATCGCGAGCGCCGGGTGACAGCAGGTGAAGATCAGCCGGAGCCGCTCGTCGTCGATGGCGCCGAGAGGCTCGGCCGGGTCGTCGTCGTACAACAGCTGAGCCTCCTTCTGCTTGTCGTCGCGCTTGTTCTCGCGCCGGATCCGGTCGATGGCCTTGTGGTTGGCGGTGGTGGTCAGCCAGGCGCCGGGGTTGGGGGGTACGCCGTCGGCCGGCCACTGCCCGACGGCGGTCGCGAACGCCTCGGCCGCCGCCTCCTCGGCGATGTCGAGGTCACCGAAACGCCTGGTCAGGGCGGCGACCACCCGCGCCCACTCCTCGTGGTGGGCCCGGGTGATCGCCTCCTCGACGTCGCTCACTGGAACGGCCGCACCTCGATCTTCCGATCGCAGACCTTCGACGCCTCGGTGGCGAGCTTGAGCGCCACATCCAGATCGGGGGCCTCCCACACCCAGACGCCGGCGAGGTACTCCTTCGACTCCACGAAAGGCCCGTCGCTGAACACCGCCTGCTCGCCCCGGTTGTCGATGACCGTGGCCGCGTCGGTGTCCGCGAGTCCGCCCGCGAAAACCCAGTAGCCCTCGGCGATCAGTCGTTCGTTGAACGCGCTGATGGCAGGCTGCCTGTCCGTGCTGCCGGGATTGCTCTTGTCATCGATCACGGAAACCAGGTACTGCATCTGAAGATCATCTCCTGTGGTGTCAAGACAGCGTGGTTCGGTGGTCAGGGACTTCAGGCCGTTGCATACCGCGGGCGTCCGGCCGGCCGGTAGACCTGGATCGTTGTGCCCTTCGGAAAGGCTCGCGATTCGACCAGGTCAAGCGCTATGTCCGGGCCGTTGTCGGGGAACAGCCGGGTGCCCTGGCCGACGACCACCGGGACGATGAGCAGATTCACCTCGTCGACGAGGTCGTTCTCGAGCAGCCACCGGGTCAGGGTGCCGCTGCCGTGCACCTGCAGCTCGCCTCCCGGCTTGGCCTTCAGCTCGCCGATGGCCGCCGCGAGGTCACCGGAGAGGACGGTCGTGTCCGACCACTTCGGATCGGTGAGCGTGGTCGATGCCACGTACTTGGGCTTGGTGTTCAAGGCACCTACGATGGGGTTCCCCAAGTCTTCCCGCACGCCCCAGTAGCCGGCGAAGAGCTCGTAGGTCCGCCGGCCGAACAGGAACGCGTCGGCGCGCTGGTACACCTGCTCGATAAACTTCATGGCCTCGCTGTCGAACAGCGGCCTGGCCCATCCGCCTCGTTCGAATCCGCCGCTGCGGTTCTCATCCGGCCCGCCGTTCCCCTGCACCACTCCATCGACAGAGACCTGCGTGGTGGTTGTCAGTTTCATGATCGCGGTTCCCTTCTCGTTGGGGGCGCCCTCGTGGGCGGCCGCTCACCCCTGCTACGAACGCCCCTGCCCCGATCCGACACCGCCTCCCGGATTTCTTTCGAGGACTTTCCGGTACGCCGGTTGTCAGCGATCCGACAGCGCGACGGTTTCGGGGCGACTGCGCTCCACTTCCTTGACGCCAGACAGCGTTCTCGTCAGTCAGACCTTCCGGGGAGTCCCAGGTTTGGGTCCTCGGGGAGGATGACGGTCGTGAGCCGGTCGAAGGGCCAGCCCAGGGGGAGTGGCCAGTGATGGGCGCCGACGTGATCATCGTGGGCGCCGGCCCGGCCGGCCTGATGCTGGCTGGTGAACTGCGCCTGGCCGGAGTACGGCCGCTGGTACTGGAGCGGCAGCCGCAGCCCCGGGACACCCCGAAGGCCAACGGTCTCGGCGGGCAGATCCTGCAACTGCTGCGCTACCGCGGCGTGCTGGAACGATTCAAGGCGGGCAGTACCGCCCTCCACCCGGCGCCCCGATTCCCGTTCGGCGGTGTGCATCTGGACTTGACACGGCTGGCAGATCCCCCGCTGCAGGCGCTGCAGCTCCCACAGCCGCGACTCGAGAGCCTGCTCGACGAACGCGCCCGTGAGCTCGGCGCCGAGATACGCCGCGGACACGAGGTGATCGGGGTGGACCAGGACGACGCCACGGTGACCGTGGACGTGCGCGGCCCGGACGGGCCGTATCGGATGACCGCTCGATACCTCGTGGGCTGCGACGGCGGGCGCAGCACGGTCCGCGACATGGCCGGCATCCCGTTCCCCGGCACCACATATCCAGAGGTCAACCGGCTGGGCCAGGTCACCGTGCCCGATTCGGTGACCCGGCTGGGCAACGGCGACCTCGACGTCCCCGGGCTGGGCAGGATCCGCGCGGGTGAATTCACCAGGACAGATCGCGGTGTGTTCGGCGCTCGGGTCGCTCACGCCCGAGGTTCTGCTCGTCTCCACCACCGAAGACGAGTCCAGGCGCACCGGACGATGACGCGCCGATGACCCTGACCGAGCTCCAGCAGAGCATCCGCCGCGTGCTCGGCGCGAATCTCCCGCTGGGAGAACCGATTCGACTGTCGCGCTTCACCTTTCAGGCTCGGCAGGCCGAGCGATACCGGGACGGGCGGATCCTGCTGGCCGGCGATGCGGCCCACCTGCTCCCCGCCACCGGCGCAGCGCTCAACCTCGGCATGCTCGACACGGTCAACCTCGCCTGGAAGCTGGCTGCCGACATCCACGGCTGGGCGCCGGCCGGTCTGCTGGACACGTATCACGGCGAACGGCACTTCGCCGGCGCACGTGCATTGCTGCAGACCCAAGCTCAGGTGGCACTGCGGCGCGGACAAGACGCGGCCGCCGAAGCGCTTCGGGACGTCTTCCGGGAACTGCTTGTCGACGAGCAGCCATTGCGCCGCATGGCAGCCCTTGTCGCCGGCACCGACATCCGCTACCCGCTACCCAATCCCAACCAGCACGCCATGACCGGCACCTTCGCACCCGACCTCACCCTGCACACCGACCAGGGCACAACCAGCGTCGCGGAACTCATGCACACCGCACGGCCCATTCCTCCTCGACCTCGCCGACCGCCCAGACCTCCGCGAGACCGCCCGAGACTGGCAACATCGCGTCGACGTCCACACCGCCGAAACCGATCATCGACCAGCCGACGCCCTGCTGATCCGCCCGGACGCCCACATCGCCTGGGCGGCAACCGTCGATGAACCCGCCGACACCGCCGCGCTCGCGCTGCGAGAAGCGCTCTCCTGCTGGTTCGGCACCCGTCCAGACGCAACGAACGGCACTTTCGTGCAATAGGGCCGGACATCGGCGCCGTTGATCACGGTTCGCTGCCGACGCCGGGAATCGGAAGCCGAGGACGGCCCGGCGAGGGCCCGTTCAGCCCTGCTGCGAAGCACCGGGATCCAGCAAGCTGGGGTCATGACTACGAACGAACCGGTCGGCGGATCCGGACGCCCACGCCTGGTACGCAGTCGGCGGAATCGGATCCTCGGTGGGGTCTGTGCCGGCATCGCGGAGCATCTCGGCATCGATCCGATACTCGTCCGCATCATGGCTGTGCTGCTGGGGATCGCGACCGGGGGTGCCGCCGTGCTCGCGTATCTGATCGGCTGGGTGGCGATCCCGCAGGCGGACGACGACCCCACGCCGCGGCTGGAGCCGCGGCCGACGGCCGAGGAGAGGGGCGCACGGGAGGCGTGGCGCGCTGTCGGCGACGACCTGCGCGCGCTGGCGGACGGCCTACGGACCGCGGGTCCGGCCGGAACCGGGGCCGGCAGCGCCGCGGCGCCGGACGCCGGCCAGGACCCGAGTAAGGCGCAACCCGCCGAACAAGCCGGGAACCCCGCCCGCCGGCCGGTCGAGGCCGTCGACGCGGCCATGACGGCGCTCGGTGAGCGGCTGCGCGACCCGGAGGTCAAGGAGGGTGCCCGCCGGGCGGCAGTCGGTTTGTCCGCGGCGGTCACGGCCAGCATCGACGAGCTGGGCCGCCGAACCAGGCGTGCCGAGCCGCCCCGGCCGCCAAGCAGCAACGAGCCGCCCCGGCCGCCAAGCAGCGACGGGCCGACCAACGGCCAGGGCTGACCGGGGCCGATAGCGCGACCGGGAGTATCCAGAAGTGCCTCGCGGCCGGTTGTCCGTCGGAGGATGATCGGACGGGAGGCAGGATGAGCGAGAACCCCGCAGGGACGGCGGCACCGTCCGGTGCCCGGCCGACAGGTCCGCGCAACCGGGTCACTGACCTGCCCGTGTGGTGTTATCGGCGTGGGCTCGGGTTCCTGTTCGGTGCTCGTCTTGTCATGCTCGTGCACCGCGCGCGCCGCAGCGACGTCCCGCGCCACACCACGCTCGAGGTCCTGCAGCACCGCGCGGTCGACGGCGAGTACCAGGTGCTGTCCGGCTGGGGCCGGTTCACCGATTGGTTCCGTGACATCGAGGCCGACCCGTATGCCGAGCTGTGGGTCGGGTCCAGCCGGCATCGGGTCGAGCATCGGATACTGGGATCCGACGACGCGGTGGCCGCGGTCCGTGCGCACCTGCTGGCCCGCCGCCGCGAGTCGGCCAGGATGCACCCGACGTTGTGGCGGGCGCAGCGGGCCAGCGACGCAGCCCTCGCCAGGCTGCTCGAACCGCTACCAGTGGTCGCCTTCCGCCCGGTCGGACCGGTCGCCGGAACCCGAAGGGAACGCGCGCTGGTGGGACGGGTCGGGGCGTGGTTGGTGGCGCTGCGGCAACGGCTACCGCGGCGCTGGTCAATACGGCGCGGACGGTCGGACCCGGGCGCTGCTACCCGCCGAGAAGGCCCTTAGTCCCTGGCTGACGGTCCTTCCGCAAGCTGGGGGGCGTGATGCCGGCCTCCCACAGGCTGTTGAGCCCGCCGCCGAGCACCGCGGCCAGCGCTCGCTCGGCGGCGCCGTCGCCTGAGAATCCTGCGCACCAGGACGAGGACGAGCACGAACCTGCCGAGCACGAGCACTCCCAGCAGAACCACCAGACCAACTGCGACGATCAGCGCCGCGTTCGGCCCGCCGAGGAAGGCCAGCACGACGGCGCCGAGGACGAGCAGCAGGGCGGGCGGGATCCGCAAGCCCGACGACCTCGTTCGGCGTGCCCGGTGCCGCAGGTAGCCGTGCGCGAGCGCGCTGTCGTGCTCGGCCAGCTCGTCCTGCGCGGTCCGAAGCGCGTCCTGCTGGATCTCGATGGTCCGGAGCAGATCGTGGTGCAGCTGGTCACCGACCTTCTGCAGGCCGGCTTCGGCGCGCGGCGTATCGACGCGCTGGACGCCGCTACCGCCCCCGGCCCTGCCGTCGCCAGACAGGTCGCCGTTCCCGTCGCCGACGGCCAGGAGATCGTCGAGGATGCCGGGCTCGTCCGTCGACGAACCCGGGACGTCGCTGCTCACCACAGGCAACATCATCCCGGTCACCGGCTGGTTTGGGAACACGGCATCACCCGCGCCCGGCATAGTGGTTTCGCGTGAGCCCGCGGTCCGACCGAACAGTTGACGACCTGGGTCGGCCGGTGCCGGTGCCGGTGCGGGTCCGGCGAGTGGTGAGCCTGGTGCCTTCACTGACCGAGACGGTCGCCTGCTCGGCGCCGGGGCTGCTCGTCGGGGCGACCGACTGGTGCACCCACCCGCCCGACCTCGACGTGGCTCGGGTGCGCGGCACGAAGAACCCGAACGTGCCGGCCGTGATCGAGCTGGCCCCGGACCTGGTGCTCGCCAACCAGGAAGAGAACCGCCACCAGGACCTGGAAGCGCTGCGCGCGGCCGGGATCGCGGTGTACGTGACCGACATCCGCACGGTGGACGGCGCGTTCGGCTCGCTGGCACGGATGCTGCGGGCCTGCCGGCTGGACCGGCCGCGATGGCTCGCCGAGGCCGAACACGCCTGGCGGGCGGTGCCGCCGCCGGTGGCCCGGCACCGGGCGGTGATCCCGATCTGGCGCCGGCCGTGGATGGCTCTTGGCCGGGACACCTTCGCAGGCGACGTGCTGCACCGGCTCGGAGTCGACAACGTGCTGGTCGGCGCCGGCTCGACGACGACCGAGCGCTACCCGCGATTCGTGCCCGCGGACCTGCCCGAACACGACGTCGTCGTGCTACCGGACGAGCCCTACCGGTTCACCGCTCACGACGGCCCGGAGTCGTTCCCCGGCACGCCGACCGTGCTGGTGAGCGGGCGGCTGCTCACCTGGTACGGGCCGAGCCTGCGAACCGCGGCGGCGGAGCTGCCGAAACTGTTGGCCGCGCAACAGTGGACCTTGCCGAGCGTTTAGCGCACGCCGAGAACGGCAATCCGGGGGCACGGCAAGTTGCCGCGTCGGGGCCGTACCGCGGAGGCGCAAATGATCATCCTTGGCCTGATCCTGATAGTTCTCGGGTTCCTGATCCCCGGTCTGAGCATCCTGACCTGGATCGGAGCGATTCTCCTGGTAGTCGGCCTGGTGCTGCTGCTGGCGGGCTCGATGGGTCGCCCGGTCGCCGGCCGGCGACATTACTTCTGACCGGCCGCAACTTTGTGACCGCTCGCAGGTCCGGAGCGGCGTGTTCAGCGGCGATCGCGGTCGGGTCCATCAGGGACATCGACCGCGATCTCGCCGCCGAGCCGGTAGCCCTGGGACAACGTGAGCCGGTCGCCGCTCCAGAACCGACCGGGGTCGTACCAGCTCGGCCGCGTAGTGCCGGGCAGCAGGCCCATCGCCTCGTAGGTGACCGCCATGACCTCGGCGCAGTACGCGTACTCCAGTCCAGCCTGATCATCCGGCGCCGTCTCGGGCGCCGGCTCGGCCGGCCGTTGGGCGGCCTGTCCCGGCAGTTTCACCGGTGGGAGGCGGAGCCGGGGGAGCCGCACCCGGCCTAACCGACCGCGCAGCCAGCTCGTGGCCAGGCGCGCCGACGAGGGGAACGGCGTGCCGTCCAGCCGAGCGATCGTGCGCAGCAGCGCGTCCTCCATCTCCGGGGTGACCGGACGGTCCAGCTGGCGCAGGAAGCCCTGCTGCCCGTAGCGGTTCGCCCAGACGAGCACCGCGTCGCGCAGCACGTGCAACTGGACGCCGCGCTGGTGCGCGCCGGACCAGACGTCGGGCAACGATCGGCCCAGCTCCGCGTGCCACATCAGCGGCGGCAGGTCGTCGATCACGACCGCCATCCCGACGTGGTTGATCGGGCTGTTGGTGGTGACCCGGATCGCCCGGTCCGCGGCCGCGTGCCCGCGAAAGAGCCACAGATCCCCGGTGCGGGTCTGCTCGACAGCCGTGTCAAGGCTGATCCGGCCGCTTTCCGCGGTGTGTGCCACGAGCGCCTAGCCTAGGCAGGTGCGCATCTGGAAGTTGATCGGCCTTGCCGGGCTGGCGGGCGTCGCCACCACGGGTGCGCTGGTGGCCCGCGCCGAGCGGCGTCGCCGGGCCTATACCCCTGACGAGATCCGCGCCAGGCTGCACGCGCGGGTGGCGGACCCGAGCAACGACGCCGGCGAGGACGGCGTGACTCACGACGACAGGTCATAGCTGTCCTCACCGATCGCACAGTCCGGCAGCGCCGTCGTCGCCGCTTCCGCGTAGTGACCACGAAGGGTCTGCGCCCGCCATACCCCGTCGACCGTCGCGGCCGACGTGACCGTCAGCTCGATGCTGAGCTCGCCCGGACGGTTCTCTCCGTTGCAGTGCGTAGCGCCCTCATCAGGTCCAGCCGCTCGCCACACCGATCCGTTCTTGACCAACTGGTGGGACCGCGCCCAGCCGCCCAACAAGTTGCTGATCGTGCACTGATCTCCGTTGCAGTCGATGCGGTAGCTCACCGTTCCCGATTGCGGACACGGTTCCTCGAAACCGGAGCACGAGGTCAGCGTTCCGTTGAGCTTGTACGTGCCGGCTATGGCGGCGTCTTCAAGCTGGCCCCGGTCTTGCTCACCTCGCGTTCCGGCGGGCCGGTATATGACGCGGTTGCTGGCCAGGTCGACGATGGCGAACTCATTGATGACCGTGCTCGAGTCCTGAACGACCGTGATGTTCGTTTCGGAGAAACTCGCCCATCGCTGACCCTCGTAGCGCGGCTTGGAGAAGACCTGGGCCGGGGTCAAGGGGTTCCCGCACATGCAGCGGCTACGCGGAACACCGAACTTGTCCACCAGCACTGCTGTGCCGGCCTGGAGGACGGAATGCCGTGGCGTCGGTTTGCCGTTGGCGAACCCGTGGTTCGTGACGGCCGTGTCCGACCGGAGGACGAGCGGGGTGAGCTCGGCCACATATCGCGGAATATCGCCGACCGCGATTCCCTGCACCCCGGCCCACGCAGCAGCCTTCTCCGGATTCGCCTGGAGGAAGGCGACCATCTTCTGCGGATCGCAGGTCGCATTGTTCAAGGTGCCGCCATACAGACCGGAAGTCCCGCCGGATACCGTCTGGCCGGTGTTGGGCGGCGCCGGCACATTCGGCGTATCCGTCCCGACCGGCGGCATGAACGGGTTTTCGCCGGGCGTCTGGGTCGGTTCGGCCCGGATCTCTGTCGAGAACGCGCCGGCTCCGAAGAGCACCAGGACCGTGCCTCCCGCACCGATCAACAACGCCAGAACGGCCAGGATGACGATCCAACGTCGCGGTCCAGCACGGTTCGTGCCGGGATCGCCGCTCGGCCATCCCGGCGTCCCCGGCTGGGCAGTCATGGCGAACTGCTGCGCGGGGCCCGGCGGAGCACCGGCGACCAGCGGTTCGGCGGTCGGCGGGACGTTCGCGGCGGCGTACCCGGCCGCGGCGCCGGTCGGAATTCGGTGCGGATCTGCCCACGTCGTGGCGGAGGCGACCGCGGCAGGGCCGGCGACACCGGGGCTGCCGCTGGTCGCGGCGCGCGCGGCGGCGGCCAGCGCACCGGCAGTGGGGTAACGGTCGTCGGGGTCCTTGGCCATCGCGCGGGCCACCACCGCGTCCAACCCCACGGGTAGATCCGGAGCGTGCTCCGACGGCTTCGGCGGCGGTGTGTTCAGGTGCGCATTGATGATCGCCGGCAGGCCCTCGACCTCGAACGGCTTGCGACCGGTCAATGTCTCGAACAACACGCAACCGAGCGAGTACACATCCGCGCGAGCGTCCCCATGGCCGGAGCCGAACCGCTCCGGCGCCATGTACTCGAACGACCCGACGGTCGCCCCGGTCGCGGTCAGCGAGGCCGACATGCTGTTGACGACACGGGCGATGCCGAAGTCGGCCACGTAGACGAAGTCGTTCGCGGCGGAGTCAGTGCCGCCGCCGGTCAGCAGGATGTTGCTGGGCTTGATGTCGCGGTGCACCAGGTTGCGGGCGTGCGCGGCGTCCAACGCCGAGGCAACCTGGGCGACGATGTGCACCGCACGATCCGCTGGCAACCGGCCGTCCCGAGCCAGGCCGACGGCCAGGTCGGCGCCCTCGACCAGGCGCATGTCGATGAACAGTCGTCCGTCGATCTCGCCGAAGTCGTGGATCGGAATCACGTGCGGCTCGTGCAGCTGCGCCGCCAGCCTGGACTCGGCGCGGAAGCGCGCCTCGAACTCGGCGTCGGCCGTCAGCTGCGCCGGCAGTCGCTTGATGGCGACGGCCCGGTCCTTGACCGTGTCGAAAGCCCGGTAGACCTCGCCCATTCCGCCGCGGCCGAGCAA
The DNA here is from genome assembly GCA_963776255.1 of uncultured Actinomycetota bacterium. GTDB lineage: Bacteria > Actinomycetota > Actinomycetes > Mycobacteriales > Pseudonocardiaceae > Pseudonocardia. The sequence continues at coordinate 120,040 of CAVZMB010000009.1, read as the reverse complement.
CGCCTCCAGGCGGTACGGGCCGAACATCTCCTCGGCCACGGCAGTCCTCCCGTACGCCTCAGCGCAACGTCGTCATGCGGCCGGCGCACGGGCGATTCCCGCGCCGTCGGGGCACGCCGACCACGCACTGTGAATCGGCGGACACGCTCGCAACGTTGCGTTGGTAGGACGAGCAGGGGAGCGCCGACCCGTCAGCGCTGGTCGGTGGCCAGCGGCTGGACGGCGCGAACCAGCAGGTCCAGGCCGAGGTCGACGCGACGATCGCCGCCGCCGACGACTAGACGGTGGGTTACCGTCGATGTCATGTGCCGGAGCATCAAGACGCTGCGCCCACCGTTCACCGATGAGGTCACCCCCAACGACGTGCATGCCGCCGCGCTGCAGTTCGTGCGCAAGGTGTCCGGGTTCCGGGCGCCGGCGCCGCACAACGCCGAGGCGTTCGACACCGCCGTGCAGGAGATCACCGCGGTGACCGAGCGGCTGCTCGACCAGCTCGTGGTGCGCGGTGGGGCGCGGGCGGCGGCGGGCTGACCAGCCGACTGACCGATCCCGACTGGGTGTTTTGCCGGGATCCGAAAGCGGGTAACACCTGCAGGTGACGGCACGGGTCGATGAGGCGGGCGGCGCGCCGCGGGCTCACCGCGACGAGACCGAGAACGAGCGCGCCGACCGGAACATGCTCGAGCTGCTCCAGGAGCTGCGGGTAGCGCAGACCGGCGTGCAGATCCTGTTCGCGTTCCTGTTGACGTTGTCCTTCACCGAGCGGTTCACCCAGATCGACGCCACCCAGCGGGCGATCTACGTGATCACCTTGGTGCTCGCCGCGCTGACGACGGTGCTGCTGATCGCGCCGGTGGCGGCGCACCGCATGGTGTTCCGCCGCGGGCGCAAGCCCGAGTTGGTCAACGTGTCGCACCGAATCGCGCTGGCCGGGCTGGCCACCCTGGGGCTGAGCGTCGTCGGTGCCGTGTTGCTGGCACTGGACGTGACGATCGGCCGTGGGCCCGCCGCGCTGATCTCGGCGCTGCTGGGCCTGGTAGCTCTCGTGCTGTGGTTCGTCGTGCCGCTGCCGCTGCGCCGGCCGAGCGGGTCAGAGGATCGCGCGGACCAGCAGGGCTAGCGCACTGAGCCCCGCGACCAGCAGCACCGCGGGCCGGATCCAGCCGTTGTCCAGCAGCCGGCGCGCCGGCCCGGACAGCACGAAGCCGGCCAACATGAACGGGACCAGCGCTGCGCCGGTGAGCAGCCCGGCGGTGGTGACCGCGCCCGCGGCCGCCAGCCCGATCACCGACGTCACCGAGCCGAGCACGAAGTACGCGCCCATCGTCGCCCGGACCTGCGGGCCGTCGGCGTACTGGTAGAGCAGCGCGACGGGTGGGCCGCCGATGGAGGCTGACGTCCCGGTCGCGCCACCCGCCGCCCCGGCGATGAGCAGTGCGCGCGGGGTCGGTCGGGGATGCCAGGAGACCAGCGACAGCCCGACGCAGGCCAGCACCGAGAGCGCCACCAGCACCGTGAACTCGCGCCGCGGGAGCTGGGTGACCGCGAGGACGCCGAGCACGGTGCCCGGTATCCGGCCGAGCATCGCCCACCACACCCCGCGCCAGTCGGTCGCCCCGAGCTCGCGGCCCACGGTCAGCACCGACTGCGCCGGCGCCCACGACCAGCAGCGGTATCGGCACCAGCGCCGGGTCGACCAGCGCCAGCAGCGGGGCCGCCACCAGCGCCATGCCGAAGCCGACAGTGCCCTGCACCAGCGAGCCGAGCGCGACGATCAGCCCGGCGACCACCAGCACCGCGAGCAGCAGCACGCCGCCATTGTCTCGACCGGCCGGCCAGGCGGGCTTACGAGCCGCGCAGCATGTCGCGCAGCACGTACTGCAGGATCCCGCCGTTGCGGAAGTACTCGGCCTCGCCGGGGGTGTCGATCCGGACCGTCGCGTCGAACTCCACGACGCTCCGGTCGCCGGCGTCGGCGCCGGCGTCGGCTCGGTGCCGCCGGACGCCCGGGCCGTGACGTGCACCGTGTCCGGCACCGGGCCGTCGTTGATCGCGGCGATACCGGTGATGTCGAAGGTCTCGGTGCCGTCCAGGCCCAAGGACTCAGCGGACTCGCCGGCCGGGAACTGCAGCGGCAGCACGCCCATCCCGATCAGGTTGGAGCGGTGGATCCGCTCGAACGACTGGGTGATCACGGCCCGCACACCCAGCAGTGCGGTGCCCTTCGCCGCCCAGTCCCGCGACGAGCCGGTATCCGTACTCCGCGCCACCGAGCACCACCAACGGCACCCCGGCCTCGGCGTAGTGCGTGGCCGCGTCGTAGATCGTCTCCTGTGGCCCGCCGTCCCGGGTGAAGTCGCGGGTGTAGCCGCCGGAGACCGCGGTTCCGTTGGCTTGGGACAGCAGCAGGTTGCGCAGCCGGATGTTCGCGAACGTGCCGCGGATCATCACCTCGTGGTTGCCGCGGCGGCTGCCGTAGGAGTTGAAGTCCCGCTTGGCCACCCCGCGCTCGCGGAGGTACTCCCCGGCCGGGGAGTCCTCCTTGATCGATCCGGCCGGCGAGATGTGGTCGGTGGTCACCGAGTCGCCGAGCAAGGCGAGCACCCGGGCGCCGTTGATGTCCTCGATCGGGGCGGGCTCGCGGCCCATGCCGTCGAAGTACGGCGGGCGGCGTACGTAGGTGGACTCCGGGTCCCATTCGAAGGTTCGTCCGGCCGGCACCTCGAGTGAGCGCCAACGCTCGTCGCCGGTGAAGACGTCGGCGTAGTCCTCGGTGAACATCTCCTGGCTGATCGCCGAGTCGATCACTTCCTGCACCTCGGCAGGGGACGGCCAGATGTCTCGCAGGAACACCGGCTCGCCGTCGCCGCGATGGCCCAGCGGCTGGCTCTCGAAGTCGAAGTCCATCGTGCCGGCCAGCGCGTAGGCGATCACCAGCGGCGGGGAGGCGAGGTAGTTCATCTTCACGTCCGGGTTGATCCGGCCCTCGAAGTTGCGGTTCCCGGACAGCACGCTGACCACCGCGAGGTCGCGCGCGTTGACCGCGTCCGAGACCTCCTCCGGCAGCGGGCCGGAGTTGCCGATGCACGTCGTGCAGCCGTACCCGACCAGGTGGTAGCCGAGCTTCTCCAGGTACGGCATCAGCCCGGACCGCTCGTAGTAGTTCGTGACGACCTGCGAGCCCGGCGCGAGGGACGTCTTCACCCAGGGCTTGACGGCCAGCCCGGCCTCGACGGCGTTGCGGGCGAGCAGCGCGGCGCCGAGCATCACCGACGGGTTCGAGGTGTTCGTGCAGGAGGTGATCGAGGCGATCACCACGGCGCCATGGTCCAGCTCGACCTCGGCGTCGGAAGTCTGCAGCCGGATCGGGGCGCTGGCCCGGCCCTCGGCCCCGGCGGCGGCCGAGTGCACCGGCTCCCGGGGGGCGCCGCCGCCGTTGTCGCCGGGGCTGTAGGCCGGCGGGTCGCTGGCCGGGAACGACTCCTCGGACGACTCGTCCACCCGGGAGCGCACGGCGTCGACGTCGGCGTGCTCGCCGAGCGCGGACCGGAACGCTTCCTTCGCCTCGGTGAGTGGCACCCGGTCCTGCGGCCGCTTCGGGCCGGCGATCGAGGGGACGACAGTGGAGAGGTCGAGCTCGAGCGTCTCCGAGTACTCGGCGGGCCGCGACGGGTCGTGCCAGAGCCCCTGCTCCTTGGCGTAGCGCTCGACGAGGTCGAGCTGTTCGTCCGGCCGTCCGGTCAGCCGCAGGTAGCGCATCGACTCGCCGTCGAGCGGGAAGATCGCGCAGGTGGAGCCGAACTCCGGGCTCATGTTGCCGATCGTGGCCCGGTTGGCCAACGGCACCGCGGCGACGCCGTCGCCGTAGAACTCGACGAACTTGCCGACCACGCCGTGCCGGCGCAGCTGCTCGGTGATCGTCAGCACCACGTCGGTCGCTGTCGCGCCGGGCGGGATCTCGCCGGTCAGCTTGAAGCCGACCACCCGCGGGATGAGCATCGACACCGGCTGGCCGAGCATGGCGGCCTCGGCCTCGATGCCGCCCACACCCCAGCCGAGCACGCCCAACCCGTTGATCATCGTCGTGTGGCTGTCGGTACCGACCAGGGTGTCCGGGTACGCGGCGAGCCTGCCGTCGACCTCGCGGGTCATCACGACGCGGGCCAGGTACTCCAGGTTGACCTGGTGCACGATCCCGGTGCCGGGCGGGACGACCTTGAGCTCGTCGAAGGCGCCCTGACCCCAGCGCAGGAACTGGTAGCGCTCTCGGTTGCGCTGGTACTCGAAGTCGACGTTGCGCTGGAACGCGTCGGCCCTGCCGAACACGTCGATGATCACGGAGTGGTCGATCACCAGCTCGGCCGGGGCCAGCGGGTTCACCCGGGACGGATCGCCGCCGAGCTCGGCCACCGCCTCGCGCATGGTGGCCAGGTCCACCACGCAGGGCACGCCGGTGAAGTCCTGCATGATCACCCGCGCCGGGCTGAACTGGATCTCGGTGGCCGGCTCGGCGCCCGGGTCCCAACCGGCCAGTGCGCGGATGTGGTCGGCGGTGACGTTCGTGCCGTCCTCGGTGCGGAGCAGGTTCTCCAGGAGGATCTTGAGGCTGTAGGGCAGCCGCTGCGACCCCTCGACCGCGTCGAGCCGGTAGATCTCGTGCTCCGCGCCGCCGGCGCGCAGTGTCCCGCTGGCTCCGAAGCTGTCGGTGCTCACCTGCTGACCTCCCGACTGGATGGGCTGGCGCACATCCTTGCGCGGGCCTGCGACGCTCAGCATCGGCGCCGGGGAGCAGATACCCGCAGGCCAAAATAGTACGCGCGTCCTGTTACGGACGGCGACCGAACCCGACCGACGGCCGGCCCGAGAACCGGCATGATCGGACGAGTGGCGACCGAGGAGCAACACGCCAGACGGCTGCTCGCCGACGTTGGGCGGATCACCGCGCTGACCGGGGCGGGCATCTCCACCGACTCCGGCATTCCCGACTTCCGCGGACCGGACGGCGTCTGGACCCGTGATCCAGCGGCACAGCGGCTGTCCACCCTGGCTGCCTACCGGGACGACCCCGAGCTGCGGCGCGAGTCCTGGCGGCGCCGACTGGCTCACCCGGCCTGGACGGCGGAACCGAACGCCGGGCACCACGCCCTGGTCACGCTGGAGCGCACCGGCCGGCTGCTCGCCCTGATCACACAGAACGTCGACGGCATGCACCAGGCGGCCGGATCGGACCCGCGGCTGGTGATCGAGCTGCACGGCACGATGAGCCGGACCGAGTGCCTGGGCTGCGCCGCCCGCGGGGAGATGGCCGACGCGCTGCGTCGGGTCCGAGCCGGTGCGGCCGATCCGGACTGCGAGCGGTGTGGCGGCATCTTGAAGTCCGCCACGGTGTCCTTCGGGCAGCGGCTGGACCCGCAGGTGCTGGCCCGGGCCAGGGCGGCGGCTGAGGCGGCCGACGTGCTGCTCGCGGTCGGCAGCTCGCTCACCGTGCAGCCGGCGGCCGGGCTGGTGGGGATAGCGGCCGAGGCCGGCGCCGACGTCGTGATCATCAACGCCGATCCGACGCCGTACGACGGGCTCGCGACGGTTGTGCTGCGCGGGCGGATCGGGGAGCTGCTCCCGGCTACGACCGGGGCATAACCAGGCACTCTTGGTCGGCATACGCCCCACGGGGTGGATAGGCTCCGCACATGTTCGTGCCGCAAATCGTTTCTGACTTCATGTACCGGGCCGAGCAGGTCTTCGCCGACTCGACGGCGGTCGTCGACGAGCCCACCCAGCCGGCCGCGCCGGTTCCGACGACGACCTACGGCGAGCTCGCCAGGCGGGTCCGGGCCTGGCAGGCGGGGCTGGACGCGCTCGGCGTCGGCGAGGGTGAGCGGGTCGCGGTGGTCAGCCACAACGCGGCCCGGATGCTGGAGCTGCTCTACGCGGTGCCGGCGAGCGGGCGGATCTGCGTGCCGGTCAACTTCCGGCTGCGCACCGACGAGGTGGACTACATCGTCGAGCATTCCGGGGCGTCGGTGCTGCTGCTCGACCAGGAGCTCGACGAACCGCTGAAGAAGATCGAGACCGAGCACCGGTTCGTGCTCGGCGGCGAGACCGATGAGCACGTGATGCGCTTCGACGTCGAGCCGCGGGCGTGGTCGGAGCCGGACGAGAACGCCACCGCGACGATCAACTACACCTCGGGCACCACCGCGCGGCCGAAGGGTGTGCAGATCACGCACCGCAACATCTGGACGAACGGGCTGACCTTCGGGCTGCATACCCGGGTCTGGGAGCGCGACGTCTACATGCACACGCTGCCCATGTTCCACTGCAACGGCTGGGGCATGCCGTACGTGATGGCCGGGCTCGGGGTGAAGCAGGTGGTGCTGCGCAAGGTCGACGGCGCGGAGATCCTGCGCCGGGTCGACCAGCACGGGGTGACCCTGATGTGCGGGGCTCCGGCGGTGTGGAACGCGGTGCTGGACGCGGCCGTCGACTGGGACGGTGAGATCCCCGGCGCCGGGCGGGTGCGGATCGTCTGTGCCGGCGCACCACCGCCGACCAGGACGATCCAGCGTGTCGGCGAGGAGCTCGGCTGGGAGTTCCTGCAGATCTACGGGCTGACCGAGACCTCGCCGCTGCTGACGTTCAACCGGACCCGTCCCGCGGACGACGCGCTGCCCGCCGAGGAGCGCGCCCGCAAGCTGGGCCGCGCCGGTGCGCCGGCGATAGGGGTGCGGCTGCGGATCTCCGACGCGGGAGAGGTGCTGGCCCAGTCGAACGTCGTGCTGCAGGGCTACTGGGACAACCCGGAGGCGACGGCGGCGGCGCTCGAGGGCGGCTGGTTCCACACCGGCGACGGCGGCACGCTGGACGACGAGGGCCACCTGACGATCTCCGACCGGAAGAAGGACGTGATCATCACCGGCGGCGAGAACGTGTCGTCCATCGAGGTCGAGGACTGCATCTTCAGCCACCCGGCGGTCGCGGAGGTCGCCGTGATCGGGGTGCCGCACGAGAAGTGGGGCGAGACGATCAAGGCGCTGATCGTGGTCGCGGACGGCGCCGAGGTCACCGAGCCGGAGATCATCGCGCACTGCAAGCAACGGATGGCCGGGTACAAGGCACCGACCAGCGTGGAACTGCGGGAGTCCATCCCGCGCACCGCCACCGGGAAGGTGCAGAAGTTCAAGCTGCGCGAGCCGTACTGGACCGACCGGCAGCGCAAGGTGAACTGACCGAACGGCATCCCCACCCGCCACCGCCCGGTTACTCCGTGTGGTGGAACCTGCCGTGATCACGTGCGTCGGTCACCGTCCGAATGGGACGAAAATGGCACAGTGCCCCGCGGAGTTGATCGATCAATGTGGGAGTGCGGGTGCGGGCGGGGCGCAATGGGGTGCGGCGTGCGGCGGCGATCGCCGCTGCGCTCCTCGCGTGCCTCGTGCTCGGCCTCGCACCGACGCCCGCGGCCGCGGAGCCGCCGACCCCGCCGCCCAACCCGAGCGACCAGGACCTGGAGTCGAGCGGCGCGGACGTCGCCGCGAAGGCCGGTGAGATCGGCCGGCTGACCGGGGAGCTGAGCCGGCTGCAGGCCGAGGCCGACGATCTGCAGATGCAGCTCGGCGCCCAGCGCGAGGCGGCCAACCAGGCGCTCGTCGACCTGCAGGTCGCGGAGGACGTCGCCGCGCGAGGCGGCCAGGCAGGCCGAGGCCGCCCGGCTCGAGACCGAGGCCGCGACCGCCGCGATCGACGCCGCGCTGGCGCGGGTGGACGAGTTCGCCGCGATCGCCTACCAGCAGGGGCTGGGCGTCAGCTCGCTCGGGCTGCTGATGACCGCGGCCAGCCCGGAGGAGGCGCTGGGCCGCGCGCACTTCGCCGAGATCATCGCCGAGCAGCAGCTCACCGCGCTCGACGCACTGGAGCGGGCGCGGGTCGCGAAGGCGAACGCCGACTCCACGGCGCGGGCCGCACAGGAGTACGCCGAGCAGAAGGCGGCGGCGGCGCTGGGCGCCAAGCAGGCCGCGGACGCGGCGGTGATCACGGCGGAGCAGGCTTCGGCCGCCCAGCTGCGGCAGCTGCAGTCGGTGGACGAGCGGCGGGTCGCCGTGGAGCGTGCGCTGGCCGACGCGGAGTCCCTGGACGCCGGGCTGCGCGCCCAGCGACAGCGGTACGGCGAGTGGCTGACGGCCCAGCAGGCCGCCCAGGCCGCGAGCGACCAGGCGGAGCAGAGCGCGGCGCAGGGCCGGCTCGCCCCCGGGGCCGGCGGCACGATCCAGACCGTGATCGATCGGGCGGTGTCCCAGCTGGGCGTCACCTATGCCTGGGGCGGCGGCACGGCAGGCGGTCCGAGCCGGGGTATCCGGGACGGCGGCACGGCCGACCGGCACGGCGACTACCGCAAGGTCGGGTTCGACTGCTCCGGGCTGATGATCTACGCGTTCGCCGCGATCGGGGCGAGCCTGCCGCACTACAGCGGTTACCAGTACAACTCCGGCCGGAAGGTGCCGCTGGCCCAGCGGCAGCCCGGCGACATGCTGTTCTGGGCCTACCGGGGCGGGCGGATCCACCACGTCGCGCTCTACCTCGGCAACGGCCGGATGGTCGAGGCGCCGTACTCGGGCGGCCAGGTGCGGATCGTGCCGCTGCGCTCCACCGGCGGGCTGCTGCCCTACGTCACCCGCATGATCTGACCAGCGCACACCCCTGCCCGGCGGCACCAACCCCGCCCCAAACCCGCAATGAGCGGGCTTATTGCGGGTCGGACGGACCGTCACGACCGCAATGAGCGGGCTTATTGCGGGTTGAGCGCGGTGCGACGGGCGGAATAAGCCCGCTCATTGCGGTGGTGGCCTGCGGTGGTGGCGATGGCTTGCGGTGGTGGCGGTGGCTGGCGGCCGGCACCCTTCACGGTCGTCACACGGTGATCGCGGTTTTCTGGACGCCGTGACCCAGCCGGATCAGAGCGCGCCGGATCAGAGCGTGGATCAGAGCCTGTCCGATCAGAACCTGCCGGATCAGAAGCGTGCCGGACGAGGGCGTGCCGAGCCCCGCCCGCGAGGGCGAAGTGCTGGAGCGCGCCGTCTTCGAGATCAAGCGCGTGATCGTCGGTCAGGACCGGCTGGTCGAGCGGATGCTGGTCGGGCTGCTCTCCCGCGGTCACCTGCTGATCGAGGGCGTACCCGGGGTGGCCAAGACGCTGGCCGTCGAGACCATCTCCCGAGTGGTCGGCGGCAGCTTCGCCCGGCTCCAGTTCACCCCGGACCTGGTACCCGCCGACATCCTCGGTACCCGGATCTACCGGCAGGGCCGGGAGGAGTTCGACGTCGAGCTCGGGCCGGTGGTGGCGAACTTCGTGCTGGCCGACGAGATCAACCGCGCGCCGGCGAAGGTGCAGTCCGCGCTGCTCGAGGTGATGGCCGAGCGGCACCTGTCGATCGGTGGGCAGACCTACCCGATGCCCGAGCCGTTCCTGGTGCTCGCCACCCAGAACCCGATCGAGAACGAGGGTGTGTACCCACTGCCCGAGGCCCAGCGCGACAGGTTCCTGTTCAAGATCATCGTGGACTACCCGACCGTCGAGGAGGAGCGGGAGATCATCTACCGGATGGGCGCCGACCCGCCGGTGGCCCAGCAGGTGCTGGATCCCGGCGAGCTGGTCCGGCTGCAGAAGGTGGCCACCCGGGTCTTCGTGCACCACGCGCTGGTGGACTACGTGGTCCGGCTGGTGATCGCCACCCGCACCGCCGGGGATCACGGGCTGGCCGACGTCGCGGGCTGGGTGTCCTACGGCGCATCACCGCGTGCCTCGCTGGGCATCGTGGCCGGCGCCCGGTCGCTGGCACTGGTCCGCGGGCGGGACTACGTGCTGCCCCAGGACGTGCTCGACGTCGCTCCGGACGTGCTGCGGCACCGGCTCGTGCTGTCCTACGACGCGGTCGCCGACGCGGTACCGATCGACCACATCATCCAGCGGGTCATGCAGGCCGTGCCGATGCCGCAGGTCAGCGCCCGGCCGCAGTACGCAGGGGTAGGCGCCGGGCCGTGACCGCGCCCTCCCTGCGGGACGGCCGGATGGAGGCCGCGCTCCGGGCGCTGGAGGTCTCGGTCCGCACCCGGCTGGACGGGCTGCTGCAGGGCAACCACCTCGGCCTGGTCCCCGGTCCGGGCAGCGAGCCGGGGGAGGCCCGGCTCTACCAGCCCGGCGACGACGTGCGCCGGATGGACTGGGCGGTCACCGCGCGGACCACCGAGCCGCATATCAGGCAGACGGTCGCCGACCGCGAGCTGGAGACCTGGGTCGCGGTGGACCTTTCGCCGAGCATCGACTTCGGCACCGCAGACTGCGAGAAGCGGGACCTGGCCGTGGCCGCGCTCGCCGCCATCGCGCACCTGACCCGCGGCGGCGGCAACCGGATAGGGGCCGTGGTGGCCACCGGCGAGCGCACCGTGCGGATCCCGGCCCGTGGCGGCCTGGACTACGCACGGGCGCTGGTGCGCCGGGTCGCCGAGACGCCACGGGCGCCGGAGGGGACCCGAGGAGACCTCGGCGCGGCGATCGACCAGCTGCGCCGCCCGCCCCGACGCCGCGGGCTGGCCGTGGTGATCTCCGACTTCCTCGGCGAGCCGGAGTGGGCCCGGCCGCTGCGGGCGCTGTCCGGCCGGCACGACCTGCTCGCCGTCGAGGTGCGCGACCCGCGCGAGGAGGAGCTGCCCGACGTCGGGACCGTGGTGCTGCTCGACCCGGAGAGCGGCCGGCAGCGCGAGGTGGAGACCACCCCGCTGCTGCGCCGGGAGTTCGCCGCCGCAGCCTCCGCACACCGCGACGAAGTGGCCCTCGCGCTGCGCCGCTGCGGCGCCGCCCATCTGGTCCTGCGCACCGACCGGGACTGGATCGCCGACGTGGTGCGCTTCGTGATGACCCGCAAGCGCGGTTGGTCGGGTGCGGCGGCGGACGTCGCCCGGTGACGTTCACCTCGCCGTGGTGGCTGCTGGCGCTGCTGCTGGTGGTCGCGCTGGTCGCGGGCTACCTGCTGCTGCTGCGGCGGCGCCGCCGGGACACCATGCGGTTCACCAACCTGGCGCTGCTGGAGAAGGTGGCGCCGAACCGGCCGGGCTGGACCCGGCACGTGCCGGTCGCGCTGCTGCTGACCGCGCTGGTGCTGCTCACGGTCGCGCTGGCCGGACCGACCGCGGACGCCAAGGTCGCGCGCAACCGGGCCACGGTGATCATGGTGATCGACGTGTCGCTGTCCATGGAGGCCACCGACGTCGAGCCGTCCCGGATCGCCGCCGCGAAGGCCGCGGCGAAGGACTTCGCCAAGCGGCTCACTCCCGGGATCAACCTCGGCCTGGTCACCTTCGCCGGCACCGCCGCCGTGCTCGTCCCGCCGACCACCGACCGGGCCCCGGTCGAGCTGGCGATCGACGGGCTGCGGCTGTCCGAGTCGACCGCCACCGGCGAGGCGATCTTCGCCGCGCTGCAGTCGATCGAGAGCTTCGGGGCGTCCATCGGCGGCGCGGCGGAGGGTCCGCCGCCGGCCCGGATCGTGCTGCTCAGCGACGGCAAGCAGACGGTGCCCGGCCCGGACGGCGAGATCGAGCCGCGCGGGTCGTTCACCGCCGCCAGCAAGGCCGCCGAGAAGGGCATCTCGGTCTCGACGATCAGCTTCGGCACCCCGTACGGATCGATCGAGATCGACGGGCGGCGGCAGACCGTGGCCGTCGACGACGCCGCGATGAAGCAGATCGCGGACCTCTCCGGCGGCCAGTTCTTCTCCGCCACGTCCGGCGACGAGCTGCAGCAGGTGTACGCCGAGCTCGGCGAGCAGATCGGCTACGAGACCAAGCAGGTCGACGTCAGCAAGCCGTGGCTGGCCGGCGGCACCCTGCTCGCGGTGGTCGGACTCGGTGTCGCGGTCGGCCTCGGCCGCCGGCTGCCCTGATCGCCAGGTGCGGGGTGAGGACACACTGGCCGGTATGCCCGCGCTGTCACCGGCCCTGTCACCGGCCCTGACCGCGTTCCTGGCCGGCCGCACTCCGCCGACTCCCTTCCTGGTGCTGGACCCGGCGGCCGTGGCCGAGCGCTACCGGCGGCTCACCACGGCGTTCCCCGGCGTCGAGGTGCACTACGCGGTGAAGGCCAACCCGGCGCCGGAGCTGTTGCGGCGGCTGGTCGGCTGCGGCGCGCGGTTCGACGTGGCGAGCATCGGCGAGGTGCGGGCCTGCCTCGCCGCCGGCGCCTCGCCGGGCGGGCTGTGCCACGGCAACCCGGTGCGCACTCCCGCCGAAGTGTCCGCGGCAACCGCGCTCGGCGTGCAGCGGTTCGTGACCGACAGCGAGGAGGACGTCGAGGTACTCGCCCGGCACGCGCCGGGCGCCTCGGTGCTGGTGCGGCTGCTGGTCGACGATGCCGGCGCGGCCACGCCATTTCGCGGCAAGTTCGGCTGCACCGAGGACGTGGCCGTGCAGCTGATCGAGGTGCTGCGGCGGGCCGGCCTGCGGGCCGACGGCCTCACGTTCCACGTGGGCTCGCAGCAGCGCGAGCCCGGTGCCTGGGCCGATCCGGTCGCGGCGTCGGCCCGGGTGGCGGCCGCCGCCGGGTTGGCGGAGCTGACGCTGAACCTCGGTGGCGGGCTGCCGGTCGGCTACGCCGAGCCGGTGCCGCCGCTGGCCGCGTATGCGGACGCGATCACGGACGCGGTCGCCACCCGCTTCGCGCGCCGGCCCAGACTCGTGATCGAGCCCGGCCGGGCCGTGGTGGCCGAGGCGGGGGTGCTCCGGGCGGGTGTGATCCGGGTGTCTCGGCGGCCCGGGATCGACGCCCGGCGCTGGGTGTACCTCGACGTCGGCCGCTACTCCGGGTTGGCCGAGACCGAGGGCGAGGCGATCGTCTACCCGCTGCGCGCCCTGGGACGGGACGGTCCGGCGGAGCCGTCGGTGCTCGCCGGGCCGAGCTGCGACGGTGACGACGTGCTCTACCGGCGGACCGAGGTCTGGCTGCCCGACGACCTGCGGGCGGGCGACACGGTCGACCTGCTCGCTCGCCGGCGCCTACACCGCCAGCTACGCGTCGGTCGGCTTCAACGGGTTCGGCCCGCCCGCGGTTCACGTGCTGCCGACGTAGTGCCCTGCGCCACCGTCCGGCTACCGTCGCGGAGGTGAGCGGTACGGCTCCACAGGGCAGGCACGTGGTCGCGGAGCTGCGCGACATCCAGGCACCCGTGCTCGTCGACCCCGACGCGATATCGGCAGCGCTGCGGGCCGCGCTGGCCGCCGCCGGTGCCGACGTCCGGCAGGTGGTCAGTGAGCGGTTCGCGCCGCAGGGCGTCACCGCGGTTGCGGTGCTGGCCGAGTCGCACGCATCGGTGCACACCTGGCCGGAGCACGCGATGGCCTTCGTCGACGTGTTCACCTGCGGCGGTGACGCCGACCCGGTGCAGGCCGTCAAGCTGCTCGCCGAGTCGCTGGGCGCCGGCCGGACGTCCTGGAGCGTGCTGGATCGGGGCGGCCCGCCCCGCGCGGTGCGCGAGGAGCTCGGGGCCGGGCTGCGCCGGGAGTGGGACATCGGTGCCGTGCACTGGGCCGGCCAGACCGGATACCAGCACGTGCAGATCGCCGACACCGCGCACGGCGTGACGTTGTTCTGCGACGGCGAGCGGCAGAGCGCCGAGCTCAGCCAGCTCGTCTACCACGAGGCGCTGTTCGTGCCGGCCGCGCTGCTCGCCGACCGGTGCACCGACGTGCTCGTGATCGGTTCCAGCGAAGGCGTGGTCAGCCAGCTCGCGGTGGCCTGCGGGGCGCAGCGCGTCGATCACGTCGACATCGACCGGGCCTGTGTGCGGGCCTGCGCCGAGCACCTGCCGTACGGCTACCCGCCGGAGGAACTGGCGGCCGCGGAGCGGGGCGAGGGGCCGGTGCGGGTGCACTACGCCGACGGCGCGGCGTTCGTGACGAGCAGCGACGCCCGAGATCAGCGGTGGGATGTGATAGTCGTCGACCTGCCCGACGAGAGCGACGACCCGTCCGCGCAGCACAACCGGCTGTACGGCGCCGAGTTCCTGGGCGCCTGCGCGGCCCGGCTGCGGCCCGGCGGGGTGGTGGCCAGCCAGGCGGGCTGCCCCACCTTGTGGCGCAACCGCACGCTGCGCACCGCCCTGCGGCGCTTCCAGGACACCTTCGGCACCGTCGTGTACCACGGCAGCGACGAGCAGGAGTGGGCGTTCCTGTTCGGGCGGACCGACCGATTGCCCGACCCGGTGCCGCGGATGCTGGATCGGCTCGGCGCGCTGCCCTACCGGCCGGAAACGCTCGACGCGGCGGCGCTCAGCGCGCACGCCGTGCCGCCGCACGCGCTGCGGACCGAAACCGCAGTCACCTGGCCGATCAATGGGCCGCCTTTCGCGGGGTGAGCGGCGGCACCGTCCGGCCCGCGGCGCAGGCCTCGATCAGCTGATCCAACCGGCGCTGCCGGGTCTCCGCGCGCTTCGCGCTCACCACCCACCAGACGGCGGCCTTCCGGTAGGACGGCGGCCGGGCCTGCCAGTCCGCCCAGGCGGAGGCGGTGGCGCGGAAGCGGCGCTCCTCCGCGGGGTCCAGGGTGGCGAGGTCGCGCTGCTCGTGGGAATAGGTGCCGGAGCGGTCCTCGGTCCGGCGCTCGAAGGCCGCCAGCCCGGCCGGCCGCATCCGGCCCTCTTCGGTGAGCTCGACGACCCTGGCGATGTTCACCGTGCTCCAGTTGCTGCGTGGCCGGCGCGGGCTGAACCGGATCGAGTAGCTGTGCTCGTCGATGCTGCGTCGGACGCCGTCGATCCAGCCGACGCAGAGCGCCTCGTCGACGGCCTCCGGCCAGCTGATGCTCGGCCGGCCGGATCCCACCTTGTGGAAGCCGACCAGCAGCTCGGCGGCGGTCCCGTGATGCTCGGTGAACCACTCGCGCAACAGCTCGGGGGAGGCGAAGAACCGCGGCTGCGGTGGCTCGTTCACGAATCGGACGCTAGTGGACCGGAGGCGCACATGACGCTCGCGCGGGCGGTGGGGTTGGCTGTCGCGGTGGTGGCCATCGGAGTCACGGTCCCGGCCGCGGCGGCCGCCGAGGCGGACCCCGCCGGCATGGCGTCCTACGTCGCCCTCGGCGACTCCTACACCGCAGGGCCACTGATTCCGGCGCAGACCGGGCAGCCGCCCGGCTGCCTGCGTTCGGACCGCAACTACCCGTCGCTGGTCGCCGCCCGGCTCGGGCTGGTGGACTTCCGCGACGTGAGCTGCAGCGGCGCCACCACCGCCGATCTGCACGAGCCGCAAGAGGTCACCGGCGGCGCCAACCCACCGCAGCTCGACGCGCTCACCGACGCGACCAGCCTGGTCACCGTCGGCATCGGTGGCAACGACATCGGGTTCGGCGAGATCCTGGAGACCTGCTCCGCGCTCTCCTCGAGCAACCTGGGCGGGGCGGCCTGCCGCGACTACTACACCGCCGGCGGCACCGACCGGCTCGCCGAGCGGATCGCGGCCACCGAGCCGAAGGTGCTCAGGGCCCTGGCGACGATCGCCGACCGCGCGCCGGACGCCATTGTGCTGCTGGTGGGCTACCCGGTGATCCTCCCGGACGAGGGACCCGGCTGCTATCCGCTGGTGCCGTTCAGCCCGGGCGACGTCGCCTATCTCAGGGACACGGCGCGCGCGCTGAACGCGATGCTCGCCGGCGCCGCCGAGCAGGCCGGGGCGGAGTTCGTGGACACCTACACCCCGAGCATCGGTCACGACGTCTGCCGGCCGCCGGGCGTGAAGTGGGTCGAGGGCTTGGTGGCGACCTCGCCCGCGGCGCCGGTGCACCCGAACGCGCTGGGCATGCAGGCAACCGCGCGGGCGGTGCTCGGCCGGCTAGGGACGCTCGGGACGCTGGGCTAGCTCCCGGCCTCGGGAGGGGTCAGCCGTCGAGTCGGGACCAACCGCGGACCGGCAGGATCCCGGCCAGCAGGCCGCGCTGCGGTATGCCGCGGATCGGCTCGGCCGCGGCGCCGACCTCGGCCAGCACGTCGTTTGCGGCCAGCACACCGGAGGCCGCGGAGCGCTCCATGAGCCCGGTGCAGAACGGGAGCTCGACGAAGTCGCCGGCCACCCGGACACCGCGGGCGTCGGTGCGGACCTGTGGCCTGGTGCCTGCCGTGCCCGGCGGGAACAGCGGTGCGGTGGCCTCCAGCCGCTGCTGCACGTGCAGTACGCCGGCGTCCGTCGTCTCCGGCCAGAGCTCGGCGAGCTCGGCCCGCATCCGCGCGGTGGCGGTCGGTGGATCGGCGGCCGGGCAGGAGTAGGAGTGCAGCTCCAGCACCGAACCGCCGGTCCGGGCCGCCCACTGCGCCGAGGGACGTTCCAGCCGGTGATAGCAGGTGACCGAGTCCAGGGTGGGTTGCCGGCTCACCGCGCTGAACGTCGCCCGTCCCGGCGCCACGTCGCGGTCCAGCCACAGCCTCGTGACGGCGAAGCCCGGTGCCACCTCGAGCCGGCGGGCCTGAGCGGACAGCCGCGGGGCCACCGCGGCGAGCCGCTCGTCCGAGCCGATCAGCGTGCGCAGGCCGCCTGGGTCGAGCGCGAGCACGATATGTCGCGACTCCAGGTGACCGCCGTCCAGCTCGACGCGCCAGCCGCCGTCACCAGCCGGCTGCAGCCGGCGGGCCGGCGTGCCGAGCTGCACGGTTGCCCCGTGCCGCTCGAGGTGCGCCCGGAGCGGTGACCAGATGCAGGCGAGGTAGTCGGTGTCCGGCGCGTCGAACCCGATGCCCTCCGGGTTGCCGAGGAAGTAGTAGTGGAACATCGCCACCAGCTCGGCGGCGGACATCGCCGACTGGTTGCAGAAGAACGAGCGGGCGAACGCCTCGAACAGCATGGCCTTGGCGCGGTCGGTGAACCCCAGCGCGCCGAGGAACTCTGCGGCCGAGGTGCCGTCGAACAGCGCTGTGGTGCGGTGCCGGTCGTAGCCGAGGAGCTCGGCGGCCAGCCCGATGTTCACGCCGAGCAGCTCGGCGAGCCGCAGGCTGGGTGAACGGGCGATCAGCGTGAGCAGGTTCAGTGGCGGCGCGGTGGGCAGGCCGGTGATGTCCTCGTCCGGCCACTGCCGGGAGATCACCGGGTAGCCCTGCACCGGCCGCAGGAACGCCAGCCCCGGGTCCGCCCGGCGCAGCACGTCGCGCCAGGTGTAGTAGTGCCGGAAGAACGCGTGGAAGCCGTGCTCGACGACCTGCTCGGTGCCGTCCGGCAGGGTGTGCGGCCAGGCGCCGACCCGCCCGCCGAGATGGTCCTCGGCCTCCAGCAGCGTCACCGCGACGCCGCGTTCGGCGAGCACCACCGCCGCGCAGACCCCGGCGACGCCGCCACCGACCACCACCGCGGAGGTAGCGGCCGGCGCCGATCTGGGCAGCAGTGGGTCGGGCCGGACCAGCACCTGCGGTCGCATCCCGAGCGGCCGAGCCCGGCTGCGCAGGCCGCCGAGGGTGATCACGGTTCCCCACCCTACG
This sequence comes from uncultured Actinomycetota bacterium, assembly GCA_963776255.1. Lineage (GTDB taxonomy): Bacteria > Actinomycetota > Actinomycetes > Mycobacteriales > Pseudonocardiaceae > Pseudonocardia. The sequence continues at coordinate 102,539 of CAVZMB010000009.1, read as the reverse complement.
GCGGCGGCGGAATGTCGGCGCGGCGACTATTGTTGCAGGTCATAGCACATATGAACGGAGAGCAAGGCAATGAAGGGTGATCGAGTAGAGATCGTCATCGACGCGGGCGGTTCGAGCCAGCGGTACGAGATCGAGGCAACCCGGGCGGGGCGCCGGGTGGAGACCAGCCACGGCCGTGGGGTGGTGGAGGTCACCGAGGTGACCCGCGGTGGGACGCCGGTGCGCACGGCGCGGTTCATGTCCTCCCGGGTGCTCGCCCTGGTGGAGCACCCCGCACCGCGGCGGCTGAACAGCGACGCGGTGGCCACCTTGCCGCGGCCCGCGTAGTTCCGAACGAACGGCACTTTCGTGCAATAGGGTCGCACAAACGGGCCGTTGATCAAGGAAAACTCGGCTCAGCAGGCGCCCTTGGCGGCCAGCACGCGGCCGACCGCCCGGTCCAGCTCGGGTCCGCCGAGCTCGCCGGCGGCGACCGCGGCCTCCAGCCGGTCCAGCACCTCGGCGAGTCGGCCGCGGGTGGTCCACAGCGCGACGTCGGCGCCGGCCCGCAGTGCGCCGAGCACGGCGGCCGGCAGGTCGTAGCGGTCCGAGATCGCCCGCATCGCGCCGAGATCGTCGGTGACGACCAGGCCGCGGTGCCGGTACTCGGTGCGCAGCATCCCGTACGCGGCGGCGCTGATCGTCGCCGGCTCGCCCCCGGTGAGCCCGGGCACGTCGAGATGTCCGACCATCACCGCGACCGGCCCGTCGTCGACCAGCTGCTGGTAGGGGCGCAGGTCCGCGGCACGCAGCTCGGCCAGCGGCGGGGTCCGGACCAGCCCGCGGTGCGAGTCGCCGTCGGCCCGTCCGTGTCCCGGGAAGTGCTTGAGCACCGGAAGCACGCCGACCTCTCGCAGCCCGGCCGCGAACTCGGCGGCGTACCGGGAAGCGGTGTCCGGGTCCGCGCCGAAGGACCGGTCCCCGATCACGGCGCCGGCCGGTTGGTTGCCGATGTCAAGCACCGGTGCGAAGTCCATCGTCACCCCGCGGGCGCGCAGCGCTCGGCCCCGGTCCGCGGCGAGCCGGCGGACCTCTTCCGGGCTCAGCGTGGTCGCCATCCGGCGGGCGCTCGGCAGCGGGCCGACGAGCGCGTCGATCCGCTGCACCCGGCCACCCTCGTCGTCCACCGCGACCGCCAACGGCACCGCCGCGGCGGCCTGCACCTGTCCCAGCGCGTCGCCGGCGAGCAGCCCGGTCGGGTTGCCCCCGACGAAGATGCCGCCCGCCCCGGCCTGCGCGGCCTGCACCGCCTCGGCCGGGCCTGCCGGATCGACCCCGACCATCAGCCGCTGGGCCAACCGGGCACGCAGCGGCAGCGCGGCGGCCTTCCGCACGCAGGGGTCGGTCGCGGCCATCAGCTGGGCCGGGACCTCGGTCGGCCGGGCCCCGACCCCAACCGGCACCAGTGCCGCGTTGACCGGCGCAACGCAGCCGGTCAGCAGCCAGGTCACAGCAAGCGCGACGAGGGCGGTCTTGATCGGCAGCCTCCCAGGTCCGCGAGCGGCACACGTTACCGAGCCCGCCCCGCGGCCCCCGGCACGGCGTCCTGACAGGATGGTGGCTGCAGAGGCGGCCGGGTGGGGAGGGCCCGAGGAGGGCATCAAGTTGATCAACGTCACCAAGCACGGCCCACTGGGGATCATCGAGATCGACCGGCCGCAGCGGCGCAACGCGCTGGACGTCGAGCACTGTCACGGCCTGCGTGAGGCGATGGGCATGACGCTGGCCGACCACGCGCGGGTGGTGGTGCTGACCGGGGCCGGGTCGAGCTTCTGCGCTGGCGCGGACCTCGACGAGGTGTACGACGTGGGGCTGCGAGAGGCGCTCTACCCCGCGCTCAACGCGATAGTGGACGCGCCAGTGCCGGTCATCGCGGCGGTGAACGGCCCGGCGATCGGTGCCGGCACTCACCTCGCGCTGGCCTGCGACCTTCGAGTCGCCGCACCGGAGGCGGTGTTCGGCATGCCGACCGCGAAGATCGGGCTCGCCGTCGACCCGGAGACCGTCCGACGGGCGGGTGTGCTGGCCGGCGGGTTGGCTCGCTCGATGCTGCTGGCCTGCGTCGAGGTGTCCGCGGCCGAGGCGTACCAGCGTGGGCTCGTCGACCGGCTCGGCGGCAAGCAGGACGCGCTGGACTGGGCGAGGCAGATCGCCGACTTCGCCCCGCTGACGCTGGCCTACTCGAAGCGGGCGCTCAACCACCCCGACGACCCGGAGCTGCCGGCTCTCTACGACGCGTGCTGGGCCAGCGACGACGTGCTCGAGGGGCAGAAGGCCCGGGCCGAGCACCGCCCAGCGCACTTCCGCGGCAGATAACGTCAGCCAAGTGCGCTACTCGACGCTCGATCCCGACGCCAAGCGCGCCCACATGCGCGAGCTGGTCACCCGCTACTTCGACGGCTGCAACGCGGCCGACGTGGAGGCGATGGTGGCCTGCTTCGTCCCGGACGCGGTGCACTACTTCCCGCCGAGCATGTACGGCGGCGCATGGCGGGGGGCGCGGCTGATCGCCGAGCGCTGGGCCGAGTTCGTGGCGACGATCGGGTCCGCGTGGACGATCGACCGCATGGTGTGCGAGCCGGAGTCCGACCAGGCAGTGATCGAGTGGACGCACTACAAGACCGCGCAGGGCACCATCCTGCGCGGCGACGAGTGGTACCTCTTCGATCGCGAGTCCGGGTTGATCAGCGAGATCCGGGCCTACTACGCCTCCCCGCAGGACCCGTCGCGGAGCCGGCTGGAGCTGGAGGGCTTCGACTACGACGGCCGTGGCTATCCGATGCAGCCACCGGTCCCACGCTGATCCGCCGACCCGGTCGGCCCGATCAGGCCCGGTCAGGCCCGGTCAAGCCCGGTCAGGCCCGGCTGACCACCGGCGGGTGGCAGGCGTCCAGCATCGCCGCCAGTTCTGCGATCTTGATTCGCTCGGAGCTGCGAGCCGCCCCAAGGCGTTGCTCCTCGGCGTCCAGCCGAAGCCAGGCCGCCCAGTCCGTGACCCGCACGTCCCGGGCCGCGAGCAGCTTCAGCACGGCGTCGCCGTCCGGGTGGGCCGGGGCCGGCAGGTTGGGCAGGTCCTCCAGGACGGCGCGGGCGGTCTCGCCCGCGTCGCTCTTGTTGGTCCCGATCACGCCGGTAGGGCCGCGCTTGAGCCAGCCGGTGACGTAGACGCCTGGCACCGGCTCGCCGTGCTCGTCGACGGCTCGGCCACCGGCGTTGGGCACCCCACCGGACCGGGGGTCGAACGGGAGCCCGGGCAGCTGCGGTGAGCGGTAGCCGACCGCGCTGACCACCAGGCCGGCCTCGATCATCTCCCGGTCCTCGGTCTGCTCCACCCGGCCATCGGCGTCGAGGGTGTTCCGGGCCAGCACGACCGCCCGCACCCGGTCATCGCCGAGGATCTCTACCGGGCTGCGCAGGAACCGGAAGTGGATCCGGCGTGGCTTGCCGGTCGCCGTGTTCGCGGCGTAGCCACGGAGCAGCTCCTGTACCTGACGGGCCCGCTTGTCCGCCGGCTCCGGCGGCTGGACGCCCGAGTCGAACCCGTGGTCGTGCAGCAGCAGGTCGGCGTTGTCCAGCTCGCCGACGTCGCGCAGCTCGGCCGGGGTGAACTTCACGTGCTGCGGAGCGCGCCGGATCAGCACGTGGACGTCCCGGATCCGGCTGGCGTGCAGCTCGTCGAGCACGGCGTCGGGGACGTCGGTGGCGGCCATCTCGGTGCCGCTCTTGGCCAGCACCCTGGCGACGTCCAGAGCCACGTTCCCGGCGCCGACCACCGCCACGTCGGTGCAGTCCAGCACGTGCCGCACCGCGGAGGTGTCCGGGTGCCCGGAGTACCAGTTCACGAAGCTCGCCGCGCCGACCGCGCCCGGCAGGTCCTCACCGGGGATCCCCAGCCCGCGGTCCACCTGCATGCCGGTCGCGTAGATCACCGCGTGGTAGTGCTCGCGAAGCTCCTCGTGGGTGAGGTCGACGCCGATCCGCACGTTGCCGAGGAAGCGCACCTCGTCTCGCTCGAACGGGCGGCACAGCACCCGGATGACGTTCTTCATCTTGGGGTGGTCGGGTGCAACCCCGTACCGGACCAGGCCGTACGGCGCCGGGAGCCGGTCGAAGACGTCGACGCTGACCGGGTCCGGGGCGTCGAGCAGGGCTGCGACGGCGTACAGCCCGGACGGCCCGGCGCCGACCACGGCGATGCGGGTGTGTGGTTCCACGAAGCCATCCTGCCTGCCGCCGGCCGTGCAGGCCGCACCCGCCGCGTTCAGCCGTGGCAGGGATCACGCGGCGCGTCCCGGTCGGCGGGCAGTCCACACCCTGGGCATCCCCCAATCGATCCGCGCGGCGGTCCCCCAACCCCCCACCGCATCCGGGTGAACGGGCCCCGTCAGGTGTAGGCCGCTTCCCCGATTTCGGCGCCGTTGTCGCTGCTTAACGTTCTGATCAGCCACTCAGAAGTGGCCAGGGACACATCGTTTACGGAGCGAAGCCATGATGAACACGACCGAGCTGACAGGCAGGCAACGGGCTCTGCTGCGGGCCGTCGCAGCTGGGCGGTGCGAGCTGACCTCCAGCCAACAGCCCGACATGTTCGTCGACGGCCTGTTCTGCTGCGACCAGCTCTCCGCGCGCCAGCTGGTTCGCGCCCGGCTGGTCGCCGGCGCGGCCGGCAGGCCCGGTGGGCGGGCGCCGGCGGCGCTGACCGACGACGGCTGGCAGGCGCTGTCCTCCGCGGCGGCCTGAGCGCCTGACCAGTGCAAACCCGGCCCCAGGGCGAGCCGTGCCAGCGCGTGGGCACCTCGACAGCCTCCCCCCGCTGACCTAACATGATCCGTCGCCTCGGGCTCCCGAAAACCGAGCAGTGCCCGGCCAAACTCAGAGGAGTTCCGATGACAGACCCCACGCCGGACGTCGAGTTCGACGATCCGCTCGCCCGCAACGTCACGGGGGGCAGCAGCGCTCCGCCGCCACCTCCACCCCCGCCCCCACCACCTCCGCCGCCACCGCCACCGCCACCGATCGACCCGGCCGAGCTGGTGCTGGACCCGAGCGGCGTGAACGAGCCCGCCGAGCTGGTGCTGGGTGAGCCGAGCGGCACCGACCCCGCCGAGCTGGTGCTGGGCGAGCCGAGCGGCACCGACCCCGCCGAGCTGGTGCTGGGCGAGCCGAGCGGCACCGACCCCGCCGAGCTGGTGCTGGGCGAGCCGAGCGGCACCGACCCCGCCGAGCTGGTGCTGGGCGAGCCGAGCGGCACCGACCCCGCCGAGCTGGTACTGGGCGAGCCGACCGGCACCGACCCCGCCGAGCTGGTACTGGGCGAGCCGACCGGGGTCGACCCCGCGGAGCTCGTGCTCGGGCAGATGAACCCTTCGGAGCCCGCGGCGCTTCAACAACCCGTACGACGACACGCCTCTCGGCGAGTCGTCGTCCCAACCGCCGCTGTTGCAGGACCCGGACGACCTGGACGTCACCGACCTCGGGTGACGGCCGGCGACACGTTCACACCGGTCGATCGCGAGCGGCTCCGACGGCTGCTGAGCGAGATGGCCGTGGTGCGGTCCCGGATCGAGGTTCCGCTGGTCGGGCGGGGCGGCGAGCCGGCGCTGTGGATGTTCGACAGCTGGCAGATCAGCCTGACCGCAGGTGGCCTTCGGCTCGCGGCCGGCGGCCTCTGCGCCGAGCTCGACAGCCTCGGGACCAGCCAGATCGCCGGGTTCGGGCACACCGCCGCGCCCCTGATGGCGGGGTGTGTGCTGCTGGGCGCCGGGCGCTACACCGGGCTCACCGTGCGCGACCGGCCGAAGGGCTACGGCCGCCGCGGCCGGGTCGAGGGACCGGGTGATCGCACCCGACCGGTGGTCGTGGTCGACGACTCGCTCAGTACCGGCCGGTCGTTCTTCGCCGCCTGCCGGGTGCTGGAGTCCGACGGCTACCAGGTGGCCGGGCTGGTCGCCCTGGTGGACTTCCCGACCCGCGGCGGTCGGGAACGGATCGAGGCCCGCGGATACCGGGTCGCAACCTTGTTCGACGTGTTCGCCGACCTGCAGGCGCCGATGCCGGCCTACGTCCCGGGACACCTGCGGTTCGCACCGGACACCTGGTCGTCACATCGGGTGCCGGCCGGGCTGCACCCGGCGCACGTCGCGCGGCACGTCGCCGAACACCTGCTGGACACCGGCTCGGTGCCGTTGCCGCCGGTGCACTTCGACCGCGAGGTCGACGGGGTCGGCGGGGCCTACGTCAGCTTTCGACGCGCCGACGACGCCCGGCTGGGCCGCGGTGGGTTCTGGCACTTCGATCCCGCCGACGCGGACCCGTGCCGCGACCTCGTGCTCGCCACGGTGGCCACCATCCGGGCCATGCCCACCGCGCTCGACAGGGCGGAGCTGGACCGGGCCAAGATCGCGGCCAGCTTCCTTGGCCGGCTCGAGGAGGTGCCGGCCGCCGCGCTGGACTTCGGCCGGTACGGCGTCGCGGTGCGCAGCACCCGATGGCCGTACCGGGCCGGCGGCGCGCTGCCCAACACCCAGCTGTTCACCAGCACCCAGGAGCAGTACCACCACGCCCGGGCGTTCAACGCTCGGATCACCGACTTCGAGCCGCACCAGGTCTTCCGGCACGACGTGGTCAAGTACGTCGAGCCGGGGCACGGCTGGCCGGCCTACGGCGAGGACGAGCGCCGCGACGAGTCGTGGATCGCCGAACCGAAGCTGGGGGAGCGATTGCTGCGCCGGGCCCGCGAGGTGCTGGCCGGCGGGGCAGCAGCCGGGCGAACGACTGCCGGACGACCTCGTGCCGGCCTCGGTGCGCAAGGTGGCGGTGGCCGTCTACCCGGGCGGTTCCGGCGGGCACGGGCTGTCCGGTGCGACGCCGCTGGACACCGCGCTGGTCAAGGCCACCACGGCGGCCGCAGCAGACCTGGGCCGGCCAGTGGCGGACGCCACCGTCGTGGTGTCGCTGCTCTACGACCGCGAGCGGCTGGGCCCGGTGGGCATCGCCGGCCTGCGGCTGAAGCTGCGCCGGGGTCGGGACGCGGTCGAGGTGCGGGACGGCTCGCGAGGCGGGTTGTTCGCCGAGTCGGTGCCGTCCCACCAGCACTGGACGGCCGAGCGGACCGGCAGCGAGCTGGCCAGGCGTACCGGGGTCGGCGACGGCGCGGTGTGGTCGACCTACAAGTCGGCCAGCTGGTGCGGCCGCATCGGCGACTCGCCACACGACGGGGTGGCACGGCTGGCCTTCGGCTACGTAGACCGGCGACCGGCGGGCCGCGTCGGGTCGGCCGACGTCGAGCTGCTGGTCGGACACCTGCTGGCCGGGCTCGGCCCCGACGGCTGGCCGGCGCACCGCGTCTGGCCGGCGCACGGGACCGTCGAGGCCGCCGGTCCGGCGGAGCGGGGCTGCACGGGCTCGGCGCACTGCTGCGGGCCGCCCGGGCCACCGGGCGGACGGACTGGGGCGAGGCCGCCGAGGCCGGTATCCGCACCGCGCTGGAACACCTCGACCCGGACCGGTTCCCCGCCGTGGCGCTGCCCGACCGGCCGGGCAGCGCGCTGGCCGACGCTCGGCTGCTCGACGCGGTCGCCGCGCGGCCCACGCTGCGCACCGGTCGGACGGATGCGCTGGCCGACGCCGTCGCGGGTTGGGTCCGGCCGGACGGCTGCATCCGACCGCCTCAGGTGCCACCGGTGCGCTCGGACCAGGACGTGCTGCCCGGCGTGGTGCTGCTCGCGCTGGCCCGCTACCGGGCGGCGACCGGCCACGACGTCGCGTTGGATCTGCCGGCGCTGCTGGGTTGGTACCGGCGGCGGTTCGAGCTGGTCCACCCGTGGGGCCTGGCCGTGCTGGCAGGCGAAGGCCTGGGCGGAGCTGCCAGACGACGGCGCCGAGTTCGTGTTCGAGCTGGCGGACTGGATGTGCGGCCGGCAGCTGCGCGTCGACGGCAGCTTTCTCATCGACCACGGTCCCGGTCGCGCCGACGTTCGCGAACGCGCTCGTCGCCGACGCCATCGGCACCGCGGCGCGGCTGGCCTCCGCGCGCGGTGACGACCGCCGCCGGGAGCGGTACACCGCGTCCTGGCGGGCGGCGATGCGGCTTCCTGGACCGTCTGCTGGTGCGCGCCGAGGACACCTTCTGGATGCCCGACCCGCAGCGCGCGGTCGGTGGCGTGCGGACCGCACTGGCCGCGGGCGAGCTGCGGGTCGACTACACCAGCTACACGGTCGACGCGGTGCTGGCAGCGCCCTGACCGGAGCGGGCCCTGATCAGCCCGATCGCGAGCGCGACCAGCGCGACGGCGATCAGCAGCGCACCCAGGCTGGTCACCAGCGTCCCGGCGGAGCCCTGCTGCGGCTGCCCGGTGAGCATGTGCAGGAAGAAACCGCCGGACTGCACGAGGATCCCGACCAGCAGCCTCAGGCCGGCCAGCCACTGCCCGCCGGCGGAGAACCCGGTGCGGTCCAGGTAGAGGAAGTACACCAGGGACAGCACCAGCAGCACCCCGGCGTGCGCGTGGCCGCCCGGAAGAACTGCTCCTGGAACTCGCGCAGCCCGTCGGCGGTGAGCAGGCTCAACAGCGCGTACCCGCCGTACTCGACGGTGACCAGCGACAGCAGGGAGACGATCGGGAGCACACGAGTCGGTAGCATGTGCCGCATCCTATAACGGTGTTACGTACGCTCCCGCGATTCCACCGTCGACCAGGAACGCCGAGGCCGTGATGAACGACGCGTCGTCGCTGGCCAGGAACGCCACCGCGGCCGCGATCTCCGCCGGCTCGGCGAACCGGCCCATCGGGACGTGCACCAGCCGGCGCTGCGCGCGCTCGGGGTCCGCGGCGAACAGCTCGCGCAGCAGCGGGGTGTTCACCGGGCCGGGGCAGAGCGCGTTGACCCGGATGCCCTCGCGGGCGAACTGCACGCCGAGCTCCCGGGACATCGCCAGCACGCCGCCCTTGGACGCGGTGTAGGCGATCTGCGAGGTGGCCGAGCCGAGCACCGCGACGAACGAGGCGGTGTTGATGATCGACCCGCGGCCCTGGCGCTGCATGTACGGGATGACCGCCTTGCAGCACAGGTAGACCGAGGTGAGGTTCACCTGCTGCACCCGGTGCCACGCGTCCGGCTCGGTGGCCAGGATCGAGTCGTCCTCCGGCGGCGAGATGCCGGCGTTGTTGAAGGCCACGTCCACCGAGCCGTACCGGTCGTGCGCGGCCGCGAACAGCGCCTCGACGTCGGACGCGGACGCTCACGTCGGTGGGCACGAACAGCCCGCCGACCTCGTCGGCCGCGGCCTTGCCCGGCTGTCGGGTCGATGTCCGCGACGACGACCGACGCGCCGTCGGCGGCCAGTCGCCGCACGCGTGGCCAGCCCGATCCCGCTGCCGCCGCCGGTGACCACCGCCACCCGGCCCGCCAGCCGGCGCCTCATGTCACTCCTCCGTCGCGACGAACACGTTCTTGGTCTCGGTGAACGCGGCGAGCGCGTCCGGACCGAGCTCGCGGCCGAGGCCGGACTGCTTGAACCCGCCGAACGGGGTGCTGTAGCGCACCGAGGAGTGCGAGTTCACCGAGATGTTGCCGGTCTGCATGCCCCGCGCCACCCGGAACGCCCGGCCGACGTCGCGGGTCCAGATCGAGCCGGACGAGCCCGTAGTCGCTGTCGTTGGCCATCCGGATCGCGTCCTGCTCGTCGTCGAACGGCGCGACGGCCAGCACCGGACCGAAGACCTCCTCGCGCCACACCCGGTCCTCGGCGTCGACCGGGGCCAGCACCGTTGGCGCGAACCAGAACCCGGCGCCGTCCGGGCAGGTACCCGTGGAACGACCACCGGCCGACCGTCGACATAGGACGCCACCCGGTCCCGCTGCGCGGCCGAGATCAGCGGCCCCATCTCGGTCTGCTCCGAGGCCGGGTCGCCGACCCGCACCCCGCGCACCGCGTCCGCCAACAGACGACATGAACTCGGTCGTAGACGTCGCGCTGCACCAGGACCCGGGACCGCGCGCAGCAGTCCTGACCGGCGTTGTCGAACGACGGCGTACGGCGCGGTGGCCGCCGCCCGCTCCAGGTCGGCGTCGGCGAAGACGACGTTGGCGCTCTTGCCGCCGAGCTCCAGCGTGACCCGCTTGACCTGGGCCGCGCAGCCGGCCATCACCCGGCGGCCGACCTCGGTGGATCCGGTGAACACGATCTTGCGCGACCGCCGGGTGGTCGATCAGCCGCTGCGCCGACCACGCGACCCTCACCGGGCAGGACCTGGAACACGTCCGGCGGGATGCCGGCCTGCACCGCCAGCTCGGCCAGCCGCAACGCGGTCAACGGGGTCAGCGACGCGGGCTTGAGCACGACCGTGTTGCCGGCGGCCAGCGCCGGGGCGAAGCCCCACGACGCGATCGGCATCGGGAAGTTCCACGGCGCGATCACGCCGACCACGCCGATCGGCTCGGCGAACGTGATGTCGACCCCGCCGGCCACCGGGATCTGGCGTCCGAACAGCCGCTCGGGAGCGGCCGCGTAGTAGTCGAGCACGTCGCGGACGTTGCCGGCCTCCCAGCGCGCGGTGCCGATCGGGTGCCCGGAGTTGGCGACCTCCAGTTGCGCGAGGTGCTCCCGGTCGCCGTCCACGGCCTCGGCGAACCGGCGCAGCAGCCGGCCCCGGTCGGCCGGGGCCACCGCGCGCCAGGCCGGCCCGGCCGCGACCGGCCGCTCGATCGCGGCGTCGGTCTGCTCGACGTCGAGGACCGGCACGTCCCGGACCACCCGCCCGTGGCCGGGTTGACGACGTCGACCGCAGCCGTACGTGCTCATCGGCGCTGCTACCGCGTCCGGCGGCGGCCCTCGCCATCGAGACGCGCGCGAACAGGCGCTTGTCGGTGGCGTCCTGCTCCGGGTGCCACTGCACGCCGATGGCGAACCGCCGCTCGGGGATCTCGACCGCCTCGATCGTCTCGTCCTCCGACCAGCCGACGACGGTCAGCTCGTCCGCCACCCGGTCCAGGGCCTGGTGGTGGTGGCAGCGCACCTCGACGTTCGGTGCCGACGATCCCCGCCAGCCGGCTGCCCGTCGGCCAGCCGGATCCGGTTCGGCCGAACACCCCGGGCGACGGCGCGTGCCGGCGTGTGGCCGAGCGCGTCGGGCAGGTGCTGGGTCAGCGTGCCGCCGAGCGCGACGTTCATCAGCTGGGCGCCGCGGCAGACGCCGAGCAGCGGGATGTCCCGCGTCGAGCGCGGCGTGCAGCAGCCCGACCTCGGCCGTCGTCCCGGAACGGCCGGCTCCGGTCAGCTCGTGCCGCTGCGCGCCGTAGCGGCGCCGGGTCGATGTCGGGCCGCCGGTGAGCACCAGCGCGTCCAGCCCGTCGACCGGCTCGGTCGCCGCCGTCCGGCACCGGCGGGAGCAGTACCGGCACTCCGCCGGCCTGCGACGACCATGTCGACGTAGGTCATCGTGCAGCAGGGCGAACTCGGCTTCCCAGACCAGGCAGGTGCGCCGTCTCCAGGTAGGTGGTCAGGCCGATCACCGGCCGGCCCGCCGACACCTCGGCGACCGGTCACATCAGAGCCGTTCGAAGCCACGGAACCTCTCCCAGTCGGTGACGGCGGCGTCGAAGGCGGCCAGCTCGACCCGCGCGGCGTTCAGGTAGTGCTCGACGACGTCCGCGCCGAACGCGGCCTGCCGCAAGCTTGCTCTCGGCGAACACTGCGCCGCGTCGCGCAGGTGCGCCGGCACGTGCGGCTGGTCGGAGTCGTAGGCGTTGCCGGTGAACGCGGGCTCGAGCGGCAGCTGCCGATCGATGCCGTCCAGCCCGGCGGCGATCAGCGCGGCCACCGCGAGGTAGGGGTTGACGTCGCCGCCGGGCACCCGGTTCTCCACCCGCAGCGACTCGCCGTGGCCGACCACCCGCAGCGCGCAGGTCCGGTTGTCGCATCCCCCAGGCGATCGCGGTCGGGGCGAAGCTGCCCGGCACGTAGCGCTTGTAGGAGTTGACGTTCGGCGCGAACAGGTAGGTCAGCTCGCGCATGTTGGCCAGCTGACCGGCGAGGAAGTGCTCCATCAGCGGCGAGAACCCGTGCTGGCCCGTCGCCGGCCAGCACCGGCTCGCCGTCGGCCGAGCGCAGCGAGATGTGGATGTGGCAGGAGTTGCCCTCGCGCTGGTCGTACTTGGCCATGAACGTCAGGCTCATGCCCTCCTGGTCGGCGATCTCCTTCGCGCCGGTCTTGTAGATGCTGTGGTTGTCGCAGGTGGTGAGCGCGTCGGCGTAGCGGAACGCGATCTCGTGCTGGCCGAGGTTGCACTCGCCCTTCGCCGACTCGACGTACATCCCGGCGCCGGCCATCTCGTTGCGGATCCGGCGCAGCAGCGGCTCGATGCGGCCGGTGCCGATCATCGAGTAGTCCACGTTGTACTGGTTGGCCGGCTGCAGCTCCCGGTACGCCGGAGCGCCAGGCGTCCTCGTAGGACGTCTTGAAGATGATCAGCTCGAGCTCGGTGCCGACGAACGCGGCCAGGCCGCGCTCGGTCAGCCGGTCCAGCTGGCGGCGCAGGATCTGGCGCGGCGAGGCCGCGACCGGCTTGCCGTCCGCCCACTGCGAGGTCGCAGAGCACCAGCGCGGTGCCCTCGTGCCACGGCACGCCAGCGCAGCGTGCGGAAGTCCGGCTTGAGCACGAAGTCGCCGTAGCCGGTGTCCCAGGACGACATCGCGTACCCGTCGACGGTGTTCATCTCGACGTCCACGGCGAGCAGGTAGTTGCACGCCTCGGCGGCGTGCGGCACGACCTCGTCGAGGAAGTACCGTGCCGCGCACCGCTTGCCCTGCAGCCGGCCCTGCATGTCGGTCAGTGCGACCAGCACGGTGTCGATCTGGCCGTCGTCGACCTGGGTGCGCAGCTGCTCGACGGTCAGCAGTCCGGGCAGCTCGGGCATGACGCCAGCCTAGTGAGCCTAGCTAGTCGAGCGACTTCTCGATCGACTCCAGCCCCTGCTCGGTCTCACGCCTCGCGGACCGGTCCCTTGAACCACTTGTGCGCGGAGATCAGGTACCAGCCGCCGAACAGGATCAAGGCGCCGCCGACGGTGATCGGGGCGTAGTTGACGACCTCCCAGCTGAACTCCGGGTTGCCCGGGACGCCCTTCGGCGATACCGGCGCCAGGAACAGCAGCGGAGATGACGATGATCCAGATCAGCGACAGCACGCCGATCCAGCGGTAGTGCCCGCCGAGGCTCCAGGAGCCCTTCTCGAAACGCTCGCCATGGCGCAGCCGCAGGAAGATCGGGATGGCGAAGGCGATGTACAGCCCGATCACCGCGATCGATGTGCCGACCAGGTAGCCGATGAACGCGTTGGCCAGCGTCGGGATCATCAGCGCCCAGGCCAGCACGCAGATCACGGCGACGGCGTACACCGGCACCCGGCGCTTGTTCACCCGGCGCCAGATCCGCCAGCCGGGCACCGCGCCGTCCCGGGAGAACGCGAACAACATCCGCGAGGCCGAGGTGACCGAGGCCGCGCCGCAGAACAGCTGCGCCACCACGGCGATGAACAGCAGGAACGCCGCCCAGGTGTCGCCAAGCGAGGTGATCCAGATGTATGCCACCGCGTTGCCGACCGCGCCGAGGACTCCCTCGTTGTCCGGTGTCACCCCGTCGGCCCCGAACGGTACCGCGAAGGTCACCGCGACCAGCAGGATGAACCCGAAGATCACCGAGACCACGACCGCCATCACCATGCCCCAGGCGGCAGCCCGGGAGGCGTGCTGGGTCTCCTCGCTCATGTGCGCCGAGGCGTCGTATCCGGTGATCGTGTACTGCGCCATCAGCAGCCCGATGCCGAACACGAATATGAACGTGAACGGGCCGAGTTCGTTCGTGAAGCCGGAGTTGTTGATCGTCTCGGCGAACACGTAGCCGACCGACTGGTGCTGGGCCGGCACGAAGGTCAGCACCCCGACGATGATCAGCACGCCGACCATGTGCCACCACGCGGAGAAGCTGTTCAGCTTGGCGAGCACGTTGACCCCGGCCAGGTTCATCAGCAGGTGCAGCGCGACGATGGCCGTGTACACGACGAAGATCGTTACCGGTCCGGTGCCGAGCTCGGGGAACCAGACGTTGAGCAGGGCTGTGGTGAAGATGGCCGCGCCGTAGTCGATCGCCGCGGTGACCGCGATCTGGCCGATCAGGTTGAACCACCCGGTGAACCAGCCCCAGGCCGGGCCGCCGAGCTTGGAGGCCCAGTAGTACAACGCCCCGGCCGTCGGCATCGACGAGGCGATCTCACCGAGAGCCATCGCCACCAGCACGCAGAACGCCCCGACCAGCAGCCAGCCCCAGGTGATCGCGACCGGCCCGCCGTTGTTGAACGCGATGTAGTACGAGGTCAGGCAGCCGGCCAGGATCGAGATGATCGTGAACGAGATCGCGAAGTTGGAGAACCCGCCCATCTCGCGGAACAGCACCTGGGCGTAGCCCAGCTTGTGCAAGGTCCGGGCGTCGTCGCTGTCGCTCTCGTGCTGCTGGGGGGTGCTCGTGCTCATGACCGGCCTCCTGCCCGAGGGCCTCAACCCGGAGCGCGGGTACGAAAAGCGGATGCTAACGCCCAGGCCAGGCAACGGTCTAGACCTTCAGTTTGCGCCGGACGGGATGGCTGAGAAGGCCGTTAGTCCGGCCGTTGCACCTCGTGCAGCAGCCGCTCGAAGTCCGGACCGTCGAACTCGGCGACCGCGCGGGTGTACTTCTCCATGCCCCAGTCCCAGAAGTCGAAGTCGAGGGTGCTGCCGCCGTCCTGGATCGAGGCCCACAGCGTCCAGCCGTACTTCGACATCAGGCCGAGCAGGCGGGCGCGAGCGATCTTGTTCCGCAGCCGCCGCCCGTAGTACGCGGTGACCAGCTCGTCGAGGTACTCCGGCGGGAGGCTGGCCTCGCTCCAGACGTTGCCCAGCTCGAAGCAGGCGTCGTTGTTGCCGGAGTACTCGTAGTCGATGATCCGGAGGCGCTCGCCGTCGTCGATGAAGTTCTCGGCGAGCAGGTCGTTGTTGCACGGCACGGTCGGCTCCGCGCGCACCGCGAGCGCTGCGCGGATGCGCTCGACCGCCGGGGCGAACTCCCGGTAGCGCGGCGGCAGCCGGAAGCCGTGGCTGCGAACGATCTCGAGGTAGCGGCGCTGGGTGACGAACATGTCGAAGTCGCCCCGGAACCGCGGGCCGGCGTGCAGGGTGCGGCACGCCGCCGCGATCCGGTGCAGCAGGCCGACGTCCGCGAGGTCCGGGTCGGTCAGGGTCCGCCCGGGCAGGAACCCGACGACCAGGACGCCCTCGCCCGGCAGGTAGCCCAGCACCGGGGCGCCAACCCCCGCCGCGGCCGCCGCCACGCTGTTCGCGTGCTCGTTGTCCCGGTCGATCTGCAACAGGTCGGCCGAGGTCTTGGACAGCCGCACGACGACGCAGCCGGCCGGTGTGGTGACCTTCAGGTTCCGGTTCGTCAGCCCGCCCGGAAGGTCCTCGACAGTGCGCGGCCGGCCGGCCGTGCACGGCATGCGGTCGAGCAGCGCGGCAAGATCCTCAGCGCCGAGCTCGGCCGGGTCGACCTGCACGTGCCTTCTCCTCAAGGGCCGTCCGGGCCGTGATGGTAAGCCGTGTGACTCACACGGATCTCGGCGACGTTGTGCGAGGCTGCCGACGTGCCCGGGTCGCCGCCGCGCCGCGTCCTGTGGGCGGCGATCTTCGCGGTGTCAATCTGGACCTGGTTCATCTGGCGGGACTGGCTCGGCGCGGTCGGCGACGTCGTCGCCATCCTGTTCGTGCCGGTCGTGCTCGGGTTGGTCTGCTTCGCGGCGGGTGCCTCGATCTGGTGGCGGCCCGCCCTGATCGTGGCCGTCTCCGCGGCATTACTGGGCACTGTGGCCATCGTCGGGCCCTGGACGCCGGCGGATTCCGGCCCGGTGACTCCGGACGGCTCGATCACGGTAGCCGGCGCGAACATCGGGCCCGGTGACGCGGAGGCCGCGGACGCGTTGCTGGGGCTCGACGCCGACGTACTGGTCGTGTCCGAGCTGGAGGAGCCGCTGCACGACGCGCTGGCGCCGCGCTACCTGTACGGCCAGCTGGAGACCGACGACTCCAAGGTGGCGATCTACAGCAGGTTCGCCTTCCGCGTCCTGGACCGACCGAGCGATGACCTGCCGGGGCTGCGGGTCGAGGTCGCCGGCCCCGGCGGCTCGTTCGTGCTGTACGCCCTGCACGTGCCCAGACCGTGGTTCCGCCGCAGCGGGGGCGCCTTCCAGGCCACGATCGGCGAGCACCGCCGGCTGATCTCGCTGGTGGCGTCGCGGGCCAGGGCGGAGACCCTGCCGGTGGTGGTGATCGGGGACCTGAACGCTCCGGACCGGAGCAGCGACTACCGCGTCCTGCGGGACCGTGGCGGCCTGGCCGACGCGATGCGGGACGGCTGGACCGGCCCGACCTCGCTGTTGTGGGCACCGCTGCTGCTGCGCATCGACCACGTCCTGGTCGGTGGCGGCTGGTGTGGTGACGGGTCGAAGCAGTTCGACATCCCACTGTCCGACCACCGCGGAGTGGCTGCGGTCGTCGGCCCGTGCGCCGTCGCCGGCGCCCGCCGAGCGGAGTGACGGGTGATCAACGGCGCCGTTGTACGGCCCTATCGCACGAAAGTGCCGTTCGTAGCGTCCGGCCGGTGATCACGGGAACCCGTGGAGCGGTGATGTCCTCTGATCAACGGCGCTGTTGTACGGCCCTATTGCACGAGAGTGCCGTTCGTTCGGGGTGCTCGGCGGTGGCGTCACGATAGGTCTAGACCGTTACCGGGTTCGGCTGGCTAGGCTTGGCTGCCGTGGCGGCGGAACGGTCACTCCCGGGGTCGGCGCGGGTGGTCGTGATCGGCGGGGGCGTCGCCGGGGCGAGCGTCGCCTACCACCTCACCGAGCTGGGCGAACGCGACGTGCTCGTGGTGGACCGGGGCGAGCTGACCAGCGGCTCGACGTTCCACTCCGCCGGTCTGGTCGGCCAACTCCGCGCCGACCCCACGCTGACCAGGATGAACATGTACTCGGTCGAGCTGTATCGCCGACTGCAACGGACCGAGCACGCGCCGAGCTGGGTGGAGTGCGGTGGGCTGCGGTTGGCGTCCTCTGCCGAGCGGCTGCAGGAGATCCGCCGCCAGATCGGCTGGGCCAGGGCGTTCGGGCTGTCGCTGGAGGAGGTCTCGACGCGCGCGGCGCGGGAGATGTTCCCGCTGCTCGACCCGGACGGCGTGCACGGCGCCGCCTACCTGCCGACCGACGGGTACGTCGATCCGGCTCAGCTGTGCTACGCGCTCGCCGCGCTGGCCAGGGCGGGCGGTGCCACGATCGACCCGCACACCCGGGTGCTGGGCGTGGACACCGCGCGGGGCCGGGTGAGCGGGGTGCGCACCGACCGCGGCAACGTCCAGTGCGAGGTCGTGGTCAACTGCGGCGGCATGTTCGCCGCCGAGCTCGGCCGGATGGTGGGCGTGCGCATCCCGGTGGTGCCGATGTCGCACCAGTACCTGGTCACCGAGGGCTTCCTCGACCGCGGCTCGGAGTCGGCCGACGTGCCCCCGTCGACGGCGCCGTCGACGGGGCTGCCCACGCTGCGCGACCCGGACCTGCTGGTCTACTACCGGCCGGAGGTGGACGGCCTGGTGGTGGGCGGCTACGAGCGCCGCTCGGCACCGTGGACCTCGACCCCACGCTGCCCCGACGCGGTGCCCGCCGACTTCAACGGCAGGCTGTTGCCCGAGGACTGGGACCGATTCGCCGAGATACTGGAGAACGCCCAGGTCCGGGTGCCCGTGCTGGCCGACGTCGGGGTCCGCAAGATGATCAACGGGCCGGAGGCGTTCACCCCGGACAACGAGTTCTGCCTCGGCGAGACCGAGGTCGGCGGCTACTTCGTGGCCGCCGGGCTGTGCGCGCACGGCGTGGCCGGCGCCGGCGGCATCGGCAAGGTGATGGCCGAGTGGATCGTCGGCGGCGAGCCGGAGCTGGACGTCTGGCATATGGACGTCCGGCGGTTCGGGGCGCAGTACCGCTCGCCCTCCTACACCCTCCAGCGGACCGTCGAGAACTACGAGACCTACTACGACATCCGCTACCCGCAGCACGAGCGCCAAGCGGGACGGCCGCTGCGGACCTCGCCGGTCTACTCGTGGCACGCCGAGCACGGCGCGGTCTTCGGCGAGAAGGCCGGCTGGGAGCGGGTCAACTACTACGCGAGCAACGCGGGGCGCGGTGACGAGCGGCTGCGACCGGACGGTTGGGCCGGGCGGAACTGGTCACCGGCGATCGGCGCCGAGCACCTCGGCACCCGGGGCGGCGCCGGGCTGTTCGACGAGACGTCGTTCGCCAAGATCGAGGTGAGCCGGCCAGGACGCGGCCACGCTTCCTGGACTCGATCTGCGACAACGTGGTCGCCCGCGGACCGGGGTCGGTGACCTACACCCAGGCGCTGAACCGACGAGGCGGTATCGAGTCGGACTTCACCGTGACCCAGCTGGACGAGCACGCGTTCCGGATCGTCACCGGGACCGCGTTCGGCAGCCGCGACCTCGGCTGGCTGCGCCGGCAGGCCGGCCTCCGCGGCGTCGACGTGCGGATCACCGACGTCACCGGGCAGCTCGCCTGCTTCGCGCTGTGGGGCCCGACGGCCCGCGACGTGCTGCGCGAGCTCACCTCCGCCGGGCTGTCCAACGCCGAGTTCCCGTTCATGTCCAGCCGCGAGATCACGGTCGGGGACGTCCCGGTGCGAGCGTTGCGGGTGACCTTCGTCGGGCGAGCTCGGCTGGGAGCTGTACTGCTCGGCGGAGTACGGCACGGCGCTGTGGCGCACGCTGTGGGAGGCGGGACGGCCGCACGGACTGGTCGCGGGCGGCTACCGGGCGATCGACAGCCTGCGGCTGGAGAAGGGCTACCGGGTGTGGGGCGCGGACATCGGCGCCGAGACGACGCCCTACGAGGCCGGCCTGGGATTCTGCGTCAAGCTCGACAAGCCCGGCGGCTTCCTGGGACGCGACGCGCTGGCCGCCCAGCGTGAGCTGGGGGTGCGCCGGCGGCTTCGCGCGCTGACCCTGGACGACCCGGGGCAGGTCGCGCTCGGCAACGAACCGATCAGGCTCGGGACCGAAGTCGTCGGCTACGTGCGGTCGGGTGGCTTCGGGTACACCCTGGGCAGCTCGATCGCCTACGGCTACCTGCCGACGCCCGAGATCGGGGTGGGCAGCACGGTGTCCGTGGAGATCTTCGGCCGCCGAGTTCCTGCCGTCGTGGTCGCCGACCCGGTGTTCGACCCGAAGGGCACCCGGATCCGCGCCGACGGCTGAGCACCGTGCCGCGTTCGGCCGGGCCGCGCA
This sequence comes from uncultured Actinomycetota bacterium, assembly GCA_963776255.1. Classification (GTDB taxonomy): domain Bacteria; phylum Actinomycetota; class Actinomycetes; order Mycobacteriales; family Pseudonocardiaceae; genus Pseudonocardia. The sequence goes on along the minus strand of CAVZMB010000009.1, from coordinate 83,121 downwards.
TCGGTCAGCGCCACCCTCCGCACATCGCGCGCGACGCCGGCACACATGTCCTGACCTGTGTGCACCGGTGCCGGGATGTGTGCCGTGGCTCAGGGTTGCAGCACGACCTGCAAGGACGTCGCGGCGTCGGTGGAGACCTCGGTGCGGATCATCAGCCGGACCCGGTCCGCCCGGTACAGGTCGCGCGCGTACTCCACCGGTAGCCCGGCGATCGAGCTTGCGGTGCGCTCGACCCGCATCAGCGCGGTGCCCGGCGCGATCTCCAGTGCGGCGGCGTCCTCCGCGCCGGCGGTGACCGGTTCCAGGTACTCCGCCGCGGTGTGCGGGTGGTGCAGGTAGTGCAGCTCCAGCAGGCCGTAGAGCGAGCCGGTCAGCGAGTGCTCCAGCAGGTCGGGGAAGTGCTCGGCGGGGAAGAACGACTGCTCGATGGCCAGCGCGATCTGGTTGGCCGACCGGATCCGGACGATCTCGTGCACCTCGGTTCCGGGTGGCACCCGCAGCGCGGCCGCCACCCCGGGCGTCGCGGCGACGGTGCGCGCACGAAGCACCCGCGCCCCCGCCTGACGGTGGGCCCTTCGCATCTGCTCGGTGAAGCCGGCCAACCCGGTGAGGTCACAGTCGATCTTCGGCTCGGCGACGAACGCGCCGCCGGTGCGTCCCGGCCGGCGTACCAGCACGCCGCGGCGCTCCAGCCCGGCGAGCGCGTGGCGCAGCGTCATCCGGCTGACCCCTAGCGCCGCCGCGAGGTCCCGTTCGCCCGGCAGCCGGTCGCCGGGGGAGAGCTCGCCCTCGGCGATCGAGTCCGTCAGCCATTGCTCGATCTGGGCGTGCGCGGGACTGCCCTGCCGCCGCACGACCGCCGGGATGCGGTCGAGGAGGTTCCTGCTCACCGCCGATGGCCCCCGACTCTGTGCCCCGACTTCTCGGACCAGCACGGCCCTGCCGATCACTGTAGTACTCCGTCAACTTTTGACCCGGACGGCCGAGCCTCGCCGCCCGCGGGAAGGAGTATTCAGGATCTTCGGACCGTGCACCGCGACCAAGGAGGGTCCATGCGTCTCATCGTTCTCGCGTTAGCCGCCGTCGTGGCGGTGCTCGCCGTCCAGTCGATCCCGGACATCAAGCGGTACCTCGAGATCAGCCGGATGTGATCAGCCGGCCGTGATCGGGGGCTGACTGCGGGACCGCCCGGCTGGGACCACCGTGGTTCCCACCGCCCTGACCACGACCACCGGCTCGGCGAGCACATCGGCGGCGCTCGGCCCCAGGTCGTAGCGCGCCGCCACAACCTTCCGCGCTTCGAACTCGACAGTCCGGCTGGTGACACCGATCCTGGTGACTCGGCCGGAGCGCCTCGATGAAGTCGCCCGCGTACACCGGGGCGAGGAACTCGACGCGCTCGTAACCGACGAACAGACCCTCGTCGCCATCGGTGATCACCGCGATCTCGGTCATGATGTCGCCGAACAACTGCAGGATCCGCGCTCCGGCCACCAGGTTGCCGCCGTAGTGCGCGTCCTCCTGGCCGATCCGCACCCGCAGCGTCGAGGTGATCTCCTCGGTCATCTACTGCCCTCCTCTCGTTCGGCCAGCCGCTGGAGGATCTCGGCTGCCAGGTGCTCCGCATCCGCGTCCGCGGGGAAGACGCCGCCTGGCTCGTCGGGCCGCAATGGCTCGAGCGTGGCGAGCTGGCTGGCCAGCAACGACGCCGGCATGAAGTGCCCGGTGCGGGACCGCAACCGTCGTTCCAGTTCCGCTCGGGACGCCGTCAGGTGCGCGAACCAGACCGAGGGATGGCCGGCGCGCAGCGCGTCGCGGTAGCTGCGCTTCAGTGCGGAGCACGTCAGCACGCCGCTCTCCCCGGCCGCTTCTCGCTCACCGATCCAGCCGGCGACTGCTGCCAGCCACGGCTCGCGGTCGGCGTCGGTAAGCGGCAGCCCGGCGCTCATCCGGGACCGGTTCCGTTCGGAGTGCAGGCTGTCGCCCTCCAGGTACGGCCATCCCGTTGCCGCGGCCAGCGCGGCCGCTACGTGGCTCTTGCCCGCGCCGGAGACACCCATCACGACCACTGTCACGGCGATGTCACTCCGCATCGCGGGGTCCGAACCAGGCGTCGAGGTGCTCGCGCTCGAACTCGGCCTTCAGCGCGACGAAGTCGGCGGACGGCTCGGTGAGCTCCACCTCCGGCGCCGGCGCCGCGAGGAAGTTGCCGCGTACCAGCATCGCCCGGTCGCCGCCGATCTCCAGGAAGCAGTAGCCGGTGCCGTCGAACGTCGCGGTCGGTTCGCGACCGCCGAGCCGTGCGGCGATCCGCTCCGCGACGACCACGCCCTCCGCGGCAGCCAGCACGCCGGCCTTCGGCAGCGGCTGCCCGTTCGCCATCGGGATCCCGGTGACGTCGCCGACCGCGTACACCCCGCCGAAACCGGTCAGCATCGTGTGCTGGTCCACCTTGACCCAGCCGCCGGGGTCGGCCAGCCCGGACTCCACCACGACCTGCGGTACGCGGTGCGGCGGGACCGCGAAAAGCACGTCGAACGGGATGCTCCCGCCCGCCGCCAGGACGACCTCGTTGGCCGTGACGCGCGCCGCCTTGGTGTCCGGACGGAAGTCGATCCCCGCTGCGGCCAGCCGGTCCTCGATCCCGCCGCACCCGACACGACCGAGCACCGGCACGGACATCGGCTGCGGGGTGAACACGGTGAACGACACGTCCGCTCCGCGCCGCCGGACCGACTCCTGCGCGAGCAGGGCCAGCTCGTACGGGGCGGGCGCGCACTTGTATGGCGCGCCGAAGATGCCGATCACCACCCGGCCGCTTTCGATGGCGCGCAGCCGGGCCGCCGCCCGGGGGACGTCGGCCTCGGCGTACACGTTCAGGCCGTGCTCGGCCAGCCCGGGGACGGCCTCTGGGACGGTCCGCGCGCCGAGGGCGACCACCAGGGCGTCCGCGTCGAGCCGACGGCCGTCCACCTCGACGGTGCGCGCCGCCGGATCGATGCCGGTGACCTGTCCCGCGATGACAGTGATGCCCTGTGCGCCGAGCGCGGCGAGCGGGCGACGACCGCCGTCCATCGGCTCGCGGCCGACCACCTCGGCGGTCTTGCGGAAGCCCATCATGAAGTGGCTCCCCGCGTCGACCAGCGCCACCTCGTCCTCGGCCGGCAACAGGGCACGCAGCCGGGTGGCCGCCGAAACGCCGCCGAAGCCCCCGCCGAGGACCAACACCCGACGCGCCATCCCGCACCTCCCACGCTGAGCACCGATGTGGTGGCGCCATGGTGGCATTCACTGCACTCAACGCGGTCAATGCCACCATGACGTCACCCGTCACATCCGTGCGCGGGAGCACGACACCGGACTAGGGGGATCATGGTCTGCCCGAACTGTGGGCGGTCGAACGAACCCGACGCCCAGTTCTGCGCCAACCCGGAGTGCCGCGCGTATCTGCCGGCCGGGGCGGATCGTCCGGCCGACGCGCCGGCTCGACCGGTGGAGCAGCGCACCGGGGCGCGGCTTCAGTTGGCCCAGACGGCACTCACCACGAAGCCGGGCGAGGCGGTGACGACCACCGTCACGGTGCACAACGGTGGGAATCTGGTCGACCAGTTCACGTTCGCCGTGACCGGGCCGATGGCCGGTTGGGCCAGCGTGGAGCCGCGCGAGGTCAGCGTGTACCCGGGAACCCCGGCGTCCGCCACCGTGCGCTTCGCCCCGCCGGCGTATCCGCCCGCCCCGGCCGGCGTCGCCCCGTTCGCGGTGCACGCCACATCCGAGCTGACTCCCGGACTGGTGGCCGAGGCGACCGGGACCGTCACCGTGGAGCCGGTGTACGCGGTCGACGCCGAGCTCACCCCACAGACCGTGCGCGGCGGCGGCGTCACCCGGCAGACCCTTGTCGTCGAGAACCGGGGCAACGTCGCCGAGGAGATCCGGCTCGGTGGCTCGGACGCCGAGGCCGAGCTGCAGGTCGAGCTGCCCCCGGAGCTCGTGGTCCAACCCGGCCGGTCCGGAACCGAGGTCCGGGTGCGGGCCCGGCAGGCCTTGCTCGGCAAGCCACGCAACGTGCCGTTCCGGATCACCGTGCAGCCGTCCGGGAACCGCCCCGAGCTGGTACTGCCCGGAATGCGGATCGTGACGCCGCGATTTCGGGTCTGGCACCTCGCCGGGTTCGTCGTAGTGCTGGCGGGCGTGATCGCGCTGGCGACGCTCCTGGTCGGCCAGCTGGGCTCGGGCGGTGGTGGGTCCGCGGGCGGCTCCGGCCCACCCCCGACCGCCGACCCGAACGCGGTGCTCGTACAGATGACGCGGGCCGGCGGCATCGCCGGCGAAGTGGTCGAGGTGACCGTGTACGGCGACGGCCGCGCGCAGGTGACCCGGAGTCGTGGTTCTGGCGGCGACGTACAGCTCACCGAAGACGAACTCGCGACGCTGCGCGGGAACCTAGCGCAGCTGGAGCTCGGCGAGTCGGGTACTCCTCGCGGTGCCGATCTCTACGAGTACACCCTGGTCCTGAACGGGCGGAGTGTCCGGAACTACACGCTCGACCTACCGCCCAGCTGGCTGCCGGTGGTCGCGCAGCTCGAAGAGGTGATCGCGCGGTCGCAGTTCCAGTAGTACAGCTAGCCGATCGGGCTCGGCGGGGCGGTCACGTCGATCCGGATGTCCTCGGACGCCCGGATGAAGAACACCGCGTCCCGGCCCTTCTGCCAGCCGACCGGCAGCAGCATGTACTGATCCCCGGTCCTGGCCAGCATCCGCAGCCCGTTGTACACGAACTTGTACTTGTTGCCTTCCTGCTCGATGGTCGCCAGCTCGACCCCGGGCCCGGAGATGCCCAGCCGCTGCACGCTGTACACCGCGATGTCCGGTTGGCTCGGCAGGCTCGCCACGTAGGCCTTCGCCCGGTCCTCGCCCACCTGGTTGGCGTACAGGGCCAGCCCCCACAACAGGCCGAGCGCACCGAGCCCGAGAAGGACCGCGACCAGCAGGCTGAGCTGCGGCGGATGATGTCGCTCGCGCAACAGCAGCCTGCGCCTCCTGGTGTCCATCAGCTCGGCGTATCCGAACGCCGCGACGGCGGCCACCAGCAGCACCGGTAGCCCGATGCCGAGCGGCACGCCGACCTCACCTTGCGCGACCAGCCCGACGACGACGGCCGCGCCGAGCAGTAGGGCCAGCACCTGACACAGCCGGATCAGCCACATCGACGGTGGCGCGGCGCCCGGCGCCGGCTGGCTCGGCGTGAACCGCCGGTGCACCCAGAAGACCACGACCGCAACCAACGCCAGGACAACCAGTGGCGGGAACGACGAGCCGAGGCTGCGCAGGATGTAGTCGGGAGGGTCGAATCCGAGCAGTCCGGGATCGATGCCGTAGTACTCGAACGTCGCCTCGGTACGGACCCAACCGATGTAGTAGAGCAACCCCGTGATCACCGCGGTCTGCGAGGTGATGCTCGCGAAGACCAGGAACGTTCCGCGCATCGGGCGCTGGTCCTGGCCGTCCTGCGAGGACTCGTCCCGAGTCGACTCGTCCACACCGAGATCCGCAGACATGAGAGGTCAGTCAACTCCTAGCGCCCTGTGGCGCTCAGCCGGGGGAGCTGGGCGGCGGCGGTGGCACGGCGTTCTCGGACTGCCCGCCGATCACTGGACCGTCGTCGCCGCTGTCCCCGCCCTGCTGGTACACGGGCTGTTGGGACGCCGGCTGCTGGACGGCGTCCTGCCCGGTCGGCGGGCCGCCCGGTACCGCCCGGCCGGCGGCGGTCTGGCAGGAGCCGGCCGAGGCGGCGACGGCACCCACCACAACGACCGCCGCCAGCCTGGACCGTGTACCGACCTTCGCGCGCACCGTGACCCCCTTGCCGCGGACGGCGCCCCGTGACTCCCGAGGCAGTGTGACGGACCGGCGCTACCGATACCAGCGTCGGCGCGGCTAGTGCCCGCCGCTCAGCGGTCGGGAGCGGGCGGTGGCTCACCGTCCGGGGTTCGATCGCTCCTGCGGTGGCACGCTTGGCGGGTCCGGCGGCAGGATGAACGGTTCCTCCGGCGCCAGCTGGTTCTCGTCTCCAGGCACGACACCGAGCGGCCCGGGAGCCGCCTCCTGCCCAGGGCCGGGGGTGGCCGGGCGGGAACGCCCCGGGACGCTGTCCCCGCCCTGCAGGTACGTGTCCTGCTCGAGTTGGCTGTCGGGTGTCCCGGCCGAGCCGGCGGTGGTCTGGCACGAACCCGCCGAGGCGGCGACCGCGCCAGCGAGCACGACCGCCACCAGCAGCCCCGACCGGATCATTGGTACCGGGCGCACCGTGAGCCCCCTTGCCGCGAACCGTGCCCCGCTCGCCACCCAGAAGTGTGACGGACCGGCAGCGGCGATACCAGGGTGGACTCAACAACCCTCAGGTGGTGCTGGCCGCCGAGGGACTCCTCGGGCGTGCCCGTTGAGTCGTTGTTGAGTGCGCGATAGGCATCCGCTGGCAGGCTTCCCGGGCAATCGAGCCGGCAGGTCGGCGTGCGCAAGGGGGTGCGGTCATGGAGCGGGTGGCCATCAGCGTCAAAGCCCGCGATCCCGTCTCGCAGGCGGGAGTGGTCAGCCAGTTGCGACCGCGCCCGGAGGTGATCGTGCACGACGCGGAGGACGAGCGCGCACGGGTCGCGCTCGTGGTCGCCGACTTGGTGGACGACGAGGCGGTGCAGGTGCTTCGCAGCCTGCACTGCCGGGGCTGCCGCAGCGTGCTGGTGGTGACCCACATCGACGACGCCGGGCTGGCAGCGGCCGTCGAGGCGGGGGTGTCCGGCCTGGTCCGCCGCTCGGACGCCACCCCGGAGCGGCTCTCACACGTCGTGTGCGCGGTGGCGCGCGGTGAGGGCAGCGTGCCGTCCGACCTGCTCGGACGGCTGCTCGCGCAGGTCGGACGGCTGCAGCGGCAGCTGCTGCATCCGCGCGGGATGAGCCTCACCGGCATGTCCAAGCGGGAGATCGAGATCCTGCGCCTGGTCGCCGACGGGATGGACACCGCCGAGATCGCCACCGAGCTGTCCTACTCGGAACGAACGGTCAAGAACGCCCTGCACGACGTGACCAGCCGGCTGCAGCTGCGAAACCGGTCGCACGCCGTCGCCTACGCGCTCAAACAGGGCCTGATCTAGTCCGCTAGGGCAGTCGTTGCGGTCCGTCCGGTTGCCCCCGGAGTGCCGCTTCGATCGCCGCCGGCGAGGAAGACTTGCATGGTGTTCTACGAGGTCGACGAGGCGTTGCGGGCACTGGTGCGGGCCGAGGCGTTGGAGTCCTCGGACGTCGAGGTGGTGTTCGACGCCCCGACCAAGGACTGGGCCGCGCGGCGCAACGCGCCCACGGTGAACCTCTACCTGTACGACATCCGGGAGGACCTCCGCCGACGCGAGCGCGGGCTGGTCAACAACTACGACGAACGAGGCACCGTCGTCAGCCGGCACCCGCCGCCGCGGTACTTCAAGGTCACCTACCTGATCACCGCCTGGACGCAGCGTCCCGAGGACGAGCATCGGCTGCTGTCCTCGCTGCTGTACTGCTTCCTGCAGAACGAGACGATCCCGGCCGAGCTGCTCAACGGGCACCTCGCCGAGCTCGGCCTTCCGGTGTCCACCACGATCGCGCTGCCCCCGCCGGAGGACCGGTCGTTCGCCGACGTCTGGTCGGCGCTCGGTGGCGAGCTCAAGCCGTCGCTCGACCTCGTGGTCAACGCGCCGGTCGACGGCGCGCGGGCGCAACCGGCCGGCAAGCCGGTCGACGAGCCGCTCATCCTCGGCCTGCACGACCGCAACTCGGACCACCGCGACCCGCCCCGGCAGGGCCGCCTTCGGGCGGCCGTCACCGCGGAAGTGGCAGCCGAGTCCTCCGACGAAGCGGCGGAACCGGATCGCCCGCGGCGCCGCCGACGATGAGCGAGCCGGAAACGCCGGTGCCTACCGGGTCGGACGAGGCTGGTCCGGGCGATCCGAACCTGCAGCACCTGTTCGCCCGGTTGGCCCTGGTCGAGTCCCGGGTGCGCCAGACGGTGGCGGCTCGGCGGGCAGTCGACCCGGAGCCGGACGACCCGTTCCGCGGCCTGTACGTGTCCGAGGACGCGGTAGCGCGGTTGCTCGCCGACGGCACGCCGGCGGCCGTCGTGCCCGACCCGGCCGAGCAGCAGCGGGCGGCCGAGATCGAGCAGGGGGCGGACCGGGCCGAAGCCGCCGGCGCCGACCTGCGGCTGCGCCGGCTGGCCCGCGGCTTCGACCTGCTGCCGCTGGACGTCGACGTGCTGCTGGTCGCGATCGCACCCGATATCGACCCGCGGTTCGAGCGGCTCTACGGCTACCTGAACGACGACGTGACCCGGCGCCGGGCGTCCGTGGGGCTGGCCCTGACGATGTCCGGCTCGCCGGAGGCCTCGGCCACGGCGCGGTCCCGGTTCGACCCGGACGCACCGCTGGTGGCCGGCGGCCTGATGGTGGTCGAGGACCAGGACCGGCCGCTGCTGTCCCGGGCGCTCCGGGTCGGCGATCGGACGTGTCGGCTTACCTGCTCGGCGACGACCGCGTCGACCCCGCGCTCGCCGGGATCCTCGCCCCGCGACCACCCCCGGTCGGCATCGACGCCACCGACCTCGCGCGAGCCGTGGCCGGTGGTATCGACCTGATCTACCTGCGGGAGCGCACCGGGGCGGGCGGGAGCTCGCTGGCCGCCGCCGCCGCTCGGTCCGCCGACCGCGACGCCCTCGTGGTGGACCTGCGCTGGCTCACCGGGCGGGCCGACGCGGTGGACCTGGTGGGTGCCGCGGTGCGCGAGGCCCGGTTGTCATCCGCCGTGCTCGTCGCCGGTCCGGTCGACCTGCTCGCCGAGGACCGCGAAGTCATGCGCATCCTCGCCGCGTCGAGGGCGACCGTGATCCTGGTCGGCACCGTGCAGTGGGATCCGACGTGGTCGGCGGCCGCCCCGCTGGTGCTCGACGTCGCCGCCGCCGACCGTCGCGCAGCGCACGGCGCTCTGGCGCGATGTGCTCGACGGCGAGTTGGCAGTCGGGGTCGATCCGGGCGCGGCAACAGCTCACTTCGTGCTCTCGCCGGAGCAGGTCGCGAAGGCCGCCGGCCACGCCCGCCTGCAGGCCGCGGCCCGCGGCGACGGACCGATCACCGCTGCCGATCTCGGTCACGGCGCGCGAGCCCAGAACACCGTCGGCCTGGCTCGGCTCGCCCGGCGCATCGAGCCGACGGTGAGCTGGGGCGACCTGGTGCTGCCCGAGCACACGGCCCGCCACCTCAAGGAGATCGCGGTGCGAGCGCGGCACCGGGCCCGGGTGCTCGAGGACTGGCGGATGCGTCCCGGTGGGGGGCGCGGCAGAGGCGTGACAGCGCTTTTCGCCGGCGACTCCGGTACCGGCAAGACGATGTCCGCGGAGGTCATCGCCGCCGACCTCGGGCTCGACCTGTACGCGGTCGACCTGTCCAGCGTGATCGACAAGTACGTCGGGGAGACCGAGAAGAACCTCGAGCGCATCTTCAGCGAGGCGGCCGGGGTGAACGCCGTGCTGCTCTTCGACGAGGCCGACGCGATCTTCGGCAAGCGCTCGGAGGTGCGCGACGCCCACGACCGCTACGCCAACGTCGAGAGCGCGTACCTGCTGCAGCGGATGGAGTCCTTCGACGGGCTCGCCATCCTGGCCACCAACCTCCGGGCGAACCTCGACGACGCGCTGACCCGACGGCTCGACCTGATCGTCGACTTCCCGATGCCGGACGAGCCGCTGCGTCGAGCGCTGTGGGATCGCTGTCTCGGGCCGAGGATCCCCCGGGCGGCGGACCTCGATCTCGCCTTCTGCGCCGGCGCCTTCGAGCTGACCGGCGGCAACATTCGGTCCGCCGTGGTGAGCGCGGCGTACCTCGCCGCCGAAGGAGATCGCGAGGTCACCACGATGCGACCTGGTGGCCGGCGTCTACCAGGAGTACCGCAAGCTCGGGCGGCTGACCTTGGAGACCGAGTTCGGCCCGTACTTCACCCAGCTCCGCGCTGCCGTCGCCGCCTCCGCCCCCGAGGCGCTCCCAGATGGCTAGCCGCCCTCCGGCCGGCCGCGGTGTTGAGTGCTACCTCTGATCGACCCGGGGCGGTACCGTGCATGCCTGATCGGGCAGCCGCCGATGCCCGGGCACCGGCACGGCCGGCATTACGCCCGGAGTCGCGGCGCCGCAGACTGGGCTCCAGGTTCGAAAGAGCTCTGGGTTCGAAGAGCGCTGGGTTCGGAAGGGCTCTGGGTTCGAAAGGGGATGGCGTGGCCCTATGCCCTAAGTGCGGATACCAGAACAGCGTGGCCACCGACTTCTGCGGAAACCCGCTGTGCCGCACCTACCTGTCCGCCGCTCACCAGCAGGCCGGACTGCCACCCCCGCCCGGCGGGAACTACCCGCCACCGGCCGGGCCGACTCCCGGCTACGCCCCGGCCCCCGGGTACGCCCCAGCGGCCGGCTACGCGGCTGCGCCCGGCTACGGCCAGACCGCGACCGGCTATGCCCAACCGGGCTCCACCCAACCGACGGGCTACGGGCAGCCCATGCAGATGGCGCCGGCCGGCCCGGAGCAGAAGCGCGGCGTCAAGATCACGATGGAGCCGACCGAGCTGAGCGTTCAGCCGGGCGGCACGGCGACCGCGACCCTCACCGTGCGCAACCTCGGCACCCGGGTCGAGGAGTTCCGGCTGTATCCGAGCGGGCCGGCCGGGACGTTCGCCTCGGTCACCCCGCCGAACCTGTCCGTCTACCCCGAGTCCGAGCAGCAGGCGATCGTGAGCTTCTCGCCGCCGCGCGGGCCGCAGAGTCCGGCCGGGCCGGCGCCGCTCGAGATGGTGGCCCGATCGGTGATCCACACCGACGTGGTCGACGTGGCGCGCGGCACGGTGACGATCGCGCCGTTCCAGCAGCTCACCGCCGCGCTGGTGCCGACCAAGCGGCGAGGTCGCAAGCCCGGCAAGCATCGGGTGAGCGCCTCGAACGCGGGCAACACACCGTCCAACGTCCAGGTCGCCTATCAGGACCAGGACGGTGAGCTCACCTTCGAGCCACCCGGCGGGTCCGGGATGCTCCAGCCGGCGGGCGCCGCCGACTTCCCGGTGCTGATCGGCGGGCCGCAGAAGTTCTTCGGCCGCACCCAGCGGCACCCGTTCACCGCGACGGTCACCGGGGGCGGCACCCAGCCGCCGATCATGCTGAACGGGATGCGCAACCAGCGGCCGTTCCTGCCGTGGTGGATCCCAGTGGCCGCTGCGGTGATCGTGGCGCTTGTACTCGCGGTCATCCCGCTGCTGCCCAAGGACACCGTCCCGGTCGTGCGCAACCTGGCCGCGTCCGATGCGCGAGCCGCGCTGGAAGCCAAGGGCTATAAGACGATCAAGATGGAGTACGCGAGCGACCCGACCGTGCCGAAGGACGTCGCCGTCGAGACGAAACCCGCGGAGAACCAGGCGGTCCCGACCAGTCAGCCGATCACGCTGCGAATCTCCACCGGCCCGGACGTCGGCAAGCCCAAGGTGCCCCCGATCAATGGCCGGCTCCAGGCGGACGCCGAGAAACTGTTGACCGACGCGGGGTTCACGCTCGGCGCGCCGGTCATGACCGCGTCGGCCGACGTACCCAAGGGCCTGGTGACCCAGTCCAGCCCGGCGGAGGGTACCGAGCATGACAAGGGCACCTCGGTCGTGTTGTACGTCTCGACCGGACCCGAAGTAATGATCAACGCCGCCCAGCTGGAGGCCTTCAAGGGCCAGCCCGCCGCCGACGTCGAGAAGACGCTGATGGGCGCCGGCATCAAGGCGACCAAGGTCGAGGTGCACAGCAACGAGAAGCCGAGCGGCAGCGTGGTGTCTGCGGAGCAGCCGGTCGGCAAGACGGACGAGATCACGCTCAACGTCGCCCGCAACACCGCCGTGGACCTCGGCGCGCTGGCGAACAAGGCCACCTGGGAGTCCAGTGCGGGCCGGCTGAGGTTCCCCGGCAAGGTGACCGACGAGAAGGGCGCGGTGCTGGTCCGGGACTCCGTCGCGCTGCCGAACAACACCACCGGCAAGGTGCTGGAGACGGTGCCGGAGCGCGGTCCGAACGGCACCATCACCGGCACGTTCAAGCTGCCCGAGAAGATCATCGCCGGCGACCAGCTGAAGGGGAACGTCGGCCTGCTGCCGGGCGTCACCGGCAATGTCGGGTTCCTGGTCACGATCGACGGCCAGGAGATCGAGAACATCGGCGCCGACCAGTTCACCGGTCTGGTCGACATCAAGGACAAGGATCTCTCCGGCGTGGTCGGCGCCAGTGAGGTCGAGATCAAGGTCACCTCGTTCACGGAGGACCCGGACGCCGTGCTGGAGGCGGTCTGGCAGAGCCTGCGGATCGAAGGACAGCCGAAGACGACATAGCGCGCGCGGTGCCCGATCGGGCGTTGGGAGATGGCCGCACGGGCGGTCCGCTCGGTCTACCGGCGCCGGAGCCGCCGTGGCACGGTGTGAGGCGATGACCCGACGAGCGGGTGAGGTGAGCCGTGCATTCGCATGATCACGAGACGGTGGAGGGTGGATCACTCCGCCCGAAGAGTGCCCGGTTGCCAGAGCCGGACGCGTTGCAGGTGAAGGCCGCGCTGGCCGGTCGGCTGGACGCGCTGAGCCCGCACGGCGTGCTGGGGCTGCAGCGAGCGGTGGGCAACGGCGGTACGGCGGCGATGCTCTCCGACGAGGAGGACCGGTCGCCGGTGCACGACGTGATCGCCACCCCTGGCGAACCGCTGGCGCCGGAGGTGCAGGCGGACATGGAGGGTCGGCTCGGCCACGACTTCTCCGACGTGCGGGTGCACTCCGACGGCGAGGCGGACGCCTCGGCGCGCTCGGTGAACGCCAACGCGTACACGGTCGGCTCGCATGTGGTGTTCCAGCGCTCGGCGTATGACCCTGGCTCGACCGAGGGCCGGACCACGCTGGCGCACGAGTTGACGCACGTGGTGCAGCAGCGCAGCGGGGCGGTGGACGGCACACCGGCCGCCGGTGGGATCAGCGTGAGCGACCCGTCGGACCGCTTCGAGCGCGACGCGAGTGCCAACGCCGAGCAAGCGATGTCCGCACCTGCGCCGCTCAGCTCGGCGCCGACGGCCACACCCACCGCCGCTCCCGTGCAGCGCGAGGCAGCCGAGGAGATGGAGGAGGAGCCCGTGCAGGGCTCGTTCGTGCAACGGCAGGAGGAGCCGGAAGAGGAAGAAGCCGCCGCCGGCTGACCTCCGAGCCGGCCCGGCCTCCGATGCCGCACCCGACTAGTACGAAACGGCCTGAACAACCACGCGCGCACCGGGCGGTGACCGATGCCGGCGCCGGACCGACTGTCCGCCGGCGCCGGTCCCGACCGGTGCGCGCGTGCGTCGGGTCGGAGCGGAATCTCCGAGGGTGCCTGTTCGTGCACGGCGGTGTGCCCCCGAGGACGTCCGCGCGGCCTTACTGCTGGCGGCGCCCGAGGACGAAGATCGCAGGCGAGGCGGTTCGTCGTCGAGGAGGCGCTATGCCCACGTATCTCTCACCAGGTGTGTACGTCGAGGAGGTGGAGGCCGGGTCTCGCCCGATCGAGGGCGTGGGGACCGCGGTCGCGGCCTTCGTCGGGTTCGCAGCCGACGGGCCGTTCAACGAGCCCACCCTGGTATCGAACTGGAGTCAGTTCACCAAGACCTTCGGCGAGTTCGTCGAGGGCGGCTATCTGGCGCACGCCGTGTACGGGTTCTTCGCCAACGGCGGCGGCGCGGCCTTCATCGTGCGGGTCGGCAACAACGGCAGCGATGACGGCCGGCAGGGGTCGGACTCGGACGCCAAGCAGGCGGTCATCGGCGGCTACCGGGTGCTCGCCCTCGATGAGGGCAGTGGCAGCGAGGACATCACCGTCGAGGTGGAACCGGCCGCCGCCGCGGAGGGTGAGACCGCTCCGCCCGACGACGTGTTCAAGCTGGTCGTCAAGCGCGGCGGCAAGGTCGAGGAGACCTACGACCGGGTCAGCACCAAGCGGGGCAAGGAGAACGTCCTCACCGCGGTGAAGAGCTCGAAGCTGATCAGCATGGAGGAGACCAGCGGCTCGCCGGCAACCAGGCCGGACGTCGGCAGCGCCACGCTCGCGGCCCCGCCGCCCACGCCGGCAACCCCGGCGCGGATCTCCACCGACGACTATGTCGGCGACGTCGGCGAACGGTACCGGCGTTCGCCGGCCTCGAGGCGGTCGACGAGGTGACGATGGTCGCGGTGCCCGACCTGATGAGCGCCTACCAGAGCGGGGCCATCGGCCTCGACGTCGTGCAGGCCGTGCAGTCCGCGATGATCACCCACTGCGAGCTGATGGGCGATCGGGTGGCGATCCTCGACCCGCCGCCGGGCCTCGGACCGGCCCAGGTCAAGGAGTGGCTGCAGGAGCAGGCGCGGCTACGACTCGAAGTACGCCTCGCTGTACTACCCGTGGATCAGCGTCTTCGACCCGGTCAGCAACCAACCTCGGATGGTCCCGCCGTCCGGCCACATGGCCGGCGTCTGGGCCCGCAACGACGACTCGCGGGGGGTACACAAGGCGCCGGCGAACGAGGTCGTGCGTGGTGCGCTCGAACCTCGAACTGCAGTTGACCAAGTCCGAGCACGACCTGCTCAACCCGGTCGGGATCAACTGCATCCGGGCGTTCACCGGACGCGGCATCCGGGTGTGGGGTGCCCGCACGCTGTCCTCCGACCCGGCCTGGCGCTACCTCAACGTGCGGCGGCTGTTCAACTACCTCGAGGAGTCGATCCTCAACGGAACCCAGTGGGTCGTCTTCGAGCCCAACGACAACGCGCTGTGGGCGAAGATCACGCCGCACGATCAGCGCGTTCCTGGTCAACGAATGGCGCAAGGGCGCCCTGTTCGGGCTCACCCCAGACGAGGCGTTCTACGTCAAGTGCGACGGTGAGACCAACCCGGCCGAGGGCATCGACGCCGGCCAGGTCGTGTGCGAGGTCGGGGTCGCGCCGGTCAAGCCGGCCGAGTTCGTGATCTTCCGCCTGGCCCAGTTCTCCGGCGGCACCAGCCTGGTCAACGAGTAGACGCAGAAAGGTAGACGGACATGCCACTCCCCGATCGCGACAGCTCGGTCGGCCATTCGTTCGGCATCGAGATCGACGGCGTTCTGATCAAGCAGATCCAGGAGGTCTCCGGGCTGAAGCTGGAGCAGGACGTCATCGAGCTCAAGCAGAACAGCCCGGACGGGAAGTTCGAGATCAAGAAGCTGCCGGGCCGCTACAAGGCTGGCGAGGTGACGCTGACCCGCGGCCTGACCAAGGACAAGAGCTTCGAGGACTGGGTGAAGGACAGCCGCTTCGGGAAGATGGGCGCGGTCCGCAAGGGCGGCGCGATCATCGTCTACGACTACGAGGGCGAACCGATCAAGCGCTACAACCTGAAGAACGCCTGGCCGAAGTCGCTGGAGATCGGCACCCTCAAGGCCGGCGACACCAGCGTGCTCACCGAGAAGCTCGTCGTCACCTACGAAGAGATGGAAGTCGCCGGTGCGTAGCGGCGCTCAAGGCGCTCCAGGAGGAGGACCGGGACGATCGATCCGACCGTCCGGACGACCAGGTCAGGCTGCGCACCGAGTTCTCGTTCGTGCTACCGCGCGGCTACGTCGACGAGGCGGGGACCGTGCACCGGTCGGGAGTGATGCGGCTGGCCACCGCCCGGGACGAGCTGGTCCCGCTGCGCGACGACCGGGTCCGGGAGAACCCGGCGTATCTCTCGGTCGTGCTGCTGGCCAGGGTGATCACGCGCCTCGGCGCGGTCACCGACGTGCACGCCGGTGTCGTCGAGGATCTGTTCGCCTCGGACCTGGCCTTCCTGCAGGACCTCTACCAGCGGGTGAACGCCGAAGGACACACCCGCGCCGCGGTCACCTGCCCGTCCTGCCGGCACGACTTCGACATCGACCTCGCCGGTGGTCGCCTCGGGGAGACGGGGGAGTCCAGGCCGGGGGAATCGTGACGTACGAGGCCGAGCGGCTGGTCGAGGAGGTCTCGTACGTCGCCTACCACTTCCACTGGTCGCTGAACGACATCCTCGACCTCGAACACCCCGACCGGAGACGTTTCGTCGACGAGATCGGGCGGATCAACCAGCGGCTGACGGCGGGACGGTGACCGGTGGGACTGTGGAATCTGTTCCGCCAGGACCGGCGGCCTGCCGAGGCGCCGCCGGCCGGCGCGCCGCCGGCCCGCCGCCCGGGCTGGTCGGACCTGCCGCCGCTGCAGCGTTCGGTGGCGGCGCCTGCCCTGGTCACCGCGCCGTCCCGGTTCGCGGCCGACCTGGTCTCCTGGCAGAACCCCTCGATGCGCACGGTCATCGGGCACGCGGTGTCGGCCGATGCACCGTCCGGCAGTGGCGAAGGGCTGGCGGAGCCGGCGGCCGCGGCGACGCGAGATGAGCCGCTGCCGGAACCGGGTGTTCAGCGCTCCTGGCTGCCGTTGCACGGGCCGGCCGGCCAGCGGCCGGTGAGCCTGGCCGCAACGTCGGCGGAGGTGCAGCCGGATGTCCGCCCGACCACCGGGCAGGAGCCCGGGTTGGTGCGCGTAGCGCCGGCCCGTCATGTGTCCGCCGAGTCGCTGACCAGCGCCCGCGGGGCCGAGCCTGCCCCGCTGCGGCTGGCGCTGCCGGCGGTCCAGCGGCAGGTCGCAGCCTCCACGATCGACGCGTCCGAGCGCGTCGAGCCCGGGCCCGAGGCGCCCGACTCCGGCGACGTCGACCCCGAGCCGCCGGAGCCGGCTGTCGCCGAGGCGCCGCCCGTCCAGCGCTCGATCGAGCCGTCCGCGCCGGAACCCGCCCCGCCGGCCGTACCGGCAGCACCCCGCCGACTCGGTCTCGGTGCACCGCTGCCGCACCGGGTGGACGGCCCACTTCCGCGCGACGACCGCGACGGCGTCGGCTCGCCGCCGACGGCCACTCCGCAGGTGCAGCGGACCCTGGGCGCTCCGCTGCCGAGTCCCGGCCATCCCGCCCGGTCGGTGCAGCCGGGTGCCCCGACCCCCGTCGCCGCCGAGCGGGCCGCCGTCCGGCCCGACCGGGGCGGCGTCGACCGACGTACCGGTGCTGCCGGTGCTGGCGGCCCGACCGCCGATGATCCAACTGCCGGGCGCCGACACCCGATCTCCAGAGCCGACCGCCCCGCCGCCACTACCGCCCGCACCGAATCCCGCCGCTGTCCCGGTGGCGGCCGGCCACCCGCCGGTCGCTGCCCCGCCGGTCGCCTCCCCGGCGCCGGTAGCGCCGATGGCTGCCCAACGGGCCGCCGCACCGGCACCGCCGGTCGTGGTCCTGCAGCGCACGCCGGTCCCGCCTGCGCTGCCGGTCGTGGGCCTGGTGTGGGAGCGCGCGATCGAACCGACCGTCGATCATCCGGACCGGTCGGAAGCGACTCCCGGCGGACTCACCATGCCACCAGCGGCACCGTGGAGCGGTGCACCTCCGACCGGCCACGGACTCGCCGACCGACCACGGGCTGCGGTGTCGCGCCAGGGCCAGCCGGCCACTCCCAGCCGGGCGGTGCCGCACGTGCAGCGCCAGCTAGCGGGCACCCCAGCGCCACCGGCAGCGAGGCCGCCGACCGAGACCGTGATCCACCACCGGGAACTCCTGCTCGCCGCCCCGCCGGCACCGGCACCGGCCCAGCCCGAGTTCGAGCAGGTCACGGTGACGGCGATGGCGCCCGCACCGGACGCGTCCAACGGGTTCGTCGTCCAGCGGGTCGACGCCCCGGCTGCTGAGCCGCCGGCAGCGGAACCGTCAGCGCCGGCTGCTGCGCCCGCCGGCACCGGCGACGGCAGCGGCCGGCGCGGCGGCAGGGGCCGCGGCCGGCGGGTCCAGCTCGCCGACCGAGATCGACGCGCTGGTGCGCAAGCTCTACGACCCGATCGTCCGCCGGATCAAGGCCGAGCTCAGGCAGGACCGGGAGCGCGCCGGCCGCGCCCTCGACCTGCGGCACTAGGAGGGAACCGTGACCAGCGCCAATGGCCAAGCCCCGGCCGAGAGCCCGGCCGTCTCGGTCTGGTTCAAGGTGCGAGCTCGACAAGCTGAGCCTCGGCAAGTGGAACAGCTGCGAGGGGCTCGGCTGCGAGGTCGTGATCGAGCAGCGCGAGGAGGGCGGCAACAACGGCTACGTCTGGCAGCTGCCGACCAGGATCAAGTACTCGAACATCAAGCTCAGCCGCCCGCTGACCAAGTCGACGGCGAGCGTCGCCAAGTGGTTCGCCGACTGGGTCAGCAAAGGTGCGCGCTGGGCCGGCAGCAGCGAGCCCACCGGCGTCATCACGGCGATGAACGCGCACGGCGAGGAGGTCGCGTCGTGGAGCCTGACCGGCGTCGTCCCGGTGCGATGGACCGGACCGTCGCTCAATCACGACTCGCCGAAGGTCGCCACCGAGACGATCGAGATCGCCCACCACGGCTTCACGGTATGAGCGGAGGCCGACCATGACCGCAGCCGTTGCCGCCCCGACCGGCGGAGCCAACGGGGCCGGCGACCGGCCGAGCCTGGTGCACGCCAGGCTGGTGTTGCACAAGCCGCCGATGGCGAAGGGCAGCCTGGACCCCGGCCCGGAATACGGCAAGATCGAGTTCCAGTTCAACCCCAAGGAGCTGACGGTCAGCAAGGCCGCGAAGTGGGTCCGCGACACCAGCAAGAAGAGCAAGAACGCCGGCGTGCCCGAGTTCAAGGGAGCCGAGCCGAGCAAGCTGTCCCTTGAGATGTTCCTGGCCGCCACCAGCGCCGATGACGACAGCGTGGCGCAGGCCGTCAAGACGCTGTTCTCCTGCTGCGTGCCGCACCCGGACAGCACGAAGAAGAAGAAGGAGTCCCCGCCGTGGGTCCAGTTCGAGTGGGGCGAGCTCAAGGACATGTTCTTCGGCTACATCGCCTCGGTGTCGGTCAAGTACACGCTGTTCACCCCGAGTGGGCGTCCGATCCGGGCCACCGCGACCGTCAACCTCGAGGAGATGGCCAAGGAGCCCGGCAAGCAGAACCCCACCTCGGGGGCCACCTCGGCGCACGCCACGCACACCCTGATCGCCGGTGACACGTTGACCGCCATCGCCTACAGCGAGTACGGCGACCCGAACATGTGGCGGGTGCTCGCCGAGCACAACCGCATCGACGACCCGATGCGGCTGCGGCCCGGGGTGACCTTGCTCATCCCGGCCGCCGAGGACCTGGAGGGCGCTGAACAATGCATGCCCTGCTGCGCGTCGCCCAGGCGGGCGCCTCGCTGCGTTGTCGTCGGGGCCGATACGACCAGGTATCGGCCCGCTCCTCCGCCTTGCGATGCATCCACCTGGATCGCCGCTCGCGACGGGCGGCATTGTTCAGCACCCTCCTGGGATCTGACGGATGCCGGCCCAGGATTTCACCAACCAGCTGCTGATCTCGGTCGGCGACAACCCGGTGCCGGCCGACGTGGTGTCGCTGCTGGCGCTCGCCTCGGTCGAGGACAGCCGGACCCTGCCAGGACCTGTTCGTGCTGCGCTTCCGGGACGCCGAGAACGTCGTGCTGGAGAAGTCCGGCGCCAAGATCGGGTCTCCGATCAAGCTGACCGTGAGCACCAACGAGACCGACACGCCCCTGCCGATGCTCACCGGCGAGGTGACCGCCCTGGAGAAGGAGTACGACGGGGTCGGCACCTTCACGATCGTCCGGGGGCTGGACAAGTCGCACCGCTTGACCCGGGGACGGCGGGTGGCCGGGTACCGGGAGATGACCGTGTCCGACGTGGTCCGCAAGGTGGCCAGGTCGGCCGAGCTGGACGTGGGCGAC
Organism: uncultured Actinomycetota bacterium; assembly: GCA_963776255.1. Classification (GTDB taxonomy): domain Bacteria; phylum Actinomycetota; class Actinomycetes; order Mycobacteriales; family Pseudonocardiaceae; genus Pseudonocardia. The sequence goes on along the minus strand of CAVZMB010000009.1, from coordinate 63,281 downwards.
ATCGACGCGACCACCGCGGTGCACAGCCAGATCTCGCAGGGCAACCTGACCGACTGGGACTTCCTCAGCGGGCTGGCCGCCGACGTCGGCGCGGAGCTGGTGATGGTCGACGGCAAGCTGGCCTTCCGCCGCCCGAAACGGGCGAAAGGGGCTCCCAAGGAGACCGAGAAGGCCACGACGAGCCCGCTGGTGCTCGAGCTCGGCCGCAACGTACTGCGGCTGCGGGCCGTGGTCACCTCGGCCGAGCAGGTGCCCAGCGTGCAGGTCCGCGGCTGGGACGCCAAGGCCAAGCGGGCCGTCGTCGGCTCGGCGCCGGCGCGCACCGAGACCGCCGAGATCGGCGCCACGCCGGACGGCCTCGCCGGCGAGTTCAAGGCCCAGCCGATGGTCGCCACCGACGCGCCGTACGTCGCGCAGGAGGAGGTCGACGACGCGGTCAAGGCGCTCGCCGAGCAGATGGCCGGAGGGTTCGCCGAGCTCGAGGTCGTCATCCGCGGGAACCCGGCGGTCCGCTCGGGCACCGCTGTCACGCTGACCAACGCCGGCGCCCCGTTCGACGGGAAGTACACCGTCAGCGCCACCCGGCACGTCTTCGACCCGGACACCGGCTACCTGACCTGGGTCACGGTCAGCGGCGCGCAGGACCGCACCCTGCTCGGGCTGGCCGGCGGCGCCCGTAGCGGTCCGGCCGCCCCCGGCGTGGTGATCGGGTTGGTCTCGGACAACAAGGACCCGGACGAGCTCGGCCGGGTGCGGCTCACCTTTCCGTGGCTGTCCGACGACTTCGTCAGCGACTGGGCGCGAACGGTGCAGGCCGGCGCCGGCAAGTCGCGCGGCGCGATGATCGTCCCCGAGGTCGGCGACGAGGTACTGGTCGCCTTCGAGCAGGGCAGCTTCCAGCGCCCGTACGTGCTCGGCGGGCTGCACAACGGCGTCGACCAGACCCCGGCAGGCGACGTGCCGCTGATCGACAGCAGCTCGGGCGCGGTGGATCGGCGGGCGTTCGTGTCCCGCACCGGGCACAAGCTGGAGATGGTCGAGGCCGCGGCCGGCGCGCAGGGCATCCGGCTGCACACCGGCGACGGCAAGGTCACCCTCGACCTGGACCAGAAGGACACCCGGGTCGTCGTACACAGCGACGGGACGGTGACCGTGGAGGCGCGCAACGGGGTCACCGTCGACGCCGGCACCGGAAGCCTGAAGCTGCAGGGCAAGGACGTCACGATCTCCGGGAAGGCCGGCGTGAAGGTCGAGGGCGGGGCCGGCGAGGTCAAGGTGAGCAGCAACACCAGCGTGAGCGTGCAGGGCACCAACGTCAGCGTGAACGGGTCGGCGGCGACCGACATCAAGGGCGGCGCCGCGTGCAACATCCAGGCCGCCCTGGTCAAGATCAACTAATCCGAGCGACGAGAGGAGGCGGGCGCAGTGCCCCCAGCGGCGCGGGTCGGCGACCCGACCGGACATCCGGGCGTGGTCGGCCCGCCCGGCGTGCCCACCGTGCTGATCGGCGGTATGCCGGCGGCGACGGTCGGCACGCCGCACATCTGCTCGTTCCCGCCGCCGGCGGTGCACCCGCCGACGGCGATCGTCCCGCCGGGCTGCCCCACCGTGCTGATCGGCGGCCTGCCCGCGGCCCGGCTGGGTGACCTTTCCGCATGTGGTGCGCCGATCGTCTTCGGCTGCATGACGGTCATGATCGGCGGGTGAACGGATGGCCGAGGAGTTCGTCGGCGCCGGGTGGGCCTTCTTCCCGATGCGCACCGACCACACCGGGAGCATCGCGCTGGTCACCCGGGAGCGGGAGATCGAGGAGGCCATCCGGCTGATCCTGGCCACCTCACCGGGCGAGCGGCCGATGCGCCCGGAGTTCGGCTGCCGGATCCACGACTTCGTGTTCGCCCCGGCCGACGCCGCGACCGCGGGTCAGATCGCCTTCGCGGTGCGCACCGCGCTGGAGCAGTGGGAGCCGCGGGTGAACATCCGAGACGTGGACGTCCGGTTCGACGCGGTCGAGCGCGGGCACGCTCTACGTGGACATCAGCTACGAGATCAGCGGCACCAACGACCCCCGGAACCTGGTGTTCCCCTTCTACACGATCCCGACGCACGACAGCGAGCCAGGGACCGTCGAGGCCATCGTCGATTCAAGCGGAGGTGAGTCGTGACCCTGCCCGCCCCGAACCTGGACGACCGGCGGTTCCAGGAATTCGTCGACGACGCGAAGCGCCACGTGCAGCAGAGCTGCCCGGAGTGGAGCGACCACAACGTCTCCGACCCCGGCGTCACGCTCATCGAGACCTTCGCGATGGCTGCCGATCAGCTGATGTACCGGCTGAACCGGGTGCCGGACCGGCTCTACCTGAAGTTCATGGACCTGCTCGGCATCCGGCTGTTCGGCCCGACGCCGGCCACGCGTCGGGGTCACGTTCTGGCTGTCCGCCCCGCGCCCCGACACTGTCACGGTGCCGGCCGGCAGCGAGGTGGCCACGAAGCGCGGCGACGGCGAGGACGCGGTCGCGTTCAGCACCACCGAGGAGCTGGCCATCCCGTCGTGCTCGCTCACCGCGGTGGCGACCGTCGGTGCGGGCCGCGGGGACCAGCCGGACGACCGGACCGACGACCTCGAGCGCAGCGACCCGTTCCCGTGCTTCTCCACCCAGCCGGCGCCGAACGACGTGCTCATGTTCGGGCTGTCCGTCCCGGTGCCGCGCTGCGCGGTCGCGCTGCGGCTGGAGTGCCAGGTCGAGGGGGTCGGGGTGGACCCGCGGCAGCCGCCGCTGGTCTGGGAGGCGTGGACCGGCCGGCGCTGGGAGGCGTGCGAGCTGGAGAAGGACGGCACCGGCGGGCTGAACCGGCCAGGGGACGTCGTGCTGCACGTCCCGGCCGGGCACACGACGTCGCTGGCCGGCCAGAGCTCCGCCGCCTGGGTGCGCTGCCGGGTGGTGCAGCCCGCGCCGAACCAACCCTTCTACAGCGCCTCTCCCAGGATCCACGCGGCGAGCGCGTTCACCATCGGCGGCACGATCGACGCGGCGTACAGCGAGACCGTGCGCGGGGAAGTGCTCGGGCTGTCCGAGGGTGTTCCCGGGCAGCGGTTCCCGCTGGCCCGCCGCCCGGTGCTGGCCGCGGAGCCGATCGTCGTCGAGGTCGCCGCCGGGCCGGGTTGGCAGGAGTGGACCCAGGTGTCGCACTTCGGCAACAGCGGCCCGTCGGACACCCATTTCCTGCTCGACCCGGTGGCCGGCGAGATCGTCTTCGGGCCCGGCGTGCGGCAGCAGGACGGGCTGGTGCGGCTGTACGGCGCGATCCCGCCGAAGGCTGCCCCGTTGCGGGTGCGGTCCTACCGGGTTGGCGGCGGCAAGCGGGGCAACGTGGCGCGCGGCACGATCACGGCGCTGCGCGCGTCGGTCCCGTTCGTGGCCCGGATCGAGAACCGGCGGGGCGCGACGGGCGGGGTGGACGGCGAGGACATCGAGACCGCGAAGCTGCGGGCGCCGCTCGAGCTGCGCACCAGGGACCGCGCGGTGACCGCGTCGGACTACGCCTACCTCGCGCAGCGTGCGGACCGCCGGATCGCCCGCGCACACTGCACCAGCGCCGACGGCGAGCCCGGAGTCGTCAGGGTCCTTGTCGTGCCGACCGCTCCCGAACCGTCGTCCACGCCGCTCCAGGAATCCGTGTTCATCCCCAGCCAGGCCGTGCTGCAGAGGGTGGCCGGCTACCTCGACGAGCGGCGGTTGATCGGCACCCGGCTGGTGGTCGAGCCTCCCGGGTACCAGTGGATCACGGCGGTGGCGACCGGCCGGCTGGCGACCGGTGCCGACGCGCGGCGGGTGCGCAGCGACGCGCTGCAGGCGATGTACCGGTTCCTGCATCCGCTCCGCGGCGGGCAGGACGAGAGCGGCTGGGAGTTCGGCCGGCCGGTGCTCGCCGGCGAGCTGCTGGCCGTCATCGCCAAGGTGCCGGGGATCGCGGTCGTCGAGGAGGTCAAGCTCTACCCCGCCGACCGGCGCACCGGCCAGCGTGACGACGGCTGGTCGAGCAAGATCGACCTGGCCGGCAACGTGCTGCCGTTCTCCTACGAGCACCACATCGAGCTGGTGACCTGATGACCCGGGGAACGCTGACCGGGCTGCCGACCGCGCACCCGCTCGGCGAGCTGATGCCGGCGGTGTACCTCGAGGACCCGTTCGCCCAGCGGTTCACCCAGGGGCTGGACACGGTGCTCGCGCCGGTGTTCCTCACCCTGGACTGCATCGACGCCTACCTGGATCCGGCGCTGACCCCACCGGACTTCCTGCCGTGGCTGGCCTCGTTCCTGGGTGTCGAGCTGGACGAGGTGTGGCCGCTGCCGCTGCGTCGCGTGATGGTGATGCACGCCGCGGCGCTGCACCGCCTGCGCGGGACACGGCGTGGCCTGACGGCCATCGTCAAGCTGCTGACCGGGGGAGAGGTCGAGCTGGTGGAGAGCGGCGGGGTCTCGTGGTCGGACGAGGCCGGCGGCTCGCCGCCCGGCGATCCGGTGCCCGGGCTGCGGGTGACGGTCCGGGTCGCCGACCCTTCCGCGGTCGACCAGCGCGGGCTGCTGGCCGCGGTACGGGAGACCGTGCCGGCGGGCATCCCGGTCGCGGTCGACGTCGTCGCCAAGCAGTAGTCACGCAGCAGCCGGAGTCCGGCAGCGCCGAGCGAGCGTCAGCGCAGCCGGGTGCGCTCCGCGGACGCCCGGCGTGGGCGGGGCAGCGCGAGCGGCGGGGACTGCGGCGGCGGCGACACTCCCAGCGCGTCGAGCATGTCCGCGTAGTCGCGTCGAGCCCGTGCGGCGGCGGCGTTGTCGCCGGCCTGCTGGTAGGCGGTGATCAACGTCCGCCACGCGCCGTCGTGGTAGGGGTCGATGGCCAGGCTGCCCTGCGCGGCGTCGATCGCGGACGCCACCTCGCCGGCGTCGACGGCGAGCTCGGCCAGCCGGGCCGCCGCCCCGGCGGCCTGGGTCCGGGCGATCTCCCTCGCGTTGATCACCCACTCGGCGGGGCCGTCCTCCGGCAGCAGCTCGCCGCCGTACGCCGCGACGACGCGGGACAGCGCCGCCCGCTCGCTGTCGGCCTGCTGCGCACGCCGGGCCAGCTGCGCGTCCTGCAGGCCGGTCGCGAACTCGACGACGTCGGCCTCACCGCCGGGCGGCAGCACCAGCCGGTAGGCGTCGCCCTGCCGCTCGATCATGCGGCTGGAGCCACGGCGGCCGTCCGGATCCAGGAACGTGCGCAGGCTGGATACGGCGACCTGCAGGCTGTGCAGCCCGCGCCCCTCGGGCAGGTCGGGCCACAACGACAGCAGCAGCTCGCGGTGGACCGGGCGCGGCAGCTGCACCGCCAGCAGCCGCAGGGTCGTCACCGCGCGAGGCCGCAGCGCCCGCCAGTCCAGGGTGCGGCCGGCGATCTCCAGCGCGAAACCGCCGAAGCACCGCAGCCGGAGCGAGGGCCCGGACTCGATCACCGCCACGGCGGCGTCCGGCTGGGCCGACGTGCTGCCCGGTAGCAGCTGGGCGAACGGCGACGGCCACGGCAGCCCGTGGGTCCGGGCCAGCGAGCCGGCCTGCCTGGTGTGCCGGGCCCGGTTCGCCGGGTCGGCGGCCGAGAGGGCCACCGCGGTCAGCACCTGGGCACCCCACACGCCGGTGGTGCGGGCCAGCGACTCCGCGGCGCGGCCCATCCGGGCCGCTTCCGGATGGCCCTCGACGGCGGCGGCGAGCGCGGCGAAGCTCTGGGCCCACGCCTCGAGCGTGCCCGCGTCCAACGTCCGACATCGTTTCGCGACGGTGCTCAACGCGGCGTGCGCGGGCGCGCCGGAGAACAGCAGGTGCAGCCCGGCGGCGGCCTCGGCCAGCAGGCCTCCCCAGGTGTCGCCCGCGCCCTCGCACTGGTCCCACACCCGCTGGATCGACCCGCCGTCGCCGGCCCGTAGCGCGGCGAGCAACCTCGCCTGGTGGGCCAACCACACCACGCCGGCGCGTTCGGCGTCGGCGGCGAGCTCGTCCGCGGAGCGCAGGTCGGCGCGACCGGTGACGAGGTCGGCCGCCGACTGGACCAACCGCGCCGCCAGCGGAAGCGGGCCGTCCGGCTCGACGTCGGCGAGCAGCGGAGCGAGCGCGGCGTGCGCGGCGAGCGGGGTGCCGGTGAGCAACGCGGCGACCGCGTCGGCGAGCAGCCCGCCGGGACCCTCGTCCGACGCCTTCTCGGCGGCACCGGGGTTGCGGCGGACCGCGGCGCGCAACCGGTCGAGCCAGTGCCGCTGCGGCTGGTGCCGCTGGGGTTGGGGTCTGCCGAACGAAAGATGGCTGTCGGTCCACAGCTCGACGAGCCGTCGGGCCCGTTCGGCGCGTACCCGGTCGGACGCGTCCGGGAACAGCGCCTCGGCCTTGCGGTACCGCTCGACCGCCGCGGCGAGCCGGCCCTCCTGCGACAGTTGGTTCGCCAGCGCCAGGCTCAGCCACGGATCGTCGTTGACCAGCTGCAGCGAAAGCAGGTCGTGCCACCCGGCGCCACGATCGGCCTCGATCACCTTCGCGCCGTTCCTGCGGAGCAGCCGGGACGCCTCGTCCCAGTGCTCGGCACGCAGGTAGGCCCGAGCCGCCTCGCCGAGCGCCCCCTGCGCTTCCAGCAGCTCGGCGGTCCGGCGGTACCAGGTGCGGGTCTCGGTGCCGCCGAGGTTCGCGAACAGGGCCGCTTCCAGGTGCCGGCGGAGCACCTCGTGGTAGCGGAACGTGCGGCCGCCGTCCTCCGAGGTGGTGAACGTCTCCAGCCGCTCCAGCTCCTCGAGCAGATCCTGGGAGTCCTCGGTTCCGAGCAGGGCGTCGCACCGTTCGGCGGTGAGGACCTCGAACACGCAGGTGCGGGTGAGGAAGCCGGCCAGTCGCGGTTCCAGCTCGTCGATCACCGTCCGGGCCAGGTACGTGCGGGCGAAGCGCGGGCCGCCGGCCAGCGCCTTGACGGCTCGCCTGCGGTGCGCCAACGACCTCGACTGGGTGGACAGGTGGAACAGCTGAAGGCAGGCGGCCCACCCGTCGACCCGGCGGGTCAGCGCGGCGATGTCGTCGGGTGGCAGCGGCTCCCGGTAGACCTCGTGGAAGAGCCGCTCCACCTCCCACGACCGGAAGCGCAGGTCGTCGGCGCTGACCATGGTGACCATCGCCGACCTCCACCCGGCCCAGGTTGAGGTTCGGGGCCCGCCGTGAGGCCAGCGCGACCGAGCACTCCGGGTGCTGCTCGAGGACGTCCTCGACGCACCGCTCGGCCGCCGATCCGATCAGCAGGTGAGCGTCGTCGATCATGATGTGTACCCGGGCCACCGGGAGCGCCGGATCCAGCGTGTCCGCGTCCGGCCGTGGTTCCGGGACGGTCTCCAGGGCGCCCGCCGCGACCAGCGCTCGGCAGAGCCGTTCGACGAAGCGGCCAGGCGTGGTGTCCAGCCGGTCGGCTCGCAGCCAGGCAACCGGGTCGGGCAGCTCGCCGGCGTGCTGGGCGAGCAGGGTCGTCTTGCCGTACCCGGCCGGCGCGATGATCATGGTCAGCTGGGCCGGAGCCCGCAGCCGGTCGAGCAGCCGGGCCCGGACGAGACCGTGGGCGGCAGGCCAGCGCGCCAGCTCCGGCAGACCGCCGGCAGCCCCGTTACCGACCGCCATCCGATGCTCCCATCCCCAACGAGATGACCGCAGAGGACCCTGTCCATCACGGTGTCGACGCGCAAGGGGCTTCCGTCCCGAGTAGTGCACTACTCGGATTGCCGACCGAAAGTGTGGCCCGACCGGAGGCCGAGCGGAATACCTTTCCGCCATCCGGTCCTCACCCCGGCCAGGTGATCCGCCCGCCGCCGGGGCTTGTGACGCTGGTCGGGTAACAGACGGACCACAGAAGAGGAAGATCATGGCGCTGCGGGATCGGCTACGACGCAACGAAGCACCGGTCAATCGCTACCAGATGCGCGAGAAGCTGATGTCGATCGGGGACGACTACTGGATCGAGGACGAGTCAGGCCGGCGGGCCTACAAGGTGGACGGCAAGGCGGTACGGGTCCGCGACACGTTCGTGCTGCGGGATGCCGCGGGTCAGGACGTCGCGAAGATCCAGGAGCGCAAGGTCCGAGTGCGCGACACGATGGAGATCGAGCACGCCGGCGGCAACGCCACCGTGCACAAGGCGATGGTGGGTCTACGGGACCGGTTCAAGATCGACGTTGACGGCGGTCGGGGACATGAGCGCCCACGGCAACCTGGTCGACCACGAGTACGAGATCGAGCGGGACGGCGACACGGTGGCGACAGTGTCCAAGAGGTGGTTCCGGGTCCGGGACACCTACGGGGTCGAGGTCGCGGACGGCGCGGACGAGGCCCTGATCCTGGCGATCACGGTGTGCATCGACTCGATGACCCACGACTGAGTCTCGACCCGGCTCCGCCAAACCGCCAACCCGCCATGAGCGGTTATTGCGCCGGCGGCGCGCGCGGAGCTGTGTTCAGGCCACGTCGCGGGCGGTCAGCGAGTACGAGTCGGTGTCGATCCCCCAGGACAGGATGCGGCGGGGGCGGATGCTGATCCACGCGGGGTTGAACGGGAAGCCGGCGCCGACCCGCTCGCCGACCTGCTGACCGCCGTCGGTGTGCGTCTCGGCCTGACCGCGGATCTCGATGCCCCGCGGCGTCCAAGGGTCGACGGATGCGAGGTCGTCCACCACGACGGCCACCTCCGGGTGGCGTCGGGCGTCGCGGAACTTCTTGCTGGCCGCCATGTCCTGTGCTCCGCCGATCACGAGCACCTCCGACTCGGGGTCGTAGAACACCCCGACCGGCATCACGTGCGGCCGACCCCGCGGCCCGACCGTCGCGATCCGCCCGAGTGGCTGGCTGTTCAGGTACTCGACCTCGGCGTCGGTGAACATGTGCGTCATATGCGCTACAGTACAACGCTCATGGCAACGAGTAAAACGATCGGTGTAAATGGCTAGCCGAGACACCGTCGCCGGCCGGGCCCGGCCCCGCGGCGGGCTGGCGGACAAGCACCGGGCGATCCTGTCCGGCGCGCTGACGGTGTTCGCCCGGGACGGCTACACCCGGGCGAGCATCGACGCCATCTCCGCGGAGGCGCGGGTGTCCACCCGGACGATCTACAACCACTTCGTGGACAAGGCCGAGCTGTTCCAGACCGTGATCCAGGCCAGCGCGACCCAGGTCGCGGCGGCGCAGATCGCGATCATCGACCGCTACCTCAGCAAGGTGACCGACGTCGAAGCCGACCTCGTCGAGTTCGGTCGGGCCTGGGCCCGGCCGATACCCGACTACGCGGAGCACCGGGCCCTCGTCCGGCAGGTGAACGCCGAGGCCGGGCACATCCCGCAGGCGGCGATCGACGCGTGGCAGCAGGCGGGGCCGCTGCGGGTCCGCCGCGAGCTCGCCGCCCGGCTGCGGGAGCTGGCGGACCGTGGGGTGCTCCGGGTCGAGGATCCCGACCGGGCCGCCCTGCACTTCGCGGTGCTGATCGCCCCGCCGAACCCGTCGTTCCGCGCCGCACCGGCCGCCGAGGAGGAGATCGACGAGAACGTCGTCTCGGGCGTCCGCGCCTTCCTGCACGGCTACCTGTCCGGCTGAACCCGCTCCAGGAAGGCAGACATGCGGTACCGAACGCTGGGCCGGACCGGACTACGGGTCTCCGAGCTGTTCCTCGGCGCGATGGGCTTCGGCGACCACGGTGCAGGCGGTACGCCGCCGGACGAGTGTCGCCGGATCCTCGACCGGTACGCGGAGGCCGGCGGCAACGTGGTGGACACCGCGAGCAGCTACCGCGGCGGCCAGAGCGAGATCATCCTCGGAGACCTCCTCGCGGGCCGTCGGGACCGCTTCGTCGTCGCCACCAAGTACACGATGACGCGCGACGGCACGGACCCGAACGCGGCGGGCAACCACCGGAAGAACCTCAGGGCCTCGCTGGAGCAGAGCCTGCGCCGGCTGCGCACCGATGTCATCGACCTGTACTGGGTGCACATCTGGGACCGACACACGCCGATCGAGGAAACGCTGCGGGCACTCGACGACGCGGTCCGGGCCGGGAAGGTCCTCTATGCCGGCATCTCCAACGCGCCGGCGTGGCTGGTGTCCCGGGCGAACACGCTCTCCGAGTGGCGCGGCTGGTCACCGTTCGCGGGCGTTCAGGTGCCGTACAACCTGCTGCGACGCGACATCGAACGAGAGCTGCTGCCGATGGCCGAGTCGCTGGGCCTGACCGTCGCCACCTGGTCCCCGCTGGCGCACGGCGTGCTGTCCGGCAAGTTCCTGCGCAACGGCGAGGTTCCGGCCGACACCGGCGTCGCGCCGGAGTCGCCGGGCGCGCGCGAGAACACCGTCGCGCGGGCGGTGCTGGCGGTGGCGAGCGAGGTCGGTGCGACCCCGGCCCAGGTCGCGCTTGCCTGGATCCGGGCCCGTTCCCGGGCCGTCCACCCGATCCTGGGAGCCCGGACGGCCGAGCAGCTCGCCGACAACCTCGGTGTCCTCTCCGTCACGCTGCCCGACGAGGCGCTGCGGCGCCTGGCCGAGGTGGCGGAGTTCGACGTCGGGTATCCCGCCGACTTCATCACCGGGACGCAGCGGGGCGTGTACGGCGAGGTCTCCGACCGGGTGGACGCCCGCTGGTAGCGCCCGTTCACCGAGGCCGGTTGACCGGGTCGCCGCGGTGCAGCGCGATCAGGTGATGCGTGGTGACGACCGCGGCAAGGGCGAAGAACGGGGCGGTGAGCGTCTCGGCGAGGACGGAGCCCAGCCACTCGCCGGCGAACCCCTCACCGAGCAGCCCGTGTCCGGCGGATGCGAGTAGCTCGGCCAGGTAATCGCCGATCAACAGCACCGGGAACAGCAGGGCGAGCACCTTCCAGAAGTTCCCCCGAACCAGCTGGCGACTGCGCCGGAACGCCGCCCGGACGCCGACGCGTTCGATCTCCACGACCGGCGCGGCGAGGGCGTACCAGGCGAACAAGACAATCCCCGGGATGATCAACAGCAGGATTCCGACCCCGACGAACAGCGCGAACAGGAGGTCGACCGCGAGCAGTCGCCCGTAGGGGAGCCTCCGGGCGATGTCGGCCAGGCTGTGGCGAACACCGCCACGGGCCTCGGCCACGATCGCCGCCACCACCCCGGTGTAGAACACGTCGCCGAGCGTCGCCGTGATCGTGGTCGCGAGCGCGCCGGCGATCGCAGCCGTGATCGCGCCCGGGCTGACGTCCTCGCCGATCCAATGCAGCAGCTCGTTGGTCGCCGCCTCGATCAGTCCAGCCGGGATGAAGACCGCGAGCGCCGCAACCAGCAGCAGCCAGAAACGCGATACGTAGTCGCCCGCCGCCTCACGGACGACGGCTCGCACGGAGAACCCGTGCGTCAGTGGGCGGTCGGTCATCGACGGCGACCTTAGCGTCGAGCGGCCGCATTGGGTGAATTCGCTGGGTAACCTCGCGTCCGTGACCGAAACGATCCGCCTTGGCCGGCTGGCCGGGGTCCGAGTCGGGCTGCACTGGAGCGTGCTGATCGTCGTCGCGCTGCTGGTGCTGGGGCTCGGGCTCGGCCGCTTCCCGCTGCTGCGCCCCGACTACCCGCTGGCGCTGCACCTGACCGCCGGCGTGGCCGCGGCGCTGCTCTTCGTCGGCTCGCTCTTGGCCCACGAGCTGGCGCACGCGGTGGTCGCCCGGCGTAACGGCGTCGAGGTCGAAGGCATCACGCTGTGGCTGCTCGGCGGGGTCGCGCAGCTGCGCGGCGACGCCGCGACCCCTGGCGCAGCGTTCCGGATCGCCGTCGTCGGACCGGCGACCAGCGCCGTGCTCGGGGCGGCCTTCGGGCTGCTTGCGCTGCTGGTCGTCAACCTGCGGCTGGACCCGCTGCTGGCCGAGGTGCTCTGGTACCTGGCGTTTGTGAACCTGTTGCTCGCGGCGTTCAACCTGATCCCAGCCGCGCCGCTGGACGGCGGGCGGGTCCTGCGCGCGGCGCTGTGGGCATGGCGCGGCGACCCCTACCGGGCGACGGTCTGGAGCGCACGGGCCGGTCGCGGCTTCGGCTACCTGCTGATCGGGTTCGGCGGGTTCCGGGTGATCACCGCCGACCTGTCCGGACTGTGGTACGTCCTGCTGGGCCTGTTCGTGGTGAACATGGCCAGCGCGGAGGAGCGCCAGGCGCAGGTCGGCGCCGCGCTCGCCGGGCTGCGGGTGCGCGACGTCATGACGCCGCAGCCGGAGACGGCGGACGGCGGCGACGACCGTCGGCGACTTCCTGCGGGACGTCGCGATGCTGCGTCGGCACTCGGCGTTCCCGCTGCTGGGCCCGGGCGGCGAGGTCGAAGGGATGATCACCATGAACCGGCTGCGCGGCGTGGATCCCGAGCTGCGGGAGCGCACCACGCTGCGCGAGGTCGCCTGCCCGCCGGAGGGCATCCCGACCGCGTCCCCGGACGAGCCGCTGAGTGCGCTGCTGTACCGGATGGACGGCTGCACCGACGGCCGCGCGCTCGTGTTCGACGACGGGCGCCTGGTCGGCATCGTCTCGCCGAGCGACATCAGTCGGACGGCGACCTGGCGTGGGCTCGGTGTCGGCTGGCGCGACGGCGCCGACCTGGCCTTCATGCCGGGTGACCGCGCCCCCACGCCCGCCGACCAGCGGTAGTCGGCGAACCTTGGGGCCGGTCGGTCAGCACCCCGAGGTGCCCAGTCGTGCTCAGTTCCGGGAATGAACCGACCCAACACTTGACGAATTGTCGATCCGGGCAGCGACGCCGGTAACCGGCGGTCAATTCGAGTGCCGATGTGATCCGAGTATCTTGTCAGTCCTTACTCGTCCGGGCAGCTTGGAGGGTCAGCGTTGATCCGCCGCGAGTTCAGCGCCAGTTATTGGGGCGCGGTGAGTCCGTCAACCGGTTGGACGTTTCGATCTGGCCTGTTCACCGGTGGTGGGCGGGCGGATCTGTTCGGCTACCACCTGGGTAGCGGAGGGTTGTGGGTAGGGGAGAACACCGGGTCCGGCTTCGATTTCGCCCGTTGGGGAACCGTTACGCCGGCCGCGGGTTGGACGTTCGTCACCGGTGAGTTCTTGGGCGGTCCCGGTACGGACGTCGCGGGATTCCATCCGAGCAACGGGGTCGTGGCGGTCGGGGAGAACCTCGGGGACGAGTTCCGGTTCCAGCCGTGGGCGTCGGTCCAACCAGCCTCGGGCTGGCAGTTCGCCGCCGGGTTCTTCACGGGTGCAGGCGCATCGGACCTGTTCGCCTATCACCGGGACAGCGGCACGCTATGGGTGGGGGAGAACGCCGGCACGGCGTTCGACTTCCGTCAGTGGGGGCAGGTCGATCCGGGCGTGGGACTGGCAGTTCGTCGCGGCGGACTTCACCGGGAACGGCAGGACCGACATCGCCGGCTACGACCCTCGGAACGGGTCGATCATGGTCGGTGAGAACACCAGCACCGAGTTCAGGTTCGAGCAATGGGTGTCGCTGGCGCCGGCCGCGGGATGGCAGCTCGACGCCGGGATGTTCGCCCGTCGGTCAAAGGCCGACCTGTTCGGCTACCACCCGGGCAACGGTTCGCTGTGGGTAGGTGAGAACACCGGCAGCGAGTTCGTGTTCGACCAGTGGGCCACCGTCACCCCGCCGGGGGGCTGGCAGTTCGTCGCCGGGTCGTTCGACGGCGACCTGTGGGTCGACGTGCTCGGCTACCACAGCAGCGACGGCAGTCTGTGGCTCGCTCAGTCCGTCCCCCGTCCGATCGAGGGCTACTGCTGGCCGCTGTCGGCCGCACCCGGGCAAAGCATCTCGTTCATGACCTCCGGGAGCGGCGCCTCCACGGCCACGATCAACCGGCACACGTCGGTGGGGGAGAACATCGACTCGATCCCGGTCGGGCAGCCGATCCAGTTCGCGGCCGTCCCGCAGCCGGTTCCACCGGAGGTGTGGCGCGTCGGCTGTGGCTGGAACGAGTCGTTTCGGTTGACCATCCCAGCCCAGTGGCGGTCGGGGATCTACTCGGCGTCCTGTGTGGACTCCAGCGGAGACGAGCTTCGACATCACGTTCGTCGTCAAGCCGGCGCCGGCCGCCCGGTCCCAGGTGGCCGTGCTCGCCAACGTCAACACGTGGCTGGCCTACAACGGCTTGGGGCGGTCAGTCGAAGTACTCCGGCCGTGCGCGCTGCAGTTTTCTCCGGCCGATGCCGGCCTCCGCTCCGGTCCCACCGGCGCTCGCGGACCATCACCTCACTCGTGGCGAGCTCTGGGTGCTCGGCTGGCTGGAGGACGAAGGCTATAGCCCGGACGTGTTCTCCGATATCGATTTCCACCTCGACGGCTGCGACCCCAATCAGTACGAATGCCTGGTGGCCGGCACCCATCCGGAGTATTGGACGACCCGGATGTTGGACAATCTGGTCACCTACCTCGACGGCGGTGGAAGTTTCGCCTATCTCGGCGGCAATGGGCTGTTCGAAACCGGAGAACTCGATCTCACGAACCGGGAAATGGTCTTTTACCAGGGCGTCGAAGGCGGCCCCCGGGTGCCGGCATTGTTCCGGGCGTTGAACCCGCCGCGCCCGGAACGCGCCATTCTCGGCGTCGCCACCGAACGCTGCGCGGTCGTCGGCTCGCCGTACGAGGTGCGCAGGGCCGACCACCCGGTATTCGACGGGACCGGCGTCGCGCAACGGGGACCTGTTCGGCGAGACCGGGCTGAACGAGGGCTTCGGGAACGGCATGGCCAGCGCCTGGGAGGTCGACACCGTCGACGGACTCGGAGCGACCACGGTGCCGTGGGACTGCGCGATAACCGACCCGGCGATGATCGCGCCCTCCGACCTGCCGTCCGGCCTGACCATCCTCGCCACCGGCAGGTACGACGGCCACGGACGCGGCGCCGACATGACCTACTACGAGCACCCCGGGGGCGGCATCGTGTTCTGCGCAAGCTCGTTGACCTTCGGCGGCAGCCTGGTGGTGGATCCGACGATTCAGCAGGTCATGCGAAATGTGCTGGCCGCCGCGGGCGTCCAACCCTGACCCTGAACGGCGCAGGCTTGGTCGCTACTGCGAGTGGGCCGCTGAGCCGAAGACGATCTCCCGGAGTTGTACGCGGGTCCGCTCGATGTGCTCGCGCATCGACGCAGCGGCGGCCTCGGGGTCCCGGTCCCGGACGGCCTCGTAGACCTGCCCATGGTCGCGTACCGACTCCTCGACCGGATCGACGAACGGCAGCAGGTCGTGCGGGCTGAACAGCTCGCCGCGGATGCCGCGGATGGCGCTTGCCAGGCGGCGGTTGCCGGACGCCCGGGCCAGCCCGTCGTGGAACTGCGAGTCGGTCGACCGGAACGCGGCCCGACCGGCTGCCCGCTGGAGCTCCTCGATCGCGGTGCGCAGCTGGGCGAGGTCGGACGCGTCTCGCCGCCTCGCGGCGAGCCAGGCCGCATCGGTCTCCAGCGCGATCCGAAAATCGATCATGTCGTCGAACTCGCCTGCCTGGTCCTGCATCCGGGCCCGCCACTGCTCGACCGGCTGCGACAGCTCGGTGACGTAGGTACCGCCGAGCGCGCCGCGGCGGACCTGCACGTATCCGTCGTCCTGCAGGATCTTCAGGGCCTCACGCAGGCTGATCCGGGCGACGCCGAGCTGCTCGGCGAGCTCGCGTTCGGCCGGCAACCGGTCGCCCGGCCCCACCTCGCCGCGGTGGATCAGGCTGCGCAGGTGGTCCGCGACGGCCTGGGTGAGGGTCAGCGACGAGACAGCGCGGGCCGTCATCCGAGAGTCTTCACGGCGTGCGCCGATCCGGCCGCATCGAGCCACAGTGTCTTGACACCGGCATCGTCTGATGGTCGCATCGGCAAAGGTCCGAGGTCGAGACATAGGACCAATGACCAATGGGGACCCATGTGCGGCATCGTCGGCATCCACCTCAAGAATCCGGGACTGAACCCGCGGCTCGGCGAGCTACTCGCCGACGATGCTCGACTGCATGTCGAGCCGCGGACCGGACTCCGCCGGGTCTGGCGCTGTACCGCGACGACATGCCCGATGATCGGCTGCGCCTCTCGCTACGTGCCGACGGCCCGACTGGGCCGACGCTGGGAAGCCGACTCACCGACGCCCTCGGCGGCCAGGTCGACGTGGAGGTGTTCGGACGGAGCCGCGGCGCTTTCGGCGCCAGGGACGGCCGACCGCGTGCTCGAGGCGTTGCGGCAGATCGCGCCGGACGTTGCGCTTGTCGGGTACGGCCGGGCGATGGAGGTCGTCAAGGACGTCGGCCCGCCCCGGGACATCTGTGCCCGGTACCGGATCACCGAGCGGTGCCGGCTACCAGGGCATCGGCCACACGCGGATGGCGACCGAGTCGGCGGTGACCACGAGCACTCGCCACCCCTTCGCGCCCGGCGGCCGACCTGGCCCTGGTGCACAACGGGTCGTTCTCCAACCACGCGACGGTGCGGCGTCGCCTGGAGCGCGACGGCATCCGGTGCGTCGACCGACAACGACTCGGAGGTGGCGGCCCGGTTCGTCGCGCACCACGGTGGCGGCCGGCGCCGACCTCGTCCGACGCCCTGCGCCGGTGCTCAAGGAGTCTCGACGGGTTCTTCACGCTGCTGGTCACGCACCGCAGACGAAGTTCGCGGTGCTGCGCGACTCGTTCGCCTGCAAGCCGGCCGTGATCGCCGAGACCGGCGACTACGTCGCCATGGCCTCGCGAGTACCACGCCCTCGCCGGCCTGCCGGGCATCGCCGACGCCACGGTGTTCGAGCCGGTCGCCGGAGGAGGTGCTACGCGTGGCGACCGGTGATCCTGGACTGCGCCGAGCTGTCCGACCCGGGAGATCAACGATCGCGCTCGCCGGCGCTCCCGACTCGGCCACACGCGCGCATCGTCGCGCCGTGGGGCCGGCACAACCTCGCCGTCGGGCTGACCAACCGGATCGACGTGGAGATCGCCGGCAACGCCGGCTACTTCATCGGCGGTCTCGGCGACGGACCGGACGTCGTCGTGGACGGGTTCGTCGGGTGGTCGGTCGGGGAGAACCTGATGAGCGGCACGGTACGGGTGCGGGGCAACGCCGTCGGAGTGCGCGCGGCGCATCGGCGCGCGGCGGCACCGTGATCGTCGAGGGCGACGCCTCGTCCCGGGCGGGCATCTCGCTGAAGGGCGGGACCGTGCTGGTCGGTGGCGACGTCGGGCACATGAGCGGCTTCATGGCCCAGGCCGGGGTGATCCTCGTCGGCGGCGACGCCGGTCACGCCCTCGGCGACTCGCTCTACGAGGCGGTGATCTACGTCGCGGGCTCGATCGCCTCGCTCGGCTCCGACGCGCAGGTCGAGGATCTCACCGCCGACGACGTGCTCGACCGTCAAGCAGCTCGCCGACCGGGCCGGCTTCGACCACATCGACCCGGAGAACGTCACCCGGGTCGCCTCGGCGCGCCGGCTCTACCACTTCGACGCGCTCGACGACCAGAGCTACTGATGCGCCGAGGCCAGCCTGCCGATGGACGCCCGCCGGGTCAGCCACGCTACCCGCCGAGGTGATCGAGCAGATCCAGCGGATGGCCGAGCGAGGGCCACTACGAGATCCGCGGGCTGGGGCGCGAAGCGGCCGGCTGCCGACGTTCGACGACCTGGTCGTTCCTCACCGCCTCGATGTCGCGCTACCCGCTCGAGGGCTACCGGGAGACAGTGCGAGACCCGGACCGTGCTCGGCACCCGCCGCGCGTCGAAGCCGATCGAGCTCGACATCCCGATCACCATCGCCGGGATGAGCTTCGGCGCGCTGTCGGCGGCGGCGAAGGTCGCGCTGGGCCGTGGCGCGACGGCGGTCGGCACCTCGACCACCACCGGCGACGGCGGGATGACCGACGAGGAGCGGGCGGCGTCCCGGCTGCTCGTCTACCAGTGCCTGCCGTCGCGGTACGGCTTCGACCCGGCCGACCTGCGGCGGGCCGACGCCATCGAGATCGTCGTCGGGCAGGGCGCCAAGCCCGGCGGCGGCGGCATGCTGCTCGGGCAGAAGGTGAGCGCGCGGGTCGCGCGCGATGCGCACGCTGCCCGCGGGGATCGACCAGCGCTCCGCCTCCCGGCACCCGGACTGGATCGGTCCCGACGACCTGCGCATCAAGATCGAGGAGCTGCGCGAGGTCACGGCTGGGAGAAGCCGATCTACGTCAAGCTCGGCGCCACGCGGGTCGAGTCAACGACGTCAAGCTCGCGGTCGCCGCCGGCGCCGACGTCGTCGTCGTCGACGGCATGCAGGGCGGCACCGGCGCCACCCAGGACGTGTTCATCGAGCACGCCGGCATCCCCACGCTCGCCGCGGTCCGGCAGGCCGCCGAGGCGCTGCGCGAGATCGGTGCCGACCGACGAGGTGCAGCTCGTCGTGTCCGGCGGCATCCGCACCGGCGCCGACGTCGCCAAGGCGCTGGCGCTCGGCGCGACTGCGGTGTCGATGGGCGTCGCGTCGCTGATCGCCCTGGGCTGCAACGGCCGCAGCCTACCGTCCGCGACGGCGTCGAGCACGACGTGACGGCCGACTACCGCGCCCTCGGCACCGAGCCGGGCTACTGCCACCACTGCCACACCGGGCTGCTGCCCGGTCGGGATCGCCACCCAGGACCCCGGGCTGGAGGCGCGGCTGGACCCGGAGGAGGGTGCCCGGCGGGTCGTGAACTACCTGCGGTCGGTGACGATGGAGCTGACCGCGCTCGCCCGCGGCTTGCGGCAAGTCCGACGTGCACAACCTCGAGCCGGAGGACCTGGTCGCGCTGACGATCGAAGCCGCCGCGATGGCCGGCGTGCCGCTGGCCGGCACGCAGTGGATTCCCGGCGAGAAGTGACACCCCGAGGCAACAGCCGATACGGCCTAGACGAAGGAGTTGGCATGGGTGACGGGCGCGAGGACCTGCGAGCACGCGCCGAGGAGGACGGCATCGAGTTCTTCCTCGCGATGTTCGTCGACCTGCACGGCAAGCCGTGCGCGAAGGCCGTCCCGATCGCCAGCTTCGACCTGCTGATGGACGGCGGCGCCGGGTTCGCCGGCTTCGCGGCGGGCGACCTCGGCCAGTCCCCGGCCGACCCGGACATCGCGGCCGTGCCCGACCCGGCGTCCTACACGCCGCGTGCCGTGGAAGCCCGGCGTCGCGGTGCTGCACTGCGACCCGCACGTCGACGGCGAGCCGTGGCCCTACGCCCCGCGGGTGATCCTCAAGCGCCGACTCGCCGCGCTCGCCGCCGAGCGCGGGTGGACGTTCAAGACCGGCGTCGAGGCGGAGTACACCCTGCTCCGGCGCGGCGCGGACGGTCGGCTGGAGGTGGCCGACGCGCTGGACTCCGTCGGCGAAGCCGTGCTACGAGGCGAAGGGCCTGACCCGGATGTGGGACTTCCTGTCCACGCTGTCGCCGGCACATGAACACGCTCGGGTGGGGCAACTACGCCAACGACCACGAGGACGGCAACGGCCAGTTCGAGAGCAACTTCAGCTACTCCGACGCGCTGACGACCGCGGACCGCGCGATCTTCTTCCGCTACATGGTGCACATGCTGGCGCACGACGCCGGCATGACCGCGACCTTCATGCCCAAGCCGTTCGGCTCGCTGACCGGCAACGGGATGCACATCCACCAGAGCCTGTGGACGCTGGACGGCGAGCCGCTGTTCGCACGACGCGGCCGATCCGCTGGGCCTGTCCGGCACGGCCTACTCCTACATCGGCGGTCTGATCGAGCACGGGCGGGCGGTCGCCGGGGTGATCTGCCCGACGGTCAACTCCTACAAGCGCATCGGCGTGGGCGCGCCGCAGTCCGGGCTCCACCTGGGCGCCCGCCTACGTCGCCTACGGCGGGAACAACCGCAGCCTGATGCTGCGGGTGCCGGAGGGCGGCCGGGTCGAGCACCGCGGGGTGGACGGATCGGCGAACCCGTACCTCGCCGCCACGGCGCTGCTCGCGGCCGGGCTCGACGGCATCGACCGCGACCTGCACCCGGGCGACCCGGTCACGCGACAACCTGTTCGCGCTGCCTGCCGACGAGGTGGCCGCCCGGGGCATCGCACACCTGCCGAAGACGCTCGACCGCGCGATCGACGAGCTGGTCGACGACCACGTCCTGCGGGCGGCGCTGGGCCCGGTGCCGGGCGGGGACTTCATCGACTACTTCGCCGGGGTCAAGCGGGCGGAGTTCGACGCCTACCACGCGACGGTGTCCGAGTGGGAGATCGACCGGTACCTCACGCTGGCGTGAACGGCTCAGAGCGCCGGGCGCTCTTAACCCGGTCGAGGCGCCGCCGGGCGCGGTACTCGGCGTGGAGCCTGCTGTGGCACGGGCTCACCGGCGCCCGATGGTCGACGGCGTTCCGGCACCACCCGGTGCGGGACAGCTACGACGTGGTGATCGTCGGCGGTGGCGTGCACGGGCTGGCCACGGCCTACTACCTGGCCACCAACCACGGCATCTGCAACGTCGCCGTGCTGGAACGCAGCTACATCGGTTCCGGCGGGTCCGGCCGGAACACCGCGATCCTGCGGTCGAACTACCTCACCCCGGAGGGCGTGGCGTTCTACGACCGGTCGGTCAAGCTGTACGAGCACCTGGCCGCCGAGCTCAACTTCAACGTGATGTTCTCCCAGCGCGGCCATCTGACGCTGGCACACAACGACACGTCGTTGCGGACCATGCGGTGGCGCGCCGAGGTGAACAAGCTGCAGGGCGTCGAGTCCGACGTCGTCGGCCCGGACGAGATCAAGAAGCTGGTGCCGTACCTGGACACCTCATTGTCGACGCGGTATCCGATCCTCGGCGCCCTCTACCACCCGCCGGGCGGGATCATCCGGCACGACGCGGTGGTGTGGGGCTACGCGCGGAGCGCGGACGCTAGCGGTGTGCACATCCACCAGAACACCGAGGTCGTCGGGATCGACGTCGACGCGCGGCCGGGTCACCGGGGTGCGGACCAGCGACGGCCATCGCATCGCGACGCCGGTCGTGGTCAACTGCACGGCCGGCTGGTCCACGCTGATCTCGGACCTCGCTGGGGTGGCGATGCCGGTGCAGACCTTCCCGTTGCAGGCCGCGGTCACCGAGCCGGTGCGCCCTTTCCTGGACACCGTCGTGGTGTCCGGCACGCTGCACGTCTACGTCAGTCAGACCGACCGCGGCGAGCTGGTGTTCGGGGCCAGCGTCGACCCGTTCGCCGGCTACTCGACGCGGGGCACCCTGGAGTTCGCCGAGGGCGTCGCCGGCCACGTCCTCGAGCTGATGCCGGCGCTGTCGAAGGTCCGGCTGCTGCGGCAGTGGGCCGGGCTCTGCGACATGACGCCCGACTACTCCCCGATCATCGGCCCCACCTCGGTCGACGGGTTCTACGTCGACGTCGGCTGGGGCACCTACGGCTTCAAGGCCGGGCCGGTGGCCGGCGAGGCGATGGCGGACTGCATCGCAAACCGACGTCCGCCCGAGATCATCTCGGCGTTCGGGCTGGACCGGTTCGAGGCGCGGCCGGTTGGTCGGGGAGAAGGGCGCCGCGGCCGTCGGTCACTAGGCCGTTGATGGTTACTGCGCCGAGCGAGGGAGATCCACATGATGTTGCTCCGGTGCCCCTGGTGCGGGTCCCGAAACGCCGACGAGTTCCGCTACGTCGGCGAGAGCACTGCGCGGCCGGATCCGGCCGGCGTCAGCCCCGCCCGGTGGCGCCGGTACCTGTACTTCCACGCCAACCCCCACGGCTGGGTGCGGGAGCGCTGGTACCACCGCGCCGGCTGCCGGCGGCACTTCGTCATCGAGCGGCACACCGTGACCAACGAGGTCCGGGCGTCGGGAGCCCACTCGTGACGCGCGGCATGCGGCTGCCCCCACAGCCCGGCGAGGTCATCGACCGCAGCCGCAGGCTGGTGTTCCGGTGGAACGGGCGCGTGCAGCACGCACATCCAGGGGACACGATCGTCTCCGCGCTGGCCGCCGCCGGAGTGCGGGTGTTCTCCCGCAGCTTCAAGTACCACCGGCCGCGGGGGTTACTGACCGCGAGCTACCTCGACCCCGGGTGCCTGCTACAGGTCGGGGACGAGCCCAACGTCCGGGCGGCACATCGCCTCGTCGAGGCCGGCATGGACGTCCGCTCGCAGAACACCTGGCCGTCGCTGCGCTTTGACCTCAAGGCGGTCAACGGGCTGGCCGGCCGGTTCCTGCCGGCCGGCTTCTACTACAAGACGTTCATCAAGCCGGAGCGGCTGTGGCCGGTCTACGAGAGGGTGCTGCGCCGGTTCGTGCACGCCGGGGCGGTCTCACCCGACACCCCGCCGGGCTACTTCGACAAGCGCTACGCACACCCGGACGTTCTGGTCGCCGGCGGCGGGCCGGCCGGCATGACGGCCGCGCTGGCCGCCGCTCGTGCGGGTTCCGCTGTGCTGCTGGTCGAGGAGGAACACCACCTCGGCGGGCACCTGCGGTGGGGCGCCGACGCGGCGCGCGCCTTCGGCGCGGAGCTGGCCGGACAGGTGCTGGCCGAGCCCGGCATCGAGGTGCTGACGAACTCGGTCGTCGTCGGCCGCTACGACGACAACTGGGTCGCCGTGTTGCAGCGCGACCTGCCGGGCCGGGTGGAGCGGCTGGTCAAGGCCCGCGCCAAGGCCCTCGTCGTTGCCCCCGGGCTGGTCGAGCGGCCGTACGTGTTCGCCGGTAACGATCTTCCCGGGGTGATGCTGTCGACCGCGGTGCGTCGGCTGATCAACCTATGGGCCGTCAAGCCCGGGGTGCGTGCGGTCGTCCTCACGGCCAACCCGGAGGGCGACGCCGCCGTGGCCGATCTGCGCCGGGCGGGTGTCGAGATCGCCGGGTTGGCGGACGCTCGGCGCGGGGAGCGGGTGGTGCGTGCCCACGGCCGCGGTGGAGTGCAGTCCGTCGAGCTGTCCTCGGGCAGCAAGATCGACTGCGACCTGCTGGTCACCGCCGTCGGCTGGACCGCGCCTACCTCGCTGCTCGACATGGCGGGCGGCAGGCCGGTCTACCGTCGCGAGGCTGCGCGGTTCGTGCCCGAACCGGCCGATCTCCCGGAGGGCCTGCTGGCAGCGGGCGGGATCGCCGGCGACGGTCCGATCGAGGCTTTGTGCGAGCATGCCGAGGCCGTCGGCCGGGAGGCGGCGCGTCGGGCGGCCAGGCTCGCCCAGCGATGGCACGCGTCCCTGCCGACCAGACCGCGGGACGCCGCCCCGTTGCCGCAGCCGGCAGCCGAGCCGGTGCCGATCCCCGAGCTCCCCCTGGTCGACCATCCGGAGTTGTTCTTCGCCGGCTCGGACCCGATCAGGGGCATCGTCGACTTCTCCGAGGACGCGTCGTCGCGCGACATCGTCACCGCCGTGCAAGAGGGCTACGACTCCGTCGAGCTGGTGAAGAGGTACACCACGGCCACCATGGGAGCCGCGCAGGGCAAGCTGGAGATGGTCAACACGGTCGCCCTGGTCGCGGCGGCCACCGGGCGCGGCATCGGGGAGACCGGCACCCCGACCTGGCGGCCGATGTACGCACCGGTCACGCTCGGTGCGCTGGCCGGCCGTGCTTTCGAGCCGATCCGCCGCTCGCCGATGCAGCCTTGGCACGAGCGACACGGCGCCTCCCCTATGGTCGCCGGACAGTGGATCCGCCCCGAGCACTATGGCGACCCGGCCGCGGAGGTCCGCGCCGTGCGCTCCGGGGTAGGCATCATCGACGTCACCCCGATCGGCAAGCTGGACCTGCGCGGGCCGGACGTCGCGAAGCTGCTGAACCTGCTCTACGTCAACCGGTGGTCAAAGCTCGCGGTCGGCCGGGTCCGCTACGGCGTGATGTGCGCCGACGACGGGGTGGTGCTCGACGACGGCGTGACAGGTCGGCTCGGCGAGCAGCACTACCTGATGAGCACCACCTCGTCCGGCGCGGCGGCGGTCTGGGAGTGGGCGGAGAACTGGCTGCAGACCGAGCATCCGGACTGGCAGGTGCACGTCACCCCGGTCACTACCGCGTACGCAAGCATCAACGTCGCCGGGCCGCGTTCCCGCGAGTTGCTCCGCCGGCTCTGCGAGGGCGTCGACCTCGGCACCGAGGCGTTCGGGTACATGAACGTCCGGACCGGCACCGTGGCGGGTGTGCCGGACTGCGTGCTGTGGCGCATCGGGTTCACCGGTGAGCTCAGCTACGAGGTGCACGCCCCGGCGGCCTACGGGCTGCACGTGTGGGAGCGGTTGATGGCGGCCGGCGCCGACCTCGGCGTGGTGGCGTTCGGGGTGGAGGCCCAGCGGATCCTGCGGCTGGAGAAGGCCCACCTGATCGTCGGCCAGGACACCGACGGGCTCACCCAGGCCTACTCGGCGGGGCTGGACTCGCTGATCAAGCTGGACAAGCCCGACTTCGTGGGCAAGCCGGAACTCTGCTGGCAGGCCGAGCGCGGGGACTACGCCCGGCTGGTCGGGCTCATTCCGGAGGACCCGGACGTCGCTCCACCCGAAGCGAGCCAGATCCTCGCCGCGGACGGACACATTGTCGGGCGGATCACGTCGAGCCGGATGTCGCCGACGCTCGGCCGGTCGATCTGCCTGGGACAGGTGTCCGGCGAGCTCGCCGCGGCGGGTACTCGGATCACGGTCCGGCTGCCGGACGGGCGAGCCGTTGCCGCCATCGTCGCCGAACTGGAGGCCCCGGTGGACCCGGCCGGAGACAGGCAACGTGCCTGAGGTGTCCATCCCGATGGCGCCCAGCCCGCTGGCGCCCAGCCCGCTGGCGCCCAGCCCGCTGGCGCGCAGCCCGATTGCGCCGGTGCCGCCGCCGGCCGAGTACCGCGGCTGGGAGGTCAGCGCGCGGCGCAGCGCCGCCGAGTTGACGATCACCGATCTCACTCCACTGGCGAAGGTCGCGGTGCGGGCGCCGGTGGACGGGGCCGTGCAGAGCTTCCTGGGCGTGCCGTTCGGGCGAGCCGGCCGCGTCGAAGTCGCGGACCTGCGCGGCTCGCTCGTCGTCGGCTCCGGCCCGGGGGAGTGGCTCGTGCTCGTCGCGGTGGGGAGGGGCCAGGAGCTGCGGAGGCGGCTGGAAGCGATGTTCGCCAGCTGGGCGGAGTTCGCCTCGGTCGTCGACCTCACGCACGGCAGGGCCCTGCTCAGGCTGCGCGGCGATGCGAGCGTCGGCGTGCTCGCCAAGCTGTGCGCGATCGACCTCGGCGACGCCGTGACGCCCGATGGCGCGGCGTTCCGCTCGACGGTCGCCGGCCTCGTCACCGACGTCGTGCGGGACGACGCCGACGGAGTGCGGTCCTACCTGCTGCACTGCGAGCGCTCGTCCGGGCAGTACCTCGCCGACGCCGTGCTCGACGCAGGCGAGGAGTTCGGAATCGACGTCGATGGCCGCCGTGACCCAGCGATCTGAGCCGACCTGCCCCGATCCGGGCGTCGCGATC
Source organism: uncultured Actinomycetota bacterium (assembly GCA_963776255.1). Lineage (GTDB taxonomy): Bacteria > Actinomycetota > Actinomycetes > Mycobacteriales > Pseudonocardiaceae > Pseudonocardia. The sequence continues at coordinate 37,837 of CAVZMB010000009.1, read as the reverse complement.
AGCCGCCCGAGGAGATCTGCTCGGCCCTGGAGAAGTAAGCGGCGGCGGCGGCGCGGGCGGCCTTTCCGGTGAGACCCAGCTTGCTGTAGCTGTTCGAGAGGTGCCGTTCGACGGTCCGAGCGCTCAGGAAGAGCCGATCGGCGATTTGCTCGTTGCTGAGCCCGGCGGTTACCAGCTGAAGCACCTCCCGCTCGCGGGGGCTCAGGGCCTCGGTGGCGGCGACAGGTGGCGCGGGGGTCGTACCGAGGAAGTCGCGCAGCTCGTGCACGAAGACCGGCCACGCGCGCTCGTCGCCGAGCAGCAGGTGGTTGGCGCTCTCCAGAGGCAGCAGACGGGCCCGAGGGATCCGGGTCGCGAGCAGACGGCCCTCCTCGAAGGGCACGACGGCGTCCTCGCGGGCATGAGCGATCAACGTCGGGGCGAGCACGCGCTCGAGCTGATCGCACACGTCGATCTCACCCCAGGTGGCACGCATCCGCTCGGCCATCGACGGTGATGTCGACACCCGCATCATCTCGTCGAGCTGCGCCATCTGCTCGACACTCGCGCCGGGCACGAATCGGGCCGTGAACACATGGCGGAACACCGGATCGGCTCGCCCCCACCCCACCCGGACGACGCTGTCCAGCAACTCGAACTCCGCGCGCTGCTCGGCGGAAAGGTCGCGGCGCATCCGCCCTCTGGCGTACCCACCGCAGATGATCAGATGACTCACCCGCTCCGGGTGGCTGACCGCATAACTGATCGCGGCAGCACCGCCCTGCGACACACCTAGCAGCGCGAATCGCTCTAGCCCGGCCGCGTCGACCACAGCCGCGAGGTCGGCGACGAAGTCATCGAAGGTGAGCCGTGCCGGCTCCCGGTCGGACAGACCACAGCCACGTTGGTCGTAACGCACCACGCGGTGCTCCCGCCCGAGCTCCTCCCACCAGTGCCGCCACACCGGGCTGCGCCAGTCATACTCCAGGTGCGTCACCCAGTTCGCGGCCTTCACGAGCGCCTGGCCCCGCCCATGTGTGGCGTAAGCCAGTCGGATCCCGTCCTCGGCGGCGCAGAACCGGATGTGCTGCTCCACCCGACCAGGCTATTGCCTCAGCCCGGCGTCGACCGGCTGCTTGCCATGCCGGGCTGGGTCCGAGTTCAGGTCCGCTCAGGCCACCGCCTGCGTGCCGGGCGTCGGCATCAGGCCCAGTTGCGTCAGCAGCGAGACCTGGTCGTAGTAGAGGTCCCCACCCACGACCCGCCCGTCCGAGTCGAAGTGCCACATCTCGCAAAGCGGCAGCGCGAACTCCTTCCCGGTGGCAGGAAAGGGTCCGAGCGGGCCTTCGTGCGTGCCCACGGCGGTGAAGGTGCACACAACTGTCTGACCAGCATCGATGTAGCGGAAGCCCGTTATTCGAATATCCGGGGAGGGCACGAGCCAACCGGCCAGGAAGTCGTCCCTGAACTCCTTGGGTGTGCTGAATGTCCTGCCCTGCGAATGATCGATCCACCTGATGTTGTCGGCGTACTGACTGGTCATGGCCTCGAAGTCTCTGTCGTTGAAGGCCTGGTGACCAGCGCGGTAGGTCTCGACGTTCCTGGCTGCCATAGCTCCTCCATTCCTCGTCGTAAGTGATGCCCGGAACGGTATGAACGCACGAGGCTGCTGCCCTCCGTTGCACCACCCAACTCTGCTCTGACTGGTGGCGGGATCCGCGCAGCCGTTGCCGCTGGAACTAGCATCGCCAGCGTGCAGATCGAGGGCACCGATGCCTCCGGCGTCGTGCTGGCCGGCGGGCGATCTTCACGGATGGGGACGCCGAAGGCGAGCCTGGAGTGGCACGGCTCGACCCTGCTCTACCGGACAGCGGCGGTGCTGGCACGCGCGGTGGAGGGCTCGGTTGTCGTGGTCGGCGCGCCGGCCCAACCGCTGCCGCCCCTGCCCGCGCACGTGCAGGTGGTCGCCGATCCCGTTGAGGGATTGGGTCCGATGCAAGGCCTGGCCGTCGGCCTGGCCGCCGTAGCCGACCTCGCCTCGGTGGCATTCGTCTGCTCGACCGACCTGCCGTTCTTGCATCCGGCCTTCGTGCGGAGGGTCCTGCGTGGGTTCACCGACCCGGCCGTCGACGTGGTGTTGCCGGTGGCCAGGGGCTTCCGGCAGCCCCTCGCCGCCGGCTATCGGACCGAGCTCGCCGGCCTGATCGCCAAGCTGCTCGCCGAAGGCAACCTTCGCCCGGGGATGCTGTTCGACCACTGCACGGTGCACCAGCTCGACGACGCCGCGCTGCGCGCCGATGTCGATATGTCCAGGCACGATCCGGATTTGACCTCGGTGGTCAACGTGAACACGCCAGAGGAGTACGCGAGCGCTCGAGACCGCCCGGGCCCAGAGGTGGTGGTGGAGTGCTTCGGTGCACTGGCGAGCGAGGGTCGGCGCGGACCGCACACGGTGCACGGGGCGACGCTTGGGGCCGCCGCGGACGGCGTCGGACTCGTGCTGGACCGGCACGTCGTCGCCGCCGTGAACGGTGACCAGATCAGCGCCGACGCACAGCTCCCGCTGGTGGCCGGCGACACCGTGGCGTTCCTTTCCGCCGACGCCGGGGGCTGACCCGGCCTAGAGTCGGGGACGTGTCGCCTGGTGGCTACTTCGGGCGGGCCCTGGTCGTCGACGTCGACGGCTTCGCAGCTACGAGCGCGCCGCTGCAACTCGAGGAGCCGGTCCTGCGCTCGTACCTGGGTGGTGTCGGGCTGGGCACCTGGCTGCTGCACCGGCTCGCCCCGCCGCGGATCGACCCGCTCGCCGCTGCGGCGCCGTTGATATTCGTTTTCTCGCCGCTGGTCGGGACGCCGCTCACGACGAGCGCGAAGTTCGCCGTGCTGGCCAAGTCCCCGTTGACGGGGTTGATCACCGATGCGCTGGCGTCGAGCCAGTTCGCCATCTCGGGCAAGTTGACCGGCAACGACGCGATCGCCGTTCGCGGCCGCGCCGATGTGCTCTCGGTGGTGCTGGTGGACGCCACGGGCGCGCGGCTGGAACCGGCTCCCGAGCTGGCCGGGTTGCCGGCGGCGGAGGCCGAGGCGGCGGTCCGCGAGCGATTCGGGCGCGGCTGGCGAACCGCAGCGATTGGACCGGCCGGGGAACGGCAGGTCCGCTACGCGACGATCAGCCACGACGGGCGCCACGCCGGTCGCGGCGGTCTCGGCGCGGTCCTGGGTGCGAAGAACGTCAAGGCCGTGCTGGTGCGGGCGGGCACCCGGGTGGACCTGGCCGATCCGGCGGCGGTCCTGGCGGCAGCGAAGGACCTGCGCCAACGCAGCTTCGGGCCGGCAACGGCTAAGTACCGAGAGCTCGGCACGCTTGCCAACCTGCTCGCCTTCAACGCGGTGTCGACCTTGCCTACCCGCAACTTCACCGCGGCCACCTTCGAGGGCGCCCACCGGCTGGCCGCCGAGGAGCTGCACGAGATGCGCGGCGTCGCCCGCACCAGCTGCGCGTCGTGCACGATCGGCTGCGAGCACATCTACTCGCGCAAGGGCGGCGGCCGGCAGCGCATGGAGTACGAGAACGTCTTCGCGCTTGGCCCGCTGTGCGGGGTGTCGGACCCCGACGACGTCTTCGCCGCCAGCGCGCGCTGCGACGAGCTCGGCATCGACACGATCTCCGCTGGCGGCACGATCGCCTGGGCGATGGAGTGCGTCGAGCGCGGCCTGATCGACGCGCCCTGGCTGCGCTTCGGCGACGGCGCGGCCGTACTGCGCGCCCTGGACGCGATCGGCGCCCGCCGGCCTGGCCTTGGCGAGCTGCTCGCGCAGGGTTCGCGGCACGCCGCCGGGGTGGTCGGATCGGGATCGATCGACTTCGCGCCGCAGGTCAAGGGCCTCGAGCTGCCCGGGTACGAGCCGCGCACCCTGCAGTCGATGGCGTTGGGACTGGCGGTGAACGCCCGCGGCGCGGACCACAACCGATCCGGTGCGTACGAGGCCGACCTGTCCGGCGAGCTGGACCGGCTGCATGGCGGGGAACGGCACGTGGCGGCGGCGGTCGGCACCGAGGACCGCGCCGCTGTGATGGACTCGATGATCCTCTGCAAGTTCCTGCGCGGGGTGTTCGACGATCCGTTCTCCGAGTGGGCGGCACTGCTCGCCGCGGTCACGGGGTGGGACGTGGACGACGAGGAGCTGCGCGCGACGGCGCGGCGCATCGTGCTGGCCAAGCGGCTGTTCAACCAGCGCGAAGGAGCCACGGCCGGCGACGACACGCTGCCGGCGAGGCTGCTGGAGACCCCATTGGAGCTGGGTTCGGGCCGCGTCGCGACGCTCAGCGCGCAGCGGTTGCGGAACATGGTCGCCGGCTACTACGCGGCCCGGGGGCTGGACCCGGACGGCCGCGTCCATCCGGACGCCATGGCCGACCTGTTGCTGAGTCGCTGATCATGGTGTCAGGAACTACTGTCAGATCCGTCCGACGTTCCGAGCAGTCGGGGGACGAGATGACAGCCGTGCTGGGACCGACGACCGCCGTTGCGACGGTCACCGTCGAGATCGACGGGCAATCGGTGACTGCGCCCGAGGGCAGCACGATCTACGAGGCGGCCAAGCTGGCCGGTATCGACATCCCGGTGCTGTGCCACAACGAACGCTACGACCCGGTCGGGGTGTGCCGGCTGTGCGTCGTCGACACCGGCGGGCGGGTGTTCGCCGCCGCGTGCGTGCGTCCCTGCGAGGACGGCATGGAGGTGAAGACGTCCACCCCGGAACTCGAACGGAGCCGCGCGACCCTCACCGAACTGCTGATCGCCGACCAGCCTCCGCGCGCCGAGGACCCGAAGCAGACCACGACGGCGGACAACCTGCTGCTGGATCTGGCCGATCGCTTCGAGGTGGCGCGCGAGACCACCGACCTGCCGGGCGGCTCGGGCCGTGGGAAGGACACCTCCAACCCGGTCATCGCCGTCGACCACGACGCCTGCATCCTGTGTGACCGGTGCGTGCGGGCCTGCGACGACATCCAGGGCAACGACGTCATCGGCCGCTCCGGGAAGGGCTACGCCACCCGGATCGCGTTCGATCTGAACGACCCGATGGGTGCCAGCTCGTGCGTCACCTGCGGGGAATGCGTGCAGGCCTGCCCGACCGGTGCGCTGACGAACAAGTCGATCGCCGGTATCCCCATCCGGCCGCGCGAGGAGCTGGACGCCGTCGACAGCGTCTGCCCGTACTGCGGCGTCGGCTGTGCGCTGACCTACTACGTCGACCGCGAACGCGGTGCGATCTCCTTCGCCGAGGGTCGTGACCAGCCGGGATCGCAGAGCAGGCTGTGCGTCAAGGGCCGCTACGGCTGGGACTACGCATCGTCCCCGCAACGCCTCACCGTCCCGCTGATCCGGCGCGACTCCTCCTACCCGAAGGGTCCGCTTTCCGCGGACGTGCGCGGCGACGGCCGCGGCGGCACTCACAACGACCGAGGCCGCGCCGGCGAGGGCGGCAACCGCAGTGGCGGCGGCCGCAATGGTGGGGGCCGCCGGCCAGGGGACAAGCGCGGCGGGGCTCGTAAGCCGGGCGGCCTGGTCGACTACGACGAGGTGATGCCGCACTTCCGGGAGGCCAGCTGGGAGGAGGCCCTCGACCTGGTCGCCCGCCGGCTGACCGAGGTCCATGCGACCGGCGGCCCCGGCGCGATCGCCGGGTTCGGATCCGCGAAGTGCTCCAACGAGGAGGCCTACCTCTTCCAGAAGCTCATCCGCACCGGCTTCGGCACCAACAACGTCGACCACTGCACCCGGCTGTGCCATGCCTCATCGGTGGCCGCGCTGTTCGAGGGCGTCGGCTCGGGCGCGGTGTCCACGACATACGGCGACGTGGCCAATGCCGATGTCGTGATCATCACCGGCTCCAACCCGACGGCCAACCACCCGGTAGCGAGCTCGTTCTTCAAGCAGGCGCGCCGACGCGGAACGAAGATCATCTACGTGGACCCACGGGCGTCGACCGTATCCGAGCACGCCGACATCTTCGTGCAGCTCAAGCCGGGTACCGACGTGGCGTTCTACAACGCGCTCATGCACGAGATCATCCGGCTCGGCCTGGCCGACCAGGAGTTCATTGCGAAGCGCACGTCGAACTACGACGAGCTCGCCCGTACCGTCGCCGATTACCCGCCGGAGCGGTCCGCGCAGATGACCGGCGTGGACGCCGACACGATCCGTGAGGTCGCGAAGACCTGGGGCGAGGCCGGTGCCGCGGTCGTCTACTGGGGGATGGGAATCTCCCAGCACACCACCGGCACGGACAACGCCCGCTGCCTCATCGCGTTGTGTTCGATCACCGGCAACGTCGGCCGGCCGGGCACCGGCCTGCACCCGCTGCGCGGCCAGAACAACGTGCAGGGGGCTTCCGACGCCGGGCTGATCCCGATGTTCTACCCCGACTACCAGGGCGTCGACCGCGACCGGATCCGCGAGCGGTTCGAGCAGGCCTGGGGTACCGCGCTCGATCCCAACCGCGGTCTGACCGTTACCGAGATCATCAAGTCTGTGCTGCAACCCGACGGCGTGCGCGGCATGTACATGCTGGGGGAGAACCCGTTCCTGTCCGACCCCAACATCAACAAGGTGCGCAAGGCGCTCGCCGCGCTCGACTTCCTCGTCGTGCAGGACATCTTCCTGACCGAGACCGCCGAGTTCGCCGACGTCATCCTGCCGGCCACCTCGTACCTGGAGAAGGACGGCACCTACACCAACACGGACCGTCGGGTGCAGCTCGGCCGCAAGGCGATGGACCCGCCCGGTCAGGCCCGGGTGGACTGGGAGATCGTGCAGGACATCGCGCGGCGCATCGGCTTGGACTGGCACTACCGCGAGCCGAGCGAGGTGTTCGACGAGATGGTCGCGCTGATGCCCTCCTACGCGAACCTCTCCTACGACAACCTCGGGCTGTCCGGCAAGCTCTATCCAAACTCCGATCCGGAACACTCGGACGGCACGGTCGTGATGTTCGACGAGCGGTTCAACACCGACGACGGCCTCGCGCATCTGGTGCCCGCCCAGTGGTTGCCGCCGAAGGAGCTGCCCGACGCGGAGTACCCCCTTGTGCTCAACACCGGCCGGCTGCTCGAACACTGGCACACCGGCTCGATGACGCGGCGGTCCTTCGCGCTTGACGCGATCTCCCCGGTGGCCGAGGTGTACCTGCACCCCAAGGACGCCGCCGACCGCGGACTCGCGCACGGCGAGATGGTGCGGGTGCGCTCCCGGCGGGGGACGATCGAGCTGCTGGTGCGCATCTCGCACCGCGAGCAGCTGGGCAACTGCTTCATCCCGTTCCACTTCCGCGAGGCGGCGGCCAACCTGCTGACGATCGACGAGATCGACCCGTTCGGGAAGATCCCGGAGTTCAAGTTCTGCGCCGTCCAGGTCGAGTCACTCGGGGCACGTGCATGACCGACGTGACGGCGCGCGCCGCGTCGCTGCGGGCCCGACGGGTGCCCGGGGTGGAGGCGAGGGCCGGGAAGTTCCCCGGGCCGTCGCTGATCCCGGCGCTCAACGCGATCCAGACCCGGCTCGGCTGGCTGCCCCGCGAGGAGCTCGAGGAGCTCGCCAGGGAGGCCCGCCGGCCGCGATACGAGATCGAGGGCCTGATCTCGTTCTATCCGCACTTTCGCACCGAACCTCCGGTGACGGTCGCCCTGCACGTCTGCCACGACCTGCCGTGCTTCCTGCGCGACGGCGAGGCTCGCCTCGGCGAGCTGCGGGAGCGCTACGGCAATGACGCAGACGTCGAGTTGGTCGAGGTCTCCTGCCTGGGCCGCTGCGACGTCGCGCCGGCGGTGGCCGTCAACGAGCGCGCGGCGACGGTCGCGGACGTCGACGCCCTGGTCGAGGGCGCTCGGGGCGCCGGGGTGGGCGACGCCGCGGCGCAGCTGCGGGCCGAACCGTGGCCGAACGACCCGTATCCCGCGGGTTCCGGGATCGCCGATCGCTACGCCACGCTGCGCGCGCTGCTGGCCGGCGAGCTCGACCCCGACACGATCATCGCGACGCTGAAGGACTCCGGCCTGCGCGGCATGGGCGGCGCCGGCTTCCCGGCCGGGCAGAAGTGGGAGCTCGTCCGGGGCGCCGAGCCGGACGGCACGACCTACGCCGTCTGCAACGCCGACGAGTCCGAGCCGGGCACGTTCAAGGATCGCCAGATCCTCGCCACCCAGCCGCACCTGGTGCTGGAGGGCCTGCTGGTGGGGATGGCGGTCGTCGGTGCCGAGCAGGGCTGGGTATTCATCCGGCACGAGTACGGGCCCGAGGAGCACGTACTGCGGGTAGAGCTCGACGCGCTGCGTTCGGCGGGGGTGATCGGACCGGATGCCTGCGGCAGCGGGCGCAGGCTGGACGTCGAGGTTTTCGTCTCGCCCGGCGGTTACATCCTGGGCGAAGAGACGGCGCTGCTGGAGTGCATGGAGGGTCACCGCGGCGAGCCCCGCAACAAGCCCCCGTTCCCCGGCAATTACGGCCTGCACGGGCGCCCCACCCTGATGAACTCCGTGGAGACCTTCGCCGATGTGCCCATCATCGTGCAGCGCGGCGCGCAGTGGTGGGCCGAGCAGGGCGTCGGTGACTCGGCAGGGTGGAAGTTCTTCGCCGTGTCGGGCCACGTCGAGCGCCCGGACGTCTACTGCGTGCCGATGGGCACCACGGTGCGGGAGCTGATCGAGCTCGCCGGCGGGGTCAGCGGCGGCCGCGAGGTGGGTGCCGTGCAGCCCGGGGGAGCCTCGTCGAATTTCATCGGACCGGACAAGCTCGACATGCCGTTGGACTTCGGCACGGCCGCGGAGGCCGGGACCATGCTCGGCTCGGGCGCGCTGGTCGTGCTCGCCGCAGGCAGTGACATGCTCGCGGCCGCCACGAACGTGCTCCGGTTCTTCCGCAATGAGTCGTGCGGCAAGTGCGTGCCGTGTCGGGTCGGCTCGACGAAGGCTCACGGACTCCTGCGCGGGGTCATCGAGTCAGGGTCCGCTGTGGACGATGCCCAGCGCGAGCGTCTCCTCCAGCTGGAGGAGGCCATGCGCAAGACGTCGATCTGCGGGCTCGGCCAGGTGGCGCTCGGCCCGGTGGTGAGCGTGTTGGGGCTGGAAAAGGGCGCCGCTGCGGCCCGCCAACAGCCGAAGCTCAGGGGGATCGGCGGGCCAGCCGAACAGGTGAACGGTCGGGAGTTCTTCACCGCCCGCACGGTGGGCGAGGCACGTGCCGGATTCCGGCCGGCGCGGCGCACCCAGGTCGAGGCGATTTCCACCGGGGAGGCGCTGCGCCGCGTGCCCGCCGGCGACGTGACGGCGACAGACCCGCTGCCCGGCTTCCCGCGCTCGACCGTCGACGGCTTCGCGGTGCGCGCGGCCGATACCTACGGGGCCTCCGAAGGGCTGCCGTCCTACCTCGACCTGCTCGGTTCGGTTCGGATGGGCACGGCGCCGACGGTCGGGGTTCGGCCGGGCGGGTGCGTCGCGATCCCCACCGGAGCTGTGCTGCCCGACGGAGCCGACGCCGTGGTGATGGTGGAGTACACCGCCGAGACCATGCCCGGCACGATCGAGGTGACGCACCCGGTGGCGCCGGGCGCCGGCGTGGTGCGAGCCGACGAGGACATCGCGCCGGGCGCGGTGCTCGTTCCGGCAGGCCGGCCGCTGCGCGCCGCCGAGCTCGGTCTGCTGGCCGCCGCCGGGGTAACGACCGTCCCGGTGCACGCCCGCCCGCAGGTGGCGATCATCTCGACCGGCGACGAGGTGGTCGCGCCCTCGACGCCGAAGCTGAGCCCGGGACAGGTGCGGGACGCGACGGCCTCGGCACTGGCCGGGCTGGTGCTCGACGCGGGCGGTGACCCGGTCGTCGTCGGGATCGTGCCGGACGATCGAGCGGCACTGGAGGACGCGCTCCGCGGCGCGCTCGCCGACGCCGACCTGGTCGTCGTATCGGCGGGATCGTCGGTCGGCGCCCGCGACGAGACCGCCGGGGCGGTCGCGGCGCTCGGCGCGATCTGGTGCCACGGCCTGGCCGTCAAGCCTGGCAAGCCGACGCTGCTGGCCGACTGCGCGGGTGTGCCCCTGATCGGGCTGCCCGGAAATCCACTGTCCGCGCTCGTCGTGTTCCGGCTGGTGGGGGTCGCGCTGGTCTGGCAGCTCGCCGGATGCGACACCGTGCCCCCCGAGCCGACATTGCGCGTCCCGCTGTCGCGCGACGTGGCGTCCGCGGCTGGCCGGCTCGACGTGGTCCAGGTCGCCGTCCACGACGGCGTGGCCGAGCCGCTGTTCGGGCCGTCCGCGCTGCTGTCCGTGCTAGCCAGGGCGGACGGGTACATCGTGGTGCCCGAGCCGGCCACCGGCCTGGACGGGGGCGGCGAGGTCGAGGTCGTCCTGTACCGCTGATGGGCGGCACGAAGAGGCAGACGCGCGGCTACGGTCCGACCATGACCCCGGTCAGCCCGTTCGTCTCGGACATCCCGACCGCCGAGGCGTTGCAGGCGTGGCGAGCAGCCTGCGCGGCGGCGGAGGTCCCCGAGCGGGTACCGGCAGTGCGGGTGGCTGTCGCCGACGCCGTCGGCCGGGTGACCGCCGAGTCGGTGTGGGCGACCCGGTCGTCTCCTGCGTTCGACTCGGCGGCGATGGACGGGATCGCCGTCCGGGCTGCGGCGACGATAGGCGCCACCGAGACCACGCCCGTGCTGCTAGCCGAGGGCGAGTTCGAGCTCGTCGACACCGGTGACCCGCTGCCGACCGGATACGACGCCGTCGTGATGCGCGAGCACGTGCACCGCACGCCGGACGGTCAGGCCGAGCTGCGCGCCGCGGTGCCGCCGTACCAACACGTCCGTTCGATCGGGGAGGACATCAGCGCGACCGAACTGCTGCTGCCCGCAGGGCACCGGCTACGCCCGGTGGACGTCGCCGCGTGCGCCGCCGCGGGGGTCACCGAGCTGATGGTGCGCCGCAGGCCAGCGGTGGTGATCATCCCGACGGGCGACGAGATCCGGCCGATTGGATCCGTCCTGGGACCGGGGGAGATCCTCGACACGAACTCGGTGATGCTGGCCGCGCAGGCCCGCGAGATCGGGTGCGACGCGCGGGTGACCGACATCGTCTCCGACGACCCAGGCCAGATCACCGCCGCCCTGCGCGAGGCGGCCGTCGATGCCGACCTGGTGATCCTGATCGCGGGGTCCAGCGCCGGGCGCGACGACTACACCGCGAGGGTGGTCGCCGCCGTGGGCACGTTGGCCGTCCATGGGGTGGCGGTGCGTCCGGGCCATCCCGTTGTGCTCGGCGTGGTGGCGGGGGAGCCGAGCACGCCGGTGCTGGGTGCACCCGGCTATCCGGTGTCCGCAGCGCTGACGTTCGACATCTTCGCCGAACCGATGCTCGCCGCGCTCGCAGGTGCCGCCGCCAGGGAACGCCCGTCGACGGAAGCGCGCCTTGCCCGCAAGCTCGCCTCCTCGATCGGCGCGGACGACTGGGTTCGCGTCCGGCTCGGACGCGTCGAGGGCGACATCGTCGCTACGCCCTTGGCGCGCGCGGCCGGCGTGCTCACCTCGTTGGTGCGGGCCGACGGGCTGCTGGTCGTCCCGGCCGGGGTCGAGGGCCATCACGCCGGCGACATGGTCCGAGTCGAGCTGCTCCGCGGGCTGCGCGAGATCGACCGGACGATAGTCGCCATCGGATCGCACGACCTGATCCTGGACGTCGCCGCGTCCGCCCTGCGAGCCACCGACCCGTCGATCACGCTGGCCTCGTCCAACGTCGGGTCCCTCGGCGGGCTCGTCGCGCTGCGGGATGGCCTGTGCCACCTCGCCGGGTCGCACCTGCTCGAGCCGGTGACCGGTGAATACACGCTGCCCTACGTGGACCGTCTGTTCGCCGACGGCCCCGAGATCGCCGTCGTCCGGTTGGTCCACCGTGAACAGGGCCTGCTCGTCGCACCCGGCAACCCGGTCGGGGTGAACGGCATCGACGACCTGACCAGGCCCGGGCTGCGTTACGTGAACCGACAGCGGGGAGCCGGCACGCGGGCACTGCTGGATCATGAGCTCGAGCGCCGGGGTATAGACCCGTCCAAGGTGACCGGTTACTCCCGGGAGGAGCACACCCATCTCGGGGTGGCCGCCGCCATCGACGCGGGTCGGGCCGATACCGGCCTTGGCATCCTGGCGGCCGCGCGAGCCTTCGGTCTCGACTTCGTGCCGATCACGCGCGAACCATACGACCTTGTGCTGCGGGCCGGCCTGGTCTCCGACGAGGTGCTCGCGCCGCTGTGGACGCTGCTCAGCCGAAGCGACTTCCAGGCCCAGGTGGAGGCGCTCGGCGGTTACTCATGCGCCGAGACCGGACGCCGAATCAGATGATTGCCAGCGTGACCGGCTCACTGCCCCGGTGATCTGACAGCCGCTTGACCATCCCACAAGATGGTGTCAGGATGGTCACTGGATGGCGGGGAGAGCGGATGGCGGAGATCGACAAGACCGAGAAGATCACCATCAACGTCGGGCTGGTCGACCTGGGGCAGATCGACTTGCTGGTGAGCGAGGGGTTCTACGCCAATCGCACCGACTTCATCCGGACCGCCATCCGGCGACAGCTGGAGAACCGGGCGAACGCGGTCAACGAGACGGTGGCGCGTCGAACGCTGACGCTCGGCACCCGACATCTCAACTGTCGTGATCTCGAGCAGCTTCGCGACGCGGGGCAGACGCTCGAGCTTCGGGTACTCGGTCTCGCGACCATCGACGACGACGTCAGTCCGGAGCTCGCGCTGGCGACGATCGCGTCGGTCGAGGTCCTCGGCGCCTTCCGGGCCTCACGTGCAGTCAAGCAAGCCCTGGCAGACCGCATCGTCTGACCTGACGCGTCCGCCTAGTGGACGCGGCGGGCATTCACGGCGCGACCGACCGGTCAGCGTCGACCTCACACCCGAAAGGCTCCGCGATGGATGACGATCGCCGCACCGCCATGTCCGAAGCACTTCGGCTCACCCAGGCCGGGCGGTTGACCGAGGCGACGGCTCTGCTGCAACGCACGCTCGGTGCCGCACCCGCTGCGCCGCCGGCCGGCCCGAGCGGTGGATTGCTCGACGGACTCCGAACCATCCGGAGCTCGAAGCTGGGTGCGGGACTGTCCAGCGGGATCACCGGCCTACTGGGCGACCTGCCCGCCGGTGTATCCGGCCTGGCCGACCTGCCCGGAACGGCCCGCCGGCCGAGCCCTGATGCGGCGGCGGCCGCGGCTGCTCCTGGCGGCGAGATCAGCCACCTGAGCCACACCGAGCCGGCAGGAACGCGCCGCTTCGACGTCTACGTCCCGACCGGCTACACCGGTGCACCGCTGCCCCTGGTCGTGATGCTGCACGGCGGCAAACAGGACGCCACAGACTTCGCGGCAGGAACGCGGATGAACGACCTCGCGGAGGAGCACCTGTTCCTCGTCGCCTATCCGGAACAGTCGCTCACTGCGAACAGCGGCGGGTACTGGAACTGGTTCTCACCCGCCGATCAGCACGCCGGCACCGGTGAGCCGGCGATCATCGCTGGTATCACGCAACACGTCATGGCGGACTACGCGGTCGACCCAAGGAGGGTGTTCGTCATCGGCTTCTCGGCCGGCGGCGCGATGGCCGCGGTCATGGCGGCGACCTACCCCGATCTCTATGCTGGGGTCGGCGTGCACTCCGGAATCGCCTACGGCGCCGCACAGGACCTACCCTCGGCGCTCGCCGCAATGCAGAACGGCGGCTCACCTGGGGCCGGTGGCCGAGTGCCATTGATCGTCTTCCACGGCGACCGCGACACGATCGTCGCGCCGGTGAACGCGGAAAACCTCGTCGCCGCCCGGCTGGCGGCCGTGGATACCACCGTCTCGGAGACCACGGCGGTCTCGGGCACCGCACCGCCTGGCCGGGCGAGCCATGCCTGCTCGCGAACCGTGCATACCGGCGTCGACGGCACGGTGCTCGCCGAGTCCTGGACGGTGCACGGCGGCGGTCACGCATGGTGCGGGGGCAGCCCGGTCGGGTCCTACACCGATCCCATGGGTCCCGATGCCTCCGCGCACATGATCCGTTTCTTGCTGGACCGGAACGGGCGCTGTTAGGGGCTGGTCGTGCCGGTCACTCCGGCTCGTACCCTGCTCACTATCCGTTCGACCGGGTGCGCTCCGCTGGATCAGCGACCGAAGAACCCCGACAGCGCCGCGACCGTCTCTGCCGGCGCCTCCTCGGCTAGGAAGTGCCCACCCGGCAGCGCCTGACCCTCGACCAGCGCCGGATCCGCGGCCGCCTCCCGCCAGATCGCGAGCGGGTCGTACAACGTCCCGACGAACCCGTCCCGGCCCCACAGCACGAGCAGCGGGCAGCGCACCAGTGACGGGTCGTCGCGGTCGTGCTCGAGGTCGATACCGGCGGCGGCGCGGTAGTCGGCACAGGTCGCGGCGATACTCGCCGCGTCGCGGAAGCTCTGCAGGTACTCCGCGACCGCCTCCTCGGCGAACGCGCCCGGCAACCGACTCCACGACGCGAGACAGCGCCGCAGGTAGTACTCGGGGTCGCCGCCGATCAACCGCTCCGGCAGATCCGGCGGCTGGCTCAGGAAGAACCAGTGGTAGTACGCGATCGCCACCGCCCGATCGACCCGGTCGAACACGACCAGCGTCGGCACGATGTCGAGCACCGCGGCTCGGCTGACCCGCTCCGGGTGGTCACGGCACATCCGATGCGCCACCCGGGCACCGCGGTCGTGCCCGGCCACCGCGAACTCGGCGAATCCCAGCCGCTCCATCAGCGCGATCTGGTCGGCGGCCATCACCCGCTTGGCGTAGGCCGCGGAGTCGGCGCCCGCGGCCGGGCGGGACGAACCGCCGTAGCCGCGCAAATCGGGCGCGACGACGGTGAACTCGTCGGCGAGCCGCGGCGCAACCCGATGCCACATCGCGGAGGTCTGCGGGTAGCCGTGCAGCAGTAGCAGCGGCGGCCCCGAGCCCCCGACGCGGACGCGCAGGGCGACCTCGCCGACCTCGACGGTGTGCGTCTCGAACCCCTCGAACATCCTCCGCGCCGATGATCTGCCCGCCGGTTCACCCATAAGGGCGACACTAGCTGGGGAAGGTTGGCAGGCTTGCCGGGTCGAGCAACTCCAAGAGTTCCTCGTCGTGCGCATTTTCTACGGCGGCGAACGCGGCGATATCGGTCATGACGACTATCAGCCGATAGAGCTCATCGGGGGGTTGTGCGCGAAGTTCGGCGATGACCCGGCGGCGCTCGCCTTGACCTCGAGAGTTGCGCCTGACCAGGTCCAGGGCGCGCTTGAGGTACTGCCGGTATTGCGCCTCGTCGCGGAAGGCGTAGCTGGGATATATCGGATCGTGGGTCACGGAGCCTTGCCGTTCCTGACCGGGAACGGATCAGGGCCGAGCCGGCCCCTGGCCAGGTGGCGTGGCGTACCAACACCCGGGTGCTGCGCCGCGAACCGGCCTGGCGGTGATCCGTGGCCGGCCGTCATCGAGCCGAAACTACCTGCCAGCCTCGGGCGGGGCTCTGGCTCGGAGCGCTGGCTGGCTGGCGGGCGCTGGGGATGATCGGTGGCGGCGTTGTAGGCCGGTACGGCCTCGACCCAGGTCTGGCCGAACCGGCGACGATCGGCCGGGCGGCGGGTGTTGTGAGCCGCAGGGTCAATGCAGCGAGCATCCCGTCGACGGCCGCCCGCTCACGCGCAAGGGCCGACATCGGCTCCCGAGATCGCGGCTGAAGCAGCGGCGATGCGAGCTCCGGAGGCCACGACCCACTCCCGAGGACATCGGTCGGTAGCTGGATCGGGATCGGCGATGTGTGTGGTTCCGGTAGCGGCCTCGCCGTCCAACCGATGCCCGCCGAATCGTCGTCCAGCCCCAGCATGGCCGCTGACGTCGGCTCGTTTCGCCAGCTCAGGGCGCCATGGCGACGAAGATCGTTGTAGATCGGAGTGAAGATGTCCTCGTTCGGCCGAGGGTCGAAGCCGGTGCGTCCGTTCCTGGCTTCGTTCGGCCATGGCAGCCTGTCTACGGGCGGCCGGCTTATGTCGTACACCGAGCTAACCTCTCCAGATTCGTGCCTTGATGTCGACCACCGTCGATCATCCGTAATTCCGCCACGTCCAAGCGAGGACCTTGGCGACCCTTCCCGCCTGCCCCGCCAGGCTTAGAGAGATAGGCGATGTTATTGCACGGTGATAGGCGCGGGTCACCCGGGGTGTCTCATCGATTTCCGAGCAGCACGCGACCGCAAGGAGCGGCCTCGGCCGAAGGCAGGAACGGTCAGGGCGAGGTGAGGGGCCCACGCTGCGCGTTGGGGGGCCGCAAGCGCGGTGAATTCAATTGTTGACCCGGCCCGCCGTGGCCGGCATTCCCCGCCACCCAAACGGCCCATTCTGAGATAGGACACCGCAACGCTGCACATCGTCGGTCGGCATGCTGGCAGACCGGCAGAACGGGCCCGCTCGGTCCCGGACCGTTAGCGTGCCCTCGTGAGCGTCGTCGAGGTACGGCGCGACGGTTCAGTCGCGATCGTTCGGATGAATCGGCCCGAGGTGCACAACGCCCTCGACCCGGGCATGTTGAGCCTGCTGATACGGGTGGTCACCGCTAGCGCGGCGGACGGTTCGATACGCGCCATCGTGCTGACCGGAGGTACCCGGGCGTTCACCACCGGCGACGATCTGACCTCGGCGGCCGCGATGACCGATGTCGAGATGCGCGCGCAGATCGGGCTGTTTCAGCAGCTGGCCACGGCGTTGCGGTTCGCGCCGCAACCGGTGGTCGCGGCCGTCGGCGGGTACGCCTACGGCGGCGGATTGGAGATCGCCGTCAACTGCGACGCCCGGATAGCCGGGGACAATGCGCGCTTCGCCTGCCCCGAAGTCCAGTGGAGCCTCACCCTGTCCAACGGCTCATCGGTGTTGCTGCGCCGATTGGTCGGCGACGGATGGGCCAGGCAGCTGCTGCTGTTCGGCGCCGTGCTCGACGCGGCGGCCGCGGAACGAATCGGACTCGTGAGCGAGGTGGTGCCGGTCGACGAGCTCGAGGAGCATGCGGTCGCGATGGCGCAGCGGGCGGCCTCGTTCGCGCCCGGCGCCGTGCGCGCCACGAAGGCTCTGCTGAACGCCGACCCGAGAGGCTGGCAGGCCACCCTGGACGCCGAGACAGATGCCGTGCTGACCGGATTCGCCGACGACGAGCTCCGGCACCGCTTGCAGGCATTCGCCGAACGCAAGCGCCGGCGCGCCGGCGGGCCCAGGTGAGCGGAACGGTCGACGGGCTGCTCGCCGAACGCGCCGGCACCCATCGCGATGTGCCGTTCCTCCGGTTCGCTGACGGCGAGCTGACCTTCGGTGAGGTCGACGCGCAGGCGAGGCAGGTCGCAGGTGGCCTCGCCGGGCTGGGTGTGCGGGCCGGTGACCTCGTCGCGATGTTGCTGCCCAACTGCGCCGAGACGGTGCTGGCCTGGTTCGGCGCGGTCCGACTCGGCGCGGTAGCCGCACCGCTGAACACGGCCTTCCGTGGTCCGGCACTGACGCACGCCCTGAACCTGGCCGGAGCCGAGGTGCTCCTGGTCGCCGAGGACCTCTGCGCGGCCCTCGAACCGATCGCCGGCGACCTCGGCTCGGTGCGCACGCTTGTCGTGCTCGGAGATGCCGACCGGGTGGCCGCCTTCCCGGCGTGGCGGGTGCTGCCGTTTGCGGCACTGCTCACCACGAGCAGCGGTCCCGCGCCGTCGGCGGGGCACGGCGAACGCGACCGGGCGCTCGTGCTGTTCACCTCGGGTACGACCGGCCGGTCCAAGGGCTGCGTGCTGTCGCATCGTTACGCGGTCCGGCAGGCCGAGCTGATGGTGCAGCATCTCAAGCTGCGCGCGGACGACGTGCTGTACTCACCGTTCCCGCTGTTCCATCTCGACGCCGCGGTGTTCACCGTGATGCCGGCGCTCGTTCTCGGCACGACGGCCGCCATCGGCGTGCGGTTCTCCGCATCCGGGTTCTGGGCGGAGGTGCGGGCATTCGGTGCCACCGTGTTCGACTTCATGGGCGCCACCCTGACGATCTTGCACAAGCGGCCGGCGGCCCGTGACGATGCAGTCAATCCGGCCCGGCTGGGCTGGGGCGTGCCGCTGCCGGAGTTCGCGCCGGACTTCGAGCGACGCTTCGACCTGCGCCTGGTCGAGTGTTACGGGTCGACCGACGTCGGGGTCCCGATCTACACCCAGCCGGACCAACCACGAAGGCCCGGCTCGTGCGGGCAGCCGATCGAGGCCTACCAGGTCCGACTCGTTGACACCGAGGACCGGGAAGTCGCCGTGGGCGAGGTGGGCGAGATCGTCGTACGCCCGAACGAGCCATCGCTGATCTCGGACGGATACCTCGGCATGCCGGAGGAAACCGTGCGCGCGACCCGCAACCTGTGGTTCCACACCGGTGACCTCGCGCGCCGGGATGCCGATGGGTTCGTCTACTTCGTCGGGCGCCGCAAGGACGTCATCCGTCGCCGCGGGGAGAACATCTCGGCCTTCGAGGTGGAGGAGGTCATCGAGCTGCATCCCGACGTGCTCGAGGCGGCGGCGTTCGGCGTCCAAAGCGAGCTGACCGAGCAGGAGGTGATGATCGCGGTCGTTCCACGGCCCGGCCACTCGGTCCTCCCGGCCGACCTGGTGTCGTTCTGCCAGCCGCGAATGGGCCGCCACATGATCCCCCGGTACGTCGAGGTCGTGGACGCGCTGCCCAAGACCCCCACCGAGAAGGTCGAGAAATACCGCCTGGTCGAGCGGGGCGTCGGCCCGACAACCTGGGACCGCGAGCGGCCACCGACCCACAGGCCATCGTGAGCGATCCGGATCCGAAAGCCGCACCGGCGCGATCCGGTTGATCGCGACGCGTGGCGATGCATACAACAGCCGCGTCGATCGAGGTTAGTTGACCTTGGCGTCTGCCCGGGCCAGTCGCTCCAGCGTGTCCGCGTTGACCGCAGACAGCGGCGCGCTGCCCAACCCGAGCGCAGCGTCGGTGCGGGCAATGTCGCGCTGGCGCCGGGCGATCCGCCGGGCGAGCCCCGCCTCGTGCACTCGCCGGGTGTGTGCCCGTTTCTGTGCTTCCTCGCGGCTGGCGTGGTACCCGGCATGGAGAAGTCCCGCCGCGCAGATCAGCAGGATGATCCACCAGGCCTTCGTCAGGATCATCAGCAAGATCGCGAATGCGATGAAGGCGCCCATCAGTCCGTTCGCTCCCGTCCGCCGTCGAGCACGGGCCGGGCGCGGCGGCGGGTGTGCGGCCGAGCCGCGCCCGACACTCACAAGCCTCGCGCGCCTCCCGGCATCGCGCTACACCAGTCAGGGCCGCGCGCTCAGGCTCCTATCAGATCGGTCGATCGGAGGACAGCCGCGTCATCCCGCGCGTGGCCCGGTCGACCGACTGTGCCGGATGGGGTCAGGCGAGATCGTGGTGTTACCCGGAGCACGAGCCCCGGACGAGACTTGAGAGGACACCACCATGAGCACGATCTCGAACGCCGAAATTGCCACCCGCTCGACGACGGCGCGGCCCGCCTGGTCGCGGTTCGTCGCCTGGCTGTTCTCACCGCCGGTCGGCGCCAGCATCACGGCGCCCTCGTCGTCGGTGTACGGCTACCCGGTGAGCCCGGTCCCCTCGCGCACTCGCAGGACCTGACGCCCGGCGCCACCGACCCACAGGCCATCGTGAGCGATCCCGATCCGAAATGCCGCACCGGCGCGATCCGGTTGATCGCGACGCGTGGCGATGCATACGACAGCGGCGTCGGCTGCGCCGGGCTCAATCGTGCTGGACGAATATCGTCGCGCCGCCGTCGGCGAAGTTCGAGATATCGCCGGCCGCTGCTTGGCCTTCCGGCGACGCAAGACCGGCAGCCAGCGTTTCCTCGGACGCGAAGCTCAACTCCGCGAGTAGGTAGTACGGCGGGGTGGAACCGTCGAGTGAGGTGCACCGGCGGGCGGTGAAAGTGGTGAGGCCTGGCACCTTCTCCGCGAGTGGACGATGCACGGATTCGTAGTAGGAGTCGAATGCGGCGGGGTCGGTCGGATGTCCGTATCCCACGATGAGTACGTGCACAATGGTCTCCAATCCTGTGGCGGTCTCACCAGGTGACGTCGAGCGAGGCCAGGCCGCGGAAGAAGTAGCTGGCGATGTACCTGGGCTGGTAACCGTCCACTAGGCGGAGCTCGGGAAGCCGCTGCATCAGCGTCTCGAGAGCGACGCGGATCTCGGCGCGGGCCATCGGAGCGCCGGGGCAGACGTGCAGGCCGCGGCCGAAGGCCAGGTGCTCCCGGACGTTAGCCCGGTCGAGGTCCACCGCGTCCGGGTCGGCGAACTTGGTCTCGTCCCGGTTGCCCGAACCGAACAGCAGCAGCAGGGGAGTGCCCGCGGGCAAGCTGGTACCGCCGAGCTCGGTGTCTCTGGTCGTGATCCGGAACAGCCCCCGGTGCGGGGCGTCTCGACGCAGCGCCTCCTCGGTCACCTTCGGGATCGCCTTGGCCGGGTCCGCCCACACCCGGTCTCGGACGTCCGGGTCCTGCAGGATGAGCAAGACGGTCGCCGTGATCGCATCGCGGGTCGTGTCGAAGCCCGCGACGCGTGCCGCGCCGCGGATGATGTTGTGCACGTACTCGTCGGGCAGGCCGGGGAAGCCGTTTGCGCCGTGCACCAGGTCGGAGAGCAGATCCTCGCGGGGGTTCGCCCGGCGGTCGTCGATCAGCGCCTGCAGGTACCGGGTGTAGTCGGCCATCCGGCGCGCGGAGGCCACCCGGGCGTCCAGCGGCGCGAGCACGTTCCACAAGGTGTTGACGTCATCGGTCCAGACCTGGATCCGGTCGGTGTCCGCCGGTGGGAAGCCGATGATCGCGCTGATCACGGTCTGCACGAACGGAACCGCGTAGCCGGTGACGAGGTCGGCGCGCTGGTCGGTGAAGCCGTCGATCAGCTCGTTGGCGCGGGAACGCATCGTCGGCAGCATGGCCCGTACCCGGGCGCCACTGAACCCGGCGTCGAAGACCCGACGGAAACGGACGTGCTCGGGCTCGTCCTCGTTGACGACCATCGTCGTCTCCGGAACACCGCCCTTCTGCAGCTCCGCGACCACCTCGGGAGGGTTGTCGTAGATCATCGGCAGGGCAGCCTTGGACGAGAACGTCTCGGGGTCGTCGATGACCGTCGTGAGGTCCTCGTAGCGCGTCACCATGTAGGCGCCGAGCGTCGGGCTGAGCGCCGGCGCCCTGGCTCGGGCGGCCCGGTAGAAGAGGTGCGGGTCTTCGCGGTGCGGGCTGACCATCGGGTTGAAGTCGAACGCGGCTTGCTCGGCGGGCACGTCGGTGCTGGTCATGGCGCTCCTCATGGCATTCCGGTGCGGCCGATGCGACGGTACGAGTGGCGCCGGTCACGGGCGATCCGCAGACCGCTGTCCGGCGCTCCGATTGGCGAAGCTCAGTCCCGCTGGCGGAGGGTGATCGATGGCGGAACGCCGTAGCGCTCGCGGTACGCCGCCCCGAACCGGCCCAGATGGGTGAAACCCCACCGTCCGGCGATGTCCGCGACGGTCTGCCGGGCCGGGTCGGCCACCCGCAGGTCGCCGTGCGCGCGCCTGAGTCGCACGTCTCGCAGATAGGCCATCGGCGGGCGACCGATGTGGCGCGCGAAGCCGCCCTGCAGGCCACGGCTGGTTACGCCGACGCGTCGCGCGAGGTCGTGCACGGTCCAGGGCGCCTCCGGCTCGGCCTCTATCAGGTCGACCGCCTCGCGTACGGACGCGGGACGGGGCAGCGCCGGCCGCGTCGTCAGCGCGTCCCGGTACGGATGATCGACGGCGTACAGCAGAGCGGCGATCACACTGCTCGCCAGCGGACGGGCCACCATCGGCCGGGCCAGCGCGCAGTCCGGGTCGTCCGCGAGGGCGATCAACGTGCTGGCCAACGCCCACCACTGCCGGCCAGCGCCGTGCGAGAGGTCCAACGACGCGGCGAGCTGGACGACGGCGCGAACCGGGCGGTCGGCCAACTCGGCGAGGGTCTCCTCGAGTGCGGCGCGCTCCACTTTCAGCCCGAAGAGCCGGGCGCCGCCGGACCAGCCGTGCAACCAGGTGCGGCCGTCGGGACGGTAGATCGCCGCAGTCGTCGGGCTGGCGCAGACCTCGGCATGACCGGTCCAGGTGCGCAGGTGCCCGTGGAGTGGAATGTTCACCTCGTAGCCGGTTTCCAGCTCACCGGTCTCCAGACGGACCTCGTCGCCGTAACCGAGCAGGCCGACGGAGACCGGTCCGAGGCTGGCGGCGGACAGTGACATTCGGAACCGGGCCGGTTCGTGCAGCACCGCGAGCCGGTGCGGAAAGTAGAACTGACCGCATACTTCCCGCGCCTGGTCCGGCTCGACGGTTCGGATCGCTATGCCAGGGACCGTTGCCTCCGCATCAGATGCGTCCAGATTGCCCGCGCTCGGCCGGGTGGTCATGGCCACTGTTCCTCAGGGCGGAACGAAGGGCCAAGAACGCCTCGCCGACTCGCCTCCAGCCCGGCGTCACCGGCAGCTCGTGTCGATCGCTCGTCACGCCGCTGCCAGCCGGGCGGCGATGTCCGCGCGCGGCGCCGTCGGTGACGTCGAACGGATTCCCCGCATTGGCTAGGCGGCGCGCTACTCTATCGCTCGCTGCCGAAATAGTGATCCTTGAGAGGTTTTCATGACCGACGCTGCCGCCTCCTCCATTCCATTTTCCTGCGATCTAATTTTGAAGGGCGGTATCACGAGCGGCATCGTCTACCCTCCGGCGATCGCCGAAATCGCGCGTGACCACCGCTTCCGGTCGATTGGCGGCTCATCGGCCGGTGCGATTGCAGCGGCGAGTGCGGCAGCGGCCGAACTCGGCCGAGCATCGGACTTCGATGCATTCGCCCTGTTGGAAACGCTGCCGACGACCCTCTCCGAAACCGATCAGTCCGGCAGGACGTTGCTCGAACGGCTATTCCAGCCGCAGCGCGATACCGCCATGATCCTGAATCTCCTGTGGTCCATCCGCAAGGAAAAGGGAGCGGCGCGACTAGGAGGGATCATCTCGCGGGTCACCGCTGGCGCCCAGGCGCCGAGGTCTTGGGTATTGATCGGGTTATTGGCCGTCGTTCTGGCCGTCGCCGCGGGCGTGATAGCGGCCATTCAGGCGGGCCCCTGGTCACTCGTGGCCTCGATTCCGCTCGTGCTCGTCGTGGTGGGCGTCTCGATCGTGGCAGTCAAGGCCGGACAGGTCTGGGCGGGGGCGAGGAGGCTGGTCGCCGAAACACCACAACACCTTGTCCGGAACCTGCACGGGCTGTGCACCGGCCGGACGGTCGACGGCTCCGGCACCCCGGGCTTGACCGATTGGCTGTACGGCACCCTCCAGGCCCTGGCCGGCCGGGACGGCCCGAGCGACCCCGTGACCTATGGCGATCTCACGCAGGCGGGAGTCGAGCTGGTCACCATCACCACCGACATCAGCCACGGCACCAGTTCGGCATTCCCGCTGCCCACCAGCGGATGGGCGTTCAAGCAGGACGAGATGAACCAGCTGTTCCCGACCGACGTCGTCGACCATTTGGTCCGGAAGGCGGCGCAACCAGACAGCGACGAGCAGAGGCAGGCGCTTGCCGCCGCGGGCCTGACCCTGCTTCCTCCGGCCGAGGACGTCCCTATCATTCTGGGCGCCCGAATCAGTCTGTCATTCCCCATCCTGCTGTCCGCCATGCCGCTGTATGCCTGGACACCGGTCCGCACGGGCGACACATGGACAATGGCATACGAAAAGTGCTGGTTCTCCGACGGCGGAATTACGTCCAATCTTCCGGTGCGCCTGTTCGACCTTCCCCTTCCGACCCGCCCCACCTACGCGATCAACCTGTCCAGCGGCCCAGACATCGCCGACACGGCGTGTGAGAACCTGTGGCGACCGATAGAAGCGCGCCAGGGCCAGCTTCCGCCGGTCAGCCCGATCGGGTCCACGCTCCAGTTCTTGTCCGCGGTACTCGACACGATGCAGAACTGGTCGGACAACGCATTGAGCCGGGCCCCCGGCGAGCGGGATCGGATCTGCACCGTGCGGCTCGGCCCTGGCGAGGGTGGTCTCAACCTCGACATGCCACCCCGAACGATCATGGGGCTGAGCGATCGCGGCCGGGCCGCCGGCGCGAATCTGGCGTGGATGCAGCGCGGTACTTACGACGGATGCCCAGTGCCCAGCGGGATACCCGCGGAGAAGCTCGCACGTCAGTGGGACCGGCATCGGTTCACCCGCTACCGCACTTTTCTTGGCGGGCTCGGGCGATACCTGAACGAGGCGAAGTCTGGGGCGGTATTCGACTTTCGACCACGACCCACCTATTCCATGCTCTCGGAGGACGCGCTCGATGAGACATGGCTGCCGTACCGAAAAGGATGGACCAAAGCCCGCCGTGCCCGGGTCGAGACCGCGCTCGAAGACATATTCGGCGTCGACATCCAAGCAATGACCGCGACCGCTCCAGCCGGCGCTGCGCTCGGACTCAACCCCAACGACCTCACCGACCCGGAGCAGGTCGACACAACGGACCCGCCACGGCCTGAATGTCCCGAGCGAGGTCGTCGTACCCGCCTCCGCCGACCAGCTGGCGCCCCGCTGCACGGTGGGAGCCTAGGCTGGTCAACGGAGGACGCCGGCCAGTTCCGGGAGGTTAGCGTGGCCGCAGAGTCGCGGAGCCGACATCCCGTGTCGCTCGTGGAGTTCCCAGCCGACGACCCGGAACGGGCGCAGCGATTCTGGTCCGGGGTTCTGGATACCGAGCTGGCTGTCCGTCACGACGGAGAGGGTGAGGGCTGGCAAACCCACACCGGGCAGACCGAAGTCGGAGTGCATCCCCGCGGACCGGGCCCGGGTGACCGCTTCTCCGCTTCCGTACCTGTGGGTGCACAGCCTTGCCGACGCGTTGGTACGCGTCGAGCAGCTGGGCGGGACAGTCATTCACCGCGGGACACGCTGGGCGATCTGCAAGGACACGGAAGGAAGTCCCTTCGGCCTCACACTCGATGTCGCCAAGCAGGGATAGCTGTTACCGGGCGGTCGGTCATTGACGACGACTTGCGTGTCACCGCCGGATCGGTCGTCGATCGACGCGCGAGTGCGCTCTATCGCTACGGACTCGCGACTGGGTCCTCGCGCGGCGTGGACGAAACGCTCGAGAGAGGGCGCGCACCGGGGTGCTCGGCGTAGAAGGCTTCCTGGGCAGCCTGGCGATCGGCAGTGAACTGCTTCCGCAGCTCGGGCGACACCTGTCCGAGTAGGTCATCGAGGGCGACGGATTGTCCGTACGCCGTCCATCTCTCCCCAACGAGATAGCTCCCGCTGAAACCGGACCCCAGTTCTCCGTCGTGTTTTTCCAGGTCGAAGAAGACCCGCACATGCTCCGCGGGAGCCTTGGGTGGCCCTTCGGCTCGACTGCGAAGGTCGAGCGCGACAGTGCTTGCGTGGGTAATACGAATGGCGACGCACACATAGACCGTTTCGGTAGGATGTCGGATTGCCTTCTCGAGCCCCATTGGGAGAGCTTCCGCCAAACGGTCCCTGATAACAGGCTCCAGCTCTCCGAGTTGCTGTTCGAGGATCCGATGGTGAGCCCACGCAATGATTAGAGAGACGATTAAGGCCAGGATGAGATTCTTTGCAACGTTCCGGGCCATTTGCCCGAGCACGCCGCTCGCGATTACCTGGCGGAGAAGGCCGCGGACAGCGGGCGTGAGGCTTTTCGCCTTGGCGAGACTGGTCGGCGTGAGACCTGTACCGGAGCTGACGGGGGACGCCGGCGGCAGTTGGTGACTGGGCGGAGTAATGGCTCCGTGCACGCGGAACACTCCGACGACCTTGGCGTTCGTCCCCGCGGCGACCACAACCTGGGGCCCGCCCCCTGGGTAGGACTTCGGCAAGCCCGGGGTGGCCGCGCTCTCCGGCTGGGAACGCACCACTCCTGAGATCGTGGGAGTGCCTGCCGGTACTTCCAGCACGTACACGTTCACCACCGCGTTACCGGTCACCGGCAGCCCACCAGGTGTCTTGGCGGGCCAGGCACGGGGGAGTGCGCCGACGTCGCGGATCGCCGTCTCGCCCTGCGCCGCAAGGGACTTGGCGTACGCGTCGGCTTGTGCCCGCGTCTCGAAAAGATGATCGAACCAGAGCCCCTCGGGCTTGGCGGGCCCTGCCGCACGCACGCCGTAGGTGACCGTCTTGGTCCTGGAGAAATAGCCACGCTCCACGTCGCCGCGGTCAAGCGGAATCTTCGCAGCTGGTCCACTCGGTTGGCGCTGTAGCGGTGCGGCGCCCGCGAGCAGAGCGCAGACGGCCTGATTTCCCGCGGCGCGCTGCAATGCCAACACGGCCGGCGAGCCGAGCCTGCGTCCGGGAGTCTCCTTGGTCGCGACGACCTTCGATCGGCGGACATGCGCCGGTCCGGCGGCACGGTTCTCGCGGGTCGGACCCATCGCTAGCTCCACGGCGAGTGTGGGCACCGGCAGACTATCCCCGCGGAGACCGAATCCGAGGCGACGTCAACGGGGTCAAGGGGCCGAACGTCACCCGAGCTACTACCGCCGCCCAGACCCCTCCGCGGCGCCTTGCCGACCACCGCCTCCGCACCTCCGGTTGTGCAGACCAGGTCACTGGTCTTGGGTGATGAGGGGCAGCTCTACTCGGAGGTGACGCGCTGAAACCGTTCGTGGTCAACCGGCACGGTCGGCTGGTGTTCCCGGCGAACTTCCTCGGCGAACTGGACTTCTCGGTGCTCGAGACCCTTGATCAGTTCACCGCCGTCGTCGGGAGGGATTTCGAGGCAAAGGCACCGACCGGAACCGACATCTTGGGCCGTGCGGAGTCCGGGGCGTATCCGGGGCGTTTCGAACTGTTGCGTGATCTGGGCCAGAACCTGTTCTGGGCCAACCGTTACTCGATCACCATGTTCGAGAAGCGGCCCACCCGATGGCGTGACGTGGCGAAACATCGCGACGACGTCTTCCTGCCGGCCTTGACCCCTTGGCAGGACGGCGATCGCAAGGTGGCCGCGGTCGAGCGCGCCTACCGGGAGCTGCCCGCAAGCTGGGATGCCGACACCGAAGGGAAGGTGTTCGGCCTGCTTTTCGACCTGTTCCGCAACAAGCTGCACCACGCCACCGAGCTGCCGGCGATCAAGCCGACGGTCGCAGAGTTCTTGGACCAGCCGGCCGCCCTCACCTTCGTGATGCCCGAGCACGACCCGGACTACCGCGTGTTCCGGATCGAGGAGATCCTCGATGCTGACGAGCGCGTCCCCGAGCTGGAAGCGCTGATGCGTTGGGCCATGGTGCTGCACAACCATTACCCGTGGGACCGCTCCCGCACCGAGCTGCGCCGGCCGGCAGACATCGGCGACGACGACTTCGTTGTCGCGTTTCACCCCCGCAACCGCGACGTGATGGCCTTCATCCACCGGGTCAAGAGCGCCCGCGCCGCCGGCAATGGCGCCGCAGGTGAAGGCGTCGCAGGTGAGGGCGCCGCCGTGCCGACCCGACGCGGGCCGGTCGCCGCCGCCGCACCCGCAACCCCCTACCCACCGGTCCGGGTGCGCGAGGCGTTCGCCGTCCAGCCCGTGCTCGAGGCGCTGGCCATCGTGCGCGGCGAGTACGTCTGCGACAACGTCGACGTGATCCGCAACACGAGCTTCTCCTGGTCGCCGATGAGCGCTGCGGAGATCGGCGCCAAGACCGGCATCGAGCAGCGCCGCTACACCAGCCGGGAGCCGGAGCAGCTCGGCCTTGACGTCGCGAGGGCCGCGCTGACGAAGTCCGGCCGGGCCCCCGAGGACGTCGGCGCGGTACTGGTCAGCACCTGCACCAGCAACCGGCAGATCCCGTCGATCGCCTGCTGGCTGACCGGCGAGCTGGGCCTGCAGCAGACGCACGCCTCGGTCGACCTGGTGGCGGCCTGCGCTGGGCTGCCATACGGGCTGGCCGAGGCCATCCGGCTGCTGCAGGAGGTCCAGCGGCCGGTACTGCTGGTGTGCGTGGAGAAGTTCTCCGACAAGATCGGCAGTACCCGCACCTCGCGGATGATCTTCGGAGACGGCGCCGCTGCGATGGTCGTCGCCCCGTCCGCACCGGGTGCGATCGGCGATGTCCAGCTCGTGCAGACCTACGCAGGCGGGCCACGCACCGAGGTGAACTCGATCATCTGGCCGAATCCCGCCTTCGACAACGACATCACCGTGTACGGCCCCGAGGTCAAGTCGCTGGTTCAGCGCTACCTGGCGCAGATGATCGACGAGCTCGGCGCGCAGCCGGATCCGGATGACCCCGGGCGCACGCTGCTGGACAGCATCGAGCTGATCGTGCCGCACCAGGCGAACAAGACCATGATCCTCAACCTGGCCGAGAAGGCCGGACTGTCCACCGACCAGATCTACTTCAATATCGAGACGATGGGCAACGTATCGGCGGCGAGTATCCCGATCGCGATCTTCGACGCCGTCCGCGAGGGCGTGATCACGCGCCCGACACGGATCTTCGCGCCCGGGTTCGGGGCCGGTGCGGTCGGCGGATACGCGGTGCTGCGGATCGACCCAGCGATCATGGCCGACGAGGTCGTCGTGGCCGACGAGGTCGTCGACGTCCCTGGCGGCGCCGGCCCCGGATACCTACAAACACCACGGGCGACCGGGACGACGACCGACGACGTGCGCGTCGCGTTCGGCGAATGAACGAATGAGCCGGGGCGCTCGCGAGCCATCCAAGACCGGGTAGACCAAGAAGACCGGAGTGATCATGTCCGACCAGTCGAACGGCCAGCGAGTAGCGATCGTGACCGGCGGTGCGCGCGGCATCGGCGCCGCCATCACCACCGCACTGGCCAGTTCCGGGGTGCACGTCGCCGCGGGCTACAGCAGCAACGCCAAAGCAGCCGAGGAACTCTCCGGCAAGCTCCTCGCCGAGGGCGCGTCGGTGTCGGTGCACCAGGGCAACGTCGGCGAGCCTGCTGACTGCAACCGGGTCGTCGGGGAGGTGCTCGAACAACGCGGGCGAGTCGACTACCTGATCAACAACGCCGGCATCACCGTGGACAAGACGATGCGAAAGATGACCGTGGAGGACTGGCACGCGGTGCTGCGGATCAACCTCTCGGGCGCGTTCTACATGACCAAGGCCGTCCTGGATCACATGCTCGAGCGCGAGTTCGGCCGGGTCGTCAACATCAGCTCGGTGATCGGGCAGACCGGAAGCGTCGGTCAGGCCAACTACGCCGCGTCGAAGTCCGGCCTGTTCGGCATGAGCCAGAGCTTGGCAAAGGAGGTGGCCCGGAAGGGCATCACGGTCAACTGCGTGGCGCCCGGGTACATCGAGACCGAAATGGTGGCCGCGATCCCCGAGGAGGTCCTGACGAAACTGCTCAGGGGCGTACCCGTCGGGCGGCTCGGGCAGGCCAGCGAGGTCGCGCGGGCGGTCCAGTTCCTGGTCGACGACGAGGCCGGCTACATCACCGGGAGCGTGATCTCCGTCAACGGCGGCCTGGACATGTGACCCAGCCGGGATCTCGCCCGTCGGCGCGTCAGCCGAATGTGAAGCAGTACACCTCGACGCCGGTGTCGAGGAACTCGATCTCGAACGTGCGCTCGGCGATCGATCCGGTTTGGCGGATCAGCTGATACGTGCGCTGGTCCCCGACGATCCCGCGACCATCGGATGCCACGTCGCTCCCGTGTCCATCGTCCGCGACGTGGCCATCGAGGAGGACCCGGAACGGGATGGAGGCGCCACTGGACGCCGGCCCCATCACGAGGTTGAGATCGCGGGCGTGGAACCGGACGGCGACCCGTCCGCCGGGCTCGTTCAGCACCGCGGCGTGCTGGGCGAGCGTCCAGTTACCCGCCACGCTCCAGTTGTTGAGAGCTAGCCGTGCGGGTGCCGGGTAGACATGGGGTTGGTCAAGGGCCGCGCCGTCCTGCGACGCGAAACCGGTGCCCTGGTCATACCCGAGGTAGGTCTCGGGCGATCCCAGTGTGCCCCAGTCCGCGGCGACCTCGAGTCCGTGAGTCTCGACATCGACCAGGTCCGGATCGATGTCCTGTGCCCCGGCGTCGAGCAGGAGTTGCTGGATCACCATCTCGGTCTGGGCGTACTCGCCCTCGCCGAAGTGGTGGTGCCGGATCTGCCCCTCCGCATCCGCGATGTAGACGGCCGGCCAGTAGTGATTCGCGAAGGCACGCCACACGCCGTAATCGCTGTCGACCGCGATGGGGTACTCGACGCCGAGGGCGCGCGACTGCCCGACGACGTTGTCGATGTTTTGCTCGAAGCCGAACTCGGGCGTGTGAACGCCGATGATGGTCAAGCCGTCGTCACGGTATTTGGCGTCCCAGGCCCGGACATATGGGAGCGTCCGCAGCCAGTTGACGCAGGTATAGGTCCAGAAGTCGACCAGCACGACGCGACCTCGTAGTACCTCCGGCGTCAGCGGCTCCGAGTTGAGCCACCCCGTCGCGCCATCGAACGACGCGAGGCGCCCCTCGACGGGCAGGAGGAGCCGGTCGCCCGCAAGGCGATGAGCGATGGAGCGGACCAGGCCGCGCCGGCTCGTCGGTGCGGACGTCGCCGAGGCGCCGGACTCCCGGTCCGCGCCGGGTCCGTCGTTGACCATGAGGCGCAATACCTCCGTTAGCGCGGCGTAGTCGAGCTCGGCACGAAGGGGGCCCCGTGGCCGGGAATGATCAGGGCCGCGATGTCTAGAACTCGCGCCCTGCCGGTATGGATTGCTGCCAAGTCGGAGGCAAACGGGTCCTCGGCCGGGCCCTCGGGGGTCCACCAGAGGTGAGTGAGGGCCACTTCCCCGTCGGCGGTTCGGACCAGCGTGGTGATGTCCTGTGGGGTGTGGCCAGGGGTCTCGATCAGTCGAATGGAGTTCGAGAGCTCGAATCCCTCGGCCGGGCGCATCTGCCAGGTGTCATTGCGGTAGATCGCCCAGTGATCGTGAATGCGTGCCTCGGGGAACAATGCGGCGTTGACGGTGTGATCGGGATGATGGTGGGAGAAGATGATGTCGGTGATTTCCTGCGGGCTCACGCCGCGGTCCCGGAGAGGATCCAGAATGGAGTCCGGGCTAGGGAGAAGGCCTGGGTCGACGATAGCGTGGACATCGCCGTCGCGTAGATATGTGACGGTCGATGCCACTGACCATGGCGATTTGTCCGCATCCACGTAGCCGCTGAACAGGACGTGCACTTCGGCTGCGCCGGTCGGAGGGCTGGGGGCGTTCTGGGACATTCAGCCATCTCACCATCTCATCTGGTCGCTCGTCGACGCTTTGTCGGACCGCGCCGAGTCCTTTACATTCCGACCAGTAGCAGTGGGCGCTGATGGGCTGCGCCGCCGCGTGCCTGCTTCTCGGCATGGACGTGGGGCTACGCGGCGTCCAGCAGCGCTCGGCCCGTCGGTGTGAGCCGCGCCCGCTCCTGCCGTGATCTGGCGGCCGCGATCAGACCGGCCCGGGTCATCCGGGCGCCGAGGAACTGGTCGCAGCAGCTCAGTCCGTCGATGATCAGCGACGCGTTGAGGTCGCCGGAGATCTGGCACCGACCGGCGGCGATCGCAAGGAGAACGGCGCGATCGCGGTGGCTGAGCGAGGTCGTCGTACTGATCATGATGCGTTCTCCCTTCGGGTGTCTTGCTGGCTTTCGAACAAAGCGCCGCAAGGGGTTCACTACTGCGTCGAACCTGCGTCCGGCAGAACGACATCCACCGGACACCGCTGTCCCGTGGCGGTATCCGGTCCCTCGCGCACTTCTGCGTGGTCGTGCCGTCAGCGCTCGACGTGCAGCAGCCCGAGCCGCTGGGTGGCGCGGGTCATCGAGACGTAGAGGTCGGCCGGGTTGCGTGCCCGGATCCGCTCCGGGTCGACGATCACGACGGCGTCGAACTCGAGCCCTTTTGCCGACACCGGGGTGTGCACCTCAGCGGGAATGTCGGTCAGGCCGGCTAGGTCGTCCCTGTCGGCGGCGATCACCGCCAGCGTCCCGCGGCCCAGCTGCGCCACCTCCGTCTCGACGGCCTTGCGCACCTCGGCTGCGAGGTCGGTCGCCGGCACGGTGCGCTGCCACGGATCCTCACCCGTCGCCCGCACCGATTCGGGCGGCTGCCGGTCGGGCGCGAACTCGGCCAGCACCACAGCGGCCAGCGCCATGATCTCGGCGGACGTCCGGTAGTTCACCGTGAGCGTCCGGTAGGTCCACCGCGAACCGAGCTGCGGGCCGAGCACATCGGCCCATGCACGCGCTCCCGCGGGGGCGCTGCGCTGCGCGAGGTCGCCCACCGCGGTGATCGAATGGGAAGGGCAGCGCCGTAGCAAGACGTGCCAGTCCATGGCGGAGAGCTCCTGCGCCTCATCGACGACGAGATGCCCGAACCGCCAGTCCCGGTCGGCGGCCGCCCGCTCGGCGACGCTCATGAGGTGCTCGGGCACCTGCCGGGCAGCGAGCACGTCCGCGGTGACGAAGTCGGTCGGACGCAGCTCATCGGGATCCTCCCCGCCGACCTGGCGGTCGGTCGACTCCAGGATGCTGAGCACCTCCGCGGCATAGGCCCGTTGACCAGCCCGTTGATCAGCACTGTCGGGTCCGCGCGGGCCGGGTGGGGGACCGAGCAGCTCGGCCAGCTCGTCGAGCAGCGGCGCGTCCGCCACCGTCCACCCGGGGTGGGTGGGGCGAGTCGGAGCGCGGTACAGCCCGGACACGTCGATCTCGCTGCCTGCCGAGGCCAGCCGGTCCGGGGACGCGAAGAGCGCGGCGAGGAGCTGCTCCGGGGTCAGCACGGGCCAGAGCCGCTCGACCGCCGCGTGGAAGCCGAGGTCCGAGCGCAGGTCGTCGCGCAGCTCGTGGCGCAGCTCCGCCGACAGCTGCGCCGCGCCCGCCGGCGCTATCTCCGGGAGGTCGCCGAGCTCGCGGAGGATGTCGGCGAGCTCGGGCGGGTCCGCCAGGTCCTGGTCGAGCCGCTCCATGCCCTGCCGGACGAGCAGGCTGCCGAGGGTGTCGCGGAAGGTCACCCGGGCGGCGTTGTGGGGCAGGCCGGTGGCCCGAGCGCGGCTCCTTGCTTCGGCCGCCGTCGCACGGTCGATCTCGACGGTGACGTCGTCGAGCTCGATCGCGATCGGCGACCCGGGTAGCTCCTGCCGGTCGGCGACGGCGCGGCGCAGTACGTCCAGCATCGCCAGGCCGCCCTTCGTGCGGGCCGCCTCGTCCTGATCGACGGCGGTCGCGACGACGCCGTGCGCCAGCCGCCCGGGGGTGGTGAACACCACCGCCGACTCGCCCAAAGCGGGGAGCACGCCCCCGACGTACCGGATGAACCCGGCGCTGGGGCCGACGACCAGTACGCCGCTGCGGCCCAGCCGCTCGCGATGGGTGTAGAGCAGGTAGGCGACCCGGTGCAGCGCAACAGCGGTCTTCCCGGTACCCGGGCCGCCCTCGATGACGAGGACACCGGAGGCCGGCAGCCGGATGATCGCGTCCTGCTCGGCCTGGATCGTCGTCACGATGTCGCGCATCGTCGAACCGCGCGGCGCCTTCAGCGCGGCGAGCAGCGCCGGATCGGAAGCGGATTCGGAATCGGCATCGGTAAGGGCCGCCCGGTCCAGCACATCGTCGTGGAAATTGGCGACCCGTTCGTTGGGCGCCGTTCCGGCGAGCCGGAAATGCCGTCGCCGGGTCACGCCGAGCGGCGTGGCCAGAGTTGCGCAGTAGAACGGCCGGGCGGCGGGTGCCCGCCAGTCGATGAGCGCGCTTTCCCCGTCCGCGGGATCGGTGAGCCCGATGCGGCCGATGTAGCTCGTCGACCCGTCGGTGTGGTCGAGCCGGCCGAAGCACAAGCCCGCGCGGGCGGCGGTCAGCGTGCCCACCCGCTCCGACCAGCGGTGCACGGCGACGTCGCGCTCCCAGCTGGCGCTGAGCTCCCCGCCCGTCGGCGCGGCCAGCGCGCCCCGTGCCTGGGCCGTGGCGGCCGCCAGCTCGGCGGCAAGCAGCGCATGCAGCCGGCGGACCCGCCCGGTCTCCGCCTCCAACTCCTGCTCGAAGGAGGGTCTGTCCAGGCTCTCCCCACCCGTGCTATTATTAAATTGCGGAGTAACGAATTCATTTTCTGATCGCACCCATCAGAATAGCTTCCTTACATATCTTTGTGCAAATTCAGCTCGGGTGACTCGCAATGAGTACGCACCGTGGGACGGCTGGTGCCGTCGATGATCGTCTGGCTCTCGACGCGACGTGCAGCGAGCGGGCCCTGGCCGTGCTAAGCCTGATATGCGTGCTGCTCGCGCGCCGGCGGATGGGGCATCCATTGATCGGAGGAACCCGTGTCAGTCAACGACTTCGACCGGTACCCACTGCTGTTCGGGCCGTCTCCGGTGCACCAGCTGGAACGGCTCACCGGCCACCTCGGCGGGGCCGACATCTGGGCCAAGCGCGAGGACTGCAACTCCGGCATCGCCTACGGCGGCAACAAGACCCGCAAGCTCGAGTACCTCGTCGCCGACGCGTTGGCGCAGGGCTGCGACACGCTGGTATCGATCGGTGGCGTGCAGTCCAACCACACCCGGCAGGTCGCGGCCGTCGCGGCCCGCACCGGGCTGAAGTGCGTTCTCATCCAGGAAAGCTGGGTCGACTGGCCGGACGCGGTGTATGACAAGGTCGGCAACATCCTGCTGTCTCGGCTGGCCGGCGCAGACGTGCGGCTGGTGAAGTCCGGGTTCGGCATCGGGTTCAAGGAGAGCTGGCAGCAGGCGATCACGGAGATCGAAGCGGCCGGTGGGAAGCCGTACCCGATCCCAGCCGGTGCCTCGGACCACCCGCTCGGCGGGCTCGGCTTCGCGAACTGGGCGTTCGAGCTCGCCGAGCAGGAACGCCAACTAGCGGTTTTCTTCGACACGATCGTGGTCTGCTCGGTCACCGGCAGTACCCAGGCTGGCATGGTCGCCGGGTTCGCTGCCCTCGGCGGGCAACCGAGGCGGATCCTCGGTATCGACGCCTCTGCCAAGCCGAAGGAGACCTGGGACCAGGTGGCCAGGATCGCCCGCAATACGGCGTCACTCATCGGACTCGACCGTGAACTGACCGACGACGAGATCCTCTTGGACGAGCGCTACCACGCGGGGACGTACGGCATTCCCGACGAGTCCACAATAGACGCCATGCGACTGGCCGCGCGAATGGAGGGCATGATCACCGACCCGGTGTACGAGGGGAAGTCGATGGCAGGCCTCATCGACCTGGTCACCCGAGGCGAGATCGCCAAGGACTCGAAGGTCCTCTATGCCCACCTCGGCGGCCAGCCCGCATTGAACGGATACAGCGCGCTCGTCGAGTAGCTGCGTGCCGCGGCCGGCTTCCCGGCCAGCTGCCGCGATTTCATTGCACATACATAGCTGCCTTCACCCCGCGGTGACTCGTCGAACCGGTCAGTGTGCAGATTTGACGGTTCGGAGCGGTCGTGCGCCGCAGTGTCGACGGGCGGGTTCGGTCACCCTGTTGGGGTGCGAATTCTGTTGCTGTGTTCGGCGTTCAACGGGCTATGCCAGCGGGCATGGGTCGAGTTGCGCGCGGCGGGCCATGAGGTGAGTGTCCAGCTCGCGGGGAGCGAGGAGGCCGTGCGCTGGTCGGTGGCCGCAACCGATCCGGAACTCGTGGTGTGCCCATTCTTGCGTGAACGGGTACCGGTCGAGGTCTGGCGGAACCGTCGGACGATCATCATTCATCCCGGGCCGAAGGGCGACCGTGGACCGTCGTCGTTGGACTGGGCGGTGATGCGCGCCGAGCCGGTATGGGGAGTCACCGCGGTGCAGGCCGTGGAGGAGATGGACGCCGGTCCGATCTGGGGGACCCGGACTTTCCCTATGCAGGCCGCACCGGTGCGCAAAAGTGTGCTGTACAACGGGCCGGTCACCGACGCGGCGATCGAGCTGATCCACGAGGTCGTGGCCAAAGCGGCTGACCCGGGCTTCGTTCCCGAGGAGCTGGACTACCGCCGGTCCGATGTGTGGGGTCGGCACCGGCCGATCATGCAGCAGGCCGACCGCCAGTTCTGCTGGTCCGATCCGACCGAGCGGATCGTGCGCTCGATCCGCGCAGCGGACGGCTGGCCCGGGGTCCGCAGCGTGCTG
The DNA here is from genome assembly GCA_963776255.1 of uncultured Actinomycetota bacterium. Lineage (GTDB taxonomy): Bacteria > Actinomycetota > Actinomycetes > Mycobacteriales > Pseudonocardiaceae > Pseudonocardia. The sequence continues at coordinate 1,626 of CAVZMB010000009.1, read as the reverse complement.
TGCGGGATACCGGTGTCGGTGTTCGATGCCCATCCGGGTCCGCAGGATCTCGCTTCGGTACCGCCGGGTGAGCCCGGCAGCGTCGTGCTCCGCGGCGCAGGCGCCGTGCTGGTGCGCACCGGCGACGGCGCGGTGTGGGTTGGCCAGCTGCGCCGGCTGCAACCGGATCCGGGTGCTCGGATCAAGCTGCCCGCGACCATGGTGCTCGGCTCGCGACTGGCCGGCATTCCCGAGGCGTCCGATCGCGTGGCGCACCACGACATCCAGTACCGGCGAGTCGGCGCCGTCGGGATAGTGAGCTTCGACTTCTACAACGGCGCGATGTCCACCCAACAGTGCCGGCGACTGTGCAACGCGCTGCGCCGAGCGGCGGCAGCAGACACGAAGGTACTGCTGGTCCAGGGCGGCGAGGTGTTCAGTAACGGCATCCACCTCAATGTCATCGAGGCCGCACGTCAGCCGAGGCTGGAGGCGTGGCGCAACATCAACGCGATCAACGACGTGTGTCGGGAGATCATCACCTGCACCGACCAGCTCGTGGTCGCGGCCGTCGCGGGCAATGCCGGCGCGGGCGGTGTGATGCTCGCGCTCGGCGCCGACCGGGTGCTGGTCCGCGACGGTGTGGTGCTCAACCCGCACTACCGGACTATGGGGCTGTTCGGCTCGGAGTACTGGACATACGTCCTACCCCGCCGGGTAGGTGACATCCGCGCGCACGCACTCACCCAGCAGTGCCTGCCGATCGGCGCCACGGAGGCGGCGCAGATCGGGCTCGTGGATGCCGCCCTACACGCCACCCGCACCGACTTCGAGACCTTTGCGCTCGAGGAGGCGGCCCGACTCGCCGGGCGCAACGACCACGCCCACCTACTTGCCGACAAGCGAGCGCGCCGCGCCGCCGACGAACGGCGCCGGCCGCTGCGGGACTACCGCGCCGCAGAGCTGCACGAGATGGCCCGCGACATCTTTTCGGATCGCAACGGCTTCGCCTCGGCACGGCAGGCGTTCGTCCACAAGGAACCCCAGCACGCGACGCCACAGCGGATCGCCGTCCACCGCCGGGCCGGATGAGGCGCAGGCTCGCCAGATCACGTCCACACGGCGCAATCTCCGGGACCTGCCGGCTGACCACTGTCCGAGCACGCCTTCTGCGGTGGACACCCGTGGTCGGCGGGCGGCATGACGCTGACCGGCGAAGCGCGGGCGGGTCCGACGCCGAAAGCACGTGTCGAAGGCGGGGTGCCGCGTGATCAACGTCCGGACTGAAGAAATTCCTCAAGGCGATCAGGGGCGGCGGTCCGCAAGGACGCAGAACTCATTGCCCTCTGGGTCGGCAAGTACTACCCAGCTCTGATCGCCTTGGCCGACGTCGGCGTGTCGAGCACCTAGGTCGAGCAGGCGACGGACCTCTTCGTCTTGCTCCCTGTCGGTTGGGTTGACGTCGAGGTGGAGCCTGTTCTTGACGGTCTTGCCCTCGGGCACGTGCGCGAATGTCAACGTCGGTGGCACCGGGCCAAGGCGGTTCTTGCCTTCAGGCACCATAGGGGAGCCAATTGTGACAATTCCGTCGTCTTCGTCTTGCACCTCGTAGTCAAGGACCGAGCACCAGAACCGGGCGAGACCGTT
>CAVZMB010000008.1:0-7499 GCA_963776255.1 uncultured Actinomycetota bacterium | reverse complement strand
GCGGCATGCTCAACGGCTTTCAGGCGCTGACCGACGAGGTCGACATCTGCTACCGGATCGACCGGGAGCACGATCCGGCCGAGGACGCCGCGGTGCGGTACGACGACCCCGAGTTGGCGATCGACTGGCCGCTGCCGGTGAGTGCGATGAGCCAGCGCGACCGGGAGGCGGGGAGCTGGGCGCAGCTGCGTGAGCGGCTGCTGGCCGAGCGTCCGGCCCGCACGGGCTCCTCCGACGATGACGGCGCGTGATGGTCGAGCCGGTGTGCCGGTTCTGCCGGTCGGCGAAGGGCGAGATCGTGCTCGACCTGGGGCAGCAGCCGGCGAGTGACTTCTTCCCGATGCGGAACGACCCTGGGCCCGATCCGACGTACCCGCTGCGGATGTGGCTGTGCCAGGACTGCGGACTCGCCCAGCTCGCCGAGGATCCGACCGTGCCGGACGAACCGCGTGGCCAGGAGCCGCGCGCGCTCGTCGAGCAGGCCGAGGACGCGGTGGCCAGGGTCGCGGCCGCCGGGTTGTTGCCGGCCGGCGGGCTGGTCGCCGAGTACGGCAGCCCGCACGGGGGGTCGTGGCTGGGCCTGCTGACTTCCCGTGGACTGACCCGAGTTGGTCCGGAGCAGCCGGCAGACGTCATCGTGGACACCTTCGGCCTCATGCACGAGGCGGACCAGCGCGCCGGCCTGGCCGGTCGGGTGGCCCGGCTGCGGCCCGGCGGCGTGCTCCTCGTGCAGTTCCACTCGCTTGCCGCGATCCTCCGCCAGGGCCAGTGGAACGCGTTGCGGCACGGGCACTACGCGTACTACTCGGCACCGGTTCTGCTCGACATGCTCGGTATGGCGGGCTGCACCGGCACGGCCGCGTTCGAGTTCGCGCTGTACGGAGGAACGATCCTGCTAGCGGCCCGGGCCGGTGGCCGCCCCGACGGATCGGTGACCCGGCTTGTCGACTCCGAGCGTGCGGCGGGTGTGCTCGATCCGGGGACAGTCCGCGGGCTGCAGGCCGATGCGCGTGCAACCTCGGGCTGGCTGGCCGACTGGTTGGTCGCCGAGCGTGCCGCGGGCCGGCGCGTGTTCGGCTACGGCGCCGCGTCCCGTTCGGTGGCCCTGTTGTGTACGGCCGAGGTGGGGCCAGCGCTGCTGCCGGCGATCGCCGACGCGTCTCCGGCCAAGCTGGGGCGCCGCCTGCCGGGCTGCGGCATTCCGGTGATCAGCACGGCCGAGCTCGTCGAATTGCGACCCGACGCCGTCGTGCTGTTCGTTCCCGACCTGCTCGCCGAGTGCCGGGCCGCACTTCCCGAGGTCGAGGCCAGCGGAGCCCGCTGGGTGCTGGCGGACGACCCGTCCGGTTAGACCGCGGACCGGTCCACCGTCCACATCCCCCACCCGCATCACGGCGCTGACCGAACGGGCTAGCCGCTCGTCGCGTCGGTTGGACGCTTCGGCCAAGCGAAGCCGTGAAGATCGAGTGTGCGTTGTCGAATCCTTGCGGCGGGCGACGACCGACGACCAGTCGTCGTATCGCGAGAACGCGTCCTGGGCCTCGGGTGGCGACGGCCCGTCCGTATCGCAATACTCCCGAGCCTTGGCCGTGACACCCGGTCTTCCGGTGCGGGCGCGAGCCGCTGCCCGGTCCCGTCATCCGCTCCCCAGATGGCGGTACCGGGCCAACCGGCCCCCTGGTGCACCCGCAGCCGCCGCGAAGCCGCGAAGCGGCTGCGAACGGCGGAAATGTACGGCCCTATTGCACGAAAGTGCCGTTCGTTGGGCCGGTCAGGCGGGTTCGATGCGCAGCACGACGTCGTTGTCGCCGTTGGAGCTGGTCACGAACAGCGCCCCGTCCGGACCGGTCCGCGCGCCGCGCAGCCGGCCGAACTCGCCGTCCAGCGCGGGCGGGATGCTGACCTCGGTCACCTTGTCCTGCCCGTCCAGCCGCATCAGCAGCAGCTTGCTGCCACGCAGCGCGGTCACCGCGAGCGCGCCGTCGAGCGCGCCCCACTGCGGCCCGCGAAGCATTGCGAGCCCGCAGGTCGCCTCCACCGGCTTGCCCGAGCTCCAGATCGCCGGCACCGCGTCCGGGAACCGCTCCAGGTCGGTCATCGGCACGTCCTCGTCGTAGCCGCCGACCGTCCCGCCCTGCGACGGGTCCCAGCCGTAGTTGCCGCCGGACACCAGCTTGTTCACCTCGTCGTCGCGGTCCGGCCCGTGCTCGGCGGTGAACACGCTGTACCCGGTGGCGTCCGGCCGCACCGCGACGCCCTGCACGTTGCGGTGCCCGTAGGTCCAGATCAGCCGCTCCGCCGGGTTGGCCGCATTGGCGAACGGGTTGCCCGGCGCGGGGCCACCGGTGGCCAGGTCGATCCGCAGCACCTTGCCGCCGAGCGAGCCGCGGTCCTGCGCGATCGTGCTGCGAGCGGTGTCTCCGGTGCCGACGAACAGCGTGCCGTCCGGTGCCAGCGTGGGCCGGCAGCCCGAGTGCCGACCGGACTGGTTCACCGGCAGGCCGGTGAGCAGCTCGCGCACCCGCTGCGCTGAGCGGCCGTCGGCGGCCAGCTGCCAGGTGACCAGTCGCACGTCGACCAGCTGACCGCCCTCGCCGTGGGTCTGGCAGGTGGTGAACTGGCGGCTGGTCGCGAAGTCGGGGTGCACGACCATCCCCATCAGCCCGCCCTCACCCCGGGCCATCACGTCGGCGAGGTCGGCCCGCACCTCGCTCACGGTTGCGCCCGGCGCCGCGCCGGAGAGCAGCGCGATCCTGCCGGGGCGCTGGGTCACCAGGGCCCGACCGTCGGGCAGGAACCCGATGTCCCAGACGTGACTCAGCCCGCCGGCGACCGTGCTCACCTTCAGCTCCGGCGCATCGGTTCGCGGCGGCGGCGGCTCGGCGCCGTCCGCCGGTGGCTTGGAGCAGCCGACCAGGCCGATGAGCAGCGGGCAGCGCGAGCGCCGCGGCGATCCAGCGGCCTCGGGGGTGGCGCGACATGGCGGACATTCTCTCCGGCGGTCGATGACCTGCCGGTGTGGCCCCACGGCCCCCACCGGTTCCGTGGGGCCACACCGCACCCGAGGCCCCTGACCCGCAATAAGCCCGCTCATTGCGGTTTCGCGGCGCTGGGTGGAACGGGCTGCCGCCGACCCGGCGCGTCGGCAACTACCGTCTGGCCACATGGCCCCCAGCTACCTACGGTTCCCCCACCTGCACGGCGACTCGGTCGTGTTCGTCGCCGAGGACGACGTCTGGCTCGCGCCGGTGTCCGGAGGCCGGGCGTACCGGCTGACTGCCGACCAGGTGCCGGCCGCCGCACCCCGGCTCTCGCCGGACGGGCAGCGGCTGGCCTGGACGACGCGTCGGGAGGGCGCGCCGGAGGTGTACGTCGCCGACGTGGAGGGTGGGTCGGCGCGGCGGCTCACGTACTGGGGGGACTACCGGACCCGCACCATCGACTGGGCCGCCGAGGACGAGCTGCTCGCGATCAGCGCGGTCGGCCAGCCGACCTTTCGCAACACCTGGGTGCACGCGCTCCCGGCGGCCGGCGGGCGATCCCGGCTGCTGCCGTACGGCCCGGTGTCCGACCTCGCGCTCGGCGAGCAGGGCGCCGTGCTGCTCGGTGCCGTGATGTCCCGGGAGCCCGCGTGGTGGAAGCGCTACCGCGGCGGAACCGCCGGGAAGCTGTGGTGGGACGCGGGTGGCGGCGGGGAGTTCGTCCGGATCGGCGCCGAGCTGGACGGCAACCTGGACTCTCCGATGCTGGTCGGCACCGGGTCCGGGGTGCGCATCGCGTTCCTGTCCGACCACGAGGGCTGGGGCAACGTGTACTCGCTGGCGCCGGACGGCACCAAGCTGCGGCGGCACACCGACCACGGCATGCCGGGAAGCCGGGAGTTCTACGCCCGGCACGCCGCCACCGACGGCAGCAGGGTGGTCTACGAGTGTGCCGGCGAGCTGTGGCTGCTCGATTCGCTGGAACCCGACGCGCAGCCGCATCCGCTGGACATCCGGCTGGGCGGCCCGCGCACCGCCAGGGCGCCGCACCGGCCCCGCGCCGCGCACTACGTCTCCGACGTCCAGCCGGACAAGACCGGGCGCACCAGCGTGCTCGAGGTGCGCGGAACGGTGCACCGGCTGGCGCATCGGGACGGCCCGGCCCGCACGCTGCACGCCGCGCCCGGGGTGCGGGCGCGGTTGCCGCGGCTGCTCGGTGAGGACCGGGCCGCCTGGGTGGACGACGCGGACGGCGAGGACGCGCTGCGGATCGGGCCGCTGGATCCCACCGCGCCGGACGCGCCCGAGCCGCAACGCTTCGGTGCGGGCGAGATCGGCCGGGTGCTGGACCTGGCCTGCGCACCGGACGGCTCCCGGGTCGCGATGGCCTGCCACGACGGCCGGCTGCTGGTGCTGGACACCGAGCAGGGCACGATCCGCGAGCTGGCGCGCGGCGCCGACGGCGAGGTGCGCGGCCTGGCGTTCTCGCCGGACTCGCAGTGGCTGGCCTGGTCGGACCCGGTGGAGGCCGACATACGCCGCATCCTGATGTGCCGGCTCACCCCGGACGAGGTCCCGGTGGCCGTCACCGAGCCGCGGTTCGTCGACACCGAGCCGGTGTTCACCCCGGACGGGCGCTACCTCGCGTTCCTCTCGATGCGCAGCTTCGACCCGGTGTATGACGCGCACACCTTCGACCTTTCCTTCCCGGCCGGGTGCCGACCGTTCCTGGTGCCGCTGGCGGCCCGTACCCCGTCCCCCTTCGGCGACACCCCGGACGGCCGCTCCGTCCAGCTCGGCGAGGACACGAACAAGGACAGCGACAACAGGAGCAAGGACCGAGACAAGCTGCCCGGTGAGCCCGCCGACGAGTCGGAGGCCGGTGACGAGCCGTCCGACGCCGATCGGGACGACGACGTGCCCGAGGTGGTGGTCGACGCCGACGGGCTGGTCGAGCGGGTGGTGCCGGTGCCGGTGCGGGAGGCGCGCTACGTCGGGCTGGCGGCCGCCAAGGACTGCCTGCTGTGGCTGCGCCGCCCGGTCGCCGGCGTGCTCGGCGACGGCCGCGCGAGCCCCGACGAGGAGTGGCCGCGTCCCGCGCTGGAGCGCTTCGACCTGGTGAAACGCAGGCACGACGTGATCGCCGAGCAGGTCACGGACTACTCGGTAAGCGGCGACGGCTCGCGTCTCGTGGTGCTCGACCGCGGCGCGCTGCGCGTGCTGCGCACCCAGCGGTCCGGGTCCGCCACCCCGCCCGACGGTGATCCCGACGAGTTCGAGGTCGACACGGACCGGATCTCGGTGACGGTGGACCCGACAGTGGAGTGGCGGCAGATGTTCGACGAGGCCGGGCGGCTGATGCGGGACCACTTCTGGGTCGAGGACATGGCCGGGGTGGACTGGGCCGGCGAGCTGGCCCGCTACCGGCCGCTGGTCGACGCGGTCGGCAGCCACGACGACCTGGTGGACGTGCTCTGGGAGGTGCAGGGCGAGCTCGGCACCTCGCACGCCTACGTCTCCGGCCTGGGCGGGGGCGACTGGTCGGGGCGGCCCGGGCTGCTGGGAGCGGACCTGGAGCGCGACGACGAGGGCCGGTGGCGGATCGCCCGGGTGCTGCCGGGCGAGACCTCCGACCCGCGCGCCCGCAGCCCGCTGTCCGGGCCCGGCGTCGACGTGCGCGCCGGCGACCTGCTGCTGGAGGTCGGCGGGCAGCCGGTGGATCCCGAGCTGGGGCCGGCGCCGCTGCTGGTCGGCACCGCCGAACGCCAGGTCGAATTGACCGTGCAGCAGGGCGGACCCGACGGGGAGATCCGGCGGGTCGTGGTATCGCCGCTGTTCGACGACGAGCAGCTGCGCTACCAGGACTGGGTGGCCGGCCGCCGGGCGTTCGTCGCCGACCTCGCCGAGGGGCGGCTCGGGTACCTGCACGTGCCGGACATGATGGCCGTCGGGTGGGCCCAGATACATCGCGACCTCGGCCGGCAGATCGCCCTGGAAGGCCTGATCGTCGACGTCCGGGGCAACCGCGGTGGGCACTTGTCCCAGTTGGTGCTCGAGAAGCTGGCGCGCAAGATCATCGGTTGGGACATGGTCCGGCACGGCCAGCCGGCGACCTACCCGCAGGACGCCCCGCGCGGGCCGGTCGTGGTGGTGGCCAACGAGTTCTCCGCCTCCGACGGCGACATCGTCACCGCCGCGATCAAGCGGACCGGGATCGGTCCGGTGGTGGGCACCCGCACCTGGGGCGGCGTGATCGGCATCGACCACCGCTACACGCTGGTCGACGGCACCTATGTCACCCAACCGCGCTACGCCTCTTGGTTCGACGACGTCGGCTGGGGAGTGGAGAACCACGGCGTCGACCCGGACGTCGAGGTCGTGGTCACCCCGCAGGACTGGGTCGCCGGGCGGGACCCGCAGCTGGAACGGGCGGTGCAGATCGCGCTCGCCACGCTGGCCGAGCGGCCCGCGGCGACCCCACCCGATCTGGCGACCCGGCCGTCCCGGGCGCGCTCGCCGCTTCCCGCCCGCCGGCCGGCCCGGCGGGCACGTGGCCGCCGATCGGGCGGATCGGGCGGGAAGAAAGCCTGACGGCGGGTGTAACAGAAATAGGTCGTTCCGCGCTGCTCTGGTGTAAGGACGCCCACCGCGCTCGTGGCTCACGCCCCCCGACCCGCGGGCATGGTGGGAGGGCCCGCCTGGCGGGGACCTTCGTGCAGGTACCGGCCAGGCGGGCTGCACCATCTCGGCCGTTGGAGAGCCGACCCCGGTACTTTCGGGGATCGCGCGGCGACGAACGTTGCTGCGCCGCTCGGGCTATGGGAATCTAGCCTGGCCAGTGGATTACTAGCGCGTTAAGTCCGCAGGTCGGACTGCGCCACGTTTGGCGCATCCTGGGGAGGCCGGGTGTACGGAGGGCGCGTGTACCCCATGCCCGGCGAGTCCACCGTCTACCGCGCCGGAACGTTCGTCCTGGTTCCTGCCCCGGGGTTCCGCACGCCCGAGCCCGGCCACCCGGTCGGCGAGCCTCCGGCCGAATGGTTCCCTGCGCACTCCCCAAGGCCCAACGGCCGGACGCCGGACGGCCTGGCGCCGAACGGCCTGGCGCCGAACGGCCTGGCGCCGAACGGCCTGGCGCCGAACGGTCGGCCGGATCGTCGGCCGGATCCGGTGTCCAACGGCCCGGCCGGACGACGGGCGGATCCGGACGATGCGACCCTCGCCGACGCGCTGACCAGGGCGAAGGCCGGCGACGAGGCAGGCTTCGTCACCCTGTACCGCGCGATGGCGCCACGCCTGCATCGATATGCGACAGCGCTGGTCGGCTGCGACGCCGACGACGCGACGGCGGAGGCCTGGCTGCAGATCGCTCGCGACGTGCGCCGCTTCTCCGGCGACGTCGACGGGTTCCGCGGCTGGGCGGCCCGGATCACCCGCAACCGTGCCCTCGACCTGCTGCGGGACCGAGGCCACCCGCCGGCGACGGACGGCGTCGAGGTGCTGGCCAGCATCGCCGGG
>CAVZMB010000007.1:0-23808 GCA_963776255.1 uncultured Actinomycetota bacterium | reverse complement strand
CCGCGCACGGACCAGCCAGGAGGAGCCATGATCGAGCACCCCAACACCACCCTGACTCGCGAACTGATCGCCGCGTTCACCCGCGGAGACCTGCAGAACGTCCGCGGCTACTTCGCCGCCGATGCGGTCTGGGAGCTCCCGGCCGCGGTGGGCTGGCCGGCGAGTACAAGGGCCCGGAGGCGATCGTCGGGTTCCTGGCCAAAGCCTTCGAGCTCTCCGGCGGGACGCTCCAGCTGCAAGTGATCGACGTGCTGGGCAGCGACTGGGGCGCCGTGCAGGTCCCGCAGGTCAGCGCCGAGCACGGCGGTCGGCGACTCGACTGCGTCGAGGTGCTCGCCCACCACATCGTCGACGGGAAGATCGTGCATACCTACCATCGGCCAGACCAGTACGCCATCGACGCATTCTTCGGCTGAGCCCAAGGGACGGGCTGGGCGGCGTGGGCTTTGGCGTGGCGCCCGGTCCGGGATGGTGCGACTTATCCTCCGATGGCTGGCTGCGGCGCTGCTCGGCGCGCGCGAAGGCGCGCATGCCGTGGGCGAATCCGACGGTGGCGCGGAATCCGAGACGGCGTTGCGCGTTGCCGGGTCGGCGACGATGTGCCGACGTCGCCGGGGCGGCTGCCGCCGACGACCACCGGGGCCGGACCGCCGCTGGCTGCGGCGAGAGCGGTGGCCAGCTCGCCGATCGTGTGCGGTTCACCGGAGCAGACGTTCAGCGGCACCAGCCGGCCGTTGGGCGCGTCGGCTTCCAGCGCCAGCACGTTGGCCCGGGCCACGTCGGACACGTGCACGAAGTCGCGGCGCTGCCGGCCGTCCTCCATGACCTTGGGCGGCTCGCCCCGGTCCAGCGCCGAGCGGAAGATCGACGCCACGCCGGCGTAGGGCGTGTCGCGCGGCATCCGGGGCCCGTAGACGTTGTGGTAGCGCAATGCCCAGACCGCTCCGCCGGTCTGGCGTGCCCAGGCGGCCGCCAGGTGTTCCTGGGCGAGCTTGGTGGCCGCGTAGGTGGTGCGCGGGTCCGGCCGGGCGTCCTCACCGACCAGCCCGGGCGTAAGCGTCCCCCCGCACCGCGGGCACGACGGCTCGTACCGGCCGGCGTCGAGGTCCGCTGGCGGCGGTCGCCGGGCCGCACCGGCCCGTGCTCGGCGCAGTCGTAGCGGCCCTCGCCGTAGACCACCATCGAGCTGGCGAGCACCAGCCGGCACACGCCGGCCGCGTGCATGGCGGCGAGTAGGACCGCGGTGCCGAGGTCGTTGTGGCCGGCGTAGGCGGGGGCGTCGGACGGGTCCAGCCCGTGGCCGACCATCGCCGCCTGGTGGCACACCGCGTCGACCCCGCGCAGCAGCGTGCTCAGCAGCGCGCCGTCCCGAACGTCCCCGCGGACGAGTTGGTGTGCCTCGGTCCACGCTGGGGTGGTGGCGCCGTGCGCCTCGGGCAGCAGTGCGTCCAACAGGACTGGCTCGTGGCCGCCGGTGGCCAGTAGGTCCGCGACGTGCGAGCCGACGAAGCCGGCGCCGCCGGTGATCAATACGCGCATCGCCCGACGCTAGGACGAACGGGCCGCCGAAGAGTGACCGCACCGCTTACCGAACTGTGACGATCCCCGAATACCCACCCGATGCGGCCACGCACATTCGGCCTAGCGTCCGGCTCGATGAGCGCGCCCCCGCCCACGCGTGTCCGCGTCCCGCTCGCGCGTCGGAAGCGGGGCTGGGTAGACCTGGCCACGGCGGCCGCCGCCGTCGCGCTGGTGGCGATGGCCGCCTTGATCGGGCTCTGGCTGAACGCCGCCGGCCTGCCCGTCCTGGCCGGCACGCCGCCGCTGTACGCCGGGTTCGTGCCGCACGACGGCCCGGGCACGTTGCCGGCGGTGCTGATTGCGGTGCTGGTCGTCTTGCATGGCCCGGCGCTGGCCGCCCGGCTGTCGTGGCGCACCCTGCTCTGGCTCGGCTATCGACGGCCGCTCGGGTGGACGCTGTCGCTGGCGCTGGTGGACGGCTGGGAGCTCGGCGTGGCCGGCCGGTTGGAGGTGCCGACCGAGTACCTCGTCGAGGTCTCCGGCGTCGTCGACGTCGCGGACACCCTGCGCGGCTTCGCCGACCGGATCCCGCTCGGCTCGCCCGGGCACTGGACCACCCACGTCGCAGCGCACCCGCCCGGGGCGCTGCTGGTTTTCGTCGGGCTGGCGCGGGTCGGTCTCGGCGGCGGGGCTGCTGCCGGGCTGGTGTGCATCGCGGTCGGCGCGTCGGCCGGGATCGCGGTGGCCGTCACGCTACGCGCGCTCGGCGCGGAGCAGACCGCACGGGCCGCGCTGCCGTTCGCGGTGCTGTTCCCGGGTGCGATCTGGGTGGGTGTGTCGGCGGACGGGCTGTTCGCCGGGGTGCTCGCCTGGGGTGTGGCGCTGCTCGCGTTGGCCGCGACGCGGCGGGACCGCGTTGGTGACGCGCTGGCGGTGGGCGCCGGGCTGACGTTGGGGGCGACCTTGTACCTGTCCTACGGGCTGGTGCTGGCCGGGCTGCTCCCGCTGGCGGTGCTCGCGGTCGCGGGCCGCTGGCGAGCGTTGTGGCCCGCGGCGGCCGGGGTGGGTGTGGTGGTCCTCGCCTTCACCGCGGCCGGGTTCTCCTGGTGGGAGGGCTACCAGTCGGTTGTGGCGCTGTACGACTCGCCCGGTCAGTACGGCACCGAGCGGCCTTACGGCTACTGGGTGTGGGCCGCGCTCGCGGCGTTCGCGCTGGTGATGGGCCCGGCCACGGTGGCCGGGCTGCGCCGGGTGCTGGTCGCGCCGCGGTCGGAACCGCGCGCGCTGGTCGCGGTGACGCTGGCCGCGCTGATCGCCGTGGTCGTCGCCGACCTGTCCGGGTTGAGCCGCGGCGAGGCGGAGCGCATCTGGCTGCCGTTCGCCGTGTGGCTGCTGCCCGCCGCGGCGCTGCTTCCGGCGCGGCACCACCGCTGGTCGCTGGCGGCGCAGGCCGCGCTCGCGCTGGCCGTCGGCCACCTGCTGCTGCCACCCTGGTGATCGTGCCGGTCAGAACGGCCAGCGGCCGCCGAACCGCGCGGCCAGCCGGCGGTCGAGACCGGCGGTCCGCCCGGACGGCACGATCGCCAGCAGCAGCAGCGGGACCAGCTCGACCGGGTACTCCCAGAGGAACAGCGGCTCGTTGAGCAGCATGATCCAGATCGGGCCGATCAGCAGCAGGCCAGCCAGCGCGGCCAGCCGGCTGGCGATGCCCAGCAGCAGGCCGAGGCCGACGGCGAGCTCGGCGACGGTGAGGAACCACTCGAAGAAGCCCCAGTTGTCCAGCACCAGGCTCTGGTAGAGCGCGCCGAGCGGCGCGATCCAGGTGCCGTCGACGGCGCCGGTCAGCAGTCCCCGGGCGCCGTCCCGGCTGACCAGGGTGAACTGGAACGGGCCGACCGCGAAGACGCTGGCGTTGAACAGCTTCGCCAGCCCGTTGCTCAGGAAGACCAGGCCGAACAGGATCCGCAGGGCGGCGAAGGCGCGCTCGGTCGAGCCCGGTGCGACGGCGACCGTGGCTTCGGTGGCGGCGTGGGTCACGGGAAGCTCCCTGCGAGATATCGACCGGACGGGGCACCCGGACCGGGCACCGGATGTCACGCTCATCTGATGTTGAGCGTGGAGTCCTCGCCCGGCGGGCGGCCCTCGACCAGGCCGAGCAGCGCCCGTGCCGGCACCGACAGGGGTCGGGTGGTCCGGGTGATCAGCAGATCGGTGTCCAGCCGGCCACCGTGCACGGTGGGGCCGAACGGGCTCCAGAACGCCCCGTCGGCGGTGATCGTCAGCTCGGCCGGCAGGTCGGGCTGCGCGGCCGCCACCCCCAGGTCGTGGTCCACCGCGCGGCCGCGTCGCACGATCGGCCGGATGACGTGGTCGGAGTCGGGCACGCCCCAGCTGCGGTGCAGCGCGCAGAGCCGCTCCAGCTCGGCGTCGGAGATGCTCTCTACGGTGGTCGCGATCCGGACGCCGACCCCGCGCCGGACCAGCTCCGGGACGGCCGCGGCGACCTTGGCGAAGTTGTCCGGTGCGCGCATCGCGTCGTTGGCGTCCGGGTCCGGCCGGTCCAGCGAGATCTGCAGCGCGACCGGCCGGTCGGCGAGCCGCTCCACCCGGCCGAGCAATCGACGGCCGAACAGCGTGCCGTTGGTGAGCGCGACCACCGGCAGCACCCGTGCGAGCTCGCCGAGCAGGTCGGGCATCCACGGCAGCAGGAAGATCTCGCCGCCGGTGACCCCGAGCGCGGTGAAGCCGAGCTCGCCTGCCTGCTCGCCGATGTCCAGCATCGCCTCGCGGTCGAGCTGACGGCGGGGCACCTTCGGCGCCGACTCGGTGAGGCAGTAGACGCAGGCCAGGTTGCAGTGGTAGTTCGCGTACATCCAGACCCGCCCCGGCAGGGTGCCGGCGGCCACCGCCGCGCCGACCGGTCCGGTCATGCCAGGCCCTCCGCGGCCAGCCGCGCCAGGGTGTCCGGGCTGGTCGGCAGGGCGAGCGCGGTGCAGAACCGGTTGAGCAGCAACGTCGCACCGACCACGATCGTCAGCTCGACCACCTCGTGGTCCGCCCAGTGCTGGCGCACCGCCACCCGCTCGCCGTCGTCGACGGCGTTCGGCACCCGGGCGACGACGTTCACCCAGCGCAGCAGCGCCCGCTCCCTTGGGTCCCCGAATGCTTCCGCCGCCGGCCCCGGGTCGCGCAGCGCGTCGACCTCGGCCCGGCTGAGCCCGGCGTCCAGCGCGACCACGGTGTGCGTCTGCACGCAGTACCGGCAGCCGGCCAGCGCCGACGTCCGCACGATCACGATCTCCTTGGTGCGCCAGTCCAGCGCGGACGGGCCGAGCGCGGCCGCCACGAACGGCATCGCCACCACCAGCAGCTCCGGGACCTGGGCCAGCGCGGCGACGATCGGGCCCGGGTCGCCGTCGGCGTAGTAGCCGCGAGCCAGCAGCGGCGCCTGCTCGGCACCGACGAGCAGATCGGTCGCGCTCATGACACCTCCGCCGTCGCGTCGATCCCGAGGTCCGCGGCCACCTGGGCGGCGAAGCGGCTACCGGGAACCTGGCCGGCCACCGTGTGTGCATCGGCGGCGGTGTCCACGTCCCTCAGCTCACCGAGCAGGCCGACGCGCAGCCCAGCCGCCTGCAACGCGGCGCGGGTGCACGCGCCGGTGTCCGGGCGGGACATCGGCACGCCGGCGACGGCAGCCGCCGCCTCCGGCCGACGCAGCCCGAGCGCCCACCATCCGCCATCCGCTGCCGGTCCGAGCACCGCGTCCACCTCGGGAGCAGCCAGGGCATCGATCCCGTCGGCGAGGCGGGCCGCAGTGAGCTGCGGGGTGTCGGTGCTGATCTGCAGCACCGGCACGCCGGGAGCCAGCGCCGCGGTGTCCGCGTGCGCCGCGGCAATCCGATGGCCGAGGTCGGGGCCACGCTGGCGCAGCACGGTCAGTCCGCGAAGCGCGGCGCGCACCTCGGCGCGGCGCTGGGCGGCGGCGAGCTCTCCGGTCAGCGCGACGACGAGCCGGACGTCCGGCGCGGCGGCGGCCACCTGGCGCACCGTGTCGATCGTGTCCAGCAGCGCCGCCGCCGCGATCCGTGCGGCGCCGGCCAGGGTGGCCGGCGGGCACAGCCTGGTCTTGGCCTGCCCGGCGACCGGGGCCTTCGCCAGCACCAACACGATCGTCACGCCGACCGCCGGGCGGCTGCCGCCGGGGTGGACCGCGCGGCGCGTGCCAGGTCCCACCCGGCCCGGACCGTGCCCCGGACCGAACCCGACACCTTGGACCGGCCGCCGGACCGGGCGCGGTAGGGCACGTCCACCTCGTGCAGCCGCCAGCCGGCCGCTCCCGCTCGTAGCAGCAGCTCCAGCGGGTAGCCGGAGCCGCGGTCGGACACGCCGAGATCGAGCAGCGCCGCTCGGTGCGCCACCCGGATCGGTGCGATGTCGCGCACCGGGACGCCGCGCCTGCGCAGCAGTCCGGCCAGCACGGCGTTTCCCGCCCTCGCGTGCCACGGCAAGGCCCCCGGCCGCGGCACTCGGCGGCCGACCGCCAGGTCCGCGCCCGCGCACACCGCCGCGACCAGTCCGGGCAGCGCCTCCGGCGGCAGCGATCCGTCCCCGTCGAGCACCCCGACCAGCTCGGCGGTGCTCGCCAACAGCCCGGCGTGCACCGCCGCCCCGTACCCGCGCCGCGGCTCCGACACCACCGTCACCCCGGCGGCCGCAGCGACCTCGGCCGTGCCGTCCGTGCTGCCGTTGTCCACCACGACCACCCGGTACCCGGCCGGCATCGCGGCCAGGACCCCCGGCAACGCCTCGGCCTCGTCCAGGCACGGCAGCACGACGTCCACGGTGGGGTGCATCGACGCTCAGGCTAGGCCGAACGGCCGGGTGACCGGCCAAATGATCGCTTACGGATTCATGACGGACCGAAGATCGGATGTTCGTGCGCAACGCACGCTGTCGGTCGCGATCGGCGAGGTCCGGATGTGCGTATCCGTCGCTAGGTGAGCAAACCGTAAGGCTCGACCCGGATTCGCTCCCGCTGTCCGGTCTTTACCCTGGGTCACGTGGACCAGCGAGTGCTGGTGGTGGACGACGACGCAACGGTGCGCGATGTCGTCGGCCGCTACCTCGGCGAGGCCGGCTATCAGGTCGAGCTCGCCGAAGACGGCCCGACCGGCTTGCGCGCGATCCGCGCGCGGCGGCCGGACGCCGTCGTGCTCGACCTGATGCTGCCGGGGATGAGCGGGCTCGAGGTGTGCCAGATATTGCAGCGCGGCGCCAACCCGATACCGGTCGTACTGCTCACCGCCCTGGGTGAGGAGCACGACCGGGTGCTGGGGCTCGAGCTCGGCGCCGATGACTACGTGACCAAGCCGTTCAGCCCGCGCGAGCTGGTGCTCCGGGTCGCGTCGGTCCTCCGCCGGGCGAAGCCACCGGAACGCGGCGCCGCGGTGCTCGTCGACGGGACGCTGCGGGTGGACCAGGCGGCTCGGCGCGTCGAGATCGACGGCAGCGAGCTCGCGTTGACGACCCGGGAGTTCGACCTACTCGCCTTCCTCGTCGCGCATCCGGGACGGGCGTTCTCCCGTGCGGAGCTGCTCGCCGAGGTGTGGGGCTGGAGCTTCGGTGACGAGTCGACGGTGACCGTGCACGTGCGGCGGCTGCGGGAGAAGATCGAAGCCGATCCGACCCGGCCGCGGCGGCTCGCGACGATCTGGGGCACCGGCTACCGCTACGACCCGGACCCATGAACGAGGTGCTGGTCGAGCTGGCCCGGGCGGCCGCGCTCGCGCTGCTTTTCGCTCTTCCGGTCGCCGTGCTCGGCGGCCTTTTGACGCTGCGGCTGCGCCGCCGGTCGATCACCGCGGTGATGATCGCGCTCGTCATGGTTCCGCTGACCGCGGCGCTGGCGGGTGTCGTCGGGACCAGCGGGTTCATGTACACGCCGGCAGCTGGCCAGCACGGTGGCCGTGGTAGCGGTGGTGGCCGTGGTGACGGTCCCGACCGGGATGCTGCTCGGTCGCCGGATCGCCCGCGAGGCGCTATGGCAGCGCGAGGCGCTGGAGTCCGAGCGGCGCTCGGAGGCGTCTCGTCGGGAGCTCGTTGCCGGCCTCAGCCACGACCTCCGCTCACCCTTGGCCGGCATTCGTGGCATGACCGACGCGCTGCTCGACGGGGTCGTGCACCGTCCGGACGGAGGTCGCCGAATACCTCGGCCGCATCGGCCGGGAGACCGCTCGAATGACCGGCATGGTTGAGGATCTCTTCCAGCTTTCCCGGGCCAGGTCGGCGGCGTTGCAGCTGGAACCTACCCGGCTCGCGCTGGGCGAGGTCGGGTCGGACGCGGTGGCGGCCGAGGCAGCGGCGGCCGCCCGCGCGGGGTGCGGGTCGAGGCAGCGGCGCCGGAGCGTTGGCCCACCGTGCTGGCCAGCGGGCCGGAGCTGACCAGGGTGGTCCGCAACCTGCTATCCAACGCAATTCGTCACACGTCGGACGGCGGGGTCGTGCGGATGTCTGCCGGTGTGCGCGATGGCGAGGCCTGGCTGGCCGTGCAGGACGAGTGTGGCGGGATTCCCGACGCCGACCTGGCCCGGGTATTCGAGGCCGGTTACCGAGGGTCCGTGGCCCGCACTCCCGGTCAACAGTCCGGCGCCGGCCTCGGTCTGGCCATCGCCACGGCGTTGATGGACGCACTGCACGGACGTATCGAGGTGCGCAACGAGGGAACGGGATGTCGCTTCGAGCTGGCTCTGGCCATCGCCCGACCGCAGCCCTCGCCACGGACCATCGGACAGCCGCGGTAACCGCAGGCGGCGCTAGGCGCCCGATCGAGGCGCGTGCCGCCAGGAGCTGCGGTGTTGCCGTCGGGATGTCCGTGCGGCCCCGGCACCTTCGCCGACCCGGACGACCGACCCGGACGACCACCTCTGGATGATGACCGCGGACCCCGATCTGCTAGTCGGACGCCGTCGACGACCCGCGCAGCCGCTGCTCGTCGACGTGTTGCCCCGCTCGGAACTGCCGCTCGCGGTCCGGGCGTTGTGCGAGACGTCGAGAATGCGGGGCCGGCGGTGACAACCGGATGACAGCGCCGCAGTGAGGCGCTGCAACCGAGAGGATTGGCCGGATGAAGTACATGCTGCTGATGAACCATGGCGACGTGCCCGGCGTGCCGCCGATGTCCGAGTGGGCTGCCGAGGAGATCAAGGCCTACGGCGCGGCGATGACGGCGATCCACCAGGAGCTGGTCGAGCGCGGCGAGCTCGTCGGAACGGCGGGCCTCGCCGGTCCGGAGGCCGCGAAGATCGTCACCCACGACGGGGTGGGGGCGCCGGTGATCACCGACGGGCCGTTCCCGGAGGCCAAGGAGTTCCTGGCCGGCTACTGGCTGGTGGACGTGGACTCCGAGGCGCGAGCGATCGAGATCGCCGCTGCGACCTCGGCGGCGCCCGGGCCGGGCGGCAAGGCGGTCGGGAAGGAGATCGAGGTCCGGCCGGTGATGCACGCTCCGGCCGATCCGGAGCTGTGACGCCGGCGGCCGGTGTCGAGGACCTGCTGCGCGAGCTGGCGCCGCGGGTCCTCGGCACGGTCGCGCGCCGGTACGGCAACTTCGCCGACGCCGAGGACGGGACGCAGGAGGCGCTGCTCGCCGCCGCCCAGCAGTGGCCGACCGACGGCGTTCCCGACAGCCCGCATGGCTGGCTCGTCACGGTCGCCGAGCGTCGACTGTCCAACCAACTGCGCGCCGACCTCGCCCGCCGCCGCCGCGAGGGCCGGGCCGCGGCGGACGTGCCGCCCGAGGTGCCCGAGCACGACGACTCACTGCTGCTGCTGTTCATGTGCTGCCACCCGGCGCTCACGCCCGGCTCGGCGATCCCGCTGACGCTGCGCGCGGTCGGCGGCCTGACCACTGCCGAGATCGCTCGGGCGTTCCTGGTGCCCGAGTCGACGATGGCCCAGCGGATCAGCCGCGCCAAGCAGCGGATCCGTGACTCCGGGGCGTCGTTCACGATGCCCGTCGCCGGCCGAGCTGGGCGAACGGCTGCGCTCGGTGCTGCACATGCTGTACCTGATGTTCAACGAGGGCTACGCCGTGAGCACCGGCGCGCAGGTCGCGCGCGGGGACCTGGCGATGGAGGCGATCAGGCTCACCCGCATGCTGCGGGCCTCGCTGCCGGACGACCCGGAGGTCGCCGGGCTGCTGGCGCTGATGCTGCTCAACGACGCGCGCCGTCCAGCCCGGACCGGCCCGGCGGGCGAGCTCGTCCCACTGGCCGAGCAGGACCGCACGCTGTGGGACCCGGCCCTCATCGCCGAGGGTGTCGCGCTGATCTCCGCGGCGTTGCCCAGGGGCGCGGTCGGCGAGTACCAGCTGCAGGCCGCGATCGCCGCGTTGCACGACGAGGCCGCCTCCGACGGAGGCGACCGACTGGCCGCAGATCCTCGCGCTGTACGGGCTGCTCGAGCGCATGACGAACAACCCGATGGTCACGCTGAACCGTGCCGTCGCGGCCGCGATGGTCGACGGACCGGCCGCCGGCCTGAAGATCCTAGATAGCATCGCCACTCGGCTGGCCGGCCACCACCGCCTCGACGCGGTGCGCGCCCACCTGCTCGAAATGTCCGGCGATCAGGAGGGCGCCATCCGCCACTACCGGGCCGCGGCCGGTCGCACAACCAGCCTGGCCGAGCGCGACTACCTCACCGCCCGCGCCGGCTCACTCGCCCGACGCGCCTGACGAAGGTGCGGGCGGGTGCTGGTGCAGCGATCGGTGTGGGCGGTGGGTGTTGTAGTGGTCGAGGTACATCAGGATGAACGGGACGATCGCCGCCGCGTGCCGGGTGACCGCAATGCCGGCGAGCATCGGGATCAGGGCAGCCATCCCGAGCCGCAGCGCGATCGTCGGCGCGAGCCTGCCGAACAACGGGCGCCGTCAGGAAACGCGCGGCCTGGGAGTGGGTGCGAAGGTGGCGCTGTCCAGCGGGTCGAGCTGGGGGTGGCTTCCCGTCCGTGCCGTCCGGTGTTCTGGGGCGAGTGGCAGCCACAGCACGAAGGTTGCTCCCAGGCCCGGTCGGCTGTGCAGGGCGACGGCGCCGCCGTGGCTCTCGACCACCTGACGGACGATCGCGAGCCCCAGGCCCGCGCGTCGGTCCCGGCGGCGATCATCACGGGTCTCCCCGCGCCAGAAGCGGTCGAAAACCCTGGCCTGTGCCTCGGCCGGGATGCCCGGTCCGTGGTCGCGGACGGCGATGAACGCCCAGCCGTTGTGCTGCCCGGTAGCGACCGTGATCGCGCTCGCCGGCGGCGCGAAGCGCAAGGCGTTGGACAGCAGGTTGCCCACCGCGCGGCGCAGCGCCTCGCCGTCGCCGATCACGGTGACCCCGGGTTCGAGGCGGCGAGCGAAGTGCTGGCCGCCGCTGGCAGCGAGCAGCTCGTACTCGTCGGTGGCGTCCGAGGTGACCGTGGCCAGGTCAAGATCGGTCTCGGTGAACGCGGGGGCGGCGCGCCGGGCCGCGGCGAGCAGATCCTCGATCAGGCCGGCCATTCGGGCGGTGGCGCGGGCGGTGACGGTGCTGGCCCGGCGGCGTTCGGTGGCGTCGACGTCGTTGCGGGACAGCACCGCGTCGACGTTGGTCTGGATCACCGCGAGCGGGTTCCGTAGCTCGTGGGAGGCGTCGTCGACGAGCTGTCGCTGGGCGGTGAACGCGCCGTCGAGCCGGCCGAGCATGTCGTCGATGGTGTCGGCGAGCGCGCGCAGCTCGTCGCGCGGTCCGTCGACCGCGATCCGGCGGGACAGGTCGGTGGCGCTGATCTCCCGGGCGGTGGCGGTGATCGGCCGACACCGGACGGAGCACCCGGTGGCCAGCCACCAGCCGACGACGAAGCTGAGCCCGAACAACCCGGCGAGCGCCACGACCGAGAGTCCCGCACGGTCTGCAGGGTCTGCGTAGTTGACCGCCTGCTGGACGCTGTCGAGATCGGCGGCCTGGAAGCTGCTCCCCTTCCCGAAGCACGAGTTGCCCGTCCGCCGCCGGACGAACCGTTTGCACGGTGACCGGGTCGAGCGGTCGCCGCGTCCACGGTGCGGGACAGCGCCAGGTACACCCCACCGACGACGAGCGCGGTGATGCCGAACAGCAGCGCCGAGTAGGTCAGCGGCGAGCCGCACCCGGACGGTGCGACTCCACGACGGACGTCGGCAGCCAGCCGAGCGATCATGCGGGCAGGTCGCGCGAGCTCACGTCGGCCCTGAGCCGGTAGCCGCGGCCGATCACCGTCTCCAGCAGCTGGGGCTCCCCGTTGCACGGTCAGCTTGCGCCGCAGGGTGCCGACGGTGACCCGCACCGTCTGGGTGAACGGGTCGGCGTTCTCGTCCCACACGTGCTCGAGCAGCTCCTCCGCCGACACCACGTGACCGGGCCGGGACATCAGGTACCGCAGCACGGCGAACTCCTTCAGGGTCAGCCGCAGCTCCCGGTCACCGCGATGGGCCAGATGACGGGAGGCGTCGAGCACGAGCTCCCCGACGGTCAGCACCGACGACGCCGCTGGCGATCTGGCGACGCAGCACCGCCCGGAGCCGCGCCAGCAGCTCGGCCAGCGCGAACGGCTTCACCAGGTAGTCGTCGGCGCCCTCGTCGAGTCCACGGACCCGATCCGGCAGGCCGCCGCGGGCGGTCAGCATCAGAATTCGCAGTTCGCCAGCCGCGTGGCCGACGCCGCCCTGGCGGATGTGCCGAGACAGCGCGAAGCCGTCGGTGTCGGGCAGGTTGATGTCGAGGACCATCAGGTCGTAGCCGGTCAGGTTCAGTTTCTCGAGCGCCTCGCTGCCGGTGCCGGCGGTGTCCACCGCGTAGCCGGCCCGCCCAAGCCCGGCGCTGAGTGCCGCAGCGAGATCCGCTTCGTCCTCCACGACAAGTAGCCGCATGGTTTCGAAGGTAATCGTCTCCTCGCGCGGGTCCGGGTGGTCTTTCGGCGATCTTTCGGTTCTGCTTCCCGGGGTTTTCGTGTCCCGCTGGTCTGCTGTGCCGGACCGAGAACGATCTCGGGTCACCCGATGAAGGAGAGACCATGAAACGGATTCCGCTGCGGTTCGCGCTGGCCGGCGGTGTCGCCGTGCTCGGCACGCTGACCATCGGCGGCGTCGCGCTGGCCGGCCAGGACCTGTCGCCGGTACCCACACCGTCGTTCGTGTCGGTCGATGAGTCGACCGGTCCGCGGGACGGTGCGCTCGTTCAGCAGGGCCCGAACCGCGACGACTGCCCCGGCGGCAAAAGCCATGGTGGAAGCCCAGGAGGCGGCACCACTCCCGCCCCGGCTCCCGCCCCAGCTCCGGCCCCGGCTCCGGCCCCGACAGGGGCGCTGTGACCACCGCCCAGGACGAAGCCGGCGGCGCGAGCTTCGGGCTTGCTGGGGGAGGCGCTTTTCGAGGTCAAGCGGATCGTTGTGGGTCAGGACCACACCGTCGAGCGGATGTTCGTCGCGCTGCTGGCCCGCGGGCACTGCCTGCTGGAAGGGGTGCCGGGGATCGCGAAGACCCTCGCGGTCCGCACCCTGGCCGTCGTCACCGGGGGTACGTTCTCCCGGCTGCAGTTCACTCCGGACCTGGTGCCGGGCGACATCGTGGGAACCCGGATGTGGCGGCCGTCCTCGGACAGCTTCGATATCGAGTTCGGCCCGATCTTCGCCAGCACGGTGCTCGCCGACGAGATCAACCGGGCGCCGGCGAAGGTGCAGTCCGCGCTGTTGGAGGCGATGGCCGAAGGTCAGGTGTCCTTCGGCGGCACCAGTTACCCGCTGCCCGCGCCGTTCCTGGTGCTCGCCACCCAGAACCCGATCGAGTCCGACGGGGTCTACCAGCTGCCCGAGGCGCAACGCGACCGATTCCTGCTCAAGATCGACCTCGGGTACCCGTCGGGTACCGAGGAGATGACGATCTTGAGCCGGATGAGCGTGGACCCGCCGAGCCCGCGCCGGGTGCTGACGCTGGCGCAGGTGGCCGGGCTGCAGCGACGCGCCGACCAGGTCTTCGTACACCACGCCAACGCCGAGTACGCCGTGCGGCTGGTTCTGGCCACCCGCGATCCGGCCGCGCACGGCCTGCCGCACCTGGCCGCCGCACTGCAGCTCGGGGTCAGCCCCCGGGCCACGCTCGGCCTGGTCGCCGCCGCCCGCGCGTTGGCCGTGCTGCGCGGCCGCGGCTACGTCCTGCCCGGCGACATCGCCGACGTCGCCGCGGACGTGATCGCGCACCGGATGCTGCTCACCGTCGACGCGCTGGCCGACGGCGTCGACCCACGATGGCTGGTGCACCAGCTGGTCGCCGCGGTGCGGCCGCCGCGGATAGCCCCGGCTCAGGACGACAGGCCGGCCGGTGATCCCGACCGCGGTGCACCGGACGCCGTGGCGCGGGACGTGGCGTGAGCGCGGCAACGGTCCAGCGGTCCGGGCTGGACGCTGTGCCGCGGTTGGCGGCCGCTGATCGGGCGCTGCGTCGACTCGACATCGTCCTGCGGCGCCGAATCGACGGCATGCTGCAGGGTGATCGGAGGGGTCGGCGTCCCGGCCCGGACGGCGAGCTCGACTCCACCCGGCCCTACCTGCTTGGACAGGACGACGTCCGCCGCATGGACTGGACGGTCACCGCCCGCACCGGTACGCCGCACGTGCGGGCCAGCATCGCCGAACGCGAGCTCGAGACCTGGGTGTTGGTCGACGGTTCGGCGAGCATGGACTTCGGCACGGCGGTCATGGAGAAGCGCGACCTCGCGGTCGCGGTAGTGGCTGCGGTCGGCTCGCTGACCGAGCGTCCGGGCAACCGCCTCGGCGCCTGCGTGCTCACCGGAACTGAGCTGCACACCCATCGCCCGCTGCGTGGACGGGTGGCGAACCGCGTCTTGTTGCGCCGCCTGCTCGACGCGCCGCGCGCCGACCCAGGCCCGGCCGCGGCCGCCGACCTCGGCTGGGGGCTGGAGCGACTGCGCCGCCAGTTCCGCCGCCCAGGTCTGCGGGTGATCGTGTCCGACTTCCTGGAGCCCGCGGGCGTCGTCCCCGGCGGTTGGGAGCCGGCGCTGCGGCGGCTGGCCGCCCGCCATGAGGTGATCGCGGTCGAGGTCGTCGACCCCCGCGAGCAGTCGCTGCCCGACGTGGGACTGCTGACCTTGGTCGACCCGGAGACCGGACGCCGGCACGAGGTCCAGACCGGGGACGGCCGACTTCGCGCGCGTTACGCCGCGACGATCACCGCGTACCGCGCTGCCACCGCCGATGCCATGCGGCGGTCCGGTGCCGCCCACCTGGTGCTGAGCACCGACGGCGACTGGATCACCGACGTCGCCCGGTTCGTCGCCGTCCGGCGCCGCGCCATCCGCGGCGTCCCCATCCACCGGAGTATTCGATGACCTTGCTGGCTCCCGGCTGGCTCATCCTGCTGGTCCCCGTTGCCGCAGCCGCTACGCGGTCCGGTTCACCGCGCTGCCCCTGCTTGAACGGGTCGCGCCGCAGCGCCCGGGTTGGCGCCGCCACGCGCCGGCGGTCGCGTTCGCGTTCACGATGGTCGCCCTCGTGCTCGCGATCGCTCGGCCCACCCTCCCGGTGGAGGTGCCCCGGGAGCGGGCCACGGTCATCGTCGCCCTAGACATATCGGCGTCGATGCAAGCCCGCGACGTCACACCGAGCCGCATCGACGCCGCTGCCGCCGCCGCCACGTTCGTCGACGAGCTGCCGGACACCTTCAACGTCGGCCTGGTCACCTTCTCCGGTTCCTCCGCGGTCGCGGTACCCCCGAGCACCGATCACCGCGCCGTCCTCGGTGCCCTCGAACGCCAAACCCTTGGCTCCGGCACCGCCATCGGTGACGCGGTGTTCTCCGCACTCGGCGCGGTCCGGACGCTCGACGACCAGGCGGCTACCGAACCGCCTCCGGCCCGGGTCGTGCTGCTCTCCGACGGCGCCAACACCGCCGGCAGATCGCTCGCCGAGGCGGCCAGCGCGGCCACCGACGCCGGCGTACCGGTCTCCACAATCGCGTACGGAACCCCGGAGGGAACCGTCACCATCGACGGCCAGCCGCAGCGGGTCCCGGTCGACGCCGATGCGATGGCTGATCTCGCCCGCGAAAGCGGTGGCCAGACCTACACCGCCGCCAGCGAGGACCAGCTCGAGGACGTCTACACCGACATCGGCTCCTCGATCGGCTATCGCACCGAGCAACAAGAGATCACCGCCTGGGTGGTCGGCGTCGCTCTGCTCGCCGCCCTGGGCGCCGGCATTGCCTCCCTCGCCTGGTTCGCGCGCCTTCCCTGACTGATGGCCCCAGCCCGCACGGCGACAGGAGTCTCTCGTGGATCACTCGCGAGCCCGTCCAAATCCGGGTCCGGAGTTCCTCCCGCCCAGCCCGGCCGAACCGGCGAGCCCTGGGTCGGCCCCCTCGGTGAGCCCTCCGCGGCGATCTCCGGGCCCATCACCCCATGGTCCGGCTCCGGCACGCGCCGGCACCCGGCGGATCCTCGTGGCCGCAATCGTCGCCGCCGCCCTGGTCGGCGGCGCGACCGGCGTGACCGGCGCCCACCTCGCCGGAACAGCGGACTCGGCCGAAGGGTCCCTACTCCGCGTCGGCGGCCCACCGGCCTCCCCGGGCACCGGGGCAGGGCTATCCGAGGTCGCCGCGGCGGTGCTGCCGAGCGTCGTCTCGGTCGAGGTACGTGATTCGGGTCGCGCCGGCATCGGGTCAGGATTCGTGCTCGACGACCGAGGCCACATCATCACCAACGCGCACGTCGTCGGCCGCAGCGGCCAGGTACACGTGGCGTTCGCTGACGGGCGCAGGGTGCCCGCCACCATCGTCGGATCCGACGCCGGGAGTGACATTGCCGTACTGCGGGTACCGCCGGGTCCCACCCCGCCGCCGCTGCAACTGGGTAGCTCCGACCGGCTGCGCGTCGGAGACACCGTGCTTGCTGTCGGCTCCCCGCTGGGGCTGTCCGGCACAGTCACCGCCGGCATCGTCAGCGCCACCGACCGCGAGACCCGACTCGGCGCCGGCGGCAGTCGACAGCCCGCCATCCAGACCGACGCCTCCATCAACCCCGGCAACTCCGGCGGCCCGCTCGTCGACGCCGCAGGCCGCGTCGTCGGGATCAACACCTCCATCGCCACCCTGGGAAACGACGCGGGCAACATCGGCATCGGCTTCGCCATCCCGGTCGACCGGCTCGTCGCGGTCGCCGAGCAACTCACCGGCAGGCAATGAGCTGCGCGCGTCGCTGCTGCGCACCGGGGGCCTCGGACGGGCACTGCGCATCCTCGGCGGCGAGCATCAGAACATCCCGTTCTCGTTCGCGGCGGTTGTGGGCACCTCCTGGACCACGTCCCAGTGCTCGACGACCTTGCCGTCCTCCAGGAGGAAGAAGTCCGCCAGCGCCCGACCTGGGTTGTCCGGGTTGCCGGGCTCGAGGTCCAGGTGGGAATGGGTGGCGACCATGTCGCCTTCGGCGATCACGCGTTTGATGTCGAGCTCTAGGTTCGGGTACTCGCCCCGCAGCCACTTCACGAACCCGATGAACGCCTCCGGGCCGTCTTGCGCGGCCGGGTTGTGCTGGATGTAGCGCGGACCGAAGTGGTCGGCGATCGCCTTCTCCGGGTTCCCGGCGAACGCGGTGGTGTAGTAGTCGACAACGACCTGCTTGTTGCGCTCGGGATCCGACATGACCCGCCCCTTTTGATGTCAAGCACAAACTTGGTGTCACTGCAAGTTTAGCGTAGCACCATGATCCTCAAATGGTGGCTATCCTGGATGGCCGTGGGCTCACACACCGTCGACTGGAGCGCGCTGCGTGCACCGGCCGCCGGCATCAGCGAGGCCGTGGGGCGCAGGGAGCGGCGCAAGCGCGCAACCCGCCAGATGCTGATCGACACCGCCACCGAGATGTTCCTGGAGCGTGGCTTCGACGCCGTGACCGTCGCGGAGATCGCGGAGGTATGCGATGTGTCGTCTTCGACAGTCTTCAACTACTTCCCGACCAAGGAATCAATCGTCCTGGACCTCCCGGACGATCTGCTCGACGCCCTCCGGGCGGCTCTCGCCGATCCGGCAACGACGCCGCTTGAGGGCGTTGTGCAGATCCTGGCCGGCGAGCTGGACAACCTGACATCGTGGCTCGAGTCGCAGGACGACAAGACCTGGGCCGTCGAGGCGGTGCAGCGCTTTGAAGCCATGGTCCGGGACACGCCCACGCTGCAGGCGCACCACCGCAACATGCTCCAGCAGATGACCGCCACCGCGTGCGAGGTCCTGGCTAGTCGGGCCGGGCTGGACCCGCGTGACCCCGAGCCTCAGATCGCGGCGGCCGCTCTGCTTGGTCTGTGGAGTGTCCAGGTCAGCTCCTCGCACAAGTACCTCGACGGGCGCAGTCCGGCGCAGGTACGCGACGCGGTCACCGCCGAAGTCTGCCGCGCCGCGCACCTGCTCGAGACCGGGCTCGCAACCTTCGCCATCGACGGGTAGCCCGATGACCGGCGCGTGGCGCGGCCCATGGTGGACGGCGGCCCAAAACCGCATCGCAGCAGATGGGCGACGAGGCGGAAGCGTCGCAACCAGGGGGCACAGGCCTCGGCCGCGGCATAACCTGAAGCCGGGCTAGGCCCGGCCACGCCGCGCTCGGGGACCTTCCGCGCCTGGTGGGAACGCAACGTCGCCGCGTTCGCCTGACGGTCAACCGGTCCGCAGCTGGTCGGGTTCGAGCGACGGCTCGCTCCTCACAGCAGCCGCGGTGGTGGTGGCCGCGAGGACAAGGGCGGCGACGGCGGGCGACCGCGAGTCCTGCGGCCAGGCCAGTACGAGGGTGGAAGGCGTCAGATCGTCGACCGGGCGGTAGGCGATACCCGTCCGGGAGTGGCGTCGGGCCACCGACACGGGCGGAAACCACACGATCTCGCCGATCTCGATGAGGTTGAAGATCTCGGCGAAGTCGAGCCGCCGCGACGGTACCCGGTCCGGGGCGCCAGCCCCGCCCTGATCGGCCGGTGCCCCGTCGGGCAGCGACCTGCCGGCGAGGTCGGCCAGGCGCAGGGACGTGCGGGCGGCAAGGGGGTCGTCCGCCGCCAGGGCGACGACCCGCGGTTCGGTCAGCAGCGGCTCGACGTCGAAGTGTGTCTCGTCGAACGGCCTCGGCAGGATGGCCACGTCGGCTCGGCCCTCGCGCAGCGCCGTGATCTGCTCGCCCCGTCCGCCCAGGATGACCTCCACGTGCTGGGCACCGTCGAGCTGCCGATACGCGTCGAGGATGCGAGGCAGCAGTCCGGCGTCGTAGTCGGCCTTGAGGGCCAGCCGGACACTCGGCGTCGGTTGTCCGGCGTGTCGAGCCCGGTTGGCGGCGACCGCGACGGCCTGCAGGGCCGCCCGGGCGTCGGTGAGGAGCACCCGGCCGGCGGCGCTCAGCTCCACCTGCCGCGTCGTGCGCTCGAACAGGCAGACGCCGAGCTGTCGCTCCAGATCCTTGATGGCCCGCGACAGCGGCGGTTGCGCCATCTGCAGTCGCGCCGCGGCGCGGCCGAAGTTCAGCTCCTCGGCCACGGCCACGAAGTAACGCAGCTGGCGGACCTCGAGGTCATTCATACCGCCAGGGTATCAGTGGCGACGCAACCGGTCCTTCACCAATTCGGACATCCCACATGTACTGGTCATGCAGCGTAGCGATGGGTGAACGCTCACCCGCCTCGGCTCGTACTCCACGAGGAAGAGGACATCATGATCGTTGTCACCGCACCCACCGGTCAGATCGGCCGACAGGTCGTCGACAACCTGCTCGGCCGCCGGCGCTCCCGTCCGGGTCGTCGCCCGCGACCCGGGTCGCCTCTCGCCCGCGATCCGGGACCGGGTCGAGGTCGTCGAGGGCTCGCACGGCGACGCCGATGTCGTCGACAAGGCCTTCTCGGGCGCCGACGGCGTCTTCTGGCTCATTCCTCCGGACCCGCGTGCCGCGAGCGTCGAGGACGCCTACGTCGGGTTCGCCCGCCCCGCCGCCGACGCCTTCGCCCGGCACCACGTCGGACGGGTCGTCGGCATCTCCGCGCTCGGGCGCGGGACGCCGGTCGCGGGCACACGCCGGAAACGTCACCGCCAGCCTCGCCGCGGACGACCTCATCGCGGGTACGGGCGTGCCCTACCGGGCGCTGACGATGCCCTCGTTCATGGACAACCTGCTCCGGCAGGTCCCGCTCATCCGCGAGCAGGGGATGTTCACCTCGCCCATCCGCGGCGAGGTGTCGGCGCCCTTCTGCGCGACCCGCGACATCGCCGCGGTCGCCTCTTCGCTGCTCCTCGACGACACCTGGAGCGGTGTCGGTGAGGTGCCGGTGCTCGGGCCCGAGGACCTGTCGTGGCACGACATGGCGACGATCATGTCGCGCGTGCTGGACCGGCCGATCCGCTTCCAGCAGATGCCGGGCGACGCAGTTCACCGGCCGGCTCACCGGGTTCGGGATGTCGGAGGCGATGGCCCAGGCGATGCTCGACATGGCGATGGCCAAGGACGCCGGCCTCGACAACGCCGTCACCCGTACCCCGGAGAACAGCACGCCCACCACCTTCGAGCAGTGGTGCGCCGACGTGCTGAAGCCCGCGGTCCAGGGCTGATCGAACGCGGGCCGCCGACCCGCGCGCGCCTCGATCGGGACGCCGCAGACCTGGCGGACCTACTACGGATGGGCCGGCTGCCGGAGGCCTGGCTTGCCCCGCCGGCGGTCCGCGAGCTGCGCGAGCTGGTGCGTCACCGGGCCAAGCTGGTCGCGGTACGGTCCGGGTTCAAGGCCGGGGTGCATGCGGTGCTGGCCAAGCAGGGCGTGCACACCGCGGTCAGCGATCTGTTTGGCCTACGCGGGCGCGCCGAGCTCGACCGCGCGTCGCTGGATGCCGCCTACCGGGCGCGGGTCAAGATGCGCCCGCCGCGCGCGGGGCAGGCATACCCGCCGATCTCGGCGCGTACCTCGTCGACGGGGTATCCGACCGCTGCCGGGGTTGGCGGGAGCCTCGCCCCAGCCGATGAGATCGTCGTGCAGGCTCGGCCTAACCTGCCGACCGGACACGACGACGGCTGGCGACACATCGAGCGCTACACGGACGCCTGGCATGGACAGATCGAGATCCGATGATCGAGAAGACGCTGCCGCAGACCGGGTACGCCGAGGTGAACGGCCTGCGGATGTACTGCGAGGTGCACGGCTCGGGCGGCACGCTGCTGTTGCTGCACGGCGGCCTGTTCGACATCGACCAGCAGTTCGGTGCGCTGATTCCGGGGCTTGCCGAGGGCCGCCAGGTCATCGCCGCTGACTTCCAGGGCCACGGCCGCACCAACGACATCGCCCGGGCGCTGGGCAGCGCCGAGCTTGCCTCCGACGTGGTGGGCCTGCTGCAGCATCTCGGTGTCGAGAAGGTCGACGTGTTCGGGTTCAGCGTGGGCGGCGCGGTGGCGCTGTACCTGGCGGTGCGGCATCCGGAGATGGTGCGCAGGCTCGTGGTCTCCTCGGTGTCCTTCCACCCCGACGGCGACCGCGCCGAGAACAGCGAGGCGGTCCGTGAGATGACAGTCGAGATGATCGCGGGCACGCCGATGGAGCAGGCCTACCTGGCCAAGTCGCCGCACCCGGACAAGGAGCACCTGCAGGGCCTGCTCACCAAGCTGGGCGGCTACGACAAGGGTGTCGACGGCTGGTCCGAGCAGGACATCAGCGGAATCGCCGCGCCCACGCTGATCACCCTCGGCGACTGCGACGCCGTGAAGCTCGCCCACGCCGTACGGTTCCTGCAACTGCGCGGCGGCGACGTCAACGGCGACTTCGTCGGCGTGCCGGCCTCGCAGCTGGCGGTGTTCCCGGGCACCACGCACTTCTTCGGCCTTGCCCGCACCACGCTGGTGCTCGACGCGGTCAGGGTCTTTCTCGACGCGCCGGACCCGCAGAGCTGACCGGCGTGAGCGCGCCGGGCGGGCCACGCTCCTGCTGCCAGCGCTGTTGGCCACCCGCAGCCTGACCGGAGTGCGCGTCACGCCGATCGACATCAAGGATGGCGCCGCGATCACAGGCGACGGGTCCGGAACCGGTGACCGGAGCCGCCCGCCGCCCAGCTATCCGCGGTGCTCGGTGTGTGGACGCGCGAAGATCATGTACGTCCGCGTTCCGACGCTGTGCGACGCACCAGGGTCAACGGTGCTGTGTGCCTCGACCGTACGTGATGGTGATCAAGTTTCCCGGGACGCGACCGCGCAAGCGGTGCCATGTGCCCTTCGGTACGAGGCATGTCTGACCGGGCCTCAACGTCACCACCTGCACCTTGTCGGAGTCCTCCAGGATTACGTCGATGGCTCCGGCTACCGCGCAGAGCAACTCGTCGCCGTTGGGGTGTATTTCGGCAGCACCGGGGGAGTCGTCGACCGCGATCGGGAAGCTGGCGACCAGCCAGTTCGGAAGTCCGTTGTCCAACTCGGCCGGCGGACGTTCCCATAGCTGCGCGCTTTCCAACAGCTCCGCGGCGCCATTCGCAGCGAGGTGTACGTGGGTCGCGGGCAGCTCGAAGGATGTCATGCGTCGATTCAACCCACCGCCGGCACTGCAATCTTGGATGAATGGGGAGCCTCGCGCGGGCTCCCCGCTCGCCGCTCGGTGGTCGGGATGGCCGTGAGTGGCAGCCGCGCGCATGGGCCAACGCGGTACTGGTGTCGCCGAGCACGTCGGCGGCCGACACGCGGTGACTGATCATTTTAGCGGTAGGGCGCCTGACCCCAACAAATTCACGCGTCAGCCGACAGGCACCACGCTCGAGGATTGACCAGGCGATCGGGTATCGACACGTCAGCGCACGTTGCCGGTTTCTTCCCCGGCGTGTGCTGCTGCCGGGCCCGTCCCGCTGGGCGGCCCGGCGGCGACTGGTTATCTTTTCGCGCCCCGACGCCAACCGCGCGGCGGACAATGGAGGGGTCCTCGGTGACTTCGAGTAATGCCATGGCGTCGGCCCGGTTGAGCCGCCCGTCACCGCCGGTGGCGTCGGTTTCGAAGTCGGTGTGCACCCGACCGGTGCGGGGGCCGTCGGCGGGCATGGTGGCTCGCGCGATGCTCCAGTCCAGCGGGCTGGACTGGAGCATGCCTTCGGCCATGTCGGCATACGACTCCCGAAACACCACCAGGCCAGGCTGATCACGAGTCGCGGTCGGGTGGCGACGATAGAGCGGCTGCTGCTCAAGACCAGCTGGGAGACGTTGGCCGCGGTCATCGCCGGGATGAGGGTGCGGGTGATCGCGCTCGACCCGACGGCCATGATCACGGCGGGTTGCCAGCGGCAAGAGCAGTCGGGATGACCTCACAGCTGCGGGAGCGCCGGTCGTACCAGCCGATCTGAAAGACCCCGGACCGCGCCGCGCGCGTGATCCTTGATGCTCCCGCGGCGGCTCGAATGGCTATTTGGACGCGCGCGACTCGCCAAACCGGTCGCCGTCGGCGGCCAAGCAGTCATCCAGGAACTGCAGCGGCTCGGCGAGCTCGGCCGCGTCGCCGGTGTCGAGATTCATGGGGCATTGTGTGCGCAGTCGTCCGTCAGCTGGTTGTCTCAAACACGGTTCGAAGCCTGGCACGCGACGCGCCAACCCGCGCCACTTGCATGATGTCGGCGGGCGGCAGGGTCGGCGCGTCCTCGTCCGTCGCCATCAAGTGCCCGATGGCAGGCATCCCGGCCAGCCCGCCCCAGCACGTCGACCTGCGTGGTAACCACCTGACCGGTCCCGGGCGCCGCCGGCCCCGCCTCGGGATGCCTCGCCATCCGGCAGCCACGCCGAACAGCGTCGTCCCGCCTGAGCCGCCGAGCGCGCAGGCGAAGGCGCCCCGGTCCAGCTTGACTGTCTGCAGCACCGCACCGCCCGCCGCGACGCGCACGCACCACTGGTTGGGCGCATCGGCGTACCAACGGCGCCCTGCGCATCGATGCAAATGCCGTCCGGGGTGCCCACGCCGAGGTCAGCCCAGACACGCCGGTTGGACAACCCGCCGTCCGCGCCGATGTCGAAAGCCACCCAGGTGGTGCCGGTACGAGTCCGCGACGATCAGGGTCGAGTTGACGCCCGGATCGCCTGGCTGACTGTGGTCATGCTCGCCGTCGACCTGTTCGCCTGGACCCAGGCCCTGCTGTTGTCCGGCGAGTTGACCCGCGCCGAGCCCAAGACGCTGCCTACCTTCTGCTGCATGACGCTGCCCGCCTGTCCCGCAGCGCCCCGACGACCCAGACTGCGCATTCAATCCAGCTG
>CAVZMB010000006.1:0-18381 GCA_963776255.1 uncultured Actinomycetota bacterium | reverse complement strand
GCATTTCCGGGCGACGGGAGCAGGGTCAAGGGCGCGTTAGCGTCGCGTAGCGATGGCCCGTCCAGGGCCACCCTTGACGCTGATTCCGGCGGCCGGAACCCTCACGGCGACCAGGGACAGGCGGTCCGGTCCAGCTAGTTGCACGACCTTTCCGGGGTCCGTGCACGGCTGGCCTGTGTCTACTGTGCACGGGCTCCTATCAGCCGATATCCGGCTAATCAACGATAGGAGAACCGACAATGCGAAACATCCCCGTCGACATCACCCGACTCAACCTGATCAGTACGGGCAAGGTCTCACCCAAGCAGGAGTACGTCACGCTCGCAGACGGCTCCTCGCGTCGCTCCGGCAACCAGTCGACCACTCCGGAGGGTGTGCCGCTCTGGTCGGTCGACGTGCTGGTTGACGACGACGACGCGACCCGTAGCGAGGTCCTCGGCGTGACGGTTGCCGATCACGTACAGCCCGCGGTGTCCAAGTTCCGACCGATCAGCTTCCGCGGCCTGTCAGCCGTGCTCTACCGGGACAACATGACCGGGCAGCCTCGGGTGTCGCTCAAGGCCGAAGCGATCAACACGGCGCAGCTCAAGGCCGCTGCGAGCTAAGTGATGCTTACCTGCCAGCCCCCGGTCTCTCATGTTGAGGCCGGGGGCCGGTTCGTTCAGCGGTGGCGAGCCAACCGAGAACAGCACCGCGACCATCTGGCCTACCTTGAGGCCGCCCATCGGATAGCGACCCGGTGGCGCAATGCCTGCACGAACACCGCAGTTGCCCAGGACACGGCGAGTTGGGCCGGCATCCCCGGCAGCCTGTGGCCGAGGGTCGTACACGTCGACTTCCGACCGGCGAGCCCGATACTGCACGTGCAGCTACTGAGCGGAATGATCGCCGCCGACCTTGAGGCCGAAGCACCGCGGCTTGCCGAGATCCTCGGGGTGCATTCGCTCCGTATCGAGCGGTGGCAGATCGGGGTAGTCCGGGTCCACTTACTCGCTGCCGACCCGCTAGCCGCCGAGCGTGCCCCCGGTAGACAGCGTCGATTCGATCCGGTGGCCGATCACCCTCGGCCTGGACGAGGCCGGCGAGCCGGTGACCGTGACGCTACCGAGCGCCATGCATCTGATCTTGCAGGGCGCGACCGGTAGCGGAAAGTCATGCGCCGCCTACTCGCTGCTGTCCCAGCTCGGCGGAGCCCGCGACCTACAGGTCGCCGGTTGTGATCCGACCGGACTGCTGCTCGGCCCGTGGAATCACCGCGGCGGCCCGATCGCCATCGGTACCCAGCACGCCGGCCGCCACGTCGAGGTCCTTGAGCGCCTCGTCGGCGTGATGGACCAGCGCATCCGACGCGATCCCGACCGGGCTCGACGCGTTGCCGGTCACCGTCGCGGATCCGCTGGTCCTGGTCGTGCTCGAGGAGTACCCGGGCCTGCTCAAGCTGCTCGACTCGGTCGACGCAAAGGGCTACGGCCGCAAGCCCGCGCGATGGTCGCCCGACTTCTGTCCGAATCCCGCAAGGCCGGCATGAGGGTCCTGCTGGTCTGCCAGCGAGCCGACGCCACCGTCATCGGCGGGTTCGAACGCGGCCAGGCGTCGCATGCGATCAGCTTCCGAGTCGACGCCGACGGGCAGCGCATGCTCCACCGTGATGCCGACCCGGCAACCGTCGCGGCGCACGCCGTAGCGGATCCCGGCATCGGCCTCCGTATCGGCGCCAGGACGGCCGCTCACCCGGTTCCGCGGCCCGTACCTGCCCTACGCCGACTACTGCGCTCGTTGGCCAATGGGGCCGCCGCGTGAACACCACGACGCGAGCCCAGGGTCGTGGCGCGGCGGCCCGCCAGGGTGAGCGGCGCGGGCGGAGCCGCAGCGGCGCCCCTTGGTAATACACACGGACAAGGCGTCACGGACGGCCTGAGTCGGGAGCAGAGACGGAGGGCATGTCGGACCGAGAGTCACCGGTGGCGGAATCGACTGCGGCCGTGGTCGAGCCTGCCGAGGTTGCGCAAGTGTGGTCGGTCGCGCATACCGGAGTCGGTAGCCCGGTACTACGGATCAGCGACCACGCGGACGGCCTACGCTCTGGCCTGGCCGGGCTGATGTCCTGCGGCTCCCCGTGGAGCTGCCCGGTCTGTGCCCGCCGAATCGGTGCGCGTCGAGCTCGGGAAATCCGTCAGGTCGTGCAGGCGGTCGCCGACGCTGGTGGCAATGCCGCGCTGGTCACGCTCACGATGCGACACCGCGCCGGGATGGCCCTCCTCGTGCTGTGGGTCGCTGTCGGGGCCTGCATGGGCCGTTACCGCGTCCGGAGCTGCCTGGAAGCGCGACAAAGCCGCTACCGGGGTGTTGGGTTGGGCTCGGACGATCGAAGTCGACCCACGGCGAGCACGGCTGGCACCTGCATGTTCACGCCCTGGTGTTCTTCGACGGGCTGGTGTCACCGGAGCTGATGGAAAACCTCGGCTACGGCATGTTCGGTCGCCTGGGCTAGGGCGTCTGGAACGCCACAGGGCTCTCCGCGGTCGCCGATCGGGGCGGGTTGGACGTCCGACCGGTGCGGATGACCGCAGACAGCCTCGACACCGTCGCCGACTACATCAGCAAGATCGCATACGAGGTCACCTCACCGTCGACGAAGGACGGTCGGTTCGGCAACCGGGCACCGTTCGCGATCCTCCGCGACGCCCTGGCAACCGGTCTCGCCGACGACTGCGAGCTGTGGCTGGAATGGGAGCAAGCCAGCCACGGACACAAGCAACTCACCTGGTCAGTGGGCGTAAGGGAGTGGGCCGGCTTGAGCCGAGAACGCAGCGATGAGGAGATCGTCAGCGAGGACCTGCACGGCGAGCAGGTGATCGCGCTGACCGGCCAGGCATGGGAGGCGATCCGCGACACCGACGACGTGACCGAACTCCTGGACACGGCCGAGGACGGTGGCGCAGAGGGCGCGATCGCCTGGCTAGAACGCCGGAGGTTGACCTACGTCCTGCTCAGCCCGACCGACACTGGATAGCAGACGATGCCCGGCCGGCATCGAATCGATTCGACCGGGCCATAAGTGGCGCCTGTCAACCACACCCGATCATGGATTGGCGGCCACCTTCATTTCGTGGCGCCCCTAATCCCCTCATCAGGCTGCCTGCCCAATCCCGCAATGGGCGATCCACTAAGCCGGACATATCCCCGATCCCCCATGCGACGGTCGAGCCTAATGTCTTAAGACTTGCCGGAGCCCAGTTCCGGTGACCAACCCAGAAGGAGACGATCATGATTGCGGAGAGCTCGCACCACCGGCGCTGGCCATTAGCTGTCATGGGCGCCGTGGCCATCACGGGCACCATTCTCGCTGGCACGACCCTGTTCGCTGCCACAGAGGCGGAAGCGCGCCCGGTTCAGATCGGGCGGACCACCTGCCACAACATCACCCATTTCGAATTCGACGAAAATGGTAACGCTGAGGAGTCTTACTGGAAAGTCTGCACAACGAATTACTCAAACGGAGGCTATGACAAGGTCTATTACCCAGAAGACGGCGGCAACCCTATCGAATATTGCGGCAGAGCTGGACGGGGCGGGCGCGAAGGAGTGTGAAGACGCCTGAGTCGCCAACGGCGCGAGCTGCGCGGGACTGACTGCACCTCTTGGGCGACGCAACCGATCATGTCATACGGCGAACGCCGTTCACGATCCAGACCAGGTAGCCGTTGACGATGTCGCCGCCGAGATCGCCGCACGCTGCCCGCCGCGTGGGACGATCTCGACGAGGCGTGCAGTCATTGATCTAGAACCCGCTCGGTGCGACCAGACCGGTACCGCCGATGACGCCCGGGTTGTTCCCGTAGCGGTCCCAGGTGTAGGCCGCGTAGCCGTAGACGACCAGCAGCACGCCGAGACTGGCGGCTAGAGGCTGTTCGGCTCTGATCAGCACGGGCGCGGCCGGGTCCTCCCACCAGATCCCCTGCTGCGACGCGATCATCAGGATCCGGTCCTCGTTGGTGCCGGCGCCCAGGTTGGTCGGGATGTTGTTGTCGACGATCACCTTGAGACCGTTGCTCAACACCCCGCGGACACCATCGCCGTATTCGTTGGTGACGATCACGCCGCCCTGCTGGGTGGGCACCGACGCGTGCGACACGAACGGCCAGGACGTCCCGACCTGCGAGCACAGCCAATTCCAGCGCCGAGAGTGCATCACGACGTAGTCCGGGACCCCGTAGCCGAGTAGGGCGCTCTCGAGGTCGGCCCCCGGCAGGAACTCTGGACTCTGCAGATCCAGCCGAGCCCGCAACCGTCGCAGCCCGACAACCGTGAGCGACCGGTACTCGACCTGGTCGCGCCATTCGTCCAGCAGCACGGTTCGGATCAGGTGGTCGAGCGCGGCCGTGTTCACGGCTGGGCCTGCCGGTGCTTGCGCGGACCGTACGGGCGAGGTCGCTTTCGCCGGCACGCGTTGCACGTCGCCTGGCCCTGCGGCAGCGAGATAGCTTTCCGGCGCCACATCGGGGTTCCGCAGTCTGCGCAGGTCAGCTCACGTTTGTGGGCCATCGGGTGATCACCTCCGGGGAGACTCGTCAAGGATTTTACATATTTCCGGGAGGGAGAGACGGTGCGAGGCCGGGGTCTGTGGGTTGTCGCAGGTAGAAAAAAGATCATCGGTATTTCCGCAGGTCAGAGCATGATCCACGATCAGGGGTCCCCTACCGAGCACCGCGACGCGCGCCGACCGGCCAACCCAACGACACACCACCTAATGCACTAATGCAACACCGCACCAATGCACAACAATGCACAATGCATCGGCGCTATCTATCCTGTGTATAACCTTAAGCACAATGCGTTAATGCAGATCAGATTCAAACCAGGAGCAGGTCGAAACGTGGAGCTACGTGAAGGCACCGACCGCCCGCGCCACGATGAGGGCGAACAGCGCGAGCGCGACGGTCGCCTGCACGACCATTGTGTACTTGGCACGGAGTGTGAGCGGCATTACGTCCGTCGGGCTGAACGCGGTCGCGTTGGTGAAGGCGAGGTGCAGATAGTCGAGGAAGACGGGCCGCCATCCGGGCGGCGCAAGCTCGGGGCTCATGTGCTGGGTGAAGACGAAGTCCACCGGGGCCGCCTGCTGCGAGCGTGCAACCGGCCCGCCGCTGTCGATCAACCAGTAGAGCAGCGCGAACGAGAGGTTGTTGCCGAGCCAGACCACGGCACCGGTGGCCAGAAGCTCCTCCGGCGAGTTCGACACGCCCAGACCCTTGATCAGGTCATAGATGAGGACCACGGTCGCCCACAGCGCCGCCGCGACGAGGAAGCAGACGAACGTGACGGCGATACGGCGCACCCATTTCGCGTGCTTCGCATGTCCCCCGGGGTTGCCGACGAGCAACAAGGCGAGCAGCACACCCTCGAGCGCAGGGACGAGCCAGGGCAGACTGACCGCCGCCTCGTTCGGCAGCCAGATGCGCATGCCGATGTTCAGCGCCAAGAAGGCCAGCAACGCGGCCGCGGGCGGCCAGCGCGACTCGCCGAGATACGTCTCGGGCGCCTCGTCGCCTGTCGAGGGAGGCTCCCTAGCAGCGTCGCTTGGCGCGATCACGGAGCAATCGTCGCACGGGGCAACGTCCTCACCGCTGCTCGCGCTTCCTCCGGTGACCGAACCGATCCCAGGCTGTGCTCACCGCGGCACTGATGCGCGATCAGGGCGCGGGTATAGGTCGGTTTCACGGAGCCGGCCGGTAGGCATACCCGGACGAGGTCGAGCAGCTCGTAGCTCGGCGCATGGTTGCGTTGTCGCTACTGCCGCCGTCGGATCCGCTCGACGACCCTTGATCATCAGGGCAACATCGTTTTGAGCGGCGGCGACATCAGCCCGGAAGGATTCTCGGCACCGAGCGACCGCTGGTGTTGGTGGCCGGGTTCACCGTGCGCAGGCTCGTGTGTACGACGCGAGTGCCGACGGATGGAGCGGAGACGGCTCACCGAGCCGGTATCGGTTTGTCTGCGTGGGCCACAACGGCTCCGTGCACGTCGAGCAGCGGGTGAGGGCCGACAGACTTCGCGGGTTGTACGACCAGGCGGTTGCGACCGGGAGCGCGATCTGGCTGGACTAGACCCGGTCCCCTCGCCGTAGTCGCTTGGCAGCTTCCCTGGCTCGGACATCGGCTGCGCTAGCCCCGTACCGCTCCAACATCACATCCGAGGACCAGCCGGCCAGCCGCTTGAGATCACGTTCTTGCCCGCCGGCCATGAGAAAGTCGTGCGCGAAGGTGTGCCGGAACCGGTGCGGGTGCAGCCGTCCTGTGATCCCAGCGAGCTGGCCACGGTAGGCGACGAGCTTTCGCGCGCCATCCGGGGTTAGGGCGCCGCGTTCGCCGAGGAAGAGGGCATCAAGGTGCGCCCAGCGGTGCCGGCGTCGGTCGCGTTCGTAGCGGTCGAGCGCGCGAGCGGTGCGGGCCCCGAAGTACACCGGCCGGATCTTGCTGCCCTTGCCGGTCACCAGCGCCATCTCGCGGTCGAGGTCGATGTCGCCTGTCTTGATTCCGCACAGCTCGCTGACGCGTATCCCGGTGTCCAGTAGCAGCCGGATGATCGACTCGTCGCGGTGTTCGTACCAGCGGCTCCCGACGCACGCCTTGATCAACGCGGAAAGGTCGTCGTCGGTCAGGACGGGTATCGGCGGTGGCTTGGCTGCCGGCGCCTCCATGCCGGTCATCGGGTGCGCGTCCAGCAACCCTTCGCCGACCAGCCAGCCGCAGAACCGCCACAGCCCTTTCCACCGGGTGCGCACAGTGCCGGGCGCGTGCGTCTCGGCGAGTTCCGCCAACCAGGTGCGAATCAGTCGCGCGTCAGCTCGTCGACCGTGGCGGGCTGGTCCTGCTTCGGCGAGCCACACCGCGAAGAACCGGACCGACTGCACGTAGATCGTGGCGGTGCGTTCGGCTCGGCCGTCGGCCCGCAGCGCGCGTCGGAAGCTCGCAGCAAGATCGAGGAGCGGTTCCGACATCGAGCTAGGTTATCAGCCGAGTAAACGGTATGCTCTCGGCGGGACACCGTCCCGGGAAGTGTTTAGGCTGGTGAGCGCCTCGCTCTGCTCGGTTGGACCCGCATCGGCTCGCCGGGCATCTTCGGGTAGTCCGGCGGGTAGGGCAGGTCCCCGGCCGGGTCGGTCGCGGAACCAGTCGAGTGCGGTCTCCAGACCGCCGACGTGATCGTCCATCGCGGCGTGCGGGTCGCCGCGCTCGGCGAGCAGCCGCGGCACCGTGTAGACGTCGAAGTCGTCCGGCTCGACCGAGGGCAGGTCCTCCCAGCGCACCGGCATCGAGACGGTGGCCCTGGGCAGCCCGCGCACCGACCACGCCGAGGCGATCGTGCGGTCCCGCGCGGCCTGGTTGTAGTCCAGGAACACCCGCTCGCCGCGGCTCTCCTTCCACCACTCGATCGTCGCCCGCTCCGGCGCCCTGGCAACCACCCGCCGCCCGATCGCGATCACCGCGTGGCGCACCTCGACGAAGTCCCACTCCGGGCGGATCCGGGCGATGACGTGCACCCCGCGCCCGCCGGACGTCTTCGGCCAGCCGACCAGGCCGGCCTCGTCCAGCACCTCGCGTAACACGCCGGCCACCGCCGCCGCATCGGCGAAGTCGGTGCCCGGCTGCGGGTCCATGTCGATCCGCAGCTGGTCGGGGTGGTCGACCCGTGGTCGGCGCACCGGCCAGGGGTGGAAGTCGAGGGTGCCCAGGTTGGCCGCCCAGATGATCACGGCTGGCTCGGTCGGGCAGACCTCCTCTGCGGTCCGCCCGCTCGGAAAAGTGATCTCCACGGTCTGCACCCAGTCGGGCGCGCCCTTGGGAACCCGCTTCTGGTAGAAGGGCTCCCCGGTCACGCCGTCCGGGTAGCGCTTGAGGGTGGTCGGACGCTCGCGCAGCACCGCCAGCATCGGGTCGGCGACGGTCAGGTAGTACTCGGCGACCTCGCGCTTGGTGATCCCGCGCTCCGGGAAGTAGACCTTGTCCGGGTTGGAGAGGCGGACCGTGCGCTCCCCGTGCGGTCCGGGCACTGTCAGTTGGATTGCCTGGCTGCCGGCCACAGGCCGGAACGCTACCGTTGCACCATGGTGACCGCCGATCTGCCGCCGGACGAGCGCCATCCGCCCAACGCGTCCGACCCGGAGTGGCTGGAAGACGAGCTGGCCGGCCTCGACCGGGACGATCCCGAGGTGCAGGCCTTCGCCGCGCACCTGCGGCGGATGCACGACGTGCGGCCCGCGTTCACCGTGGAGGGTTACATCGCCGGGTTCAGCCGCTTCGCCGAGTCGGCCAACCGTGCGGACGGGCCGCGGCGTCTCGGCGCCCTGCTCGTGGTCGCGCTGCTGCTGGTCGTGGTCGGATACCTGGCCTGGGACGTGCTGCACTTCGTAATGACGACGCTGCTCTGACGACAGGCTCTGACGCGGGTTAACGTGGATGTATGGCAGCTGCACCGGAAAGCCCACCGAAGGTCGTCAAGTCCGAGCAGGAGTGGCGCGACGAACTGAGCCCCGCCGAGTACCGCGTGCTCCGGAAGGCCGGTACCGAACGCCCGTTCACCGGTGAGTACACCGACACCAAGACTGTCGGGGTGTACGAGTGCCGGGCCTGCGGAGCCGAGCTGTTCCGCAGTGACGCCAAGTTCGACTCGCACTGCGGCTGGCCGTCGTTCTTCACCCCGCTGGCCGGCGACGCCGTGATCGAGCACACCGACCGCACCCTCGGCATGAAGCGCGTCGAGGTGCTGTGCGCGACCTGCCACAGCCACCTCGGGCACGTCTTCGAGGGCGAGGGCTACGGCACGCCCACCGACCTGCGGTACTGCATCAACTCGATCTCGCTGCGGCTGGTCCCGGCCGACGAGCCGGCGGACA
Organism: uncultured Actinomycetota bacterium; assembly: GCA_963776255.1. Taxonomy (GTDB): domain Bacteria; phylum Actinomycetota; class Actinomycetes; order Mycobacteriales; family Pseudonocardiaceae; genus Pseudonocardia. Next base: position 9,485 of record CAVZMB010000006.1, on the reverse strand, counting down.
AGGCGGCGGACGAGCCTGCTCAGTCCTAGGGCAGCACGGCGAGCAGGTCGGCCACCGCGATCCGTGGTCCGGTGAAGAACGGCACCTCCTCGCGCACATGCCGGCGCGCGTCGCTGGCGCGTAGGTGGCGCATGAGGTCGACGATCCGGTGCAGCTCGTCGGCCTCGAAGGCGAGGATCCACTCGTAGTCGCCGAGCCCGAAGCTGGCCACGGTGTTCGCCCGGACGTCCGGGTAGTCGCGGGCCTGCTGGCCGTGTTGGGCGAGCATCCGCCGCCGCTCGGCGTCGGGTAGCAGGTACCACTCGTAGGACCGAACGAATGGGTAGACGCATACGTAGCGGCGCGGCGGCTCCCCGGCGACGAACGCGGGGAGGTGGCTCTTGTTGAACTCGGCCGGGCGGTGCAGCGCGGCCTGGCTCCACACCGGCGCGCTGGCCCGGCCGAGCGAGGTGGTCCGCCGCAGGTCGGCGTACGCGGCCTGCAGCGACTCGATCTCGGCGGCGTGCCACCAAATCAGGTAGTCGGCGTCCGCCCGCATGCCGGCCAGGTCATAGACCCCGCGCACTTCGACGCCCTTGCCGGCGAGCGCGTCCAGGAACGCCGCGGCCTGCTCGCCGGCGTCGACGCGGTCCTCGCCGAGACGGCCCGGCTCGACCCGGAACACCGACCACATCGTGTACCGGATTGTCGCGTTCAGCTCGGCGTAGTCCAGGCGTGCCACGTCGCCAATGCTGCCACGCGCCAACCTCAGCTCGCCGCCGCGAGCAGCGCGGCGGCGGCCACCGCGAGCACCGCGGCCGCGGACTGCACCCGGGTGAGCCGCTCGCCGAGCACCCACCGCGCCAGCAGCGCGACCACCACCGGGTACAGCGAGACGAGCACCGCGCTCAAGCTCAGCAGCCCGGCCCGGGTGGCCAGCAGGAACAGCGCGTTGGCAAGCGTGTCGCCGATCCCGCTGACGATCATCAGGCCGGGGTGCCCCGGCAGCCGGGGTCCGGCCAGGACCAGCAGTATCACGATCAGTACCGAGACCGACGTGGTGCGCGCGCCGAGCAGCGGCCACAACCCGGAGCCGTCCGGGGTGGCGTCCAGGGCGACGAAGAACAGCCCGAAGCCGAGGCCGGATCCGAGGCCGAGCAGCACCGCGCGCCGCGGCGAGCCACCGTTCGCCGTCGACCCTGCGGTGGTGAGCCACACCGCCACCAGCGCGAGCACCGTCGCGACCAGCGCGAGAATCCCCGGCCGCTCACCGCCGGCCAGCACGCCGACGCCGAACGGCAGCCCGGCGGCCACCACCGCGGACAGCGGCGCGACCACCCCCATCGGGCCGATGGCCAGCCCGCGGAAGTACATCGCGAGCCCCGCCGTGCCGGCCAATCCGCCGAGGGCACCGATGCCGAGGGCGGCCGCCGACGGCGAACCGGGCAGGAGCAGGACGGCGGGCACCAGGGCGACGAGACCGGCCAACTGGGCGTAAGCCGTGACGACCAGCACGCGTTCGCGCTTGGTGGCGAGGGCTCCGGCGAAGTCGGCGATTCCGTAGCTCAGCGCGGCCCCGAGGGCGAGCGGTGCTGACACAGATTTGGTCCACTTCGCTGTATGACGCCGGTCAGTTCACTGACCCTATGCGGCACTTGGGCGCAGTGCAACGACATATACCGCGAAGTACGGCATGATGTACTCCATGCCAGAGCTCGACACGGTCCCGCTGACCGTGGGGCGCAACGTCAAGGCACTGCGCCAGCAGCGCCGGATGACGATCGACGCCCTGGCCGCGGCCGCCGGGGTGAGCCGCGGAACCGTGATCCAGATCGAGGCGGCCCGCGGCAACCCGAGCATCTCGACGCTGTGCAACCTGGCGGCCGCGCTGCGGGTCGGGGTGACCTCGCTGGTGGACGGCGACGCGACCCCGGCGGTGACGATCCGCACGGCCGCCGGCGCGGTGCCGCTGTGGCGAACGCCGGGCGGCAGCGAGGCGATCTTCCGGATCGGCACCGACCCGCCGGACGTCGTGGAGCTGTGGGACTGGGCACTGCAGCCCGGTGAGCGGTTCGACGGCGAGGCGCACCCGCGCGGCACGGTCGAGGTGCTGCTGGTCCTGGACGGTGCGCTCACCCTGGTGGTCGGCGACGCCGAGCACCAGCTGGCCCGCGACGACACCGTGATGTTCGAGGCCATCGTCGGGCACACCTACGCGAACCGCGGCCGGGTGCCCGTGCGGTTCGTCATGGTCGTGGTGCAGGCCGGCGACGTCGGCATGGTGCCGCCGGCGCAGATCGCTCCCGCGGACCACGGCTCCACCGGCTAGTGCCGTCCGTCCCGCCTCCGCAACGAACGGCACTTTCGTGCGATAGGGCCGTACAACAGCGCCGTTGATCACGAACGAGCGGCGAGCCGAGTGGCCACACCGTGCCCGGCGAGCTGGTCGGCGATGCGCTCGGCCGCCGCCCGGCCGGTCGCGATGCAGGCCGGCACCCCGACCCCGTCCAGCAGCGCGCCGGCCACCGCAAGCCCCGGTTGGGCGGCGACGGCGTCTCGCAGCACCGCGACCCGGTCGAGGTGCCCGACGCCGTACTGCGGCAGCCCGCCGCCCCAGCGCTGCACGTGGCTGGCGATCGGCGCGGCGGTGACGCCGGTCAGCGCCGCCAGGTCGGCACGCACCGCCGCGAGCAGCTCGGCGTCGTCCACCTGGAGCGTGCGCGCCTCGCCGTAGCGGCCCAGCGATCCACGCAGCCGGGTCACCCCGTCGACCGCCAGGTGCGGCCACTTGCGGGCGGAGAACGTGAACCCCTTGCTGACCAGCGGCTCGCCGGCGGCGACCAGGACCCCGGACGCGGCAGGCAACGCCGCCTCGACCTCGGAGGCTCGGTAGGCCAGCGCGACCACCGCCGAGGACGCCAGCTCGACGTCGGCCGCCGCCGCCGCGGCGGGCTCGACGCCGGCCAGCAGCCGGCGCAGCGCGGGCGCGGGCACCGCGAGAAGCACGGCGTCGGCGTCCAGCACCCGGGCCGCCGGGACCGGCCCGTGCACCAGGCGCCAGCCGCGCGGTCGGCGGTGCAGCTCGCGGACCGTGGTGCCGAGCCGAAGCTCCGCCCCGGAATGCACGGCCAGTGCCTCCACCAGCACGCGGTAGCCGCCGCGCAACGCCCCGAACATCGGACCAGCGGCGCCGTCGGCAGGTCCCAACCCCGACGCGGCCGCCGCGGTGAGCGACGGCGCGCCGGCGTCGAGCGCTCGGGCCAGCGCGGGCATCGTGGCGCGCAGCCCGAGCAGGTCCACCCGGCCCGCGTACACCCCGCCGAGCAGCGGCTCCACCAGCCGGTCGACCAGCTCGTTTCCGAACCGTTCGCGCAGCAGCGCGCCGACGGCGGGGTCCGCGCCGGGCTCCCAGTGCAGCGGCAGGCCTGGTTCGGCGACCACCCGTGCCAACCCGCCGGCCGAGAGCACACCGTCCAGCCGGGCAGCGCCGGTCGGCACCCCAAGCAGGGTGCCGACCGGCAACGGCACGGTCCGCCCGCCCGCCCGCAGCAACGGTGCAGCGGCCGAAGGGTGCACCAGCTCGCCGGCCAGCCCCAGCTCGGCGGCCAGGGCAGGAACCTCCGGCCGGCGGGCCAGGAAGGCCTCCGCGCCGACGTCGTAGGGCTGCCCGGCGAGCTCGACGGTCCGCAGTGCACCGCCGATCCGGTCGGCCCGGTCCAGCAGCACGATCTGCGCGGAGGGGCCGAGCAGGTTGCGCAGCCGGTGCGCCGCGGCCAGCCCGGAGACCCCGCCGCCGACAACCGCGACGCACGGGCCGGCGGCCGCAGCTCTGATGGTCGGGTTCGGACCAGTTCCGCTCCTCGCGCGCTCCGCGCGCTGCGATGCTCGCCGGTCCTCCCCCTCCGTCAAAGCGAGTGCACCAGCTCCACCACGCGGGTCAGCACGTCGGGATCGGTGTCCGGGAGGACGCCGTGGCCGAGGTTGAACACGTGCCCGGCGGCGGCCTTCCCCTCGGCTGCCACCCGGCGCACCTCGTCGGCCACCGCGGGCCATTCGGCGTGCAGTGCGGCCGGATCCAGGTTGCCCTGCAGCGCATGGCCGGGACCGACCCTGGCCGCCGCGACGTCCAGCGGCACCCGCCAGTCCACCCCGACGACGTCGGCGCCGGCCTCGGCCATCGAGGTCAGCAGCTCGCCGGTCCCCACCCCGAAGTGGATCCGGGGCACCCCGGCGCCGGCCAGCCCCGCCAGCACCGCGGCGGAGTGCGGAGCCGCGAAGGCCCGGTAGTCCCGCTCGGAGAGCGCGCCGGCCCAGGAGTCGAACAGCTGCACCGCGTCGACACCGGCCTCCACCTGGGCCCGCAGGAAGGTGAGCGTGATCCCGGCCAGCCGATCGAGCAGCGCGTGCCAGACCGCGGGCCGGGAGTACATCAGTGCCTTGGTGCGCTCGTGGTTGCGGCTCGGGCCGCCTTCCACCAGGTAGGACGCCAGCGTGAACGGCGCTCCAGCGAAGCCGATCAACGGCACGTCGCCCAGCTCGCCGACCAGCAGCCGGACCGCCTCGCTCACCGGCTCGACGGCGTCCGGGGTCAGCTCCGGCAACCGGGCCACGGCGGCGGCGTCGCGCACCGGCTCGGCCAGCACCGGCCCGACACCCGGCACGATGTCCACCCCGATCCCGGCCGCGTGCAGCGGCACCACGATGTCGCTGAACAGGATCGCGGCATCCACGCCGTGCCGGCGCACCGGCTGCAGGGTGATCTCGCAGACCAGCTCGGGGGTGAGGCAGGCCTGCAGCATCGGCACGTCGGCCCGCAGGGCCCGGTACTCCGGCAGCGTCCGACCGGCCTGCCGCATGAACCACACCGGCAGCCGGTCCGGCCGCCCGCCCCGGGCCGCGACCAGGAACGGCGCGGTCGGGAGCGCGCGACGCCGCACGGCGACGACCGGGCTCGGCTGGTTGGACATGACCGCTCAATCTTCCCACGCATCGGGGATGATCAGCCCGGCGCGCCTCCCTCGGGCTGTCGGTCCGCCGCCCTAACGTCCCCCAGCGTGACCAGCGCTGCCGAGATGCCCGCCGAGTTCCGACGCGCGGTGGTGACGCTGCGCGACCTACCCGCCCGGCGCGAGCTGCGGCTGGCCGAGGCCGAGCCGCCGGCCCGGTTGGCACCGTGGAGCTTCGCGCTGCGCGGCGAGATCGGCGACGCGGTGGTCGGACGGCTGGTGCTGCTGCACGACCCGGCCAGCCAGCCGGACTGGGATGGCGTGTTCCGGCTGGTCTGCTACCTCAGCGCCGAGCTCGATCCGGAGCAGGCCGGCGACGAGGCACTGTCGGCGGTCGCGTGGTCGTGGCTCACCGAGGCACTGGACCAGGCCGGTGCCGAGCATCAGGCGCTGCGGGGCACGGTGACCCGCAGCTCGTCGGTGCGGTTCGACGACGGCGCGGGCGACGAGGACGGCCCGGGGCGCCGGGGCGGTGCGATCGGCGAGTTCGGGATGGTGGGTCGAACCGACGACGTGGAGCTGCGATGCTCGTGGACACCTACCGGTACGGTAGGCGGCCCGGACCCGGACTGGTACGGGCACGGATCGGCGTTCGTCGCACTGCTGGGTACCGCAGCTGGGTTACCCCCGGTCGGAGTCGCCGACCTCGGCAGACGGGCAAGGTTGCCGGCGGTAACCCCCTGATCGGCGCAGCTGCGAGGCGAACGGACTCCCCTGATAGTGTGATCACTCGATGGTGTTTGTGATTGCCTTCGAATCGGCGAAAGTCCATGGGTGTTACCCCATTAAGCCGCTTGGGGGGCTACCCTGCGTCTACGACACCATCCTCGAGCGTCGGCTCTACGGCCGGACGGACGAGGTCCCGGTGTCGGTCGGGGGGCAAACGACCGACTCCAGGGAGGTAGTGACGTGGCAGTTGTCGGCCAGGGAACGCCCGTCCGCAGTGGATCGAACGCCGTACTGGCACCAGTGGTCCCGCATCCGCGCGAGGAGCTGTTCACGGTGCTCGTCGTCGACGATCACCCGTTGCTGCGGGAGGCGATCGCCGCTCGGTTGCGTGGGATGGGCGCCGGCACGGTTCACGAGGCCGCATCGGTCGCCGAGGCGCGGGCCAGGGCGCAAGCCAGCGGACCCTGCGATCTCGCGATCCTCGATCTCGGGCTGCCGGACGGCAGCGGGCTGGACCTAGTGACCGAGCTGCGCACCCTGGGCTGGACCCGGCTGGTGGTACTCGCGTCCTCCGACGACCCGTACGCCGTCCGGTCGGCGTTCCAAGCCGGCGCGCAGGCCTACCTGCTGAAGTCCGCGTCGCCGTCGATCGTCACCGACGGGGTCAAGCGGGTGCTGGACGGCGGCGTGTACGCCGACCCGACCGTCGCTCCGCTGCTGGCGACCGGGACCCGGGTGCCGGGCACCGACAACACACCGCGGGAGCTGTCCGCGCGCGAGGTCGAGGTGCTGCAGCTGGTCGCCGACGGGCAGTCCAACAAGGAGATCGGCGAGGCGCTGAACCTCTCGGCGCTGACCGTCAAGAGCCATCTCTCCCGCATCGGGCGCAAGCTGGGAACCGGGGACCGGGCCCAGATGGTCGCGCTGGCGATGCGGGCCGGAGTGATCCGCTGACGGATCCGGTCCCCCTCCTTCGCCCCGCAGACGGGGTTCCCGCCGTTGCAATCGAGCCAACCGAGCTCGCCCGGATCTCTGCCGCTATCGCCGGAGCAGACGGTCCGATCGCAGTGGACGCCGAACGCGCGTCCGGGTTCCGCTACGCGCAGCGGGCATATCTCGTGCAGCTGCGCAGGGCGGGCGCGGGCACCGCGCTGATCGACCCGATCGCGCTGCACGGTCATTTCGATCTGCTCACCGAGGCGATGGACGGCCCGGAATGGGTGCTGCACGCCGCGTCGCAGGATCTGCCGTGTCTCGCCGAGCTCGGGCTGCACCCGGCCCGACTCTTCGACACCGAGCTCGCGGGTCGGCTGGCCGGGCTGCCCAGGGTCGGCCTCGGGCCGCTCACCGAGCAGCTGCTCGGCGTCACACTGGAGAAAGTGCACGGCGCCGCGGACTGGTCCCGCCGTCCGCTTCCGGAGGAGTGGTTGAGCTACGCCGCCCTCGATGTAGAGCTGCTCGTCGACCTGCGCGATGCACTGGACAAGCTGCTCACCGAGCAGGGCAAGCGGGAGTGGGCGGCGCAGGAGTTCGAGACCGTCCGCTCGGCGCGGCCAGGGCCGCCCCGGGCGGAGCCGTGGCGGCGCACGTCCGGCATCCACCGGGTGCGCAAGCCGCGGCAGCTCGCCGTGGTGCGGGCGCTCTGGGAGGCCAGGGACAGCCTCGCCGCGCAGCGTGACCTCGCCCCTGGCCGGGTTCTCCCGGACTCCGCGATCGTGGAGGCGGCCGTGGTCGGACCGGATAGCGTCGAGGGCCTGACCGCGCTCGCGGTGTTCCGGGGCCGGGCGCAACGCCGGCTCGGGGCGTACTGGTGGTCGGCGATCGAGCGGGCCCTGCGGCTGCCGGACGGCGAACTCCCGTCGTCCTCACCCGTAACGGAAGGGCCACCACCGGTCGGCCGGTGGGCCGACCGGGACCCCGACGCGGCCGCCCGGCTCACCGCCGCACGAGCCGAGATCGGCGCGCTCTCCGAGCAGATCGGTGTGCCGGTGGAGAACCTGCTACAGCCCGACCTGCTGCGCAGGCTGTGCTGGCGGCCGCCGGATGTCCCACTGCCGGAGGCGCTCCGCGCGGGCGGTGCCCGCCCCTGGCAGGTCGAGCTGATCGCGCCTCGGCTCGCCGCCGCGCTCTGATCCTGGCCGGATCACCGACGACGCTACGGACCGGCGAGCAGCGCCCGTACCGCGGCGGCCGAGTTCGGCAGCGTCCGGTCGACACTGGCCAGCACATCGCTGCGCCCACCGAGCGACTCGACGACCCCGGGGAAAAGCAAGGCGAGCACCCACAGCAGCAGCAGCGCACCGGCCACGGCCGCCACCGCCCCGATCAGCCGGTCGACGAAACCGAGCCGGACGCGCACCAGGAACCGACCGATCAGCCCGCCAAGCCAGCCGCCCACCAGCACGCCGAGCAACATCCCGCCGAGGGCGCAGATCGCGAGCACGCCCCAGCCGGCCGCGACACCCTGGCCGAGCCGCACTCCGATGGTCAACCCGAACCAGAACCCGACCAGCAGGCCGAGCAGCCGACCGGCGCGCCCGGTTCCGCCGAGCAACCGGAAGCCGCCGATCGCCGCGAGCACCAGGATCACCAGCACGATCACGTCCAGCAGGGTCACCCGCACACCATGCCCGGTCTCCCTTACTTGATCCGCAGCGGCTGACCGGCGACCACCAGGTGCACCTCGTCGGCGAGGTCGCCGACCCGCTGGTTCAGCAGTCCCTGCTCGTCGCGGAAGGTCCGGCCCAGCGCGGACTCTGGCACCACCCCCGAGCCGACCTCGTTCGTCACGCAGACCACCGCGCACTCTCGCACGCCCAGCGCGTCGCAGAGCGTGTCCACCTCGGCGGTCACCGAGCGGCCGCCCAGCAGGACGTTGCTCAGCCACAGCGTCAGGCAGTCGATCACCACCGCGTGCCCGGCCAGGGTGGCGAGCACGCCGGCCAGGTCGAGTGGCTCCTCGACGGTGCGCCATTGCGCCCCGCGGGTTTCTCGGTGCGCCGCGATCCGCGCGGCCATCTCGTCGTCGCCCGGCTGCGCGGTGGCCAGGTACACCGGGGGTGGGTCGTCCCGGCGGCTCTCGGCCAAGGTGCGGCCCATCGCGAAACGCGTCTTGCCGGATCGAGCGCCGCCGGTGACCAGCACCAGCGGCCGGCTCAAACCTTCTCCAGCTCGCACCGGTTGCGGCACTCCCCCACGCCGGCCACGTAGGTCCGCACGACGGCGCCGGCGGTGAGGAACCGTGGTGGCTCACGTACGAAACCGACCCCGGCGGGGGTGCCGGTGGCGATGACGTCGCCGGGGCGCAGGGTGAGGATCTCGGAGAGGTAGGCGATCAGCGCCGGCACTCCGAACACCAGCTGCCCGGTGTCCGAACGCTGCATCTGCTCGCCGTCGACCGTGCACCCGATCTCCCATGGGCCGGTCGCGAGCTCGTCGGGGGTGACCAGCGCCGGCCCGAGTGGGGTCGTTGACTCGAACGTCTTGCCCTGCAGGTACTGCCGGGTGCGCCGCTGGTAGTCGCGCACACTGACGTCGTTGAGCACGCTGTACCCGGCGATCACGTCGACCGCGCCCGCCGCGGTGACGTGCCGCGCCGGCGCGCCGATGATCACCGCCAGCTCCGCCTCCCAGTCGACCTGCTCGGACACCACCGGGAGCACGATGTCGTCGTAGGCACCGATCAGCGCCGGGGCGAACTTGGCGAAGAACGTCGGGAACTCTGGCCGACGCGCGCCGGTCTCCGCGATGTGATCGGCGTAGTTCAGCCCGACACAGATGATCTTCTCCGGCGAGGGCAATACGTACTCGTCGCGGCGACGTATTGCTTTG
>CAVZMB010000005.1:0-35600 GCA_963776255.1 uncultured Actinomycetota bacterium | reverse complement strand
TGTGCGGCCCCGATGTCAGTACGCGCCGGCACCGCGCATCACCGCCCGGAAGGTCTTCCAAATGATCAACACGTCCAGCGCCAAGGTCCAGTTCTCGACGTAGCGGAGGTCCAGCCGGACCGACTCCTCCCAGGAAAGGTCGCTACGGCCGCTGATCTGCCACAGCCCGGTGAGGCCGGGCTTGACGAGAAGCTTCCGGCGCGCCTCCCGCCCGTATCCGGCGACCTCGGCCGGCAGCGGAGGTCGCGGGCCGACCAGCGACATCGAGCCACCGAGCACGTTGAACAGCTGCGGGAGTTCGTCGATGGAGTACCTGCGCAGCAGCCATCCGACCCGGGTCACCCGCGGATCCTGCCGCATCTTGAACAACGGGCCCGCGCCTTCGTTCCGCTCATCGAGCTCGGCGCGGAGCCGCTCGGCGTCTGGGACCATCGATCGAAACTTGATCATCTGAAAGGTCTTGCCGTCGCGTCCGACGCGGGTCTGCCGGAAGAAACCCGGCCCGCCATCCGAACGCACAGCCAGGTAGACCGCGAGCAGCAGCGGCGCGAGCAGCAGAATAAGGACCACGGACACCACTTGGTCCAGACCCACCTTGACCAGTCTGGGGATTCCGGAGAACGTCGGTTCGGTCAACCGCAGCAGCGGCAGACCGTCGACCGGGGCGACGTGCAGCCGCGGGCCGGCCACCTCCATGAGCCCCGGGTGCACGACGAGGTCGATTCCGCTCCCCTCCAGGTCCCAGGCGAGCTGGTGTAGGCGCAGCGGCGACCATCCGTCACCCGGAGCGACCGCGACCACGCGGTAACCACCGCCGATAGCCGCCGTCGACACCGTGTCGAAGTCGGCGACGACCGGGACACCTGCGATGTGCCCGGCGATGCCGGCCTCGCTGCCACGCGGCGTGCAGACTCCGGTGATCTCCCAGCCGTGGTAGACCGCCCGGCGGGTACGAACGATCAGGTCGGCGACGGAGTACTCGGTGCCGAGGGCAAGGACGGGCTGCAGGCACCGACCCTGATTTCGGCGCTTCATCAGCGCCTTGCGCATTCCATAGCGGAAAACACCAATGGTGACGCCGACGAGCGGTATCACTCCGAACACCCAGAACCGCGTCGCCGGACTGTCGATCAGCAGCCCGACGAGGCCGAGCACCACCGAACTCGACACGATCACCCGGATCAGCCGGCTGAACTCCTCCGACCCCTGACCGAGTACCCGTGGTTCCCAGCATCGGGTGACATATAGGGCGGTACCGACGCCGATCGTCGTGACGACCGCGAGTACCGCAGCTATGTACGGCGTGTCAGGACCATTACCCAGCCCGAGCAGTGCCCCGGTCAGCGACAGGACCGCAAGCACCGTCAGGTCGCCAGTGATCACGAACCGCACATAGCGGGCCTGCCATCGCGGCTGTCCGACCGTCCGCCGCGTATCCGCCGAACGCCATTCCTCCGAAACCACACCGTCGTCTTGCCCTACGCCGCCGTTCCGGGCGGTAGTGGACAGTGCAACGGGTGATCCTGCCGTCCTCGATTCAGGCGCCTCTGCAGTGATCAACGCATCGACGGGCGCAGCACTCCCGATTGCTGCGTCAACGACTCCCCGGTCATCGTCCACCAAACCTCCCCGAGTGCCGCAGCATCTGGCCGCCGGAACGGCCGAACGCTCGTGTCCCCGACACGTTGGGAGACGGCTACTCCACGGACGCCCCAGTGCCCCGCCGACAGGGATAGCGCTGTCTCACCCGTCGATACATTCGATCGGGTGAGGCGGACCGTTAGTCGCTTTTGCCGATGTGAGGCGAGATACCAAGGCTTTCACCCGAATGATGCAACTGCCTCTGGGTGATCATGTTTCGTGCAGATCAGACAGGACGCACCCAAACTTGAGCAGCGGGTAACCGTGCAGCTGCCCGACGGATCCGGCTCACCGGCCGTCCGAGCAGCGGCGACTGTGCGTTCGGTAGGCACGGCACCGCGTTCGTCCGTCAGCCGGCACGCCGCTGCCGGAGATCGTTTATTGGGTGATCCGCGCCAGGCGTCGCGGGGTGGGCCAGCGAACCTCGTGCACCCAGCCCAGCTTCTCGAAGAGCCAGATCAACCGCGCCGAGATGTCGATCTGGCCGGGTAGCACGCCGTGCCGGGCGCAGGTGGGGTCGGCGTGGTGCAGGTTGTGCCAGGACTCGCCCATGCTCAGCACCGCCAGCGGCCAGAAGTTGCGCGACTTGTCCCTCGTCTCGAACGGCCGCTTCCCGAGCATGTGACAGATCGAGTTGATCGACCAGGTGACGTGGTGCAGCACCGCCATCCGTACCAGCCCGCCCCAGAAGAACCCGGTGAGCGCCCCCCACCACGACCAGGTGATCAACCCGCCCACGACGGCCGGCAGCAGCAGGCTGGCCACCACCAACCACCCGAAGCTGCGGGACACCCGCATGATCACCCGGTCGGCGAGCAGATCGGGTACGAACCGCTCGGCGTTGGTCTCGTCCCGATCGAACAGCCAGCCCAGGTGGGAGTGCCAGAAGCCCCTGGCGACCGCGGCCGGCGAGGTGCCGAACAGCCAAGGCGAGTGTGGGTCGCCGTCCTTGTCCGAGAAGGCGTGGTGCCGGCGGTGGTCGGCGACCCAGTGCACCACCGGGCCCTGAACCGCCAGCGAGCCGGTGACCGCCATGATCACCCTCAGCCAGGGCCGCGCCTTGAACGACTTGTGCGTGAAGTACCGGTGGTAGCCGACCGTGATCCCGAGGCAACCGACGACGTAGAAGGCGACGAGCAGCGCGAGGTCCTGCCAGAACACGCCCCACCCCCACGCCACCGGGACCGCCGCCACCAGAGCGATCATCGGCAGCAGCACGAAGACGTAGATCAGGGTGTGCTGAAGGGCGGGTCGCCGCCCGTCGATGATCGGGGTCGGCCCTGGAATCGGTGCGGCCTCGGTGATGGAGGTCACGGCTGGCTCACCTCGGGGTTGGGGACGGACAATCGGACAAACCTCAAGGCCGGCGCCGGATGGATCTGGGCGTCGACAGCCATGATCAGGCTAAGTTACCCTGGTCTAACTTCGAAACCCGAGGTGGGCGAATATCGCGTGTCATGCCGGCCGCGAGCGAACTTCGCCCGTGGCAGGATGATCCTGTCCGGCCTGGTGCCGGTGAACATCAGTCCGCCGTGGTGTAAAGGCAGCACCTCGGATTTTGGTTCCGATGGTCCAGGTTCGAATCCTGGCGGCGGAGCAGTAGGTCAGCCGCATCGACTGGGCCAATCGATGTAACGCGCAGTGGACAGGTGCGCTCCTACCACAGCACCCGTCACCGGAGAACCATCACAGCTCAAGCCGGCAGCCCGGGTGCCGCCAGCGAGTGGCGGAGCAGCACCCGACTGCCCCGGGCGTCGGAGTGGATGAGTACGGCCTGCACCATTCCGCTTATCAGCGTCATACCGAGCCCGTCGGAGATCGTCTGTCTGGCCGGCAACTGCCAGCTGCCGTGGTCGATGATCTCGACGTACAGGGCGTCGGGCTCGGTCCACAAGGTGAGCTCGACCGGTCCTGACTCGCCGGGCGGGTAGGCGTGCTCCACGACGTTGGCCACCGCCTCGTCGACGGCCTGCACGATGTCGGCCACCGCGGCCGGCTCGAGGACCGACGTCTCCAGCCAACCGCGTACCGCGCCGCGGATCTCGGCCACCCGCGCGGTCTCCGCCGGCCAGGTGTGGTGCACGTACTCGACGGAATCTGGTGTGCTCGGATCTCCAGGCATAAACGAGGAGTGCCCACTTCGTGTGACCGAGTACACACCGTTCGCCGATGGCAACGCCCCGCTCAGCGGGCCGGCGGGCCACTCCGGGTCAGCCGGCGACCGGTTCGCTGGGCTCGGGCTGGTCGACGGCACGTGACGCGCGCTCGCCGAGCAGGCCGAACGCGGCGCCGAGGCCGAACCAGAGCGTGGCCAGCGTGGCCAGCGAGGCCACCCGGAAACCCCAGATCAGGTCGGCGGGCGCCGCAGTCGGCTCGTCGACCCCCGGCAGCAGGAACGTCGCGGCGACGCCCAGCAGCACGATCCCGACCACTGCCAGCTGCCGGAGCGGCTCGGCCGCACCGCGCGCCAGCAGCGCGCGGTGCAGCTGCCAGGCGGCGGTGACCGCCGCGAGCCCGACCAGGATCGCGAGCAGGTACAGCCGGGTGCGGGCGTCCACCGTGCCCGGGTCGCCCACCGCCGGCGGGTTCGCCGGGTAACGCAGGAACGGGATCAGCGAGACGCCGACGAAGCCGGCGGCGGCCAGCCGGATCGCCCGACGCCACGGGTCGGCATCGGGGTCCTGCCGATGCACGATCGCGTACACCGCGCCGAACAGGATCCCGATCGCCACCCCGATCAGCAGCGAGACGACGACCAGGCCGAACAGCTGCGTGCCGCGGGAGAACACCTCCTCGCCCGGCCCGCCGCCGGCCTGCTCGAGAGCGATCGCGCTGCTCACGTAGGGCTCGCCGAGCAGGAAGGACACCACCACGGACAGCGCACCGGCGACGGCTCCAGCCGCCGCCCCACGTCCGATCAGCCGGAGCAGTGGGCTCATGTCAGCCACGGCCTAGTGGCAGGGCAGGCCGAACAGATGCCGGCCGTCGTGGGCGAACTCGTGCAGGTAGTTCGCGTCGTAGGCGGTCTCGCCGTACATCGAGGAGAGCAGCACACCCTGGTCGAAGAACACCGCGTACAGCGCGAACAGGGCCAGCAGCACGAGCAGCCCGGCCACCACGACGTCGCGGACCTTGGTGCCGGCCACGCCGTGGGTCGAGAGCGGGATCGCTGGACTGGAATCGGGTGGGTTCGCGGCTGGCATGCTGACCTCCTCGTGGGGTCGTCCGCCCCACCTCGGATGCGGCGACAGGTCAGTGTCTGGCTCCCGAGACTCCGGCTGCGCACCTGTGCGGTACAACAGCCGAGCCAGGGTCACAGTGGCGGGACCGCCCCGGACTCACACCGGGTTCCTGCTCGTGTTGTCGCCCCATGTGAACGGGTACTGACAAAGCGTCGCTGGTCGGCCGTCCCCCGTCAAGTCACGACAGGCCTGGTAGCGGCGATGTTCGGGGTCAGGTCTGGATCACCTGGACCTCGTCACCACCCTCCGGCTCGACCTTCAGGTAGTCGTAGAAGGCCCGCGGACTCGACTCGGCTGCGTAGTCGGGCTCACCGGTCGGCGTGTACGGCATCTGCATCTTGACGCAGCCCGCCGACGGGTTGTCCAGGCTGCCGGCGCCGTGGATGGCGATCCCGCCGTCGGCGAAAAACACCGCGAACGGCATGTACGCGCCGCGCTCGGGATGCTGCGGGTTCGGGTACTCGCCGCTCTCGTGCTGCATGTGCTTCCACTGCACGCGGTGACGTCCCACCGGGGTGATCTTCGGCTGCCCGGTCCGCGGTTCGATCTCGCCACTTCCCGAGCGGATCTTCACCGGGCCGAAGTGCACCTGCTCGCCGTTCAGCAACCAGGCCTGGCCCGAGGTGAGGTCCACGCAGGCCCAGCGGACCGTCCGGCCGATCAGGCACGGCGTGGGTGGTGGCGGCGCGGGCGCCGCTGCCGACTCGGACGGGCTCGCCGCGCCCTCCGCGGCCTGGTCCGGTGCGACGTCCTCCACCGGGGCCTGGAGCCCGTACTGGGGCCCGGCCAGGGCGTGCGCGGGGGACGCGACAAGCAGCAGGGTCACCAGGAGGCCGGTGACCATCGGGGCAAGCCTGCTGCACCGGACCTTTCGGCCGGCTGCGGACCTAGACAACAATCCCACCCTCCAGGGAGGCATTAGACCGAACGGCGTACCCCGGCAACGATCTCGGGACAGTAGCGACTCGTGCGTGATGCCGCGGCACCGACCCGACAACACGCCGTAGGATTCGAGGTTGACCCAGCCCGGCCCAGGACTGAGCAGGACGCGACCAGGACCACGGCATCGCACAGCGGAGGCAGGAGAACGCCAGTGCGCGAGTCAGCGTCTGAGGCGGACCAGTATCAGCTGGCGGTGATCGTGCTGGCAGCGGGCGAGGGCAAGCGGATGAAGTCGGCTAACCCGAAGGTGTTGCACCCGATCGGTGGGCGCAGCCTGGTCGGGCATGCCCTGTACGCCGCGGCCGGGCTGGACCCGCAGCACCTGGTCGTGGTGATCGGGCACGGCCGCGAGCGGGTGGCCGAACACCTCGACCTCATGGCGTCCGAGATCGGCATGCAGCCACTGATCGCGGTTCAGGAGCAGCAGCGCGGCACCGGACACGCGGTGAGCTGTGCGCTCGACGTGCTGCCGGATGCGGCGAGCGGCACGGTGGTGATCACCTATGGGGACGTCCCGCTGCTCGACCGGGACACCTTGCGCGCGCTGCTGGCCGAGCACGCCGCGGCAGGAAACGCGGTCACGGTGCTCACCACCCGGCTCGCCGACCCCACCGGGTACGGGCGAATCGTGCGGGACGTCGGTGGGCGGCTGACCGGCATCGTCGAGCACGCCGACGCGAGTCCTGAGCAGCTGCGCATCACCGAGGTCAACTCGGGCGTTTACGCGTTTGACACCGGTGTGCTGCGCGACGCGCTGGGCCGGCTGTCCGACGGCAACGCCCAGGGCGAGCTGTACCTCACCGACGCGATCGCGGTCGTCGACGGCGACGGCGGCCGGGCCGGCACCCTGGAGATCACCGACACCTGGCTGGTCACCGGGGTGAACGACCGCGTGCAGCTGGCCGCGATGCGCGCCGAGCTGAACCGCAGGCTGCTGGAACGCTGGATGCTCGCCGGGGTGACGGTGGTCGACCCGGCGACCACCTGGGTGGACGCCTCGGTGGTGCTGGAGCCGGACGTCGTGCTGCACCCTGGCACCCAGTTGCACGGCGCCACCGCGGTCGCCCGCGGAGCCGAGGTCGGGCCGGACACCACGCTCACCGACTGCGAGGTCGGGCCGGGCGCGGTGGTGGTGCGCTCGCACGGCACCGGGGCGTCCATCGGGCCGAACGCGACCGTCGGGCCGTACAGCTACCTGCGGCCGGGTGTCCGCCTTGGCGAGGCCGGCAAGCTCGGCGCTTTCGTCGAGGCGAAGAACAGCGAGATCGGGCGGGGCAGCAAGGTGCCGCACCTGAGCTACGTCGGCGATGCGACGATCGGCGAGTACAGCAACATCGGCGCCGCCTCGGTGTTCGTCAACTACGACGGTGTCGCCAAGCACCACACGGTGGTCGGCTCGCACGTGCGCACCGGCTCGGACAACATGTTCATCGCCCCCGTGACGGTCGGCGACGGCGCCTACACCGGCGCCGGCACGGTGGTCCGCGAGGACGTCCCGCCGGGCGCGCTCGCAGTGTCGGCGGGCGAGCAACGGGTGATCGAGGGCTGGGTGCAGAAACGCCGTCCGGGTACCCCGGCCGCGGAGGCGGCGGCGCGGGCGGCCGGCCGTCCGCCCGAGTCGGATGCGGCAGAGCGCAGCGAGGAGGCGTACCGGACGTGAGCGTGATGTCTGCGGTCCCCAAGAAGAGCCTGATGCTGTTCTCCGGCCGGGCGCACCCCGAGCTCGCCGAGGAGATCGCCAAGGAACTGAACG
This sequence comes from uncultured Actinomycetota bacterium, assembly GCA_963776255.1. Taxonomy (GTDB): domain Bacteria; phylum Actinomycetota; class Actinomycetes; order Mycobacteriales; family Pseudonocardiaceae; genus Pseudonocardia. Next base: position 28,022 of record CAVZMB010000005.1, on the reverse strand, counting down.
TCACGATCACCCCGCAGACCGCGCACGACTTCGCCAACGGCGAGATCTTCGTGCGGTTCGACGAGTCCGTGCGGGGCTGCGACGCGTTTGTGGTGCAGAGCCACAGCGCTCCGATCAACCACGCGATCATGGAGCAGTTGATCATGGTCGACGCGCTGAAGCGGGCGTCGGCCAAGCGGATCACCGTGGTCATGCCGTACTGGGGCTACTCCCGGCAGGACAAGAAGCACCGCGGCCGGGAGCCGATCTCGGCCCGGCTGATCGCCGACCTCTTCAAGACCGCGGGCGCGGACCGGATCATGACCGTCGACCTGCACACCGCGCAGATCCAGGGCTTCTTCGACGGGCCGGTGGACCACCTGTGGGCGATGCCGCTGCTCGCCGACCACGTGCGGGAGCACTACGGCGGCTCGAAGCTCACCGTGGTGTCTCCCGACGCCGGCCGGGTCCGGCTCGCCGAGAAGTGGGCGGACACCCTCGGCGGTTGCCCGATCGCGTTCATCCACAAGACCCGCGACCCTTTGGTGCCCAACGAGTCGGTGGTGCACCGGGTGGTCGGCGAGGTGGCCGGCCGGGTCGCGATCGTGATCGACGACATCATCGACACCGGGGGCACGATCGCCGGGGCGGCCCAGGCCGTCCTCGCCGACGGCGCGTCCGACGTCGTTGTCGCCGCGACCCACGGGGTGCTGTCCGGGCCGGCGGCGCAGCGGCTCTCCGAGTGCGGTGCCCGCGAGGTGGTCATCACGAACACGCTGCCGGTCCCGGACGAGAAGCGCTTCGGCAAGCTCAGGGTGCTGTCCATCGCACCCCTGATCGGCCGCGCCATCCGCGAGGTCTTCGAGGACGGCTCGGTCACCAGCCTCTTCAACGGCGACGCCTGACCACCTGCTGCACAGCCCGCACGACCCGGCGGCACACATCCGCGGTGCCTCGCACACACCCTGGGACATGGGTGCCGCCGCGCGGAGGTGTGTGCGGGGTCTGAGTCCGCCTGGTCGCCGGCTCGGCCGGCGGCACAGGGTGCCTCAGCCGCGCACCGCGAGGCCGACGCGTTGGAACTCCTTGAGGTCGCTGTACCCGGTCTTCGCCATCGACCGGCGCAGCGCGCCGAACATGTTCACCCGCCCGTACGGGCTGGACGACGGCCCGAACAGCACGGTCCCCAGGTCCGCGGTGCCGGCGGCGAACCCCGACACGTCGCTGCGCGGCAGCGAGGGGTGCGCGGCCGCGGCGGTCCAGTAGAGCCCGCCGGCGGGGGACTCGGTCGAGTCGGCGAGCTGCTCGCCGAGCATCACCGCGTCGGCGCCGCAGGCGATCGCCTTCGCGATGTCACCGGAGTCCTCGATGCCGCCGTCCGCGATGACGTGCACGTAGCGCCCGCCGGTCTCGTCGAGGTAGTCCCGCCGCGCCGCCGCGGCGTCCACGATCGCGGTGGCCATCGGCACGCCGATGCCGAGCACCGCGTCGGTGGTGGTCGCGCTGGACTGTGCCGTAGCCGACGATCACCCCGGCCGCGCCGGTGCGCATGAGGTGCATGGTGGTGCGGTAGTCGCCGACTCCGCCGGCCACCACCGGGATGTCCAGGTCGGCGATGAACTCCTTGAGGTTCAGCGGCTCGACCTCGTCCCTGGACACGTGCTCCGCCGAGATGATCGTGCCCTGCACGACCAGCACCTCCACCCCGGCGGCGAGCAGGTCCGGCGTCAGCTCGCGAGCCCGCTGCGGGCTGACCCGGGCGGCCACCGTCACCCCGGCGTCGCGGATCACGCCAAGCGAGGCCGCCAGCACGTCCGACCGGATCGGGGCGGCGTGCAGTTCCTGGAGGGTCCGGACGGCCTCCAGCGGGTCGTCCGAGTCGGCCGCCTCGACCACGGCACGCAACGCCTTCGGCGGATCGGGGTGCCGGGCCCACAGCCCCTCCGCGTTCAGCACGCCGAGCCCGCCGAGCTGGCCGATCCGGACCGCGGTCTCCGGCGAGACGATCGCGTCGGTCGGATGGGTGATCAGCGGGATGTCGAAGCGGTAGGCGTCGAGCTGCCAGGCCGTCGAGACGTCCTGCGACGTCCGGGTCCGGCGGGACGGCACGATCTCGACCTGACCGAGATCGTAGCCGCGCCGGGCGCTGCGGCCCATGCCGATCTCGACGAGGTCACGCACCGGGTTCGACACATCCGCGAGGGTAGGCGCCGCGGAAAACGGTCAGCGACCGGCGTAGTTGGGCGCCTCGACGGTCATCGTGACGTCGTGCGGGTGGCTCTCCTTCAGCCCGGCCGCGGTGATCCGCACCAGCTGGGCATCCTGCAGCTCCGCGATCGGTGGGCGAACCGGTGTAACCCCATCCCGGAGCGCAGCCCGCCGACGAGCTGGTGGACGACCGGCTTCAGCGGGCCGCGGAACGGCACCCGGCCCTCGATGCCCTCCGGCACCAGCTTGTCCTCGCGAGCACGTCGTCCTGGAAGTAGCGGTCCGTGGAGTACGACGGCTCTCGCCACGGGACTGCATCGCGCCGAGCGACCCCATCCCGCGGTAGGTCTTGAACTGCTTGCCGCCGACCAGGATCAGCTCGCCCGGCGCCTCGGCGGTACCGGCCAGCAGGCGGCCGAGCATGACCGCTGCTCGCACCGGCCGCGATCGCCTTGGCGATGTCGCCGGAGTACTGGATGCCGCCGTCCGCCGATCACCGGGACGCCGGCCGGCCGGCAGGCCTGGGCGGCCTCGTAGATCGCGGTGATCTGCGGTACGCCGACCCCGGCGACCACCCGGGTGGTGCAGATCGAGCCGGGCCCGACGCCGACCTTGACGCCGTCCGCGCCCGCGTCCACGAGCGCCTGCGCGCCGGCCCGGGTCGCCACGTTGCCGCCGACGACGTCGACCGACGTCGCCGAGCTCCTCCTTGCAGCTTGGCCACCATCTCCAGCACCCGCGCGGGAGTGCCCGTGCGCGGTGTCCACCATGAGCACGTCCGACGCCGGCGTCCACCAGCGCCATCGCGCGCTGGTGAACGCGTCGTCGCCGACCCCGACCGCGGCGCCGAACAGCAGCCGGCCGTCCGGGTCCTTGGTGGCCAGCGGGTACTGCTCGGTCTTGACGAAGTCCTTGACCGTGATCAGCCCGCGCAGCATGCCCGCGCCGTCGACGATCGGCAGCTTCTCGATCTTGTGCCGGCGCAGCAGCCCGAGCGCGGCCTCGGCGGTCACCCCGACCTGGGCGGTGACCAGCGCCCGAGGGGTCATCACCTCGCGCACCAGCCGGGTGTGGTCGAGCTCGAAGCGCATGTCCCGGTTGGTGATGATGCCGACCAGCCTGCCGTCGGTGTCGGTCACCGGCACGCCGGAGATCCGGTATCGGGCGCACAGCTCGTCCACCTCGGCGAGCGTCGCGTCCGGCGAGCAGGTCACCGGGTCGGTCACCATGCCCGGCCTCGGACCGCTTGACCATCTCGACCTGCGCCGGCCTGCTCGCTCGGCGGGCAGGTTGCGGTGCAGCACCCCGATGCCCGCCCTGGCGGGCCATCGAGATGGCCATCCGGGCCTCGGTCACGGTGTCCATCGCCGAGGACACCAGCGGCACCCGCAGCTCGACCCGGCGGGACAGCCGGGTGGAGGTGTCGACCGCGGTGGGCACCACGTCGGACTCGGCCGGCAGCAGCAGCACGTCGTCGAAGGTCAGGCCGAGCATCGCGAACTTCGGCGGCAGGCCGGGCAGTCAGCTCGCTGGTCATCGGCCCCCTTAGTTGACTTGTCGTGCTGCGGCATCGTAACCGGAGCGGCGGGTTCGGCTGCAGGGTTCACCGGCGCACACCACCCGCCGGCAACTCCGGTTTAGCACGTCCGGCGGAGTACCGTGTCATGCGTGTCGAGCGAAGCCCTGCCCCCCGACCCGTTCGCCGGTGACCCGCACGACCCGGCGCGCGCGCTGGACGCCGTCGACCCCGACGAGGAGATCACCGAGCTCGACGCCGAGGAACGGGACGAGGTCGCCGCGGACATCGCCGACCTGGCCGTCTACCAGGCACTGTTGGAGGACCGCGGGATCCGCGGCATCGTGGTGGACTGCGCCGACTGCGGCGAGCACCACTACCACGAGTGGAACCTGCTGCGAGCCAGCCTGCAGCAGCTGCTAGACCAGGGCTACATGCGCCCGCACGAGCCGGCCTTCGCCCCGGACCCGTCCCAGTACGTCACCTGGGAGTACTGCCGCGGGTTCGCGGACGCCGCACTTTCCGAGGGCTGACGCGCACCGCGTCTCCGCCCGGGTTTCCGGTCAGGCCGTCGTCGTGGTCGGTCCGTTGCTGCCGGAGCCGTTGCCGGCGCCGTCGGATGCCGGAGCGCTGCCGGAGGTGCCCGACGTGCCCGAGGTGCCCGAGGTGCCCGAGGTGCCCGAGGTGTCGGGTGGCGTCGACAGCGTGCTCGACGGCGTCGGTGGCACCGACGACATCGGCGGAACCGACGACGGCCTCGGCCCGCGGCGCGGATCGGGCGCCGGCGGCGGCTGCTCGAGCTCGGCGGGGTCGACCGCCGTGCCGGGCGGGGTCTGCTCCAGCTTGCCGGCGAGGAAGGCCTGCTGCTGGGCCAGGTCCTCCTTGCCCTCCTCGGTCCGGACGACGGTCAGATCGGTGCCCGCTGCCTGGAGTTCCCGACGGGCGTCGTCGGTGCGGCCCTCGGTCAGGGCCTCCTTCACCTTCACCAGCCGGCTCTCGACCTCGACCTTCTTCTCCACCGAGACGGCACGCTCGCTGTAGAGCACCTTCGAGACGGTCCACAGCGCGTCGCCGGGCTCCGCCGCGTGCGCCCCGAGGGCGATCCCGGATATCGTGATCGTCAGCGCGGCCGCGGCGCCGGCCAGCGGGATCAGGTGGCGGCTGCGGATCGAGGGGCTCGGCGCGGAGTGTCGGGGGCCGGTCGCGCTCATCCTGCGCCCGGCGCGCAGCGCGGCGTCTGCATCGGCACCGGTGATCAGCGGCTGGATCGGCTCGGCCACGACGTCGTCTCGCCATGCCTGCAGCAGTGCGGTGATCCGCTCGTCGGATCGATGGCCGCTGGCCGTCCCCGGCAACGCACGACCGGCGGCGATCGCGTCGATCAGCTCGTCGTCGGCCTGCACCGCCATCAGGTCGACGGGCTCGTCGGCGACCTCGTCGAACCTGATCGGCTGGGTATGCAAGCCCTCGGGTCGGACGCCGTTGGTCTGCTGCTCGGATCCGTTCCGGTCGGGTCCGCCGCCGGGCGCTGGTGCACCCTGGGCCGGGCGGCCCTGACCGGCGCGACGCTTGCCCATCCATCGCCGACCGCGGCGCGGAAGCGAGCGGTCCTCGTCGCCACCCTGCCCGTTCTGGTTACGCATCTAGACCACCTCCTCCGGCATGGACCGTCGTAACCGACCCAGCGCCCGGTGCTGGGCCACCCGCACGGCTCCGGGCGTCGAACCCACCGCTTCGGCGGTTTCCTCGGCCGAGAGCCCGACAACCACCCGCAACACGAGTATCTCTCGCTGCTTCTCAGGTAGTTGTTCGAGCAACTGCTTCATCTGACCGGTCAGTTCGCCGTGCAGCGCCCGCTGCTCCGGTCCGTCCGCTATCGAAACGGCGTCCGGTACGTCGGCAACCGCGTCCGACCGGTTGCGGGTGGCGGCCCGATGCGCGTCGATCACCTTGTGCGACGCGATCCCGTACACGAAAGCTAGGAACGGCCGACCCTGCACCCGGTAGCTGGGCAAGGCCGTCAGCACGGCCAACAACACCTCCTGCGCGACGTCGTCAGCAGAGACGGACGAACGGTCCGAGCGGCCGAGGCGCCCACGGCAGTACCGCTGGACGATCGGACCGATCCGATGAATTACGAGATCGCGAGCGGTGCGGTCGCCCGACGCGGCGGCCAACACAAGCTCGTCGAGCTCGTCTTTCGGAAGGTCCATCGCGCAGCGTCGTCTCGGTGTTACCCGTGCGGGACGATTGCCACCCGAACGTGCAAGGCGTCACGCAACGTGGTCGAAGTTGTCGGGAACCCCACCGTATCGGCTCGGTTCGCGGGCAGGCCAAGTGGCCCGATGGGGACCGGTCGGCGGCCTCCACCGGGCGCGTCAGCGCAGGTCAGGACACCAGACCCCGGCGGAAGCCGTGCGCGACGGCCTGGGCGCGATCCCGCACTCCGAGCTTGCGGAACAGCCGCCGGGCATGCGTCTTCACGGTGTCCTCGGACAAGTACAGCTCACGGCCGATCTGCCCGTTGCTCTTGCCCTGGCTCATCCCGCGAAGCACCTGGAGCTCGCGCTCGGTGAGCTGGACGCCCGGGTCGGCCGGGGTACGCGGGGTCGGCACCGCGGTGCTCGCGAGGGTGTGCGCGAGGGCGGCGACGAGCTCGGGGCGGGAGGCGTCCCAGCGCAGGTAGCCGCGCGCTCCGCCGGCGATGGCCGCCGCGATGCTGCCCGCGTCGTCGGGGGCTCCGAAGACGATGACGTTGGCCTGCGGGTGGGCAGCGACGAGTCGACGAGTCGCCTCGACGCCGGTCGGTACCGCGCGCTGGGTGCCCACCAGGACGACGTCGACCGGCTGCCGCGAGAAGCGGGCCAGCAGCTCATCGCCGTGCGCGACGCAGTCGATGCGATGGACTCCCGGCACCGCGGACATCACACGAGTGAGACCCTCACGGACACTACGACGATCGTCGCAGATGAGCACCGTCGTCACGAGGACTCCTTCCCTGCAGTTACCTGCAGCCGGGTGATGTGCTGTCCCCCATATCGGCGGGTGAGCAACCTACCTTGACACGATCAGGGTGTCGAAGTGCACTCCATTCGGGAAGATTGCGCCAAGCGGCAGCGTGTCAGGCGGGTGATGCGGCTCCGAACGGAGCAGTCATCGTATCGAGTCTGGACGCGCACTCTGTGCGACGCGCGCAATCAATCAGGCAACGGTTCGATAACCCGGCCGGTCACGGGTGTATCCATTGCGTGAGCCGCTGCGGGTCACCCGGTTGGACGCAACACGCGTCCGGTCGGCCAACCCGGCCTGCCGAGCGGCGTCGAGTGGGTGATCTCGGACGCACCTCGCCGCACAGAGCTTGTTGGAGACCGATCGGTCTCCTAGTGTTTGGCAGGATTGTTGTTGAGCAGTCATGCAAGCAGGGGGTGGACGCAGCGTGGCCGATACCCGCCGGCTACCCAAGCCGAGCTCGGACGTGTGGGAGTGGCAGCTCAAGGGCGCCTGCCGCGGCATGGACAGCGCGTTCTTCTTCCACCCCGAGGGGGAACGCGGTCCGGCCCGGGCGAGCCGCGAGGCGCGCGCCAAGGCGGTCTGCCAGCGGTGCCCGGTCATCGAGGAGTGCCGCCGGCACGCGCTGGCCGTGCAGGAGCCCTACGGCATCTGGGGCGGGCTGTCGGAGTCCGAGCGCGACCGCCTGCTGGACCGGCGCACCCGCCGGCTCGCCCTGCGCAGTCCGAAGTCCAGCCCCAGCGCCACGTCGCGCTGAGCAGCCGCCGAGCAACCCTGGCAACCCGCCGCACACAGCACGAGGTGCCGGCACACATGTCCTGACCATTGTCCTGACCCGTGTGCCGGCACCCTCGGGTGTGTGCCGCCGTGCTCGTGCTCGGACTAGTGGCCGTGCCCGTGCCCGTGTCCGCCGGCTGCCGGCTGCTGCGTCCTCCGGCTTGTCCACCACGGCGCTCTCCGTGGTGATCAGCATCGCCGCGATCGAGGCGGCGTTGACCACCGCCGAGCGCACCACCTTCGCCGGGTCGAGCACGCCGTCGGCGAGCAGGTCGGAGTAGGCGGAGGTCAGCGCGTTGAAGCCGCCTCCCCACTCCATCTCGCGGACCCTGTTCGCCACTACCGCGCCCTCCAGCCCGGCATTGGAGGCGATCCAGTACACCGGCTCGGAGGCCGCCTGGGCCACGATGTCCACCCCGGTGGCCATGTCGCCGCTGAAGCCGAGGTGGTCCGACAGCACGGCGGCGGCGTGCAGCAAGGCCGACCCGCCACCGGGCACGATGCCCTCCTCGACTGCTGCCTTGGTCGCCGCGACCGCGTCCTCGACCCGATGCTTGCGCTCGCGCAGCTCGGTCTCGGTAGCCGCACCGACCTGGATCACCGCCACCCCGCCGGACAGCTTGGCCAGCCGCTCCTGCAGCTTCTCCCGGTCCCAGTCGGAGTCCGCGGCCTCGATCTCGGCATGCAGCTGCGCGATCCGGCCGTCGACCGCCTGGCGGCTGCCGCCGCCGTCCACCAGCGTGGTCTCGTTCTTCTTGACCACCACGCGGCGGGCCTTGCCGAGCAGGTCAAGCCCGACCTCGGTCAGCTTGATCCCGACGTCGGCGCTGACCACGGTGCCGCCGGTGGCGACCGCCAAGTCCTCAAGGAACGCGGCCCGACGGTCGCCGAAGTACGGCGCCTTCACCGCGCAGGCGGTCAGGGTCTTGCGCCCGTGGTTGACGACCAGCGTGGACAGCGCCTCGCCCTCGACGTCCTCGGCGATGATCAGCAGCGGCTTGCCGGCCTCGAGCACCTTCTCCAGCAGCGGGAGCAGGTCGGCCAGCGCGGAGATCTTCTCCCGGTGCAACAGGATGAAGGGCTCGTCGAGCACCGTCTCCATCCGGTCGGCGTCGGTCACGAAGTAGGGCGAGAGGTAGCCCTTGTCGAACTGCATCCCCTCGGTGAACTCGAGCTCGGTGCTCAACGAAAGGCCGCGGCCCTCGTCGACCGTGATCACGCCGTCTTCGCCGACCTGCTCCATCGCGCGGCTGATCAGCTCGCCGATCCCGGGGTCGCGGGACGCGATCGTGCCGACCGCGGCGATGGCCTCCGACCCGGAGATCGGAGTGGCCCGGTCCTTGATGGTCTGCGCGAGCTTCTCGGCGGCGGCGGTGATGCCGCGGCCCAGTTCGGTCGGGTTGGCACCGGCGGCCACGTTGCGCAGCCCCAGCCGGACCATCGCCTGGGCGAGCACCGTGGCGGTGGTCGTCCCGTCGCCGGCCACGTCGTTGGTCTTGGTGGCGACCGACTTGGCCAGCTGTGCCCCGAGATTCTCGAACGGGTCCGAAAGGTCGATGTCGCGGGCGATCGTCACGCCGTCGTTGGTGACGTTGGGCCCACTGAACTTGGTGTCCAACATCACGTGCCGGCCGCGGGGGCCGAGCGTCACCTTGACCGCGTTAGCAAGCTGGTTCACCCCGCGCTCCAGGGCGCGCCGGGCCTCCTCGTCGAAGGTGATCTGCTTGGGCATGTGCAAGCCTTTCCGGCTCTCAATGGTGCGATGTCGCTGCGATCAGAGCAGCGCCCCGGCGGCGGTCTCGTCGACCGACCGCCGGGGCGGGCTGCTCACTGAGCTGCGTTGATCAGTTGACGACGGCGAGAACGTCGCGCGCGGAGAGGATGATGTACTCCTCGCCGTTGTACTTGATCTCGGTGCCGCCGTACTTCGAGTAGATGATCACGTCCCCGACGCCGACGTCGATCGGGATCCGGTTGCCGTTGTCGTCGAATCGGCCGGGGCCGACCGCGATGACCTTGCCTTCCTGCGGCTTCTCCTTGGCGGTGTCCGGAATGACGATGCCGGAGGCGGTGGTCGTCTCGGCCTCGCTGGCCTGGATGACGACCTTGTCCTCGAGCGGCTTGATGTTCACGCTCGCCACGAGTGAATCCTCCCCTTCCTGGGGTCCTGCGGACTGCTGAATGGCTGGTCGGTCGACGGCTCGAGGGGCTCCCCGCCGTCGCGGGTGTCGGGGCTCCGCCTTCTACCGTGCAATTGGCACTCTACCCACGAGAGTGCCAAGACCTCAACGTGGGTCCGGGTACCGCGGTCAGCTCACCAACACCTCGGTCACCGGCAGCGCGGAGTCCGCCGGCAGTTCCAGCGACGACGGCGGCGCGCCCGCGGCCAACAGGTGCGCACCGAGCGCGGCGACCATCGCGCCGTTGTCGGTGCACAGCCTCGGGCGGGGCACCCGCAACGTCAGTCCGGCCTGCTCGCAGCGCTGCTCGGCCAGCGCCCGCAGCCGGGAGTTCGCGGCGACGCCGCCGCCGATGACCAGCACGTCGGCCCCGGTGTCCCGGGCGGCCCGCACCGCCTTGGCGGTCAGCACGTCGACCACGGCCTCCTGGAACGAGGCCGCCACGTCGGCCACCGGACCGGGCGCCCGGTCGCTCTCGGCGTGTTCGACGAAGCGGGCGACCGCGGTCTTCAGTCCGGCGAAGGAGAAGTCGTAGCCGGCGCCTACCGACTCGTGCCGCGGGCCGGTCATGCCGCGGGGGAACCGGATCGCGTCCGGATCGCCGTCGACGCGCGACCCGGTCGATGTGCGGGCCGCCGGGGAACGGCAGGCCGAGCAGCCGGGCGACCTTGTCGAACGCCTCGCCCGCCGCGTCGTCGACGGTCGCGCCGAGCGCGGTCACCGGCCCCGCCAGGTCCGGCACCGCGAGCAGGCTGGAGTGCCCGCCGGAGACCAGCAGGGCCAGGCAGGGCGGCAGCGGGCCGTGCTGGACGGTGTCCACGGCGACGTGCGCGGTGAGGTGATTGACGCCGTACAGCGGCACGTCCCAGGCCGCCGCGTACGCCTTCGCGGCCGCCACCCCGACCATCAACGCGCCGGCGAGCCCCGGACCCGCGGTGACGGCGACAGCATCCACGTCGCGCGGGCCGATGCCTGCGGTGGCGAGCGCACGGCGCACGGTCGGCACCATCGCCTGCAGGTGCGCCCTGGATGCCACCTCCGGCACCACCCCGCCGAACCGGGTGTGCTCATCGACGCTCGAGGCGATCTCGTCGGCGAGCAGCACCGGGGCGGCATCCAGGCGCACCACGCCGACACCTGTCTCGTCGCAGGATGTCTCGATCCCGAGCACGATTCCGCTGCTCACGAGGAATGCCCCCGCGCCATGGCCGGCTCCCGGCGCATCGTGAACGCGTCGGCGCCGCTGGGCCGGTAGTACCGCCGGCGGGTGCCGATCACCTGGAAGCCCACGGACAGGTAGAGCCGCTGGGCGACCGCGTTGTCGGTGCGAACCTCGAGGAAGATCGCCGCACCGGCGCCGTCCGCGATCTCCAGCAGCCGGCGCAGCAGGGCGCGCCCGATCCCCCGGCGCTGGGCGTCCGGGTGCACCCCCAGGGTGTGGATCTCGGCCTCTGGCAGCACCCCATCCTGGGGATACCCGGACAGCACCGACATCCCGGCGTAGCCGAGCAGGCGCCCGTCCTCGCGGGCGGCCAGGTAGTCGTGCCCGGCGGCCACCGCGTCCCGGAACGCCCGCGCCGGCCACGGGTCGTCGCCGGCGAACAGCAGCTTCTCCAACGCCGCGCAGGCCTCGGCGTCCGCCGCGGTGAGCGGCTCGATCGTGACGACCATCAGGCGGTGACCCGTTTGCGTTCGCCCGGCACCACCGCGTCCGGGCGGCGCAGGTACCGCGGGGTCAGCGGCTCGGGCGCGGCGCCGGTCAGCAGGGCGGACGCCGCGACGCTGGCCAACCCGACCGGAGTCGGTGCGGCCGGCGGCAGCACCGGCAGGCCGAGCCCTTCGGCCGCGCCGCCCGCGGCGGCGACCACTCCGAGCTCGGGCAGCCGCTCGCGCAGCGCAGCCGGTGAGTGCACCTGCGGGCCCACGGTCCGCCGGCCGCCGCCGTCGTAAGCCGCCCAGTACACCTCCTTGCGTCGTGCGTCGGTGACCACCAGCAGGCCCTCCCCGGTCGGCCCGCCGAACCGGGGTGCGACAGCGGAGGCGGCGATCGCGTCCAGCGAACACACCCCGTACACCGGCCTCTCCAGGGCGTCGCCGAGCGCGGCCGCGGTGACCATGCCGACCCGCAGGCCGGTGAACGGGCCGGGTCCGGTGCCGACCACTATCGCGTCCAGTTCGGCGAGGCCGACACCGGCCTCGGCGGCGGCGTCCAGCACGGCCGGCATCAGCAGCTCGACGTGCCTGCGGGCCCCTTCGCGCACCCGGCGCGCCCGCTCGACCGGTGCGTGGCCGAGCTCGACGAGGCCGACCGTCACCGCCGGAGTGGCGGTGTCCAGGGCCAGAACCAGCACGGAACCGAGCCTACGACCCGCGGCCGGACTCCATGCCGGCCAGCACGGCCGGCAGCTCGGACAGCCGGTGGATCACCGCGTCCGGCTGCACGTCGACCGGCACCTGCTGCTCGGCAGGGATGTCGCTGTGCGGCACCAGGACCGCGCGCATGCCGACCGCCTTCGCACCGCTGATGTCGTCGTAGGGGCGGTCGCCGACGAACACGCAGCGCGCCGGGTCGTCGACCCCGAGCGCGTCCATCGCAGCCACGAACGCCTCCGGGTGCGGCTTGGTCCACGGCAGGTCACAGCTCCACACGCAGCCGTCGAACAGGTCGAGCACGCCGTCCCGGCGAAGGAACTCCTCGTGCCAGCTGGCCGGCCAGCAGGTCGAGGAGAGCACGCCGAGGCGCTTGCCCCGCGCCCGCAGCGCGGCAAGCATTCCCGCTGCCTCCGGGTCGGTGTGGGTGGCCGCGGTCCAGAACAGCCGATAGGCGTCCAGCCCTCCGTCGTGGTAGGGCAGCTCCTCGCCGAGCCCGGCCGCCGCGTCCTGGACCACCTGCGCGACGGTGAAGGCGCGGTGCTCGTCGCGGACCACGGCCCAACGCGCGGCGTCGGCCGTGGCGAGCGCGGCGGCCACCCGGGCGGCCCGCTCGGCGTCCTCGGGGTGCACCGCGTCGGCGTAGGCCCGCCAGCCGGCCAGGAAGTCCATGGTGCGCCACGGGGTGAGGGTGCCGCCCCAGTCGAAGATCACCGCCTCGATCACCGCGCCGAGTATCCCATCGCCGCACGCCGTCCACCTCTAAAGCTGAATGAGCGGGCTTATTCGGGGTTCGACCGCGCCGTGAGCCCGAATGAGCGGGCTCATTCGGGGTGGCGGCCGACCGACCCGACGATCATGCACCGCCGGCGCGGAGTGCCTCAGCCGATCGCGACGCGGTGCACGGTGGCCACCCGGACGTCGTCGTCGCGGCGTTGCAGCCGCACCACCAGGCCACGGCCGACGGTCAGCCGCTCGGCCAGCCCCTCGCCCCACTCCACCACGACGGCCGCCGCGGCCAGGTCGGTGTCGATGTCCAGGTCGTCGAGCTCGGCCGCACCACCGAGCCGGTAGGCGTCCACGTGCACCATCGGCACGCCGCGCCCGCCGGGTGCCGGAGGGTGCTCGCGGGCGATCACGAACGTCGGCGACGTCACCGGGCCTGCGACGCCGAGGCCACGGGCGATCCCCCTGGCGAGCACGGTCTTGCCGGCGCCGAGCGGGCCGGACAGCACGACGAGGTCGCCGGCGTCGAGAACGCCGCCGATCCGCTCGCCGAGTGCCTCGGTGTCCGCCACCGAAGACAGCACGATCTCCCCGCTGGGCGGCAGGTCCGTCGACGACACGCTCAGGCGCCCCGGCTGCGTTGCCGGCGCAGCACGGGCGGCCGTCGCCGGCCCCGTACCGCCGCCCTACGGATCAGCTCGACCAGCGCCGTGTCCACCGCTTCCGGCTGTTCCAGCATCGGCACGTGCCCGGTGTCCGGCAGCCGCATCAGGGTGGCATCGGGCAGCTCGGCGGCGATCAGCTCGGAGTGCTCGAAGGGGATCATCCGGTCCGCGTCACCACCGGCAACCAGCACCTCGCAGGAAGCCAGCACGGGCAGCGCGGCCCGCCGGTCGTGGCTGCCCAGGGTGTCCACGAAGTCGTGCAGCGCCTCCACCGCGTTCGTCGCGATCATGTCGTTGACCAGCTCCACCAGCGCCGGGTCCACGTCCCGGCTGCCGTAGCCGTAGGCGCGCACAAGCGCCCAGATGACGTCCGACCCCAGCCGGCGCACCACCTCGACCAGCCCGGGCTGCCACCGGGCGAGCTCCCCGACCACCCGAGTCAGCGGGTTCCGCCGGGACAGCAGCGCCCCGGACAGCCCGTCACCGGCCACCTCCCCGGCAGAGGTGGACAACAAGGCCACCCCGGCCACCCGCTCGGCGAACAGCTCGGGGCGCTGCTCGGCCAGCGCCATGATCGTCATGCCGCCCATCGAGTGCCCGACCAGCACCAGTGGTCCGTCCGGGGCCAGCGCGCGCAGCACCGCGTCCAGGTCGCGGCCCAGCATGTCGATCGTGCAGCTCTCCCGGGGGGCCTTCTCCGACCGGCCGTGGCTGCGCAGGTCCAAGAGCACCAGGCGAACGGCGGGCTCGTCCAGGGCGGACAGCGCGAGCCGCTGGAAGTGCCAGCTGCGCCGGTCCAGCGCGAAGCCGTGCACGAGCACCACGGTCAGCACCGGCCCGCCGGCCGTTCTGCGGGTCGATCTCCTCACAGGACAGCCGGATGCCGTCGTCGGCGACGACCGACGAGGAGTTGCCGGGCGGCAGGTAGCCGAGCGCCGATGCGGGCACCTCTGCCTCGGCCGCCGCCAGCCGCCGCCGCCTGGCCAGTACCGATCGCTGCCGGGCGGCGAGCCCGACCGCCGCCCCGGTCGCCGCGACGCCGAGCGCACCGCCGACCGACCTGGGCCAGCCGGGTCCACCTCACGCCGGCTCCGGTTTCATGCCGACCGGAGCGCGGCGGGGCCTGCGGTCACCGGCCGCGGTGACGATCTCGTAGTGGATCGTGTCCAGCGCGTCCGCCCACTCCTGTGCGGTGGGTTCACCGTCGCCGCCGGGCCCGAACAACGTCGCGGGCTCGCCCTCCTCGACGGGGTCGTCGCCACAGTCGACGACGATCTGGTCCATGCACACCCGGCCGACCACCGGCCGGCGGCGACCGGCCAGCCAGACCGTCATCCGGCCGTGCCGGTTCAGCCGGCGTGGCACGCCGTCCGCATAGCCGACCGGCAGCAGCGCCAGGGTGGTCTCGGCAGGTGTGGTCCACTCGTGCCCGTAGGAGACCCCCTCGCCCGCCGGCACCCGCTTGACCAGCGCCACCCGGCTGCGGAAGGTCATCGCCGGCCGCAGCGGGGTCTGCGTCGGCGGGCGGCCCAGCGGGTCCAGCCCGTACACCGCGATACCCGGGCGGACCAGGTCGTAGTGCAGGTCGGGCCGGGTCATCGAGGCCGCCGAGTTGGCCAGGTGCCGGATCGGGTCGAGGCCGGCCGCCCGAGCGGCCTGGTACGCGGCGTCGAGCCGCGCGGCCTGCCGGTCCAGGGTGGCGTGCTCGGGAGCGTCGGCGTGCGCCAGGTGGGACCAGACCGCGACGACCTCGGCGGCGCCGTCGGCAGCGCCCTTGGCGGTGGCCTCGACGAGCTCGGCCCACTCCGCCGGCTGGGCACCGCCGCGGCTGAGCCCGGTGTCGACCTTGAGGTGCAGCCGGGCCGGGCGGCCGGTCCGACGGGCCGCGTCCAGCACCGCGGCGAGGTGCCGCACCGAGGACACCGACAGGTCGACGTCGGCCTCGACCGCTGGGCCGAAGTCCTCGTCGGGCACGTGCAGCCAGGACAGCACCGGCGCGGTGATCCCCGCGGCCCGCAGCTCCAGCGCCTCGTCCAGCGTGCAGACCCCGAGCCAGCTCGCGCCGGCGTCCAGGGCGGCCCGGGACACCGCCGCCGCACCGTGCCCGTACCCGTCGGCCTTCACGACGGCCATCGTCGCCGCGCCGGAGTCGGCCGCGGCCGCGGCAAGCAGGCCGACGTTGTGCCGGATCGCGTCGAGGTCGACGATCACCTCGGCGCGTGGCCGGGGCGACCGATCGGCGGGCACGGCATGCATCATGACATTCCGCGGACCGCCCGCACGGCGGCCGGGACGGCGGCCAGCAGCCGCGACGCCGGCACCGGGGCGTTCGCGGCGGCCAACTGCGCGGCGAGCGCGTGCACGTGTGCCGCGCAGCCGGCGGCCTCCAGCGGTGCCAGCCCGGCCGCCAGCAGGGCCCCGATCAGCCCGGACAGCACGTCGCCCGACCCTGCGGTGGCCGCCCAGGAGGCCGTCGACGGGTGCGCGAACACCCGCCCGCCCGGGTCGGCGACCACCGTCACATGGCCCTTGAGCAGCACTGTGACGCGCAGCTCACCGGCCGCCCGGCGGGCGGCGCCGACCCGGTCGGGGCCGACCTCGCCGGCGACCCGGGCGAACTCCCGGCCGTGTGGGGTGATCACGACGGACCGGCCGGCCGCCGCGGCGCGCAGGTCGGCGTGCCGGGCGAGCAGCGTGATCGCGTCGGCGTCCACACAGGTCGGCAGTTCCTGCCCGAGCACCGCCTGCACGGTCTCCAGCGCGGCTTCGTCGGCGCCCAGGCCGGGGCCTACCACCCAGGCCTGCACCTGGCCGGCCTCGTGCACCGTTCCAGCGGTGACCGCCTCCGGCCAGCGGGCGATCACGGCCGCCGCCGCGCTGCCGGCGTAGCGCACCATGCCGGCCTTGGCCAGCACGGCGGCGCCGGTGGCGAGCACCGCGGCGCCGGGGTAGGTCGACGAGCCGGCGGCGATGCCGGTGACGCCCTGGGTGTACTTGTCGTCGGCCGCCCCGGGCAGCGGCCAGCGGGCGGCGACATCCGCGTCCTCGAGCACCTCCAGGTACGGCTCGCCCACCGCGGCCAGATCCGGGCCGATGCCGATGTCGATCAGGCGAACCGGGCCGCAGCGGCGCCGGGCGAGCACGTGCACGGGCTTCTCGGCGCCGAACGTCACGGTGGCGGCGGCGTCGACTGCCGGGCCCGCCACGGTGCCGGTGTCCGGGTCCACCCCGCTGGGCAGGTCGACGGCGAGGACCGGCACACCGGCGCCGTCGGCGGCCTCGACCAGCGCGGCGGCCGCCGGACGCAGCGGGCCACGGCCGGAGATGCCGACGATCCCGTCCACGGCCAGGTCGGCGCGCCGTGCGGCGTCCGCGGCCCGGTCCGGGTGCCGCGCGACGTCGATCACCCGACCGGCCGCCCGGCGCAGCGCGGCTAACCCTTCCGGGTGGGTGCGGTCGCGATCCAGCAGCAGCGCGGTGACGGCCACCCCGCGCCGGCGCAGCTCGAAGCCGGCCCACAGCGCGTCCCCGCCGTTGTTCCCGGCGCCGACCAGCAGCGCGACCCGCCGGCCGGTCACCCCGCCGCAGCGCTCGGCGAGCAGCTCACGAGCCCGTACCGCCACGCCGAATGCGGCACGACGCATGAGCACGCCCGCCGGCGTGCGGGCGAACGCCCGCTCCTCGGCGGCGCGCACCTGCGCCGCGGTCCAGATCCGCCGCACCCCGGCACGTTAGCCGGGCGGGCGGACCGCCTCAGGAGGTGGGCGTCCCGGTAGCCGGGGCGTCGTCGACCTGGATGTTGAACTTGACGTTCGTCCCCTCCACCGAGGTGACGGTCACTGTCACCCCGTACGACTCGCCGCCTGCGGTCAGCGTGCACCGCATCGTGGCGCCCACCTGGCCGGGCAGGTCCTGCGGACAGGTGACCGAGTCGGGTGACTGACCGACCTGCTGGGTCAGCTGGTCGTTGATCTGCTGAGCGACCTGGTCCTTGGACACCGTCAGCGTCGTCGAACACGCCGCGCCGAGGAGGACGAACCCGGCCAGGAAGAGAGCGGTCATCATTCGCTGTGCACGAAGCGGCATCGAGGGCATCCTTAGCACGAATCGGAGAGTCTGCGACGTTCTACCCTCCGTAGGCGCGCTCCACCAGCCTGCACGGCGGATAGCAATCAACCCGCGACCGTTCAGGCGGCGACCGCGACGCAGGGTCCTCGCGCGCTACTCGACGGTGACGGACTTCGCCAGGTTGCGCGGCTTGTCGACGTCGTATCCCCGGGCCCGGGCGATCTCGGCGGCGATCACCTGCAGCGGGATCGTGGAGACCAGCGGCTGCAGCAGCGTCGGCACCGCGGGTACCTCGATCATGTGGTCCGCGAACGGGCGGACCGTCTCGTCACCCTCCTCGGCGATCACCACGGTGCGCGCGCCGCGGGCCTGGACCTCCTGGATGTTGCTGAGC
The DNA here is from genome assembly GCA_963776255.1 of uncultured Actinomycetota bacterium. Lineage (GTDB taxonomy): Bacteria > Actinomycetota > Actinomycetes > Mycobacteriales > Pseudonocardiaceae > Pseudonocardia. Next base: position 10,130 of record CAVZMB010000005.1, on the reverse strand, counting down.
AGCTTGGCGTGCAGCACGGCGCGGCCCTTGGGCGAGGGCATCACCACGATCACCGGCAGACCGTCCTCGATCAGCGCGATCGGCCCGTGCTTCAGCTCGCCCGCGGCGAACGCCTCGGCGTGCATGTAGGCCAGCTCCTTGAGCTTCAGCGCGCCCTCCATGGCCACCGGGTAGCCGACGTGCCGGCCGAGAAAGAGCACGGCACGCGAGCCGGCCAGCTCCCGGCCCAGCGCGCGCGTCGCGGCCAGGTCGTCCAGCGTGCGGGCCACCGACTCCGGCATGCCCTCCAGCTCGCGGTACTCCCGCGCCACCTCGTCCGGGTACTTCGTGCCGCGGGCCTGCGCCAGAGCCAGCCCGACCAGATACGTCGCCGCGAGCTGCGCGGTGAAGGTCTTGGTCGCCGCGACCCCGATCTCCGGGCCGGCGTGGGTGTACAGCACCGCGTCGGACTCCCGCGGGATCTGCGCGCCGTTGGTGTTGCAGATCGCCAGCACCCTGGCCTTCTGCTGCTTGGCGTGCCGGACCGCCTCCAGGGTGTCCATCGTCTCCCCGGACTGGGAGATCGCCACCACCAGGGTGGACCGGTCCAGCACCGGGTCGCGGTAGCGGAACTCGCTGGCCAGCTCGGCCTCGACCGGCAGCCGGGTCCAGTGCTCGATCGCGTACTTGGCGATCAGCGCGGCGTGGAACGAGGTCCCGCAGGAGACCGCGAACACCTTGTCGACGTCACGGAGGTCCTGGTCGGTCATCCGCACCTCGTCGAGCACGATCTTGTGGTCCACCCAGTGCCCGCGCAGCGTGTCGGCGACCGCGCTGGGCTGCTCCTCGATCTCCTTGAGCATGAAGTAGTCGTGGCCGCCCTTCTCCGCGGCGGCCAGGTCCCAACTGATCCGGAACGGGGAGACCTCGACGGAGTTGCCGGCGAAGTCGGTGACCACCGCCCCGTCGGAGGTGATCGTCACGACCTGGTCCTGGCCGAGCTCGGCGGCGTCGCGGGTGTGCTCGATGAACGCCGCGACGTCGGAGGCAAGGAACATCTCGCCGTCGCCGATCCCGAGCACCAGCGGGGAGCTGCGGCGGGCCGCGACGATCATCCCGGGCACCTCGGCATGGGTGAACAGCAGCGTGAAGGCGCCCTCCAGCCGCTGACACACCGCTCGCACGCTCGCCGGCAGGTCGCCGGCGGTCTCACCGGCTCGGAACGCCTCGGCGAGCAGGTGGGCGGTCACCTCGGTGTCGGTGTCGCTGCGCAGCTCGACCCCGGCCTGCTCCAGCTCGCGGCGCAGCGGCAGGAAGTTCTCGATGATCCCGTTGTGCACCACCGCCACCGCGCCGGTGGTGTCGGTGTGCGGGTGCGCGTTGCGGTCGGTCGGCGGCCCGTGGGTGGCCCACCGGGTGTGCCCCATCCCGGTGCCACCCCCGAGCTCCTCGCGGCCGACCTCGTCCAGCCGGGACTCGAGGTTGCCCAGCTGCGCCGGCCCGCCGTTCGATGACCAGCGCCTGGCCGTCGTGCACCGCGACTCCCGCCGAGTCGTAGCCGCGGTACTCCAGGCGACGCAGCCCGCCGATGACGACTTCGAGCGCCGACTTAGGACCGACGTAGCCGACGATTCCGCACATGCCTTCGAGGGTAAGCGACCGGGAGCCGCAGCCCGGGATGGACTACGGTCAGGCGCCGTGGCCCGCACCCGCGCACCCCGCCTGAAGGCCAAGCAGGCCCTCGACGAGCTGTCCCGGCCGGGTGCACACACCGTGCTGCACGGCGACCTCGGGCTGACCGGGCTGGCGGGTGTGGTGTACACCCCGGTCGAAGGGTTGGGGCTGCCGGCGGTGGCGTTCGGGCACGACTGGCTGCAGCCGCCGCAGCGCTACCTGCCGCTGCTGCGGCACCTCGCCTCCTGGGGTTTCGTCGCGGCCGCGCCGGCGACCCAGCTCGGGCCGCTGCCCTCCCCGTCGCAGCTGGCGGCGGATCTGCGGACGACCCTCGCGGTGTGCGCCGGGGTGCGGCTGGGCGAGGGCCGGATCAGCGTCGATCCGGCCAAGACCGCGCTGGGTGGGCACGGGCTTGGCGGCGGTGCCGCCGTGCTGGCGGCGGCCGCGGACGCCGCTGAGCGGGGCCGGGTGGCGGCGCTGTTCACGCTGGCCGCCTCGCAGACCCGGCCCTCCGCGGCCGAGGCCGCCCGTTCGGTGACCGTGCCGACCTTGCACCTCGGTGTGGCGGAGGACACCGTGGCGCCCCCGGTCGGCCACGTCGAACGGATCGCCGCCGCGGCCGGTGGACCGGTTTGGCTCCGGATGGCCAAGAAGGGCGATCACGTCGGGTTCCTCGACGGCAGGCACTGGACGAGCATGCTGCTGCCCGGGAAGCCGGACCGGAAGCTGGGGCGGCTGGCCCGCGCGGTGGTCACGGCATTCCTGCTGCAGACCCTGTGCGCGGACGACCGGGCGGCGGTGCTGGTCGAAGAGAAGGTGCCGGGGACCACCCTGGAGATGCCCTGAGCCCGCGTCTCCGGCACGGGCCGCGGTGATCATCGGCGGTGCCTGAGCGCGCAGGTCCGAGCGCTATGGAGCCGCCATCCGCTAGTTGTGCGCGCTGGTGGCTGAGCCAGCCGCCGCGTTACGCCTCGCCAACCGCTGGATCAATCATTGACTTGATGGTGGATGGCCAAGTCGTGATGGACGGTCGGTGCCGGACGGATAAAGGTGGACACGCGATGCCGTGACACCTGGGCTGAACGGGCCTGCCTGCTGCGGATGCGCCTCCTGCATTGCGAGGTCGCACGCGAGGGTCAGGAAGGGCCACAGCCGTCATGCTGACCGGTGGGGAGACCGACCGGTTCGTGGCCGAGGTCGCGGCCCGCCGGTCATGACCTTGCCCACCGTGACTGGTCGGGCCGCGACCTTGGGTCACGCCCTCGTGATCCTTCGCCGCGCAGTCGCCAGCAGACGCCGGCAGTCGCTATCCGGGCGGCGGCTCGGGGTCGATCCGGCCCGGGCCCACCCGCACCGACTGGAAGGTGCCGGTCTCCAGCGCACACCGCACCAGCAACCTCGGCGTCGCCGGCAGCCGCCCACGGTGCGCGAGCATGTACCAGGGCCGCTGCACCGGCGTCGCCGGCGTCGGGACCTCCGCGAGCCAACCGGCGTCGAGCTCGTTCGCGACCGCGTCCCGGGACACCAACGTGACGCCAAGCCCGAGCAGCACGCCCTGCCGACACGCGGTGTCCGAGCCCATGGTCAACGTCCGCGGCGAAATCTGCAGGGTGGACAGCAGCGTCAGCGTGCTCTCCCTGGTGTTCGACCCGCGCTCGCGGAGCAGCCAGGTATGCCGGCGCAGCCAGCTCAGCTCCGGCTCGGCGGCGGCCTGCATGGCCAGCCGCGCCGGGGCGACGATGATCAGCTCGTTCGGCCGCACTCCGACAGCGACCCCGAGATTGCCGGCCCGCGCCCCGATCACGAGATCGACCTCGTGGCGGGCGAACATGGCCCCCACCCCTTCCTGGTTGTCGACCTCGAGTGACACCCCGACCTCGGGGTGCCGGTCCCGGAACGCGACAAGCAACGTCGGCAGGATGTGGTCCCCGGCGCTGGTCACCGCCGCGATCCGGACGGTCCCACGCTCCGGGTCGGTCTCTCCGGCCGCTGCGGAACGGGCCTCCTCCAGCAGGCCGAGCACCCGGTAGGCGTAGCCGACGTACACCTGGCCCGCGTCCGTCAGCCGGATGCCGCGGCCGTCCCGGGTGGTCAGGCGCAGCTTCAGTGAGCCCTGCAGCGCGTTCAGTGACGCCGACACCGCGGACGCGGTCACCACGAGCCGCTCGGCGGCGGCGTGCACCGAGCCGGTCTCCGCCACCGCGATCAGGGTGCGGAGCTGAGCAGGGGTCATAGCGATGCTTGTAGCAGGAACTCAGCCCACCGTGCCAACCACCTCGACCAGCCGCCGGGTCACCGCGTCGGCCGTCTCGGTGGTGGTGGCCTCAACCATCACGCGTACCACCTGCTCGGTGCCGGAGGGGCGGAGCAGCACCCGGCCGGTGCCACCCAGCTGCGCCTCGGCCTCGGCGACGGCCGAGCGCACCGCGTCGGACTCCACCGCCCTGGCCTTGTCCTGGACCGGGACGCTCACCAGCACCTGCGGCATCGGGGTCAGCACGGCGGCGAGCTCGGCCAGGGTGCGGCCGGTCATCGCCATCCGGGCCATCAGCCGCAACGCGGTGAGCAGCCCGTCGCCGGTGGTGGCGAAGGCCGGCAGGATCATGTGCCCGGACTGCTCGCCGCCGAGCGCCCAGCCGCCGGCCCGCAGCTTCTCCAGCACGTAACGGTCGCCGACCGCGGTGGTCTGCACGTCGATGCCGGCCGAGCGCATCGCCAGGTGCAGCCCGAGGTTGCTCATCACGGTGGCCACCACGGTGTTCCCGGTCAGCTCGCCCGACTCCTGCATGGCGACGGCCAGGATCGCCAGGATCTGGTCGCCGTCCACCACCGTCGCCGTCGGCGGTGACCGCCAGGCACCGGTCGGCGTCGCCGTCGTGCGCGATGCCGAGGTCCGCGCCGTGCGCGAGCACATGTTCCCCGAGCCCCGCGATATAGGTCGACCCGCAGTTGTCGTTGATGTTCAGCCCGTCCGGCTCGGCGTGCAGCGCGATCACCTCGGCCCCGGCCCGCTGATAGGCGGCCGGGGCGGCGGTGTGCGCGGCGCCGTTGGAGCAGTCCACCACGACCTTGAGCCCGGTCAGCGGGCGCGGAGTGGCCAGCAGCAGGTGGCTGATGTAGCGCTCCAGCGCGTCGTCGAGGTCGCGCACCCGGCCCACCGCGGACCCGGTGGGCCCCCTGGTGTCCTCGCCCATCCGGGCCGCGATCGCGTCCTCCACCGCGTCCGGCAGCTTGTGCCCGCCGGCCGCGAACAGCTTGATCCCGTTGTCCGGCATCGGGTTGTGCGAGGCGGAGATCATCACGCCGAGGTCGCTTCCGCGGTCGGCCACCAGGTGCGCCACCGCGGGGGTTGGCAGCACTCCGGCCCGGAGCACGTCCGCGCCGGCCGAAGCCAGCCCGGCGACGACCGCGGCCTCCAGCATCTCCCCGCTGGCCCGCGGGTCCCGGCCGACCACGGCGACCGGGCGGTGCGCGCCGCGTTCGGCGAGCTCCCTGGCCGCCGCGGCGGACACCGCGAGGCACAGCTCGACGGTCAGATCTCCGTTCGCCAGCCCGCGGATCCCGTCGGTGCCGAACAGCCGGCCCAACGTCAGCGCTTGCTGTACTGCGGCGCCTTACGGGCCTTCTTCAGCCCGTACTTCTTGCGCTCGGTGATCCTGGCGTCGCGAGTCAGGAAACCCGCCTTCTTCAACGGCGGCCGGTCCTCGGCGTCGATCTCGACCAGCGCGCGGGAGATGGCCAGCCGCAGCGCACCGGCCTGCCCCGATATGCCGCCGCCGCCGAGGTTGGCCAGCACGTCGTAGCGTTCGGCCTTCTCCAGCATTACCAGCGGCTCGCGTATGAGCTGCTGGTGCACCTTGTTCGGGAAGTAGGTGGCGAGGTCCTTGCCGTTGAGGTTGAACTCGCCGGACCCGGGGATCAGCCGGACCCGGACCACGGCCTCCTTGCGGCGGCCGACGGCCTGTACGGGCTTGCCCGCAGCCGCCTTGTCCGCCGCGGCCGGCCGGCGGGCCCGGCTTGCGGTCTTCGGGGCATCTGGGCCGGTCCGCGGCGCCTCGGGCTGTTCGGCGGCCTCCGCCGGCTGGGCGGCCTCGGATGCGTCGGGTGGCTCAGTCGCGCGCAGTGGGCTCGGCTGCGTCAGTCGCCGCAGTGGGCTCGCCTGCGTCAGTCGCCTCGGCTGCTTCGGGTGCTTCAGCGGTCTCGGCTGCTTCGGGTGCTTTCGGTGTCTCGGCGGGTGGGGATGCCGGGTCGGCCGCTTCGTCGGCGGCCTGGTCGGCCCCTGGCTCCTGGGTCACGTTCTCCTCGGCGGGCACGGCGTCGTTCTCTGTCACTGGGCGACCTGGGTGATCTCGAAGGGAGCCGGGCGTTGCGCGGCGTGGTTGGCGACCCGGGCCAGATCACCGGCCGCTTCGGCTGAGAGGAACAAAACATGGCCGAACACACGCTGAAGCGATTCGACGAGGAGCTGGAACGGCTCAACGCCACGATCAACGAGATGGGCGGCCTGACCGAGAGCCAGCTCGCCAATTCGCTCGGTCCGCGTGCGCGACCGCGACACCGCGGTCGCCGACCAGGTGATTGCGACGATGCCCAGCGTCGACGCGCTCGACGTCGCAGGTCCAGCAACAGACGGTGCAGCTGCTGGCGCTGCGCCAGCCGATGGCGGTCGATCTGCGCGTCGTGCTGTCGTCGATCAAGATAGCGGCCGCCCTGGAGCGCATCGCCGACTACGCCAAGAACACTGCCAAGCGCAGCATCGTGCTGACCCAGCCGCACGGCGCCGGTGTCGGCCGTGGCCGGCATCGACCGCCTGGGCCGGCTGGTGCGACGGCGCTCAAGGACGTGCTCGATGCCTTCGCCAACGGCGACGTCGACAAGGCGCACGACGTGTGGAAGCGCGACGAGGAGATCGACCAGGTCTACACCGGCCTGTTCCGCGAGCTGCTGACCTACATGATGGAAGATCCGCGCACGATCACGCCTGCACCCATCTGCTGTTCATGGCCAAGAACATCGAGCGCGCGGGCGATCATGTCACCAACATCGCCGAGCTGGTGAGCTTCCGGCAGACCGGCCAGACCTTTGCCGAGGAGCGGCCCAAGGGCAGCGGCGCGCTCTACACCACGGGGAGCGAATCGATGAGCATGACGGCCACGGCTCCCTCCCGGCGCGACACGCAGACCTCCTCGATGAAGCCGCGCGTGCTGATCGTCGAGGACGAGACGGCGCTGGTCGAGCTGCTGCGCTACAACCTCGAACAGGCAGGCTTCCGCGTCATCGTCGCCGCCGACGGCGAGGAAGCGATGGCCTCGGTCCAGGAGGACACGCCCGACCTGATCCTCCTCGACTGGATGCTGCCCCTGATGTCGGGCATCGAGGTCTGCCGCCAGATTCGCCGCCAGACCGCGACCGCCAACCTGCCGATCATCATGCTGACGGCGCGCGGCGAGGAAGGCGATCGCGTCCGCGGCCTCGACGCCGGCGCCGACGACTACGTCGCCAAGCCGTTCTCGCCGACCGAACTGGTGGCGCGCATCCGCGCCGTGCTGCGCCGTATCCGGCCGGCGCTGGCCGACGAGGCGCTGTCCTACGCCGACATCGTCATGGACCTGGTCGCGCACCGCGTGACCCGCGGCGGCAAGCCGGTCCATCTCGGCCCCACCGAATTCCGCCTGCTGCGCCATTTCATGGAACATCCCGGCCGCGTCTTCTCCCGCGAGCAGCTGCTCGACGCGGTGTGGGGCAAGGACGTCTATGTCGAGGCGCGCACCGTCGACGTCCATATCCGCCGCCTGCGCATGGCGCTGAACGGCGAGCGGCATGCCGACCTGATCCGCACCGTGCGCGCCGCCGGCTATGCGCTCGACGCGCAGGTCAGCGCCGAAGACTTTTCCACACCGCCAGTAACGGTTCTGTAGCCTCGTCGGGCGCTACACGGGAGATCGCTCGTTCCCGGCCGGCTCAACCCACGCCCCGCTCCGGAACGGGCAGGTTCCCCGGCGCGGTCGACACCCCGACGCCGATTTACTACTCCCCTCCTTCCTTCTCAGGAAGGAGGGGTTTCTTTTTCGAAGCGGCGGCGAACCATCATCGCCAGCACCAGCGCCGGCAGGCCGAGCAGCGCGGTGTAGACGAAGAAGATCGCGTAGCCGCCGAACTTGTGGGTGGTAGCGCGCAGCCTGCAGCGTGTCGACGATCCAGCCCGAAGAGCCCCCCATCACGCTTGCCGGGCAAGGTCATGATCGAGCTGAACAGCGCGTACTGCGTGGCGGTGTAGGCGGTGTTGGTGAGGCCCGACAGGAAGGCGATGAAGACCGAGCCCGACATGCCGCTCACCAGATTGTCGACGCTGATGGCGCGCCAGCAGCAGCGATGTCGGGCGCGCCGACCCAGGCGAGCCAGGCGAAGGTGAGGTTGGTGCGGCGATCAGGAACACCGCAGCGCGAGCAGGCGTGGCGGCGCCGACGCGGAACACCAGCGCGCCGCCCAGCAGCGCGCCCAGGATCGACATCACGAAGCCGTAGATCTTGGTGACGTTGGCGATCTGCGGACAGGAGAATCCCATGTCGATGTAGAACGGGTTCGCCATCACGCCCATGGCGATGTCGGAGAGCCGGAACAGGCCGATGAAGGCGAGCAGCGTCACCGCCGTGCCAGCCATAGCGCGCGAAGAAATCGACGAACGGGCAGACGATGGCACCGTAGATGAAGATCAATGTCTCGCGCAGCCCAGTCCGGCATCGCGCCGAGGCCTGCGGCGAAGTCGGCGACCTTGCCTTCGGCTCGGCGCCGCCGGCGGCGTGCGCCGCTCGGGTTCGCAGATGATCAGCGTCGTGACGATGCCGACCAGGCCCAGCGCCGCCATCGCGCGGTAGGCGAGCGGCCAGGAGCCGAACTCGGCGATGTAGAGCGCACCGGCGCCGGCGGCGAGCACGGCGATGCGGTAGCCGAGCTGATAGGTCGCGGCGGTGCGGCCCTGCAGGCTCTCGTCGGTCGCCTCGATGCGCAAGGCGTCGATCGCGATGTCCTGCGTCGCCGAGGAGAAGGCCACGACCAGCGCGAGCGACCACCAGCCCCAAGATCGGTGCGCGGATCGCAGAACGACATGGCGAGCAGGCCCACCCAATGCCGACCTGCGCCAGCAGCATCCAGGCGCGCCGCCGGCCCAGCCAGCGCGTCAAGCAGCGGCAGCGGCACGCGATCGACGACCGGCGACCAGACGAACTTGAAGGAGTAGGTGATGCCGATCCAGCTGATGAAGCCGATCGCCGTGCGGCTGACGCCGAACTCGCGCAGCCACGCCGAGAGGGTCGCGAAGACCAGCAGGAACGGCAGGCCGCGGCCGAGAAGCCCAGGAAGCAGCGCGACGAGCTGACGACGCCGCGGATGGCGCAGGTCGCGAACCTCTGCGCGCCCAGATCGACTTTGCCGGCCGCTCGGCGACGGCTGCAAATCAGATCCTTCAGCGCCTGCTCGGGCCGCGCGCCGACATGGGAGATGACCTCGGCCGCGGCGACGCGGCCGAGCCGGGCGCATTCCGCCAGCGGCTTGCCGTGGGTCAAGCCGAACAGGAAGCCCGCGGCGTAGAGATCGCCGGCGCCGGTCGTGTCGACCACCTTGGCGACCGGCGCGGCGGCGACGGCATGGATCTCGCCGCCCTGATGCACGACCGAGCCCTTCTCGCTGCGGGTCAGCGCGCGATCTTGGCGTCCTTGGCGCGCGGCGCTCGCAGCGCCTCGTCGAAGATCGTCGACCTCATAGAGCGACGTGATCTCGCTTCGTTGGCGAACAGGATGTCGACCTGGTTGCGGATGAGCTCGCGGAACTCGTCGCGATGGCGATCGACGCAGAACGATGTCGGACAGGGTGAGCGAGACCTTGCGGCCGCGCGCGTGCGGCGGCATCGGCGGCCTTGGCGAAGGCCGCCTTGGCCTCCGGCGGGTCCCACAGGTAGCCCTCGAGATAGGTCGACCTGGGCCGCGCCGACGGTCCCGGTCGATGTCGTCGGGGCCAAGCTCCGCCGCAGGCGCCCAGGAAGGTGTTCATCGTGCGCTGCGCGTCGGGGGTGACCAGGATCAGCGAGCGCGCGGTCGGCGGGCCCGTCGATCAGCGGGTGTGTCTCGAACGCACGCCGATCGGCGCGGATGTCGTGGCCGAACACCTGGCCGAGCTGGTCGTCGCGCACCTTGCCGATGATAGGCGCCCTTGCCGCCGAACGAGGCGACGCCGGCCATGGTGTTGGCCGCACGAGCCGCCCGAGACCTCGACGCCCGGGCCCATCGCGGAATAGAGCGCGTCGGCGCGCGCTGGGTCGATCAGCGTCATGGCGCCCTTGGTCAGGCCGTGCTCGGCTCAGGAAGGCGTCGTCGGCCGGGCGATGACGTCGACGATGGCGTTGCCGATTCCCAGCACGTCGAAGGCAGCGGATGTCATGAGATCTCCAAAAGATGCATGCCGGGCTTGGTTTCTTCCAGCAG
>CAVZMB010000004.1:0-53697 GCA_963776255.1 uncultured Actinomycetota bacterium | reverse complement strand
ATCGATCTGACCGACTGGCGGGCTGGTGGCCAGGCTGCCCGGGCCCTGATTGACCGAGTTGACGCGGGCTTGCAGCGCGCGGGGTTCCTGCTGGTCCAGGGTCATGGGGTCAGCGCAGGGCTCGCGGCCGAGGTGCGCCGCGCGAGTCGGCGCTTCTTCGCGCTTCCGGTCGAGGTCAAGCGGCGCTACTCGGCGAAGGTCGGTGAGCGGGGGTGGCAGGCACCGGGCGTGGAGGCAAGCGCGCATTCCGAGGGGACAGAGACGCCACCTGATCTCAAAGAGTCGTTCGCTGTCGGCGCGCAAACCATGACGGGGGAGCCTGCGGTCGACGGGCTGTGGTTCATCCCGAATGTGTGGCCTGACGAGGTGGCCGAGTTGAAGCCTCTGCTGACGGAGTACACCGCGGCGATGACCCACCTCGCCGAGGAGTTGGTGGCCGTCTGCGCGACCGCGCTTGGCCTGCCGAAGGCGATCTTTAGCGGCGCCGCTGACCGACCCACCTGGTCGTGCAACGTCAATCACTATCCCCCGATGACGGCCATCGGGCGCCCGCACCGGGCCAGTTCCGGATCGGGCCACACACCGACTTCGGGATGGTCACGATTCTCGACCGCGAACCGGGCAGCGGAGGCCTTCAGGTGTACACCCGTGCGCACGGCTGGCGGGACGCGCCTTTCGATCCCACCGCCCTCACCGTGAACATCGGGGACCTGTTGGCGTACTGGACCGGTCACCGCTGGACCTCGGGCCGGCACCGGGTGCTTCCGCCTCAACCCGACGCCCCGGAAGAGGACCTTGTCTCATTGGTCTACTTCTACGATCTCAACCACGATGCGGAGATCACGCCGCTGCCCGCTCCGATCGGTCGCGGCGAGGTGACCGAACCCGTGATCTCCGGGGTCTACCTCGAATCCAGGTCGATTCCATCTCGGTGAGCTGACCGCGGCGGTAGCCAGATCGCCGGGGAAGTCGGCGCGGAGCCAACGGTTGTCCCCCGTGTCTCTTAGGTCGGAAGGGGTTCGCTGCGATCGACCCGCACGCCCTGATCGTCGGCGAGCCCGAGCCCGTGCTCCTCGGTCACGCGATTGAGCAACATCTTGCGGGCCGTGGACGCCGCGTCGTGAGCATCGCGTCCGGACACTCCCAAACAGGCGACAAACGTGCTCGCGGACTCCCAGCACACGGTGGAGGGCAGGTAACGATCGATCTCGCCGAGCGTGCGCTCCAGCCCGGCCCGGCTGTCACTGTCCACAGGCTGCTGAAAGCGCACCGTCGCCGTCACGCAGAAGGCGCGCGGGAAGGTCGCCTGCGCCTCCCGGAAAAAGCGCTCCACCGTTTCGCGGCGGCGCTGATCAGCGAGATAGGTCCGCAGCGCGGAGGCAACGACATCGTCCTGACCGCGCCGGGTCGCGAGACCGAGATCTGCACGGCGTCGTGCAGCTGGCGCGGATTCGGGCAGTGAGCATGTGATCGTCATCAGTCGACACGAGGCCTCCACATTAACGTATACCGTATATACATCGCCGAGCAAGGGATGTAAAGGCTGGACGTCGGGGAGCGACCCGGAGTGACTCCATGGCTGCGCCGGCCGTTGACCGCCGACTGCATATACGGTATACGTTTGTCGTGGCGCACCGCCGGCAACGCTGGAGGCCTGCGTCGCCCCCTCGCGACGCTGCAGGTGGCGATCCAAGTCAGCGGTGCGGCGACGACGCCAGGCTCAATTGACCGCGGCACCAACGACCAGGCGGCCGCTGACCGTGATCGCGAAGGCTATCCGGGAACGTCGAACCCCTCGAGGTCGGTAGCTCGGCGAGCAAACGATCGTTCTGAAGGAGATCGTGATGAAGCGAAGTGTTGATCGCATACTGACCACGCACACCGGCAGCCTTCCCCGCCCGCCAGACCTCGTGGCGATGATCCTGGCCCATGAGAAGGGGGAGGATGACCCGCGCTTCCCGGATCGCTTGCACAGCGCCGTGGCGGACATCGTCCAGCAGGAACGTGATGCAGATGTCGACGTCATCAACGATGGCGAGCAAGGAAAGATCAACTATTACACGTACATCAACGAGCGGCTGACCGGGTTCGAGGGCATCCTCAAGGCGGACCGATGGCCGACGTGCTCGACTTCCCTGGTTTCGAGCGACGGCTCGTGGTGGGCCACCCAGGAGGCCCAGCAGAACGTTCGCATGCTGGCCTGCAACGGACCCATCTCGGTCAAGACGCTCGAGCCACTCAAGCGCGACATCAAGAACCTTCAGGACGCAACCGCGTCGACAGCAGCGGAGGAGGTGTTCATGTCGGCCGTGTCGCCGGGATTGATCGCCTCCGGGCACGGCAATAGCTACTACCCCACGCGCGAGGAGTTCCTCGAGGCGGTCGCCGAGGCGATGCGCCAGGAGTACGAGGCGATCGCGAACGCCGGCTTCGTCCTGCACCTCGATTGCCCCGACCTCGCGATGGGCCGTCACCTCTTCTACAAGGAAAAGAGCCTTGAGGAGTTCCGACGACTCGCGGCTGAGAATGTCGACGCCTTGAACTACGCGACGCGAAACATCGACCCGGACCAGATGCGAATGCACCTCTTGCTGGGGCAACTACGAAGGACCGCATCACAAGGACATACCACTGCAGGACATCCTGGACGTCGTCCTCAGCGGCCGGCCGAACGGCATCGCCGTGGAAGCGGCGAACCCTCGGCATGCCCACGAGTGGCGGGTATTCGAGGACAACAAGCTGCCCGACGGCAAGATCATCATTCCCGGGGTCCTCGACTCGACGAGCAACTACATCGAGCACCCCGAAGTGGTCGCCGACAGGCTCGTCAACTATGCCCGGACCGTCGGCCAGGAGAACGTCATCGCGGGCACCGACTGTGGCTTCGGCACCGCCGTCGGACTGGACTTGGTAGCCCGAATGTCACCTGGGCAAAGTTCAAATCAATGGCCGAGGGCGCACGGATCGCGACACAACGGTCGGCCGCAGTCGGCGCCTAGCCGGGCGTCGTGACCAAAGCGTGGCAAGCTAAGACCTCGATGCATATTCGGTATATGTAGGGCCAGCCCGGTTGGTGCTCTCAAGTACCGCCGGGCTGCCCACCAGAGGAGGGGGCCGGCCCGAACCATCGACTCAAGGTCGTAGCGGTGAGCTGCCGAGCCATGACCAAATCACGCGCCTTCCGACGGTCTCACCGGCCGCCCCGCTCGGGGAGCAGCTTTATCGAATTCTGGAAGAGGCGATCATCAAGGGCGATTTGGCGCCGGCGAACCGCTGAACGACAAAGAGCTGATGGCCCACTTCGGCGTCAGCCGCATTCCGTACCGCGACGCAATCCAAGCGCTGGAGAAGGCCGGTTGGATCGAGAAAATCGGCCCACGCCAAGGGATGCGCGTCCGTCCAATGGGAGAAACCGAGCTGGCCAACATCGTCGAGGTCAGGCAGACACTCGACGGCGAGTGCGCGGCCCTGGCGGCAACGCGCAGTACACCCGAGCAGCTGGACGAACTAGCGCGGCTCGCAACCGAGGGTCGGGCAGCCCTCGATGGTGGGGATCGAGCAAAGCTCGCGAGCCTGAACTCCGAGTTTCACGCCATGATCGCGAAGTGCACCCAGAACACGATCTTCGAGGAGTATCCTGTCGACGCTGGAGAGAAAGGTGCGCCGGTTCTACTGGGCGGCGTCGGTGCAGGTCTTGGAGGCATCGGCCACGGAGCATGAGCGCCTGCTCGAAGAGGCTGTCCGAAACCGTGACGCGGACGCGGCCCGATCCATCGCGCGAAGCCACGCGGCGCGACATCCTGAGCCGGCCGAATCGCAGGCGTCACCGTAGGTACATCGCGGGACCTGAACTCGCCCCGCCGTCCACATTTCGTGCGGCGCCGCGCGCGCAACCTGCACTGCATAAGGTGACTCGCGTGAGCGAGAAGAATCAACGCCCCGCTGCGGATGCCCGGCGTGACAGCTCCCGGCGCTCGCCCTTCGAGCGCTTCGTCGAGGCTGCCTGGTTGTGGGTGACTCGCCCGCCATTCTTTTTCATCTGTGTGGCGATAGTCCTCGTCTGGCTGATCAGCGTGCCACTCTGGGGCGATCTGAAGGAGTGGCAGACGGTGATCCACACCGTGGTCAGCGTCATTACGCTGCTGCTCCTCGCGCTGTTGGAGAACGCCGCGCGGCGCAGCGAGGAGGCCGCCCAAGAGAAGCTCAACCTGATCGCCGAGGCGCTCGCTGCGCTGATGGCCTCGCGCGCCGTCGAGGATCGCGATCTTGGCGAGGCCGTGACGAAGCTGCGTGACGCGGTCGGCCTGGAAGAGCGCCACTGAACGCGACCTGCCGGTCGGATGTCACGATCGTCGAAGACGGCGCTGAGCCCTCCCGACCAGCGGTGTCAGGAGCAGGAGCCTTGCGGTGGGGTGTAGGTAAACGAGCATATGAACCGGTCGCGGAAGGCGTCCATCCGCCAGACCGGGGCCTGCGGGCCGGGCTTCAGGCCGTCCTGCCAGCCCCACCCGGAGATCCGGTCCAGCACGGCCGGGTCCCGGGCGACGATCGTGATCGGCACGTCCCGGCTGGCGCCCTCGCCGGTGACGATCGGGCCGGGCTGGTGGTCGCCGAGGAAGACGAGCACCGTGTTGTCGTCGCCGTAGGTCTCGCACGTAGGAGATGACGTTGCTCAGCGAGTACTCGATGGACCGCCGGTACTCGGTGCGCATCCGTTCGGGGTTGCCCCACACCTGCGTCCGGCGACTCGCCCTCGCCCGCCATGGGGCCGAACACCGAGCCGTCGCCGACCGCGTCCCAGTCGACGAGCCGGGGGAGCGGGGCCCAGGGCACGTGGCTGGAGAGGAGGGCGATCTCCGCCATCACCGGGGCCCGGTCCGGCGCGGCGAGCTCGGTGCGCTCGAACGCCGACAGGGTGTACTGGTCGGGCATGGTGGCGACCAGCTGAACCCCGGGCCGCGGTAGCCGAGGCTCGGGGCGTCGTAGACCTTGTCGTAGCCGTAGAACGACGCCTCCGGCCAGTGCGTCCGGATGCCCGGCATGACGCCGACCGTCCGCCAGCCCGCGCGGTGGAAGGCGCCGGTGAGGGTCAGGCGGTCGCTCGCGATCGAGGTTGCGGTAGCGCTGCTGGTTGTCGATCCACAGGCCGGACAGCAACGTGGCGTGGGCCAACCAGCTGACCCCGCCCGCCGTCGGCGAGGTGAGGAAGCCGCTCCGGGACGCGAACCCGGCCGCGTTCGAGCGTGCGGGTCCCGTCGTCGAGCACCGCGCCGACCTGCGGCGCGTACAGCGGATCCTCGACCGCGTCGCGCCCGTAGCTCTCGACGAAGGCGACGATCGACGTCCTTGCCGCGCAGCGCGGTCAGCAGCTGGTCGCCCGGGGTGTCGCGGAAGGCGTCGACGGCGGCCTCCGCGGCGAACGCCTGCTGGTCGGCGAGGCCGGCCGGCACCTTGACGCGCGTTGTCGTAGGCGAGCGCGGCCGCGCTCGTTCGCGGCGACCGGTACCCCGGGACGAGCTGCGCGCCGAGCAGGGCGCAGACCACCCAGACCGCCGCGAGCACCGCGACGGTCCGGGTCGCCGCGGTCGCGGTGCCGGACCGCGACCCGGGTCAGCCGCAGCACCGCGAGCGGCACGAGCGACGAGCACGGCGGCGGCGAGCACCACGGCCGCCGACCGCGGCGCGCGGTCGCGGTGCCTGAGCCGGCGGAGTCCCGCGAGGAAGGTCGTGCGCGGAGCCCAGCAGGACCCAGTCGAGCACCGGGTCGAACGGTCGGGCGAGCACCGCGAGGAAGCCGATGTCGAAGAGCTTCACGATGGTCAGCACGCCGAGCAGCAGCGCCGCCGACCGCCGCAACCGGCCGCCGCGCCCGGGCCGGCAGGACGAGCAGCACGGCGACGCCGACGAGCGCCTCGACCGGGATGCGCACGAACGCGGCGGGCGTGAGCTGACCTGACCTCGCGCGGGGCGACCAGGGCGACGAACACGAGCAGGCCGGCCAGCACGGTGATCACCACCGCGGCGACACGGCGTGCGCGGCCGGGTGCTTCGGGCCGCTCCGGGTCAGGCGCCGTCCGGATCGGCTGCGTCGGCGGTGTCAGCCGCGTCGGCGGCCTGGGTGGCGTCGGTGGCAACGGTCCGGTGCGCATTGCGCCACAGCCAGAGCACGTCGCGGCCGAACGACCAGACCAGCAGCGCCAGCGCCGTCGCGACCACGGCCGCGGTCGAGCGGGAGCGGCAGCAGCCCGCTGGCGGCCACCACCAGGACGATCCCCTGCAACGCGGCGACGACCTTGCGCCGAGTACCGCGTCGGCAGCGGTCGGCGCGCATCCACGGCACCGCCCAGCTCGCCGCGACGAACGCGTAGCGCATGAGCCCGATCGCCAGCACCCACGGGCCGACGAGCCCGGCGACGTAGACGCTCAGCACGAGGAGCGAGGAACGCGTCGACCTCCATGTCGAAGCGCGCGCCGAGCGCGGAGACCGTGCCGCTGCGCCGGGCGACCTGGCCGTCGACCGCGTCGAGGGCCAGCGCCACGGCGGCGATGACGACCAGGACGGCCACCGGCGTCGCAGCCGGTCCAGAGCCCGTCCGCGACGAGCGCGGTGACGCCCCCGACGAGCACCGCCCGAGCCAGCGTGACGAGGTCGGCCGGCCCGAGCGTGGTGGCCCCGGCCCGCCGGGCGGCGCCGGTCAGCAGGGCGCCGAGGCCGACGGTGTACGCCGATGCCGGCCAGCCAGCCCGCCGGGCCGAGGCCGGCGCCGGCCGACAACGCGGCGAGCAGGGCGACCTGCCCGCGCGTCGCGGCGGCGGCCAGCTGCTGGTCGGCCCGCAGCCGGACCACGTACGGTCATCGAGCCTCTATACACCACACTACTCAGCACGGATCCGACGCGGGCGAGGGTTCACAGCAACGGCACTCGAGAGAAGGGTGACGTGGATCGCACCGCGCGCGCCTTCTGGCTCCGCGCGCCGGGCGAGGGTGAGATCCGCCCGGTCGCCCTGCCCGGGCCCGGGCCCGACGACGTCGAGGTCCGCACGCTGTACTCGGGGGTGAGCCGCGGCACCGAGACCCTGGTCTTCCGCGGCGGCGTGCCGGAGAGCCAGTTCGCCGCGATGCGGGCGCCCTTCCAGGACGGCGAGTTCCCCGGCGCCGGTCAAGTACGGCTACCTCAACGTCGGGGTGGTCGAGCACGGGCCGGCCGCGCTGCTCGGCCGCGCCGTGTTCTGCCTCTACCCGCACCAGACCCGCTACGTGGTGCCGGCCGCCGCGGTGACGCCGATCCCGGACGACGTGCCGCCCGCGCGGGCGGTGCTGGCCGGCACGGTCGAGACCGCGGTGAACGCGCTGTGGGACGCCGCCCCGCTGGTCGGCGACCGGATCGCCGTCGTCGGCGCGCGGGATGGTCGGCTGCAGCGTCGCCGCGGTGCTCGCCCGGCTTCCCCGGGGTCCGGGTCGAGCTGGTCGACGTCGACCCCGCGCGGGCGGCCGTCGCCGACGGCGCTCGGCGTCGGGTTCGCCGCTGCCCGAGCAGGCCGCGGGGGAGTGCGACCTGGTGGTGCACGCCAGCGCCACCGAGGCCGGGCTGGCGCGGTCCCTCGAGCTGCTCGGCGACGAGGGCGAGGTCATCGAGCTGAGCTGGTACGGCGACCGGCGGGTGAGCGTGCCGCTCGGCGAGTTCTTCCACTCCCGCCGCCTGGCGGTGCGCAGCAGCCAGGTGGGCGCGGTCGCCCCGGCCCGGCGCGCGCGGCGCAGCTTCGCCGACCGGCTGGCGCTGGCGCTGCGCCTGCTCGCCGACCCGGTGTTCGACGCGCTGATCACCGACGAGTGCCGCTTCGAGGACCTGCCCCGGTTGATGGCCCGGCTCGCCGGCGGTGAACCGTCCGCGCTGTGCGTCCGTGTCACCTACGAGCAGGACTAGCACCGGGAGAGGGTCGGTCTTGTTCAGCATCACCGTCCGCGATCACGTCATGATCGCGCACAGCTTCCGCGGCGAGGTCTTCGGCCCGGCGCAGCGGCTGCACGGCGCGACCTACGTGGTGGACGCGACGTTCCGCCGGGCCGAGCTCGACGCCGACAACATCGTCGTCGACATCGGGCTGGCCACCGAGGAGCTCGGCGCCGTGCTGGCCGACCTCAACTACCGCAACCTCGACGACGAGCCCGCCTTCGCCGGCGTCAACACGTCCACCGAGTTCCTCGCCAAGGTCATCGCCGACCGGCTCGCCGACCGGGTGCACGCGGGCGCGCTGGGCGAGGGCGCGCGGGAGCTGGCCGGGATCACCGTGGTGCTGCACGAGTCGCACGTCGCCTGGGCGAGCTACGAGCGTGGCCTGTGAGAGCGCCGGCCTGCGCTCGGTGCACGTCGTCGTGCCGGCCGACATCGACGACGCCGCCGCTGCCGAGCGGCGGCAACCGCTACGACCGGCGCGTCTGCCGCGGCCTGCCGGCCGCCGGCTGGGCGGTGCACGAGCTCGCCGTCGCCGGGGCGTGGCCCCGACCCGACGCCGCCGCCCGCGACGGCGCTGGCCCGCGCCCTCGCCACGGTGCCCGACGACGCGCGTCGTGCTCGTCGACGGGCTGGTGGCCTGCGGCGTCCCGGACGTCGTCGTCCCGCAGGCGCGTCCGGCTGCGCGCTCGTCGTGCTGGTGCACCTGCCGCTCGGCGACGAGGCGGGCGCCGCCACCCGGAGCTGGCCGCCCTCGAGCGGGAGACCCTGCACGCCGCGAGCGCCGTGGTCGCCACCAGCCCGTGGGCGGCGCGCCGGCTGGTCGCCACCACGGGCTCGGCCGCCGATCGGGTGCACGTCGCGGACGCCGGGCGTCGATCCCGCGCCGCTCGGCCGCGCGGCACGGACGGCGCGAGCCGCCTGCTGTGCGTCGGGTCGGTCACCCCGACCAAGGGCCAGGACCTGCTCGTCGAGGCCCTCGCCGCCGTGCGACCGGCGACCTGCCGCTGGACGCTGCGACCTGGTCGGGCCGCTGCGCCGCGATCCGGCGTACGTGGCCGCGGTCCGGTGCGCGATCGAACGCCACGGGCTCGGCGAGCGGGTGCGCCTGACCGGCCCGCTGACCGGCGACGCGCTCGCCGCCGCCTACGCCGACGGCCGACCTGCTGGTGCTGCCGTCCCGCGTCGAGTCCTACGGCATGGTCGTCGACCGAGGCGCTGGCCCGGGGAGTCCCGGTGCTCGCGGCGGCCGTCGGTGGGGTGCCGGAGACGCTCGGCCGCGACCCGGACGGGCGGGTGCCCGGGATCCTGGTGCCACCGGATGACGCGGTTTCGCTGGCCACCGGACTGCGCCGCTGGTTCGATGAGCCGGATCTGCGGCAGGGGCTGCGGCTCGCCGCCCGGCAGCGGCGCGACACGCTGGACGGGTGGGAGGTGACGTCACGATGCCTGGCCGGGATCCTCGAGCTGGTTCGCCCTACCGCCGGCTGAGGCGTTTCGCCCGGCGGCTGCCCCGGGAGCGCTTCTGGCCGATCGTCCGGGTGCTCGTCGGCGTCGGCATCCTCGCCGCCCTCGTCGGGCGCCTCGGGGGCGAGCCGTCGTCGAAGGACTGCGGGCGATCGACGCCGGGTCGGTGCTCGCCGCGCTCGGCATCGGCGCTGCTGACCACGGTGTTCAGTGCGTGGCGGTGGTGCCTGGTGGCGCGCGGCCTCGGCCTGCGGTTGCCGCTGCGCGGGGCGGTCGCGGACTGCTACCGGGCGGTGTTCCTCAACTCGGTGCTGCCGGCCGGCGTGCTCGGCGACGTGCACCGTGCGGTGAGCCACGGCCGGCGGGCGGGCGACGTCGGACGGGGCGTCCGCGCGGTCGTGCTCGAACGGGCCGCCGGTCTGGTGGTCCTGATCGTCGTCGGCGTGGGCGTGCTGCTCGCCCAGCCGACCCTGCTCGCGGTCGCGGTCGGCGACCTGTCCCCGGCCGCGGCGCTCACCGTCGGGACTGCTCGCCGTCCTCGCCGCCGTCCTCGTCGTCGGTGGGCTCGCGGCGCTGCGTGCGGGGGCCGCGCGTCGCGGATCCGCGACGCGCTGCGCACCGGGCTCGCGGACGTCCGCGCCGGCCTGCTCTCCCGCGGCACCTGGCCGGGCGTGGTCCTGCTGTCCCTGGCGGCGCTGGCCGGCTACCTCGCGCTGTTCGTCGTCGCCGCGCGGGCCGCGGGATCCCAGGCCACGCTCGGCGAGCTGCTCCCGCTGCTGGTGGTGGCGCTGCTCGCGATGGGGCTGCCGCTCAACATCGGCGGCTGGGGTCCCCGGGAGGCCGTCACCGCGGTCGCGTTCGGGGCGGTGGGATTCGGCGCGACGCAGGGGCTCACCGTCGCCGTCGTCGTACGGGGTGCTCAGCCTGATCTCCTGCCTGCCCGGCCTCGGCGTGCTGCTGCTGCAGAGGTCCCGGACGGGGCCCTCGGAGGTGCGCCGGCTGACCGGTTTCGCCCCCGCCGCCCAGCCGCGACCATACCGTGGCGCGGTGCTGATCCTCGTCCGGCACGGGCAGACGGACGCCAACGCCCGCGGCCTGCTGCTCGGGCGGGCCGACCCGCCGCTGAACGAGACCGGGCTACCGCCAGGCCGTGCCCTGGCCGCGGCGCTGCCGCGAGCGGATCGCATCGTGTCCAGCCCGCTGACGCGCGCGCGGCACACCGCCGCCGTGCTCGCCGGCGCCGCCCCCGGCGTCACGGACGCCGAGGACGTGGAGGTCGACGCGCGGTGGATCGAGATGGACTACGGCGAGCCTGGACGGCAGGCCTGCCGACGCGCGCTGGACGAGCGGGCGTGGCGGACGTGGCGGGAGGACCCGGACTTCGTGCCGGCCGGCGGCGAGTCCCTCGCGGCGGTCTGCAGCCCGGGTGCAGCGAGGCCTGCCTGGAGCTGGCCGACGACGCCGCGCGCGGTGACGTCGTGGTGGTCAGCCACGTCTCCCCGATCAAGGCGGCGGTCACCTGGGCGCTGGGGGTCGGCGACGAGGTGGCCTGGCGGATGTTCCTCGCCGACGCCGCGGTGTGCCGGATCGACACCAGCGGCCCGGTGCCGCTGCTGCTCGCCTTCAACGACGTCGTGCCCCGCGAACGGCGGCGCGACTCGGCGGCCCGCTGAGCAGCCGTCCAGGCGCGCGGCCGGTCGGGCCAGGCGGGCGTAGACGTCGCCGGAGCGGCCCAGCGGGCGGAAGCGCTCGAGCAGCCGCACCAGCTCGGCCGCGTCGAGCCAGCCGTCGCTGGCGAACCGCATGGTCTCGATCGGCGAGTAGTTGTACTCGTAGCCGCCGGCCGCCGCGCCGAGCCGTTCCACCAGGTCCAGCGCGGTGAGGGCGGCGTCGTGCGCCGGCGGCAGGTACTCGAAGGACAGCGCGCGCAGCGGCCGGCTGAGCCCGGTCAGCACCTCGACCTCGAAGCCCTCGACGTCGATCTTGCAGAAGGCCGGCTCGCCGTGCACCGCGATGAGGTCGTCGAGGGTCACCACGTCCACCTCGACCGAGCGGTCCCACCGCACCCCGGCGAAGCTGCGGTCCGCGGTCACCGACTCGATCCAGTCCGGCGACATCGACGAGACCGTCGGCGTCGCGGTGGAAAGGCCGAGCCGCGCCCGCCCGGCCGTGGCGCCGACGGCCTGCGGCACGATCGTGACGTCCGGGTCGCGACCGAAGAAGAGCCGCAGGACGCGCAGGCAGTCGGGCTGCGGCTCGACGGCGATCACCTGCGCGCCCAGCCGCCGCCACGCGCGCACCCGGCTGCCCACGTGGGCGCCGATGTCGAAGCCGACGTCGCCGGGCCCGAGGAACTGCGCGGTAGAACCGCACCATCCGGCGGTGCCTGCCCGGCACGCCGTGGTACATGGCCAGGGATCGCCCGATCCCCCAGGCGCGCGCGAGCACGCCCGGACCCTAGCCCGCGAAGCGACGACCGCGCGCAGAGCGTGAGCCCGTCAGCGCGACGGGTCAGCCGGGCTGACGTCCCAGCCGAAGTACACCTCCACCCGGCTGATCTTGTCGCGGTCGAAGCCGAAGATCTCGGTGTTGCGGAACCGCCGCCCGTCGGTCCGCGTCGCCTCGTAGGTGACGACGACCTCGTCGTTCGCCTCGACGAGCCGCGGGAACTCGTAGGCCGCGATTTCCTGGGAGTTCGGCCAGCACCTCTCGAAGTACGTCGCCCGGTCGATGCCGACGTCCGGCGGCGCGGAGAACACGAAGTCGTCGGTCAGCAGCCGTTCGACGACACTGCGATCGCCGGACTCGTACGCGCGGTAGCAGTCGAGGACGAGCTGCACGCGGGACATGGCAAACCTCCGGAGTTCGAAACGGGTTCCGGACGGTAGACCGGTCCGCGCCGGGCCGCTCATCGCTGGTGCCCGCCGGGCACTTCGCTCAGCTGGCGCTGGCCGCAACCCGGCGCGTCGCGGCCACGGCGTCGGCGGTGTCCTCGGCGATCAGGTCGGCGTTGATAGCAACCGCAGCCGTGACGCCGGCAGCGGCGGCCTGCAGCACGCCCGCGGTCACGTCGGCGACGTTGCCCGCGACGTACACCCCTGCCACCGCGGTGAGCCCGGTGGCGTCCGCCGCTACCTGGCAGCCGATCCCGCGGGGGTGCTCGGCGACGGTGACGCCGAGGTCGTCCAGCACCGCGTGCCGGGCGACGAACCGAGGGCCGATCACGAGCGCCCGCCGCCGGACGAGCCGCCCCGACCGCAGCCGCACGCCGCTGAGCCGGTCCTCGATGACTTCGACGGCTGCGACCTCGCCGTCGATCACGTCGACCCCGCGGGCGGCCAGCTGCTCGGCCTGCTCGCCGGTCGGCGCCGGCTCGGTGTGCCGGAAGAGCACGATGTCGCGGCTCCACTGGCTCCACATCAACGCCTGCGCGACGGCGTGCGGGCCGTCGGCCAGCACCCCCAGCGGTTCGTCACGAAGCTCCCAGCCGAAGCAGTACGGGCAGTGCACGACGTCGCGTCCCCAGCGTTCCCGCAGCCCCGGGATGTCGGGGAGCTCGTCGACCAGACCGGTCGTCACCAGCACCCGACGGGCGTCCCAGCCGGCCCCGTCCGAGGCCGCGACCCGGAACCCGCCGCTGCTCAGCCGGCCGATCGAGCTGACCGTGCCCGCGACGATCTCGGCGCCGTAGGCAAGGACCTCACCGCGCCCGGCGGACAGCAGCTCCAACGGGGAGGCGCCGTCGCGGGTCAGGTAGCCGTGCGCGTGATCGGCCGGTCCGTTGCGCGGCTGACCGGCGTCGACCACGAGCACCGAGCGACGCGCCCGCCCCAGCACCAGTGCCGCGCCGAGCCCGGCTAGTCCACCGCCCACCACCACCACGTCGAGCTCCGGCCGCGCCGGCCCTGTGTCGGTCATGCCGCCAGCCTGCGACCGTCGCGGCGCGGATGGCAAGTTCAGCTTGCCGGTATGGCAAAGTCAGCGGCATGGCCGACGAGCTGCGCACCGTGCTGACCGCGGTAGGTCCCCGGCTGCGTGCCCTGCGCAAACAGCGGGGCGCCACCCTGGAGCACCTCGCCGAGAGCACCGGGATCTCGGTCAGCACGCTGTCCCGGCTGGAGTCCGGGCGGCGCCGACCCACCCTCGAGCTGCTGTTGCCGCTGGCCCGCGCGCACCGCGTTCCGCTCGACGAGCTCGTCGGCGCCCCGGCCACCGGCGACCCGCGCATCCATCCCCGCCCGGTCACCCGGAACGGCAGCACGTGGGTGCCGTTGAGCCGCAACCCGGGCGGGGTGAACGTCTTCAAGCAGCTCGTGCCCGCTGACCGGCGCCCGCCGGAGCCCCTCGAGCTTGGCACCCACGACGGCTACGAGTGGCTCTACGTCATCTCCGGCGCGTTGCGACTCGCGCTGGGGGAGCGGGAGTTCGTGCTGCACGCCGGTGAGGCGGCCGAGTTCGACACCCGGGTCCCGCACGGGATCGGCAACGCCGGCGACGGCCCGCTGGAGCTGCTGAGCATCTTCGGCCCACAGGGCGAACGGGTACACCTGCGCGCCCGCACCTCCCCGCGGGCCGCAAGGACCGGTCGGGCGCAGCCGGCGTAGGCATTGGACGGCGCCATCGACGAGATGGGCTCATCGAAGGTCACTGGCTGGTAGGTGTGCTGCTGGTCGGTACGCAGGCGAATGCGCTGCTGGTTGTGGACCGACGTATGCGCCGCCGATGCGGGCTCACCCCACCGATCTGGCCACGTCCCGGGCCAGCGCGACCGCCTCGTCCAGCGAGTAGACGTCCTGCTTCGCCCACACTCCGACCGTGAACCCCCGCTCGGGCACGAACAGCACAACAGCAGAGGCCGGCGTGTTGCTCACGCCGAACCAGCCGACCTCGGTGTAAGGGAACTCCAGGGTCCAGAGGTTCGGATCTGCGGGGTCACGCAGCCGCCAGGACTCGTCGAACTGGGTGGCGAACCAGTCGGCGTCGCACAGCTTGGTGCCGAGCTCCTTCGCGTGGCCGGCGGGCGTGGCGATCTGCGGGTCGTACGGCGAGACGGTGATCTGCGCGCCGCAGTGGTGGTTCCCGCCGAGATCGTTGGATGGGTCGCGCTCGAAGAACGAGCTGTCGACATGGATGGGATGCCGGGAGGCGTAGGGCGCGGTGGGATCGTCGTATGCCACGAACTCGCCGGGCAGCACCACCGAGCCCAGGCCCGGCAGTCGCGGCAACGGATGGCGCTGCGGGTCAGGGGCCCGGGCGGCGCACCCGGCGGCGACGGCCGCGACGACAAGCACAAGCACGACCGCCGACGCGGCCCGGCCGCACCGCGTCACGACCACGATCCTCGCTGGTCCGCCGATGCGCCCGTCATGCCAGCAGATCCCGGTCCAGGATGTCGACCACCCACGACTCGTACCGCTGGGGCGACCATCCACGTTCGACGGTTACCAACTGGTAGAGCTCGGGACTGAGCAGCGCGCTGTAGCGCTCGGCCGCCTCCGCCTGGGTCAGCCCGTCGCGCAATGCTCCGTCGAGATAGGTCCGAAGGTTCTCCGACTGGACCTCGATGCGCCGCTGCAGCATCCGGCCGAAAAGGTCCGCGGCGAACGGGTGACCGTCGGCGGCACCCCTGATGACGGCGTGCACCGGGCTCGTCCTGGCCAGGGTCTCGCAGCTGAGGGCGACCAGCCGACGCAGCCGCTGATGGGCGTCCGACAGGTTGGCGATCTCCTCCCGGCGCTGCTGCTGATCACGTTGCACCGGGTCGTCCGGGTCGAACCTCGCCTGCGAGACCACGCCCTCCAGCAGCCCGCGCTTCCCGCCGAGCGACACGTAGATCGTGTCGGCGGAGACCCCGGCGGCCTCGGCGATCGCGGCGACGGTCGTGCCGCCGTACCCGTTGGCCAGGAAGAGCTCGCGAGCCGCGGCAAGGGTGCGCCGCCGGGTGGCCGTCGCCTGCTCGGCGCGCAGCGGCGAGCGGTACCTGCGACGCCCGTTGACAGTGCCGGTCACGAGGAGGACCCTACCCTGCATGGATTGATTCGACTGACACTGGAATCGATCAGGGGAGACTATTGTGGAAATCCTCGCCGACCTCGAGTACGAGGAGCGCGGTGCCGGCGAGGTGATCTACCTCGTCCACGCCGGCGTGCACAGCGCCTGGTTCGCTCCGATGTTCCACGCGCCCGAGCTGGACGGCTTCCGGGTGATCCGGCCGATCCGGCCCGGCTACGGACCCAACCCGGCACCCGGCGGGCGCCGCAGCATCGCCGATCACGCCGCGGCCTGCGGTCGCCTGCTCCGTGAGCTGGGCGTCGAGCGGGCGCACTGGGTGGGGCAGTCATCCAGCTGCTGCATCGGGATGCAGGCCGCCCTTGACGAACCGGGGCTCGTCGCGAGCCTGATCATGTTCGAGCCGGCCAAACCGTCCGGCCCGGTGCGCGAGCAGTACGCGTCGAGCTACGTCGCGCCGGCCATGAGGGCCGCCGCCGAGGGGGACGTGGTACGGGCGTTCGACGTCTTCCTGCGCGGCGTCGGCGGGGACGGCTACCGCGCCGGCCTGCGTGCGGGGCTCGGCGACAGGGCCCTCGCCGAGGCGGAACGCGAGTCCGCGTACTTCTTCGCCGACGAGCTGCCTGCCCTCCGGGAGTGGACGTTCGGGCCGGCCGAGGGCGCCGCCGTCAGCCGCGCCGACGCTCATCTTCCGCGGCGCCGACACCCGACCGTTCTTCGTCGAGAACGTGGACATCCTGTCCGAGTTGGTGCCGCACGCGCAGACCATGACCATCCCGGGTCGTCGACCACCTCGCCCCGTTCACACACCCGGCCGAGGTCGCAGCGGTGATCGCCGACTTCGTCCGGCAGCACACCTCGGCACCGGTACCAGGCCGGACCTGAGTGCGACCCGGACGGCACCCTCGACGAGTACGAGCTCGGCCCGGGCGACGTCTACTTCGTGCCGCGCGCCTACCCGCACCACATCGAGGTGCTCGGCTCCGACGACATCAGCTTCCTGATCTTCTTCGACCAGCCCACGCCCGGCGACATCGGGTACCGGGCCACCGCGTCGGCGTTCTCCCGCGAGGTCCTCGCGGCGAGCTTCGACGTCCCGGAGCGTGATCTTCCGGAGTTCCCGTTCACGCCGGTCGACCCGCTCATCGTCGCCCGACCCAACCCGCGCGACCCGGTCGCCTGAGCACGATTGACGCGGCAGCCGGCACCGCCCGGCACGGAAATGTCGAAGCTCGCCCGCCGTGTTCGACGTTCTCGATGTAGGCGTCCGGCATCGTGACGTCACACGAGAAGGGAGCGACATGGGCAAGGTGATCATGGCGGCGACGGTTTCGCTGGACGGGTACATCGCCGACCTCGACGACGCCGTGGGGCCGCTGTTCGACTGGTACGGCAACGGGGAGGTCGAGGTCACCGGTACCGACCCGGACCGGGTGTTCCGAGTGTCGGCGGCGAGCGCAGCGCACCTCCGGTCGAGCTGGCCGACCGTCGGCGCGGTGGTGATCGGACGGCGGCTGTTCGACATCACGAACGGCTGGAACGGGGTGCCCGCGGTCGGCGACCACGTGTTCGTGGTGACTCACCAGGCCCCGACCGACTGGCCGTTCCCGGACGCGCCGTTCACCTTCGTCACCGACGGTGTCCGCTCCGCGATCGAGCAGGCCACCGCGTTCGCCGGGGATCGGAACGTCTCGCTGACCGCCGGCGACATCGGTGGTCAGGCGCTCGCGGCCGGCCTGGTCGACGAGGTCGAGGTGGGCCTGGTGCCGGTCGTGTTCGGCAAGGGCCGCCGTTTCTTCGGCGACTTCGCCGCCGGCCCGCTGCTGCTGGAGGACCCGTCGATCGTCGAGGGCGACCGGGTCCTCCACCTGACGTATCCCGTCCGCAGGCCCGACTCGGGCGGTTGATCACGCCGCCGTCGGGGTGAATGGCGCCTGTGTACGGCCCTATTGCACGAAAGTGCCGTTCGTTGCGGAGTGGCGCGATGATCACGAGGACCCGTGGAGCGGCGAGCGCCTCTGATCAACGGCGCTGTCGTACGGCGATGCCCTCTGATCAACGGCGCTGTTGTACGGCCCTATTGCACGAGAGTGCCGTTCGTCGGGGCTGCGGTCGGTGGATGGCGGGACCGGTGGCGGTCAAGGGGCCCGGACGGCGCCACCGGTCCCGCCGGCTTCACGGGTGGCGGTCGATGCGACGTGCGCGGGGTCGGCTGATCGCCGCCAGCCGCTCGGCCTCGTCGGCGATCGCCCGTAGCCGGCACGGCCAGACCGGTGAGCCCGCGGAGTAGCGGTGGCACGAACGGCAGTGACCGGTGCGGTCGGCGATGTGCTCGGCCTGCAGCCGCCGCCACGAGCACGGGTCGCCGGCGGCGAGGATCCGGGCCACCCCGTGGACCTGGTCGGTGGGTTCGCCGGTCACCGGGCACCGGGCCGGCGGCACGCGTCGGTCCGGCGCAGTAGCTGCGACAGCGGGGTGTCGGCGGTCCGTCCGGCCCGGTGCCGCCCGATCCGGTCGCGGTGGGTTGCGACGCGCCGGGGCCAGGTGATCACAGTGTCTCCCGTGGTGTGCGTGCTACGCGGTATGGTGTGTGTCACTCAACGTGGATATGACCGTAGCATGATACGTATCAGGATAGGAAGGGACAGACGGTAATGGTCCCGTATGGGCACCCCGGCGCGCTGCGCTGGCTGATCGGCGTGGAGCTCGCCCGGTACCGCAACCAGGCCAGGCTCACGCTGACCGAGGCGAGCGCGCTGACCGGGATCAGCAAGCCCAAGCTCGGCCACCTGGAGACCGGTCGGCAGGCCCAGGACCCGGACGACATCGCCGTCCTGCTGGCCGCCTACGGCGCCGAGCAGCGCGACATCGACCGGCTGACCTCGCTCACCGGGCGGGCCGACGAGGCCACCTGGTGGGCGCCGTGGGCGCAGGTGGTGCCGGACTGGTTCAAGACGTTCGTCGGGCTGGAGGGCCTGGCGGTAAGCGAGTTCGTGTTCGAGCCGATCGTGATCCCCGGCCTGCTGCAGACCGAGGACTACGCCGCGGCGGTCACCGCCGACTCCCCACGGGTGCGGGCCGACCATGGCGAGCGCTTCGTCGGCTTCCGGATGGCTCGCACCCGCCGGCTCACCGACCCGGACCGGCCGCTGCGGGCCCACGCGGTGCTCACCGAGGGCGCGCTGCGACTGGCGGTCGGCACGCCTCAGATGCGCCAGGAGCAGCTGCGACACCTCGTCGAGCTGGCTGCCCTGCCGACCGTGACGATCCAGGTGGTCCGCCCGGAGGACGGGCCGCACACCGCGCTGACCGGCCAGTTCGTGCTGCTGGACTTCGACTCGGTGCGCCCGATCGGCTATGTCGAGCTGCAGGACGGCGCGGTCTACCTGCAGGATCCGGACCAGGTCCGCACGTATACGATGGTCAAGGACAATTTGCAGCGGGTCGCCCTCGGCCCGGAGCGGTCCGTTGCGCTGATCCAGTCGATGATCACGTCATGACCGCAGGAGGCTCACCGTGGCCACCCCGAATCTCGCCACCGCCCGGTGGCGCATCAGCAGTTTCAGCGGCAACAACGGCAGCTGCGTCGAGGTCGCCCCGCTCCCGGACGGCCGTGTCGCGGTCCGCAACAGCAACCACCCCGAGGACGGCGTCGTGCTGTTCACCCGCGCCGAGATGCAGGCCTGGATCGCCGGCGCCAAGGCCGGCGAGTTCGACGACCTGACCTGACCCGCACCCTCCCGGACCCCCTGGAGCGGGGTGCAGCGCCGGCCGCCGGTTCTACCATGAACCACGCGCCGGTCCTGCACCGCTGTCCTGGACCCGCGCCCGCAGAACGGTCCGCCTACCGCTCTGATCCAGTCGATGATCACGCCATGACCGCAGGAGGCTCACCGTGGCCGCCCCTGATCTCGCCACCGCCCGGTGGCGCACCAGCAGCTTCAGCAACAACAACGGCAACTGTGTCGAGGTCGCCCCGCTCCCGGACGGTCGCGTCGCGGTCCGCAACAGCAACCACCCCGAGGACGGCGTCGTGCTGTTCACCCGCGCCGAGATGCAGGCCTGGATCTCCGGCGCCAAGGCCGGCGAGTTCGACGACCTGACCTGACCGTCCCGGACCCGCTCACCCGGGGTTGAGCGCCGGCCGGCCGTTCTCGATCACGAACGAGGCGCCGGTCTGTACCGGCGCGCCGGGCCGTGAGACGTAGGGCAGGACCCGGAAGTCGGCCCGGATCTCGCCGTCCTGGACCTGCGCCCGGACGTAGCCGCGCCGGTTGAGGTGCAGCTTGATGTGCGGGTTGTCGGCCAGCAGCGGAGCCGCCGGCGTCTGGTCGTCCGAACCGTCGCCGTCCGAGCTGATCGAGCTGGACACCAGCTCGGTGGCGACGGCCGGCGCGGCCGGCTCGTCGAAGCGCTCGGTGATCTCCGCCGCGAAGTGCCGGTGTGTGTCGCCGGTGAGCACCACGGTGTTCCGCGCCGGAGCCTGCCGGAGTGCGGCGACGATCCGGTCCCGGCTGCCGGGGTAGCCGTCCCACGAGTCCTTGCTGAACGCGCGCCCGGCCCCGGCGCGCAGGTCGACCTGGGCGAAGAACACCTGCTGGCCGAGCAGGTTCCAGCGGGCACCCGAGCCGCGCAGCCCGTCCAGCAGCCACGACTCCTGCTCCGCGCCGAGTATCGACCGGCTCGGGTCGGTCCGCTCGGGGCAGTCGAAGCGGATCCGACCCCGGCACGGTTGATCACCGCGGTACTGCCGGGTGTCGAGCATGAAGAAGCTGGCCAGGTTGCCCCAGTCGACCCGCCGGTACAGCTGCAGGTCGATCCCGCGTGGCGCCGAGGCGCGCCGCAGCGGCATGTTCTCGTAGAACGCCTGGAAGGAGGCCGCGCGCCGGGCCGGGAAGTCGGGCTGCGGATCGGATGGTGTCTCGTCGGCCCAGTCGTCGTCCAGCTCGTGGTCGTCCCACACCACCAGCCACGGTGCGGCGGCGTGCGCGGCCTGCAGGTCCGGGTCGGCCTTGTACTGGGCGTGCCGCTGCCGGTAGTCGGCCAGCGTGACGGTCTCCGGGCCGGCGTGTTCGCGGACGTTGCCGCCGGGGGCCACGTAGGCGCCGGCGGCTTCCTCGTAGGTGTAGTCGCCGAGGTGCAGCACGAGGTCCGGGTGCTCGTCGGCGAGGTGGCGGTAGGCCGTGTAGAAGCCGTGCTCGTACTGCGCGCACGAGGCGACGCACATCGTGAGCGGCCCGGGGGCCGTGGCCGGATCGGGCGCGGTGCGGGTCCGGCCGACCGGGGACTCGTGCGTCCCGGTGCGGAACCGGTAGAAGTACTCCCGGCCGGGCGCCAGCCCGTCGAGCTCGACGTGCACGCTGTGCGCCGACTCCGGCAGCGCCGTCTCGGTCCCGCGCCGTTCGACCGTGCGGAACCGTTCGTCGGTGGCCAGCTCCCAGTCCACCGCGACCGGGCCCTGGCCCATCCCGCCGAGCCCGTCCTCGGCCAGCGGCTCGGGCGCGAGCCTGGTCCACAGCACGAGCCCGGACGCGCTCGGTTCACCGGAGGCCACCCCGAGCGTGAACGGATCCGCCGACCCGCCGCCGCTGCACCCCGGCAGCGCTGCGCCGACGAGCAGCGCCCCCAGCCCCGCGGCGCCGCCGCGCAGCAGGCTCCGCCGGTCGATCACCGGGTCACCCGCGCGGGCGCGACGCCAGTGGCGTCCGACCCGCGGTTGTCGTGGGCCAGAGCCGGGTGTGTTGTCATCGGTATCGAGCTTGCCAAACCAAGGAGGGAACCGACGTGACCGATACCGCGACCGCCGTCCCGCAGACCGGGTATGCAGAGGTCAACGGGCTCCGGATGTACTACGAGGTCTACGGCGTCGAGCGAGCGGACGCCGGTGCCCCGGTGCTGCTGCTGAACGGCGCCTACATGACCACCGGTGACTTCGGGCCGTTGCTGCCCGACCTGGCCGCGCACCGCAAGGTCATCGCCTTCGACCCGCAGGCGCACGGCCGCACCACCGACGCCGACCGGCCGATCAGCTACCAGGGCATCGCCGACGACGCGGCCGCCCTGCTCGCCCACCTCGGCGTCGAGCAGGCCGACGTGGTCGGCTTCAGCATGGGTGGCGGCGCCGCCGTTCAGTTCGCGATCCGCCATCCCGGTCTGATCCGGGCGCTGGTGGTGATCTCGGCGGGCTACGCCTACGACGGGATGCAGCAGGTGATGATCGACATGGTGCCGAGCATCACGCCGGAGATGTTCGCCGGCTCGCCGTTCGAGTCGACCTACCAGCAGGTCGCCCCCGATCCGGACCACTTCCCGGTGCTGGTGGAGAAGCTCAAGACGCTGGACCTGACGCCGTTCGACTGGTCCGCGGACGTCCAGCGGATCACCGCCCCGAGCCTGATCATCATCGGGGACGCTGACGTGGTCCGGGCCGAGCACGCCGTCGAGATGTTCCGGCTGCTGGGCGGCGGCGGGATGGGCGACCTGTCCGGCATCTCGAAGGCCCGGCTGGCGATCCTGCCCGGGACCACGCACTTCATCCCGCCCGGCTCCGGCATGCTGGACCGCCACGAGCTGCTGCTGGCGATCATCCCGCCGTTCCTGGACGATCCTGGGCCGCAGCCGCCGCCCGAGATGTGACCAGCGGCCGCACATCGCGGAGGGCGGCCGCACCCCGGATCAGGCCAGCTCGGCGGCCAGCTTGCGGGAGATCTCCGGCAGCTCGGCTCGCAGCGCCGCCGCCGGCGCGCCCGCGCCGTCCAGGTCGAGCAGCTCGGCGGCCCGGTCCGGGTTCTCGCCGAGCAGGTACACCAGTTCGCTCGACTGCCGCCGCAGCACCGCGTCCAGCTCGGATCGCGGTACGCCGAACCGGGCCGCGAGGGCGTCCGCGACCTCGGTGGGCGGCCGCTCGGTGTACGCCGCGGTGATCCGGCGTAGCGGGTCGAAGTCCGGCGCCGGAGCGGGTGCCTCCGCCAGCCGCGGCGCGGTCAGGTCGGCTGCCAGCAGCGCGTCCGCGTCGACGATCCCGGCGCCGAACTGGGCGGTGTCCCAGCCGGCGGGCGTCTGGCAGGTCTGCCGCACCATCTCGAGGAAGGCCGACTGGACGTTGGCCGTCCCGAACTGCCGCCTGATCGCGCTCGGCCCGTGGTGCGCCAGCCACAGCGCCGCCACGCCGGCGAGCAGCGCGACGGAGAAGGACGTGCCGTCTGCGCGGTCGGCGAAGAAGCGCGGCGGCCGGGCGCCGACGTCGATCGCGGCGACCCACACGCTCTCCCCGGGAGCGCTGATGTCCACGGCGTCGCCGCGCGACGAGCCGCTCGACGGTTCGCTGGCGGCGTTGCTGGCGGCGACCGCCAGGCACTCCGGGTACACCGCGGGCGCCACCACGAACCCGACGAAGTTCCCGGCCGCGGCCATCACGATCCGGCCCTCGGCGACGGCCGCCGCGATCGCCGCCCGCAGCCCGGCGAACCCGCGTCCACCGAGGCTCATCGTGATCACGTCGCAGCCGACCCGGCGAGCGTGGTCGACCGAGCGCGCCACGTCGCCGTCGAACACCTGCACGACGCTGGTCACCGCGCGGATCGGGACCAGGTCGGCCTCCGGCGCCACGCCCAGGATCTCCGCACTCGCCCGGCTGGCGATCACGCTGCCGGTGGCGGTGCCGTGTCCCGGGGTGTCCAGTGGCCACCACGGGATGTCGTAGAGCGGATCCCTGGCGTCGTTGTCGTCGTCGACGAAGTCGAAGCCGCGGGCCGGGTCGATCATCCCGGCCAGCTCGGGGTGGTCGGAGTACCCGGTGTCGATGTGGCCGATACGGATCCCCCGGCCCCTCGGTGCGCCGCCGGGCTGCGGGGGACGCTGCTGGGCGGCGAGCGCGCCGATCGCCCGCAGGGCCCAGTCCTTGCCGGCCGAGCCCGGCAGGTGCTGAGCGCGCCCGCCGCCACTGAACGCGCTGGAGGGCAGGTCCGGCTCGACGACCGTGTGCAGGCGCTCGGCGAGCGCGCCGGCGGCGTCGTAGGCCAGGGCCGGGGTGAGCCCGGGCGGGCTGACCGGGAGCTGTCCGGTCAGCGTCCAGTGGCGCGCGAGGTCCGGCCGGCGCCGGCGCGGGAACAGCCGTCGCGCCGCCCACTCGCCGCCGAGTGCCTCGGCGGCCGCCGCCTCGAGCGCGGCACGGTCGGTCGACGAACCCAGGTCCAGCTCGACGAGCAGCCGCAGCTGGCTGTACTGCAGCAGGTTGAGCACGGCTACGGCCGTGCGGTCGTCACCCCGACCGGGTCGAACATGCCGGCGCCCTGCAGCGCGGGGGAGGCCAAGGCACGCATGCGACGGAGCAGGCGCCCGTCGGCCGGTCGCACCAGCGGGTGGGTACCGCCGTTCGCCTCGGCGGCCTGACGCCACTGCGCGAGCCGACCTTGCCGGGTGTCCGGGTCGTCGAGCTCGACGCACTCGAGGCTGTCGGTGTTGAGGTCCACGACGATGGTGTCGCCGTTCTCAACCAGGGCGATCGGGCCGCCGACGGCAGCCTCGGGGCCGACGTGGCCGATCACCAGCCCGACCGAGCCACCGGAGAAGCGGGCATCGGTCATCAGCGCGACGGTGATGTTGCGCGCCCGGCAGAGCGCGGTGATGCGGGACGTGGGGTCGAGCATCTCGGGCATCCCCGGCGCGCCGCGCGGCCCCTCGTACCGGATCACCACCATGTCCTTGTCCCGGAACTGCTCGGGGTGGTTCGCCAGGGCGTCCAACAGCGCCCGTTCGCTGTCGAAGACCCGGGCCGGGCCGACGAACCGGCCGTCCTCGACGCCGCCTTCGACGCCGGCGACCTTGATCACCGCGCCGCCGCCCGGGGCGAGGTTGCCGGCGAGCAGCCGCAGCCCGCCGGAAGGCTTGAACGGGGCGCGCAGCGAACGGATCACGTCGCCGTCCGGCGCCGGTGGGTCGAGCCGCTCGACCTGCTCGCGGAGCGTCTCACCGGTGCAGGTCAGGCAGTCGCCGTCCAGCACACCGCCATCCAGCAGTTCCTTGAGGACGACCTGCAACCCGCCGTTCGCGTCGATGTCGACCATCGAGTACCTGCCGAACGGGCGTGCGTCCACCAGCACCGGGATCGAGCGCGAGTAGTCGTTGAACTCCCGCTGGCTCATCACCTGTGACCAGAAGTCGATGCCGGCGGCCCTGGCGATCTCGGGGGCGTGCAGCAGCACGTTCGTCGAACCGCCGAGCGCGACGGCGACCAGCGTCGCGTTGCGCAACGACGCCGGCGTGACGATGTCGCGCGGACGGATGTCGCGATCGATCATCGTCTGCAGGCAGTCGACCAGCTGGCTCGGGAACTCGGTCAGCCGGCGCTCGTCCTCCGCGGCCGGCGACACCATGTGCACCGGTTCCATGCCCAGCGTCGCAATGAAGGACTGCATCGTGTTGTAGGTGAACATCCCACCGCAGCTGCCGTATCCGGGGCAGGCATGCTGGGCGTATCGCTCGCGCTTCGCCTGGTCCGGGTCGCCGGCCACCTGGAAGCAGCTGATGATGTCGATCGTCTCCCCGGTGACCGGGTCGATTCCGGGCCGGATGGAGCCGTCAGAGAGCAAGACCGCGGACGCATTGTGTTCCAGAAGCGCGGCGAGGGTGCCCACCGGGGGCTTGTCGCAGGCCACCACCGCGATGACGGCGCGCACATCGCTGCCCTCCAGGTGCAGCGAGATGCCGTCGTTGGTGGTCTCGCGGCCGATCAGCGAGTACCGCATCTGCGGTGTCCCGTTGCGCTGCCCGTCGGAGATGCCACCGGAGTAGATCGGTGGCACCAGTCGCGCCGGGAGGTCCTTGTCGACGATGCGCTCGCTCACCGCGCGCTGCACGGCGTCGACCTTCGCCGGGACGCCCGCGTAGCAGATGCTGTCGCCGAGCGTGCCGACGACCGCCCAGGTCGGGTGGTGGATGTTCGCCGGCTTCTGGCCCAGCAGTCTGGCCGTGGCCACTGCCTGACAGTCCTGCCCCGGCTTCCACTCCTGGGTCGTTGCCGTCTGTTCGGCCGAACGCCGCTCGCCTGCCTGTGCCACGAATCGACCCTACCGACCCGGTGAGCAGGCCACAGCCAACGCCGCAATGAGCCCGCTCATTCGTGCGTCACGGCCGGTACAACCCGCAATGAGCACGCTCATTGCGGAATAGGCCGTGTTTACACGGGCTCGCTGGTGATCAGCGCCTCGCGATCTCGGCGTGCGCGCCCGGATGCTTTCGGGGCGCTCGCCGCTGTCTCTACACTCCGCCGATGGGTCGGGGGCCCGATCGACGGGGGAGCTGACGTGATGGCCGCACGGCCGACCGGTGTGCCACGGGGTGGCCGGTGAGGCGATGGGTCCTCGGCGTCGACCTCGGCACGAGCTTCTCGGCCGGTGCCGTTGGGGCCGACGACCGCGTGGAGCTGCTTGAGGTCGGCGGCGACCGGCGGATGCCGTCGACAGTGGTGCTGACCGAAGAGGGACGGCTGCTCGCCGGCGCCTACGCCCAGCGCACGATCGGCCGCCTGCCGGACCGCGCCGAGCGCAACCCCAAGCGCTACGTGGGCAGGGCGCCGATGTTGCTCGGCGGCCAGTCCGTCACCGCGGTGGACGCGCTGGCCGCGCTGCTCGAGCTCTTCGCACACGAGGCGCGGCGCCACCAGGACGGCACCGAGCCCGCCATGATCGTCCTCACCCATCCGGTCGCCTGGACCGACGCGCAGCGCGGCGTGCTGCGCGAGGCCGCCCAACGCGTGCTGCCCGACACCGAGGTCGCGCTGCTGGCCGAGCCGGTGGCCGCGGCCGTGCACTACGTGCACGATCGCGGTCAGCCCGATGACGGCCGGACCGGCCAGGTCGCCGTCTACGACCTGGGCGGCGGCACGTTCGACACGGCCGTGCTGACCGCGGACCGGGAGGCGTTCCGCGTGGTCGGCCGGCCTGGCGGGGATCCCGAGATCGGCGGCGAGGCGTTCGACCAGCTCGTCTACCAGCACTTCGGTGCGCAGCTGGAACACGCCGCACCCGACTGGTGGCGAGACGTCCAGTCGAACCCGGATCGCCGTTGGCTCGCCGCGGCGACCGACCTGCTCAGCGAGGCGCGGATCGCCAAGGAGTCGCTGTCCGAGTACGAGACGGCGAGCCAGTACATACCCGGTGCGGACACCGACGTCGCGCTGAGCCGGGCCGAGCTCGAGCAGCTGATCGGTGGCGACATCCGCCGCACCCTGCGACTGCTCGACGAGACCATCGAGGTCGCCGGCGGCGAGCTCCGCGGGGTGTTTCTCACCGGAGGTGCCAGCCGCACCCCGTTGGTCGAGCAGACCCTGCGGGGCAGCTACGACGGTCTGGTCCGGACCTGGAAGGACCCGAAGACCGTCGTCGCGATGGGCGCCGCGCGCTGTGGGATGCGTCGGCTGCTGGAGGAGGTCAGAGCCACCGCCACCCACACCCCCGCCCTCAGCGCCAGCGCCTTTCGAGACGCTCGTCGACGAGGTGTTGGACGCCCGGCCGGCCGCGGGTGCGATCTACACCTGGTCCGTCCCGGACGGGCCCACCGGTCCACATCGGATCGCCCGGTTCGATCCCGGGTCGGGGCGGATCGAGCGGGAGATCGTGTTCGGGCAGCTCAGCGGCTGGGCGCTCTCGGACGCGGGGGTGGTCGTCGCCGAGCGCGATGAGCGCGGTGCGCGCTGCCATGTGTTGGGCGTCGACCTGGCGGTCCGCTACACGGTCGGCCTACCGGCAGGCCCCGATCCGGTCCTGATCGCCGACCGTGAGCTGGCCTGGGTGTTGCTGCGCTCACCGACCACCCGCCCGGTCGCCCGGGACCTGGGGATTCCGTGGGGAGAGGTCGGGGAGCTGGCCGTGCAGGTGCTGCGGCTCGGGTGGGGTCCGGCGGGTCCGCCCGGCCGGCCGGTGCTGCTCGGCCCGGTCGCGTACTGGTACATCGACGAGGACGGGCGGCAGCGACGGCTGCTCGACCCGAGTGCACCCACTACCGGCGTTCCGGCCGCCGCCGGCGACGGTTCGTCGTGCGCGATGGTCATCGGCCGGCTCCATGCAGAGCACGGGTCCCGACGACGCCGACGTGATGTGCCGAGCGGACCGCATCAGTTGATCGGGCTGATCGGACCGGCCGGAGCCTTCAGCCCGATCGCGGAACAGCGGGTGCGCGGCGCCGACACGGTCTGGGTGCATCAGATTCTGAGCTTCGACCAGATCCATCCGTGGCTGCTGTCCACCAGCGTCGGGTTGGAGACCTTCGGCGATCCTCGCCTGGAGCGGGACCGGCGGTTGTTCCGTGGCCGGCCGGTCGCCGGAGCAGCCCGGTGGGTCCGGGCCGGGCGGTGGGCCTACGGCGTGGCCGTCGAGCAGACCCTGCCCGGGGCCGGGCTTTCGCTGCACGTGCTCGACCAGGGACGGCGCCGAGACCTGGGCGGCTGGCCCTCGTTGCTCGGCTCTCTGACCTCGGTTCGGCCGGACGAGGCGCCGCGGATACGGGTCGACGGCGAGCAGAATCTGGGTCGGTGCGGGCGACGGCGCGGGTGGCTCGCACCTGGTGCTGGCCGATCCCGGCGGGTCGCGGGTGGTCGCATCGGCCGAGGGTTGGCTCGAACCGATCGGGCGGTTCGGTCCGGCCGTCCTCGCCGTGCACGCCCCGGACTCGCCCCCCGGCGACGCTCGCCGGCAGCCGGGGCGCCTCGTGCGGCTGGCGGGTTGACTCGGCCACGGGACACGTCCTAGCCCTGGTCCGTCTCCCGGAGCGCGGCCGCGACCTCGCGCGCGAGTTCGGTGGCTCGCTCGGTGCAGTCGCCGAGCGTTCGGAGTTGCTGCTCCGCTGCGGCGGCGGCGCGCTTGCGCCGCTCGGCATCCAGCGAGGCGAGCTTCGCGAGCTCCTTTCGACGGGCGTCGAGCTCCCGTTGCCGGCTGCCGAGCGCCGCGTCGACCGCCTCCTCCGCCCTGGCCCGCCACAGCGCGACGGCCTGCTCGGCGGCCAGGCCCATCTCGTTCGCGGCGACCGCGAACACGTCGGCGAGTGCCTTGGTCAGGGCCGCGCGGTCCCGGGACGCGGCGGCCAGTCGCCGCCGGTGGGTCATGATCGTTCCGGCCAGTAACGCCCCGAGCGTGATCGGGAGCAGCACCGGGACGCCCAGTGCGATCAGGCCCTGGGCGGCCATGAAACCGGCGCCGCTGCCCATCATCAGGGCCGGCAAGCCTTCCCCGATCACGTCGAACCTGGCACCCGGCCCATCCCGGTTCAGCTCGACCGGCCGCAGCTGCGGCGCCTCGAGCGCGACCGGCTCCAACTCGGCCGGGTTCACCCCCATCCCGGCGAGGTATCGGGGCAACGCGTCGCGCAGCGTCTGCTCGACGTCGGCCGCGATCTCCTCCCATGCCGCCGCAAAGCTCCGATCGAGGCTCTCCGGCAGCGTCTCGGCGAACCGGTTGATCGCTGCGGGGGTGGTGAGGACGGCGATCTCCCGCTCGTAGGTACGCCGGTACACCTCCAGCCTGGCTCGGGCCCGGCTGCTCAGTCGGCGCCCCAGCAACTGGTGGTCGATGCTGTGCCGCCGGCGCTCCCGCTTCAGCGCGGCCAGTTCGTCGATCGCGGAGTCGATGCCGGCGCGGCGCAACTCGACCTCGTCGACGCTGCTGGTACCGCCGACCACCCGGTCCTGCTCGGTGGCGGCCAGCGCCCGGATGCCGGCGACGGTCAGGGCGAGCACGCCGCCGGCGCGCACCAGCTCGCGCCGGTCCGCACAGCGGCGGACGTAGCGGCGCAGCGCGGGCAGTCCACTGCGCTCCTGCCTGGCCTGCGCCCGCTCCGGGTGGCCGGCCGCGGCGAGCGTGAGCGCCGCCTCACCGAGCTTCGCGCTCACCGGCAGCCACGGCGCGTCGAGCAGTCGCTTCGCGGCGGCCGGGTCCAGCCCGGGACCGTCCGGTCCGACGAAGCGGTCGACGCGCTGCCGGTTCTCGGCGAGCAGCTCACGCCAGATCGTCGAGTCCTCGACCTTGGTCAGCACGAACGCGATGGCATGGATACGGCCGGCGGCCTCGGCGAGGAACTCCAGCTCATGGCGCAGGATCGGCTGGTCCTGCGAGCTCACCGCGAACAGCAGCGCATCCGCCCTGGCGAGCGCCGCCATGGTGGCGTGCCGATGGCCGAGGGTGAGGCTGTCCACGCCCGGGGTGTCGACCAGCCGCAGTCCGTCCAGGAACGGATCGTCGATCGTCACGTCCACGCCGCTTACGGTGCGCAGCACCGCGGGGTCGCCCAGCACGGACGCGTACCCGGCGAGCTCGGCGGGGTCGATCTCGGTCTCGGTGTCCTCCGCCCCGGGGCCGCGGCTGCGACGGACGAGGGCCCGTACGGGGCTGCCGTATCGCAAGGACACCTGGCAGTTCGTGCTGATGTCGGCGTCGACCGGCAGCAGGTCGGGCCAGCCGACGAGAGCGTTGAGCAGCCGGCTCTTGCCACGCTTCTGCGCTCCGGCGAGCACGACGGTGGCGACCGTGTCACTCCAGCGCTCGGCCTGCTCGGCCAGCGGTCCGCTGACGTCCGCCCGGTTCGCGCTGCGGGCCAGGCCATGCACGTCGTTCGCGAGCCGCAGTACCTGCCCGACGACCGCGCTCCCGGCGCTCATCGCTGCCTGGTCAGTGGATCGGCGCGCAGTTCTTGCGCGATCGACTCGAAGACGTCGCAGACCGCCCGCACGGCACGCACGTCCGTCGGCCGCAGCGGCCGGTGCTGCAGGGCGCGGAAGTGGCCGGCAAGCTCGGCCGCCCGCGTCGCCACATCGAGCGGGGACGACCCCGGATCGGCCCCGACCGCGGCGCGGAGGTCGGTCGCCCCGAGCAGCGCCGAGACCGCGGCCCGCTCCGCTTCACCCAGCACGGGCGAGCCGAGCAGCCCGCTCAACAGGTCGCGGTCCGGGGTTCGGAACGATGGTTCCGACTGCGGCTGCGGCGCCGTCGCCGGCTCCGGCTCTGGCTGCGGCTTGGGGGAGCGGGGTGGCGGTTCGGCCCTGCCCTGTGCCGCCCAGGCGATGTCCTCGAGCACGCCCAGCACGTCGCGCGCCCGGTGGCCACCCACCGAAGGGCCGGCGAGCTGCGCGACCCGGCGCCAGCGCCGCGACGCCTCGCCCGCCGCGGCGACGATCTCCGGCGTCGACGCGGTGAGCGGCAGCCCGAGCTGTGCGGCGGGATAGTCGCCGCGGGCCATCGTCATCAGTTCGGCCGTCATCGCCTCGTCCAGGCGGAGCTGGCCACGCCCGACCGCGGCGCAGGCCAACAGGATGCGCAGCGAGCGCAGTCCGGCTGCGACCGGCTGGTTCTCGTCGATCGCCGCGCGGATGTCGGCCAGCAGCTCGCGGTCCTCCGGGGTGTCGGGCAGCCGGGCAAGGCGCCGTAGCGCGGCGAACGCCTTCAGCTGACCGGCGTGGCGGGCGAACCGGTCCATCACCTCGGCCAGGGTCCGCACCAGCTCCGGGTCGTCCACCGTGACCTGCCAGGTCACCGTCGGGCTGCCCGGAGCGGCGTCGGAGCCGAATCCGGATCGGCCGGCAAGCCACCGGTGCAACGCGTCGGCGCTCACCTCGGGGTGCGCTCGCAGGTGGCGGACCGCCTCCCCGATGCCGTAGCGGTGCAGCAGCGCCACCAGCCTGCGGCGGATCGGCAGGTCGACCGGTCCGCCCGGGTCGCTGCTGAACTCGTCGAGGTCGAGCAGGAGATCGTCGAGCAGGATCGGATCGAGGGACGCGAGCTCCCGCAGACCGGCCACCTCGGCCGGACCGAGCAGGCGGGCGCGCGCCGTCTCGGCGAGCAGCCCGACCACCGGCACCACGTCGAGCACGACGCCGGCGAGATCGGTGGTGGCCTTGCGGGCGAGTCGGCGGGCGGTGGGCCACGGGTCGGCGTCGTCGCCACGACGGTCCACCTGGGTGAGCACGGCGGCGGTGTTCACCGCGGTCATCCCACACGCCGTCGAGAGGGCCCTGAAGTCCTCCAGGGTGTCGGCGTCGAACCGTTGCACGTAGCGCAGCACGTAGAGCAGGGCCTGCGCGTGCTCGGCCGCGGAGTCGCCGAACAGCAGTCGCCGGGTGGCCTCCTCGTTCTCGGTGCTGACGGTGTCGACGCCCGGGGTGTCGATGACGGTCAGGTCCTTCAGCCATGGGTCGTCGAGCCGCACCCGCAGCCGCGCGACCTCCGCCTCGGGAACCCCGAGCTCCGCCGGTACCCGGCCGTCGACCAGGCGGAGCTCGCGGCGTGTCCCGTCGACGCACTCGACGAGCACCCGCTCGTCGACACCGGACTCGTACCAGGTGACCAGGCGGGTGCACTCCCCACCGTCCGCCGGGGCTATCGGACGCCGCAGCACCGCGTTGATCAATGTCGACTTGCCGACGCTGACCGCGCCGGCCACCGCGAGCTGCAGCGGTCGGTCGAGCTGGCCGGCAATCGCGGTCAGCTCGGCGGTCAGCTCCGGCGCCCGAGCGCGGGCGGCTCCGTCGACGCAGATCTGCCGCAACACCGCGGCCGGTTCGACTCCGCTCACAAACCGGGGCCCGGGTGGTCGGTCGCCGCGCCGTCACCGGGATCGCCGGTGGCGGCCGGATCGGCCGGATCGGCCGGATCACCGGCATCGGCCAGCAGGCCGTCGTCGTGCGGATCCGGGTCGGGATAGGTCTGGTCGGACCAGTCGTCGGCGTCACCGCTGTCGGCGTCACCGGTGTCGGCGTCACCGGTGTCGGCGTCACCGGTGTCGGCGTCACCGCCCTCGGCGTCACCGCCCTCGGCGTCACCGATCTCGCTGTCGGCGTCCTCGGGTTCCTCGTCGGATGTTCCGGGACCGGGGTCCGCCGCATGGTCGGACGCTGGATCGAACACGGCGGCGCTGGGCAGGAGCTCCACACCCGCACCCGGCTCGGCTGCGAACGTGCGCTCGAACATCGCGTCCCGCGCCGCGTCGGGCGGCATCTGCACGTCGTCGAGCAGCAGCTCGGCGAGCTCGGTGCGGGCGGGGTCGTCGGCGTTCATGACCGCGCCCGCGCTTCGTTTCGACGGCCCGTTAACGATGTGCTGTAGTGCCGCGAGACATCACCGAACCGTCCTCCGCCAAGCCCAGGAGCGCGATGTCCGTCGGCAAGCCGTTCCCCGAACCGGACATGGAGGCCACCGAGGAGGGCGTCCTGGTGGCGGCCGCGCTCGGCGGTGACGAACGGTCGTTTCGAACCCTGTGGGAGGGCGTCGAGCGCCGGACCTACGCGCTCTGCATGCGGCTGACCGGCAACCACGCGGACGCGGCCGACGCGATGCAGGAGGCGCAGATCGCCGTCTGGCGCAACCTGCATCGCTTTGAAGGCCGTAGCCCGTTCGGCGCGTGGGTATACGCCATCGCGCGGAACGCCGCGCTGGGTGTGGTCCGGGCACGCGGGCGCCGACTCGAGGACAGCGACGACGGCCTGGCCGACCGGCAGCGCGACGCCGATGCGGCGCCGTTCGCGGACGTGCTCGTGGAGTCGATGACGGTGCAGGGCGCCCTTGAGAAGCTCCCCGCCAAGCATCGCGAGGCGCTGCTGCTGTGGGTCGGTGGCCTCAGCTATCAGCAGACCGCCGGGCTGATGGACGCGCCGGTCAACAGCGTCCGGGTGTGGATCCACCGGGCACGTACCGCGCTCCGCGAGATGATTCCTCACTGATCCACCTCCTGTTCGGTGCCCTCGAGCGTGCTCTCGAACCGGCCGACCACGACTTGTGGCAACCGGACTACACCCTCGGCATCCGCATAGCCGAGGCGTACCGTCTGCGCGACCCGATCGTGATGGTCGGCGGCCGGCGCGGAAACCGTCCCCACCGCGTCGTGCCGGGTCACGTCGAACCGCTCCCCTTCCGCACGCAGCTCGGTGACTCCGGAGCGGCGCAGGGCGTCGCCCAGCACGGCGGCCAGCTGCGGATATCGCTCGGCGAGCTGGTCCCGGAATCGGATCGCCGCGTGGACCAGCTCGGCACGCCCGGGAGACGTGCCCAACAGCCGCGTGATCTGTTGGGCGATCGCGCCGCCAGGGGCGGCTCGAGCCACCTCGGCGAGTGCGTCGGCGAGGGTCCATCCCGCTGGACTGGACCCGACCGCGCGTTCGTCGCGTTGCTCCACGTCGTGTCCGCCGCGCCTCGGGGCCCGATCGGCCCGCGACCGCCAGGATCAGGCCTGCGGGGACTTGTCCGAAGGCACCTGGTAGATGTCGCCGCCGGAGCCGGTGGACCCGTCCGGCGTGACCTCGGTCTCGAACGTACCGTCGAAGTCGGTGTCGGCGGCCGCG
Source organism: uncultured Actinomycetota bacterium (assembly GCA_963776255.1). Taxonomy (GTDB): domain Bacteria; phylum Actinomycetota; class Actinomycetes; order Mycobacteriales; family Pseudonocardiaceae; genus Pseudonocardia. Next base: position 19,950 of record CAVZMB010000004.1, on the reverse strand, counting down.
GCGTCCGGTGTGCCGTCGTAGTCGGTGTCGGCCACAACCTGGTCGGGGGCACCGTCTGCGTTGGTGTCCACGGCGACCAGGTCGGTGTAGCCATCGGCGTTCGTGTCGTACTCGGCAGCGTCGACCATTCCGTCGGCGTTGGTGTCGTACAGCACCTGGTCGATCTTGCCGTCGCCGTCGACGTCGGAGGCCACGACGTCGATCGCGCCGTCCCCGTCGGCGTCCGCGACGAGGCTCTCGGCGTAGCCGTCCTGGTCCAGGTCGGCGAGCTCGGTGGTGATCTCAGTGCCGCTGGTGTCGTAGTTCTCGGTCATTTCCTGATCTCCTAGTCGATGTGCCGTGTTGATGCGGTGTCATCGGTATCGATGCGCCGGCCGGCGGGACAGTTACAGCGGATCGAAAGAATCTTCGCCGCGGCGGGTACTGATCAGAACGGGTCGTAGGACTGGAACCACTGCCACGCTCGGGCCGGGTCGACGTCGATGGTCTGGGCGACGACGGTCCGGCCCGGCTCGGTCCAGGTGATCACATATGACCTGCTGCCGTCGTCATGGGCGAAGTAGCCGCACGCCACGTCGCGACCGAGCACCGGGCCCCGGGACTTCCCTCCGACGTCGCAGGTACCGGGATCGCCGGTGACGCTGGCCGCGTAGTTGTCCATTGCGGTCGTGACCTCCCCTGCCGACGAGAACGCGAGGAAGTTCAGCCCGGTCAGCTCCGGTGACAGCGTCTGGCACAGCAGGTAGGAGCGCGCCCCCGCGCTCTCCGGCGACTCGTAGCTGCACTTCGACCATTGCACGCCGTTGCCGCGCAGCGCGTCCCACAGGGCTTGGTCGGCGGCGGCGTCGCCGCCGGGCGCGGAGACGGGCCGCGGGATGTCGGCCGCGCTGGGTGGCGGCGCGCTGCTGGAGGGCGCGGCGACCTGGCTCGGCAGTTGTTGCCGGTTGGCGCCGATCACGACGGCGGCGATGACCACCCCGGCTATCAGGACGGCGACACCTGCGACCACGAGGACGCCCAGCAGCCACCAACGGCGCGGACGGTTCGGGCCGCCACCACCCGGCACGCTGAAACCCGCACCGGGCAGCTCGTTCATCGGATAACCACCTGGTGGCGGCTGCTGCTGCCACGGGTCCTGACGCCGATACGGATCGCCCGGCTCATTGCTCGCCATGATGTCCCCAGTCACGGTGGTGTCGGTGAAAGGTAGCTGCTTGATGTGCCGGATCAGAACGGGTCATGGGCCTGGAACCACTGCCACGCCTTGGCCGGGTCGGTGTCGGCTGCCCGCGCCAGCATGGTCCCGCCCGGGTCGGTCCACACGATCATGTACGCGGTACTGCCGTCGGCGTAGGTGAAGACGCCGCACGCCGCGTCGCGCCCGAGTAGCTGGCCCCGGAACTTGCCCCCGCTGTCGCACGTCCCGGGGCTGCCGGTGAACAGCCCCGAGTAGTAGATGCCGAGCCCGTCCGTGACTTCTGCCGGTGTCGAGAAGGACTGAAATGTCAGCCCCCCGCTGAGCGTCGGCGCCACGGTGGCGCAGTACAGGTACGAGCGGGACCCTTCGACCGTTGTTTCGTCATATTCGCAGCTCGTCCACTGCACTCCGCCGCCCTTCAGGGCGTCCCACAGGGCTTGATCGGCGGTGGGGTCGCCGCCGGGCGTTGAGGCGGGGCGTGGGAAATCGCCCGCGCTGGATGTGGGTGTACCGCTGGGCGGCGCGGCGACTTGGCTCGGCGGTGGCTGGCGGATGGAGTTGATCACTATTGCGGCGACGACTCCGGCTATCAGGACGGCGACACCCGCGACCACTAGGACACCCAGCAGCCACCAACGGCGCGGACGGTTCGGGCCGCCACCACCCGGCACGCTGAAACCTGCACCGGGTAGCGCGGTCATCGGTTGTTCGCCGGGCGCCCCGGGCCGGCGAGGGTCGTGGCCCGGGTATGGCCCGCCGGGGTAGTTGTCGGCCATGCGTCCCCATTCACCTTGCTGCGCTGTCGGTACCTCTACAGGTATGGACCCGGCGATCGGCCGTGCTGGCTCCGGGGTCGGGTCACCGTCCAGGTCAGAACGGATCGTGAGCGACGAACCACTGGAAGGCCTTGGCTGGATCGGTGTCCTCGACCTGGCCGTAGACCGGCGACTCCACCTTGGTCCAGACGATGAGGTAGCCGGTGGTGCCGTCGCTGCGCTGGCGAAAGCCGCACGCCACCTCGCGCCCGAGCAACTTGCCGGTGAACACCCCGACGCCGCACGGGCCAGGGCTGCCGGTCGCCTGTGTCGAGTAGCTGGTGACGTCCTGGTAGGCCTCGCCGGCCGTCGGGAAGATCGCATAACCGGCCTGATAGCCCAATGAGGGCGCCGCCGTCGGGCATTCCAGGTATGAACGCTCGGTCCCGGTTGGCGCCAGGTAGGCGCAGGCAGACCAATTGTTGCCGGTCGACTCTTTCGCGAGTGCGTCCCACAGTGCCTGGTCGGCGGTGGGGTCGCCGTTCGGCAGGGATGCCGGGCGGGGGTATTGAACGGGCGCCGATGGCGGTGGGCTGGATGGTGGCGCCGCCGAGCCGGTCGAGGTGCCCTGGCCGATTCGGCCGATCAGCGGCACCGCGATGGCGACGCCGACGGCGAGGACCACCACGATGGCGGCCGCGGCGGCGATGATCGGCCATCGTCGGCGCGGCGCAGGCGGGGCCGGCCCGGCGGGTGCACCGGACCACGGCGGCGACTGAGCGATGGTCTGCGGTAATGGCAGGGTCGGCGGCGGCCCCCATGGGCCGGGTGGGGTGTGCGGCGGCGGCCACGCCGCGGGTGGCGTTTGTGGTTGCGGCCACGCCGCGGGTGGGGTGGGTGGTGGTTCGGGGGTTGGTGGTGGTTGGTGGCTGGTGCTGGTTGTGGGGGTGGTGGTTGCGGGGGTGCTGGTTGCGGGGGTGGTGGTGAGGGCGGTGTGGGCGGCGTCGGCGAGGTCGCCGGCGGTGGGGTAGCGGTGTTCGGGTTGTTTGGCCATGCCGGTGGCGATGACGGCGTCCAGGGCCACCGGTAGGGAGGGGCGTTCGCGGCTGGGGGCTGGTGGGTCGGTGTTGAGGTGGGCGTGCAGCATCGCGGGGAGGTCGGTGCCGGCGCGGAAGGGTTTGTGCGCGGTGAGGGCTTCGTAGAGCAGGCAGGCCAGCGAGTACACATCGACGCGGTGGTCGACCTCGGCGCCCAGGAATCGTTCCGGGGCCATGTAGTCCAGGGTGCCGACGGTGGCGCCGGTGACGGTCATCGAGGTGGCGTCGGTGTTGCCGACGGCGCGGGCGATGCCGAAGTCGACCAGGTAGACGAACTCCCGCCCGGCCGGGCCGGTGAGCAGCACGTTGGACGGTTTGACATCGCGGTGCACCAGGGCTTCGGCGTGCGCGGCGTCCAACGCCGCGGCGACCTGGGACACCACCGACACCGCCCGCGGCGCGGACAGCGGCCCGTCCGCGGCCAGCACCGCGGCCAGATCCCGGCCGGTGACCAGGCGCATGTCGATGAACAACCGGCCCTGGATCTCACCGAAGTCGTGGATCGGGATGATGTGCGGCTCGGTCAGCTTCGACACCAGCGCGGACTCCTTACGGAACCGGGCCTTGAACTCCTCGTCGTCGGCCAGGTTCGCCGGCAACCGCTTGAGCGCCACCACCCGCTGACGCACCGTGTCGAAGGCCCGATACACCTCACCCATCCCACCCGAGCCGATCAACTCCGCCAGCCGATACTGGCCGAACTGCTCACCCTGCACGCCCACCCACCCAACCTCGCACCCGCCAACAGCCCGCCACTAGTCCGCCACTATCAGCCACCCGGGGACCTCGCCGCTAGCCACTGGGATGTTTTGAGAACGACTCAGCGATGCTCGCACGTCGGCGCCAGGCATTTGCGCCGCCCGACTTCGTGCGTCTACACTTACCGTTCGTGACAGCTTACGGAGATCCGGGACTGGGTCTGCTGGGTGACCCGACCCGGCGCGCCATCTTCGAGCTGCTCGCCCGGCGGCCGTGCTCGGTCCAGGAACTCGCCGACCAGCTGCCGATCAGTCGACCCGCTGTGTCGCAGCACCTGCGGGTGCTGAAGGACGGCGGTCTGGTCGTCAGCAACGCCGAGGGCACTCGCCGGATTTACCGCCTGAATCCCGAAGGGGTAACCGCGCTCAGAACGTGGCTGGACGCAGTGTGGAGCGAGGCGCTGGCTGGTTTTCACAAAGTGGCAGAGAACGCGGAGCGCCTCGACCACGAATCGCACTCACCCGCTCCCGGACAGGAGACCCCATGACACCGACGGCGTCGATCCCCCCGATCACCGGCATGGTCACCATCGCGGTACCCATCGACAAGGCTTTCAGGGTGTTCACCGACTCGTTCAACACGTGGTGGCCGCACGAGTACCACATCGGTGCGGCCGAGGTGGCGGAAGTGATCCTCGAGCCGCGCGAAGGCGGACGCTGGTACGAGCGCGGCGTCGACGGAAACGAGTGCGACTGGGGCCGGGTGCTCACCTGGGAGCCCCCGCACAGACTGGTGTTCACCTGGCAGATCAACGGCGGGTGGCAGTTCGACCCCGATCCCGCCCACGCGAGCGAGATCGATGTGCGGTTCACCGCGAACGGGCCCGACGAGACGACCGTCGAGGTCGAGCACCGCAACCTCGACCGGCTCGACGGCGGCCAGGCCATCAACGGGGCGATCCGCGGTGGCGGCGGATGGACGCTGCTGCTGGACCGCTTTGCCAAGAGCGTGGCGGACCAGTCGTGACGACGGCCGTGGACGCGATGAGCCTGGCCCGAGACGAGCGGGCCGACCTCGCTGACCTGCTCGCCTCGCTGACCCCGCTCAGTGGAACGCCCCGTCGCTGTGCGCCGGGTGGCGGGTTCGGGACGTCGTCGCGCACATGTTCAGCTACGAAGAGCTCGGCGTCGGTGCTCTCGTCGCACGCTTCCTCAAGGGGGGACTGATCCCGTCTCGGATCAACGCGGTCGGGGTCGCCGGCTATGCCGGCGACCCCGACGACCTGCTCGCTCTGGTCAAGGACCACCTCCGGCCCCGGGGCCTTACCACCGGGTTCGGTGGCCGGATCGCGCTGACCGACGGCGTCATCCATCACCAGGACATCCGCCGCCCGCTGGGCATGTCCCGCGACATCCCCGCCGAACGGATGCTCGTTGTCCTGGACTTCGGCCGGGTCGCACCGACCATCCGCGCCGGGCGTCGCATCAAGGGGCTCAAGCTCGTCGCGACCGACCTCGACTGGACCGCCGGGAGCGGACCCACCGTCGAAGGGCCCGCGGAGGCCCTGCTGATGGCCATCGCAGGGCGCGGCGTCGCGGTCCACGAACTCACCGGTCCCGGGCAGCCGACGCTCGCCAACCGTCTGTGAGACATAGCGGCTGGATGCACAACCTGGTGAGCGGACGCACGATGGATCCGTGATCGAGGCGTGAGCCCGCGGCGGCGGGTGCTTGTCGCTGCGGTGGCCGCGGTACTGCTTGCCGTGGCGCTCGTGGTCGGCGTACGGGTGCTCGGCGACGTGCAGTCCCGGGTGGACCCGTCGACGAGGCCGGCGCAGGACCGGCCCGGCACGGTGCTGCTCGTCCCCGGTTACGGCGGCAGCCGGGACTCGCTGGCCGGGCTCGCCGACCGGATCCGGGCCGGCGGCCGCGACGCCAAGGTGATCACGTTGGTCGGCGACGGCACCGGCGACCTCGCGCCGCAGGTGCGTGTACTGGACCAGGCCGTCGACGCCGCGCTCGCCGCGGGCGCGCCCTCGGTGGACGTCGTCGGGTACTCCGCCGGGGGTGTCGTCGCCGGGCTGTGGGTGGCGCGTCACGACGGCGCGGCGCGCGCCCGCCGGGTCGTGGCGATCGGGTCGCCGCTGCACGGCGCACGGGTCGCCGGGGTCGGCGCCGCCTTCCTGCCGGACGCCTGCCCGGTGGCCTGCCGTCAGCTCGCGCCCGGCAGTGCGGAGATCAACGAGCTGGTGGGCGCCGGGGTGGGCGGCAGGTTGCCGTGGCTGTCGCTGTGGACAACCGACGACGAGACGGTCATGCCCGCAGACTCGGCGCGGCTGGACGGCGCGCTGAACGTCGAGTTGCAGCAGGTGTGCGCCGGTGTGCGGCTGAGTCATTCCGGGCTGCCGCGGGATCCGCTGGTCACCGGCCTGGTGTTGCGGGCGATCTCCGCGGAACCACTGACCGCCCCGGGCACCGCGGACTGCGGTCCGCTGCGTGCGGCCGGCGCAGCGTGATACGGCCCGTGCTCAGCTGGTGACGTCCTTGGTCGCGAAGTAGGCCGACTTCGTCACCCAGTTGCTAAGGCTGGCGGCTGACCTGGTGTTTTGGGACCTCAAAGGGGATCTGACCTGGAAAACACTGCTCGAAACCTAGTCGATGTTGAGTGTTGGGACCTCCTTGTTTTGTGGACTCCGCGTGGACTTGTGGACTCAGAGTGGACCGCTCGAAGATCGTTCCCATGCCGGGGATGTGATCACCTGCCGTGGCTGCGATGCCACCTGAACGGGACTGGCGACCTGTCACTGCGCTATGTGCCATCGGACCTTCGCGGCGGGTCGCCGTTGGGCGCTGCCACCCCCGGCCGCCCCTATAGGGCCGGGCATGGTGCGTCGTCGGCAACTCCTAAACCGTCAGGAAGCACTTGTATCCATCGACCTTTATTGAAAGCGTGCCGCCTGCTTTCTCGCACTCCTTCTGTTGCTTGGCCAGGTCTTTTTCGTTCAAAACAAGTGGACGGAAGGTGCACAGATAAGCGGTCGCTGCTCCCTCATAGGTGCCGCCCTGCTTCTCGCACAGCTTCTGCCCGACGGCCTTATCCGCAGCAAGTGCGGGCCCGGCGTTGGCGAAGGCGAGGGCGGCAGCCGCCAATGCGACGCCTAAGAGCTTGCGCATGGTCATTCCCTTCGTCGACCCCGTTCCCCGGGGAGCGCGCCGGTCACGGTGGGCGCACATCGAGGCATCTGCTGTAGCGCCAGCCGCGTTACATCGGTGGCTGAATGCCAATACTAGGGAGGCCGCGACCGCGCCAGGCGTTGCGCACCGCGCGCGCTAGCCCCCCGGGCCAGGGGCCGGCGCCGAAGGGAGCCCGGGTCCCCTAGAGGGTCAAGGCGCGCGCCCCCGCCGCTGCGGGCCTGGCTGCCTGGCACGGTGCCGTGGCCCGGTGCCGCCGGTTGGTGTGTGCCTATCCCGTGCGGCGACGGGGGCAGCGGTAGCGGGCCGGACCCGGTGAGGTGATCCACTACGCCGAGCCCGACCCAGGTTGGAGTCCGCCCCGGCCCGTCCGAAGGGAGCACAGCCGAGGCTACGGGCGGGGGGTCGATATGGCGGGACCCGGCGGCCGGGCCGGCGGTGCGTGTCGATGCCGGCCGTCTCGCGGATCAGCAGGTTCATGTCGACCGGGTGCCGGTAGGTGCCACCGATCTTCCCTTGATCGGGATCCGGGGTGATCTTCGGGCCGGCGTCGATCTCGGGCTGCTCGGGCTCGGGCGGCTGTCGGCTGTCCTGCCACCGCTTGAACGGGGAGCAGGCCAAACGGTCAGGACCGGGTGCCGGGTGTGGTCATGACCGGACGGTTGGCCAGGACGGCGACCTGCGTTGCTGGGTCGGGCCGACCTGGACCGACGACGGATCGCCGGCCATGAGTGTGGCGACGAATAGCCCGACCAGGGACTCGGCCCATGAGCAGGGACTGGCCCCAAGTTGATGCGCTCGGTAACAGTGCCCGTCGCGGTGGCGATGCTGGGAGTAGGTTGTCGGCCCCGCTCCCCCTACAGGCCGACCAGCAACACGGGTCGCAACCTACCCAGGAGTCAGTCCACGGCACGCAAACTGCTCATCTCCGCAAGCGTGCGCCGCCGTAGGGATTGGCGTTGCGTTCGCGCCCATCACACCGCCGCGCTGGCCCCGTAGATCGGCGCCACCAGCACAGACGACGGCAGCCACGCCGACGACAACAGCCACGCAGACGACAACACAAACCCAGAACGGTGACGTGCCCCCCGGGCCAGGTTTGACACCGGGCGGCGGTCCCGCCTGAGCGAAGCGCATTACCCCCGACCGAGAAAAGCGAGGAATACCATGATCACTTCGAAGGCCAGACTGGTCAGCCTACGGCTAGCATTTGTCACACTCTGCACGGTTTTAGTAGCCGGGCTCGGTTTCACGTCAGTTGCGGCAGCCGCTCCACCCACGAGAGATCCAGTCGTGCTACCTACGGTACCGTTCCCTTTTCAGGATAGATTAGGTAACGATCCTTGTGGCTTTCCGGTATTTCTGCAAGTAATCACGAACAAGGAGAAGGCCACAACTTTTGCGCCCAATGGCGGTGCCACCTCCATCCACGTCACTGGCGCTCTGAAAGTCCGGTTGACAAATACAGCTACCGGCGGCCAAACGATTGAGCGAAACATCTCCGGGCCTACCCACCTAACTGTGAATAGCGATGAGTCGATAAATCAGAAAACCTCAGGACCGGGGTTGTGGGCTTTCGAACCAGGAGTCGCGCCAGAATTACCTCGCATGGCTATCACAAAGGGCAAGACGGAATCCGTTATTATGCCAAATGGTGACTTCCTGTTTATCAGCCAGAAAGGCTCCGTTGAAGACATCTGCGCTGCCCTGGCCGCCCCTTAGGATCAGGGTCGTTCCGGGCAAGGGCCGACGCGGGCAGTAGGTGACTCCCCTACTGCCCGTGGCCGACCTTGAGGGCCACTTGGGGCGCAGGCACGATCAGCACTGAAACCAACCATTCACCGCAGCACCCCTTGCGCTTCAACGGCCGGGGGTGCTGCGCCTGCGCCTACCCTCTCGACCGGGCGTGGACCTGATCGTGCAGGGACCGCTGGCCAATCATCGCGGTGTGCTGGTCGCTGTGCGGGGCCTGCCAGCATCGGTCCACCTCGGCCGGCCCACCCAATGCGGAGCTTGTCCGGCGTTGCGGGCCAGCCAGAACACCCGGGCCTGCTCGTCGCCTTCGGGCCAGCCTTCGGCCCGCCATCGGCCATCGGCCGCCCGGCCCACCCCGGCCCGAGGATCACACAGTGCCCTCGGGTCGATCCGGTCCCGGCCAACCCGGCCGAGCAGCTCGTCAGCCCAGCCGCCGAGCGCGGCCCGCTCCTCCCGTTGACGCTCAGCTGGTGACGTCCTTGGTCGCGAAGTTCGCCCACGCCGCACCGAACGCGACGAGGACGTAGCCGAGCTGCACCTCGATGCCCCGGCGCACGTCGTCGAGCAGCACCGGGTCGCGGTAGAGGTCGACCCAGGCCAGCCAGTGCGAGGTCGGCAGGAACTGGTGGATGGCCGCCGCGGCGTCCAGCGGCTGCAGCGCGGCACTGGTGACGACGAACGCGAGCACGCCCAGCGCGGCCGCGAGCGGCGAGTCGGTGAACGTGGAGAACAACAGCCCGACCGCGCCGAGCGCGAGCATGCACAGCGCGAGGTAGCCGATGGCGCCGACGGTCCGCAGCCCGAAGTCGGTCGGGCTGAGCAGCACGCCGGACAGCGCGGCGACACCACCGCCGCCGCCGAGGGTTGCGCCGGGGCCGAAGCCGAACAACGCGATGCCGACGAGGTAGGAGGTCACGGCGACGAACAGCACGGCGAGCAGCACGAACGCGGCCACGGAGATCAGTTTCGCGGTCAGCAGCCGCAGCCGCCCGACCGGGCGGACCAGCAGGTAGCGCAGCATTCCGGCGCTCGCCTCACCGGCGACCGTGTCGCCGGACACGGTCGCCACCGTGATCGGCAGGAACACCGGCAGCACGAGCGCGAGTGCGGCGGCCGGGAACAGCTGGCCGTTGGACACCACGACGGTCAGGAAGTTCTGCCCGCGACCGGGCGGCGGAGCGAGCCTGGTGGTGGCGAGCAGCACGGCGACCAGCGCGGGCAGCGCGCACAGCAGCGCCCAGCACAGCCACACCCGGCGCCGGCGCAGCATCAGCATCAGCTCGACGCCGATCACGACGGCTCCGTCACGGCGGGTCGCCCGGCGACGCGGTCGGATCCGTCGCCGGTGAGCTCGAGGATGACCTGCTCCAGCGAACGACGCTGGGTGGACAGCGCGGTGACCCGCACCCCGGCGGCCACCAGTTGCGCGTTCAGCGTGCCGGGGTCGTCGTGCCGCACGACCATCTCCACCTCGGCCTGCCCGTCGGCCCCGACCGCCGTGATCGCGGGTGGCGGCGACTCCACTCGTCCGTCCAGCACGGCCAGCGCCTCGGTCGGGTCGGGCGTGCGCAGCAGTACCCGCCCGGTCGGTGCGCGCAGCTCGTGCAGATCGGCGTCGAGCACCAGCCTCCCGGCGTCCATCACGCCGACCCGGGTGCAGAGCGCGTCGACCTCGGAGAGCAGGTGACTGGAGAGCACGATCGTGGTGCCGGCGGAGTTCAGCTCGGTGAACAGCTCCCGCACCTCGTTGATCCCCCGCGGGTCGAGGCCGTTGGTCGGCTCGTCGAGCAGCAACAGCGTCGGGGCCCTGAGCAGCGCCGCGGCGATGCCGAGTCGCTGGCGCATGCCGAGTGAGTACTGCCGCACCGGTCGCCGGTCGATCCCGCCGAGGCCGACCCGCTCCAGGGCGTCGTCGACCCTGGCTCGGCGGGTCCGCCGGGAGCCACCGCGGCCGGCCGCGTCGATCATCCGCAGGTTCGCCCGGCCGGGCAGGTTCGCCCACGCCGACGGCTCCTCGACCAGGGCACCGACCCGAGGCAGGACCGCTGCGGCGGACCGCGGCATCGGCCGGCCGAGCAGCTCCCAGCTACCCGACGTCGGGTGCACGAGCCCGAGCAGCAGCCGGACGAGCGTCGTCTTGCCCGACCCGTTCGGTCCGAGCAGGCCGAACCGGGCGCCTTCGGGCACCCGGAGGTTCACGTCGTCGACCGCGGTCAGCCGACCGAACCGCTTCGTCAGCCCGTGCGTCGTGATGACGGCCGACGGCTCGGTCGGGCGTGCTCACGGCCGAACCTCACCCGGGAGCTCGCGCACCGCCTGCTCGAGGACCGCTGGGATGACGGTGCCGACCAGCAGGGCGCCGCGGCGGCGCACGCCTGCGCGCACGACGAGGGATACGAGCGGCGAGCGCAGCGCAACGGCATTGCCCGCCGGGACCGCGACCGCGGCGCCGCCCGCCTCCAGGGCTCCGCGCAGCGCCTCGCCGGCGACCCGGCCGCGGAGGGGGATCAGCGCGAACCCGGCGAGCCCGGTCCCGTAGATCCCGACCCCGGGCAGCTGGTCGCTGGACTGCACGCGGTCCCGGCCGGCCAGCCGAGTCGGCGCCGGGGGCGCATCGAGCACCCGCAGCGCGTCGGAGACGTCGGCGGCCTGCACTGTCACCTCACCGGCGCCGAGCGGCACTCGCGCGACGAGCACGTCCGCCGGCGGTGCGGCCAGCTCGACGTGCTCCATCTCGGTGATCATGAGCGGCGTCGGCTGGTCACGGCCGGCGACCTCGACGCGCAGCGGCAGCCCGGACGGCTCGTCGAGCCACACGTCGACCCGGTCGACGAGGGTGTCCGGGTCGGACGGGATCAGCCGGAAGCCGGCCGTGCCGCGGCCGGCGACCCGGCGGCCGGGCAGGGGCTCGACCCGGTCGGTGGTGCTGAGCCCGACCAGGCGGCGGCCCAGCTCCGGCGGCAGCAGGTCGGCCGCCCTCGGCAGCCGAACCGGGGTGCTGCCCTGGATCCGGGTGAGCTGGTTCGCGCTGAAGTCCCAGACCGCCTCGGTGTCGCCGTCGCGGTAGGTGCTGCGCTCGCCGGCAAGGGTCAGCTCGTCGACCCGCCAGCGGTCCGGCCCGGCGTAGAACGCGCGGATCCTGGTACGCGTGGTGAGCAGCGCGGACAGCTGGTCGAGCTGGGGGAGGTCGGGCAGCGGCAGCCGGCCGTCGCTGACCGCGAGGCCGGTGTACGGCTGCCCCGCCGAGGCGAGCACCCGGGCCTTGAGTTCCGGTGCGGTCCCGGTCGGGTTGCCGGCCGGGAGCAGGTCGCCGGCGGCCGCGAGGCCGACGAGGGCGGCTGCACCCCCCGCGACCAGCAGCCAGCGCCGGTCGAACCGGCGCGCTGCAACCACGGCAACCCACGATGCCACAGGGATTGGTGTGCTAGCGGTGTGCTTGCGGGGCCTCGGCGCTGGCCGCCGGCCCGGCACTCCATGGTCGATCAGCCCGCAGTCATCTCGACAAGTGCTGCCGCCTCGTCCGGTAGTGCAGCGGCCAGCGCGGCCAGTCGGGGCACGATGCCGGGGTCAGCGCACAGACCGATGTTGAGTTGGTCGGCATAGCTGATCACGGCCAGGCGGAGGGCGTGCTGCGGCCGGATCTCGGCGACTGAGTGCACCGAGTGAACCGGCTCCCCGAACGCCGACACTTGCCGTGCGGGTCCGCGGACGTTGGACATGTTGACGGCGAAGGCACGGGGTCCGGTGGAAAGGCGCGATCGCGCGCGTCGAAAACCGGGCCCTAGTCGACCGAGGCGTCGGTCTAGCGTGTCGAGCGTGTCCGCGTCGTGGTGGCTCTTTCGTACCGCGGTCGACGCGTGCACCGTCCGGAGCCGGTCGAGCGGATCCGGCTGCTCGACGGGCAGGTGCAGGCTGAAGAACGAGTCGCGGTTAGCCACCTGATCACCGTCGTGATGCAGGCTGACCGGCACCTTCACGCGCATGCCGTGTACCGGGGCGCCCACCGATAGCAGCCACCGCCGGAGCGCGCCCGCGGCGATGGAGAGCACCGCGTCATTGACGGTGGCACCGGCCAACGCGTGGGCAGCGTCCCGCAGCGCCGCGAGCGGGACGGTGGCCATGGCGACCGTTCGGTGCGCGCTGATCGGCCCGTCGAACGGGGACCGGTGTCGACTGCGGGCCAACTCCCGCCGGCCAAATCCGGCCAGCTCACCTCGCCGGTGGGCCTTCCCGCCACCGTCGCGCTCGGCTGCGGGCGGGGTCGGTGCTGAGGCGTGCCCAGCGTCGGTGGGGTCCCACAGCAGCTTCTCGGCCAGTCGGCAGAACGCGAAACCGTCGGCGAGGGCATGGTGCAAGCGCCACACGATCACGGTGCCGCCGCCAGCTAGCGGCCCGACGATGTCGATGCGCCACAGCGGCCGGCGCCGATCAAGGCGTTGCTCGAACAACCGAGCAACCACGCCGCGCAGCCCCTCCTCGTCCAGCGCTACCGAGCCGGTCCCGTCCACCACATGGAAGTTGATGTCGAACCGGTCGTCCGGCACCCACGCGGGAGCGCCAGGTCGACCGCCAAGCCGCGCAGTGAGTTCCGGTGTGTCGACCAGCCGTTCCAAGAGCATTGCGCGAACAACGGTGGCGTCGGTGGCGACGTCGCCGAGTCGGATCACCTTGCAGGTATGGCCGGCGACCGTCGGGCCCTCCATGGCCAGGATCGCCTGGTCCTCGCGGGACAGCTGCCGCTCCACGAACGTTGACTGTGCGCCACCCGCTCACGCCATGGAAGCCCCCACTTTCGTCACCGCAAAGCTCAGCTCGCTGGGCCCGAGGATCAGTGGCATTCGGTGAGCGCGCGATCGAGGATTTCGATGCCGAGGTCGATCTCGTCGGTTCCGACGGTGAGCGGCGGGGCGATGCGCAGCACGCTGCCCAACCCGGGGAACTTGACGATGTTGACGGCGAGGCCGAGCTGCAAGCAGCGTTCGGTGACCGCAGTTCCGTATTTCTCGTCGGGCTCGCGGGTGTCGCGGTCGCGGACGAGGTCCACGCCGAGCATGAGACCCGTGCCGCGGATGTCGCCGATCGGCTCGTGGCGCTGCTGCAGCTCGGTCAGCCCGTCGCGCAGGCGGGCGCCGAGGCTCACCGCCCGCCCGGCGAGGTCCTCGGCGACGACCGTGCGCAGCACCGCGCGGCCGACGGCAGCGGGCAGCGGGTCGGAGACGTGTGAGGTGAAATGCAGGAAGCCCTTGGCGGCCGTGTCGGCCTCGATCGCCTCGCTGGTGATCACTGCGGACAGCGGAAGTCCGGCACCGAGCGTCTTGGACAGGGTGAGGATGTCGGGCACCACGTCGTGCTGCTCGAACGCGAACAAACTGCCGACCCGGCCGAGCGCCGTCTGCGCCTCGTCGACGATCAGCAGCATGCCGCGGTCCGCGCAGTGCTGCTTGAGCCGGGCGAGGTAGCCGTCCGGGAGCGGGACGATTCCACCGACGCTGAGTATCGGCTCGACGATCGCAGCGGCCGGTGCGCCGACCGACTGTGCGTCGGTGAGTGCGATCCCCGCGTCGAGGCAGGTCAGGTCACACCGGTCCCGGCAGTGCGCGATCGGGCAGCGGTAGGCGTTGGGCATGGGCAGTGCCATCGTGCCGGGCAGCGCGGGACCGTAGCCCCGATGCCCGGCGCTATAGGTGCTGGAAGACGCGCCGGCGGTCATCCCGTGCCAGGAACCGGTGAAGGCCAGCACCTCGTGCCCGCCGGTGTGCAGCTTCGCCAGCCGCAACGCGGCCTCGTTCGCCTCGCCGCCCGTCGACAGGAACATCGCCCGGGCCAGCGGCTCGGGCAGCACCGCCATCAGCTCGCGCGCCAGCTCGATGACGTCCCGGGCCAGGAACCCGCTGAACAGGTGCACGACGCGCCCACTGGACTCCTGGATCGCCTCCAAGATCGTCGGATGTCCGTGCCCCAAGGTGGCGCACATCTGGCCCGAGGTGAAGTCCAGGATGCGCCGCCCGTCCTCGGTGTACAGCCACGCGCCGCGGGCGCGGTCGATGACGAACTCGGCGAAGGCACCGCCGTAGCGGATCAGCTGGCTGTCGATCCGCTCGGTGTGCTCACCGGCAGCGTGATCAAACGCGGTCCCGGCTCGCGGCGGGCGTTGCGCCGACATCGTGACATGTCAGCACGGAGGTATTGACATGTCAATAGGCTGACGTGATGCAGCTGACCTCGGCGGCGGCCGCCTACCAGCGGTTGCGGCAGGCGATCGTCCTCGTCGAGCTCGCCCCGGGCACGCCGGTGTCGGAGTCCCAACTGATGGACCGCTTCCAGCTGTCGAAGGCCGCGGTCCGGGCCGCGCTCGCGCGGCTGCGCGCCGACGGGCTGGTCCGAGCCGAAGCCCGCCGAGGCCACCTCATCGCCCCGCTCACCATGCGCGACGTGCGCGAGATCTACGAGCTCCGGGAGCTGCTCGAACCACCCGCCGCGGCGGCCGCGGCGGGCCGGCTCGCACCGCGCGAGCTGACCCGGCTGCGCGCGCTGTGCCAGCCGCTGCCGGACGTCGCCGACGACGTCTCGGCCGAGCGCTTTCTGCAGGCCAACCGGACGATCCACGTGAGCATCGCCGAAGCCGGCGGGAACGCGCGGCTGTCCTCGATCGTCGCGCAACTGATCGACGACAGCGAACGCGCGCGCCTGATCGCCCTCCGCGCCGGGGCGGCGGAGCACGGGCTACGCGCTCGCGGCGAACATCACGAGCTGCTGGCAGCACTCGAGGAGGGTGACGGTCGCAAGGCGCAACGGCTGATGTCCACCGCCATCCACACCTTCCGCGAGGAACTGGTCGCTGCGCTGCACGAAGCGACGTTCGACGTCCCGCTCATCGCGTCCACATCGTGACGCTGCCCGCTGTGCTGGTGAGCTCCGCTCGGCGGCGAGGGCGAGGAAGGGTCGCTGCGCGGTCATCGGTTAGGGCACGAGGACACCTCGGCCATGCATTCGGCCTTGCTCGAGGTCTGCGAAGGCGTCGGCGAATGCGTCCAGCGGGTAGTTGCGCGTGCGGATGCTGACCTCACCCGCCGCGGTCAGCGCTATCACCTCACGCAGGTCGTCATATGTGCCGACGGCGTTGCCCACCACGCTGATCTCCGGTAATACCAGGTTGAAGGTCGGCACACGTAGTTCTCCGCCGTAACCAACGATGAAGTAGGTGCCCTTCGCCCGCACCATCGCAAGGGAGGCTGCGACTGCGTCACCCTCGCCGACGAAATCGATAACGGCCTCCGCTCCGGCACCGCCGGTGAGCTCGGCCACTGCGTCGGCCTGGCGGTCATCGGCCAGCACGACATGGTGTGCTCCGCAGTCGGCGGCGAGCTTGAGCGCCTCGGGATCCGAGTCCACTGCGATCACCTCGGCAGAGGTGAGTGCCCGCAGGCAGCGGACCCCGATATGTCCCAGCCCGCCGATACCGACGACCACCACCCGGGTGCCCGGCCGCAGCAGCGGCTCGGCCTTGCGAACGACGTGCATAACGGTCAATCCGGCATCGGCGTGGGGGGCGACCGCGGCGGGATCAAGGCCGGCCGGCAGCGGCACCAGGCCCCGGTCCGTCGTCTTGAGCAACTCAGCGAACCCGCCCGCACGGGTCAACCCGGTGAAGGCCAGGCCGCGGGTGCAGCGCATGTCGTCACCGATCCGGCAGGCCGGGCACAACCCGCAGGACAGCTGGGGATGACAGATGACGGCATCGCCAATCGCGACGCTATCGACCGCGGGGCCGACCTCGTGAACCCAACCGGTGTTTTCATGCCCCAGGGTCAGCGGCAGCTCGGTGGGCACCGCCGGCGCGAACCAGCCGTCGCGGATGTGGATGTCGGTGCGGCACAGCCCAGCTCCGGCGATCCGGACGATCACGTCGTGCGGCCCGTTGATCTGAGGTTCCGGTACCTCGTCGAGGCTGGGCCGTTCGTGGTAGGCGTGCAATCGGACGGCCTTCATGGCAGCCCTCCTGTGGTGGGTAGTGAGCAGGACGAAGCCGGCGTTGACTACCGGTTGCAGAATTCAACGGTCGGAGTCCCAGAGCCGCGCCAGCGGAGCCAGGCTAGGCCGCAGGAGGCAGGGTTCGGTATCGCGGAAACTGTGTAGACACGCCTGTGGTGGTTGTCGCGGTTCAGCCATGAACCTGCAAGGCGTATGCAGTGCTCTTGGCGTCGCCTTGGTGAAGAGGTTTTCCAGGGAGAACCCGCCGCAGGAGTGCCACAGGTTTCGGCTGATAGCCGGGCGCCGCATTCGGGACAGATCCAACGGAAAGGTTGCGGAGAATTCTCGCTCTTGACCATCGCCCACTGCCTGTCGGCGCATGGACGATGCATCATCAACACGCTCACGTCGGCCGACACCGACGCGGTCTGCAGGGCTGGCTGCGCCGGCCCTCGCGAGAGTTAGTGACCCGGGGCTTCGGCCGGGTGGCTTCCATGCGCTATCACTTGGGCATGTGCTGCCTGCTGATCATTCTCCTGTTTCTCGGCCCACGCGCGGCGATAGTCGTCTGGTGGCTGGCCGCGCCGGCCCTCTGGAGCGCCACGTTCCCGTCGTTCCTTGTGCCGTTCATCGGATTTCTGCTCCTGCCCTGGACGACGCTCGTCTACGTGCTGGTCGCTCCCGGCGGCCTGGTCGACTTCGACTACCTCTGGCTGGGGCTGGCGGTGATCATCGACTTGGCCAGCTACTCCGGAGGGGCCTATCGCCGGCGGCGTCGAGCTGCGGCCTGACGGCGTCGCCTCGCAGGAGGGAAGCGCTACAGGCCCCGGCGCGCGAGTTCTCTCATCAGCGACGGCCGGCGCCGAAAGCGCGACCGGATGTCGGCGATGTACTCGGCGAACTCCGCTGCCGCACCCGCGCGGGCGTAGAGATCGCGCATCAGCGCGAGCGTGTCGGCGATCGGGGCATACCGGCGGGTGTCCGGGTACCGGAGCTCGTCCTCGAGCCAGGGCCGGTACAGGTCCGCGCTCTCACGTGGCATCGAGTCGACGCTCGCCGCGGCGAGGTCACGCCAGCGATATCCGGCGCCATATGTCTCGGCGGCCTGCCACGCCGCCGCCAGGTCATCCTCGGCCAGCGCGATGTCGACGAGAGCAGCGCCCTGCAGATACGAGTCAGCGGTA
The DNA here is from genome assembly GCA_963776255.1 of uncultured Actinomycetota bacterium. Taxonomy (GTDB): domain Bacteria; phylum Actinomycetota; class Actinomycetes; order Mycobacteriales; family Pseudonocardiaceae; genus Pseudonocardia. Next base: position 2,100 of record CAVZMB010000004.1, on the reverse strand, counting down.
GCGCGAGCCGTGGCAAGCGCCCATTCACGTTCGGCGGCCCGGCGTCCGAGGGCATCCGCGAACCGAACTAGCGCCGTGAACGTCGCCGCACCGGGCGCCTCCTGGAACTGAGCGCGGAGGACCTCGAGTGCGTCGACTTCGCGACCGGCCGCGAGTCGAGTCGCCGCGACCTCGTTCGGATCGAGCCAGTGGCCCTGCCCCTGCGGCCCGAGCCGGTTGGATACCCGCCCCGCGGCGACGGCCCGGTCCATCCAGTGGAGCACCTCGTCGTCGCGCCCGGCCGCGCGCAGCCGCGCCACCACGGTCCCGTAGCGCGGGTACGGGCCGTTGGTCAGCAGCTCGATGGCCGCGTCCACGTCACCACGGTGGTCAGCCAGCTCGAGCAGCATCTCGTCGACACGCATGCGCTCCCAGTCGTCTTCACCGCACCGCGCACGGAGTTCCTCGACCCCGGCGGCGTATTCGGCCAGCGCCTGCTCGTCGAAGGCGCTGGCGTAGGCCGCGAGCGGAGTGTCGGGCCATCCTGGTGACGACTCCCGGAATGTGAACAGCCACCGTGCCAGGGCCGCGGCATCTGGTGTGCCCTCTCGGCAGGATCGGGCGTGCAGGTCGGCTGCGCGCTGACAGGCGGAGCCGAGCACGCCCGCGGAGTCGTCGGAGTGCTCAACGAGCCTGCGCAGCTCGGTGACGGCCCGGAGCATGGCAGGCCGCACGGAGTCGGCGGCGCCGTTGTCGAGATGGCGCTCGAGCTCGTCGAGCAGCTCCTCCGCCCGGCGCCCGAGCTCGAAGGACATCCGGTAGTCGACGAACCCTCGCGGACGGAGCGCCTCGTCCACAGCGTCCAGCAGTTCCGAAGTCGCTCCGGGCCAATCGCTTGCGCGGATCGCAACAAGGCGGGCGACGGCCGGGTCGCGCTCGGCAAGCGCGCGCACTAGACGGCGCAGCGCCGGCGCGTCGAGCTGTCCGAGCTGTGCGTCGATCTCGTCGGGCAGCGGCTCCGCCACCTCGTCCAGCGCCGCGAGCCCGACCGCCACCAGGTGCTTGCAGAAGGCGCCGCCGGCGTAGTGCGGGCAGGTGCAGCTGCCGATGAGGTCCTCGCTCCACTCGAGCTCGACTTGATAGACCCGCCGCGCCTGGATACCGGCCCGGGCGCGGGTGCCGGAGACGTGGAGTCCCCGCACATAGCGGACGTAGTCCTCGCCCCGTGCGAATACTCGCTCGCCTGCGCGGGCGAGGAGCACGTCCTCGGTCAGCAGCACAGGGAGATTCTGGCGCTCGCGGATGCCGCTGGCTGCCGGCCCTGGAGACCGCGCTGACTAGGACCGCAGCAGCGATCTCTGCCGAACGTGATAACCGCAGGTCAGATGATTGCGCCCCCGGCAGTGTCTGAGTTCAGGACGTAGTTCACACCTGTCTCGGGACATCGTTCACACCCTGGTCAATGGGTGAGCGATCGGGATGGCGCAGCTTTTGGTCGCCGCGGTCGTGGTTGACGGGCGGTCGAAGAGTGAGGTCGCAGGCGAGTACGGGGTGTCGCGGCGGCGGTGGGTGATCACGCTCGTTCAGCGTTATCTGGTCGAGGGCGACGCCGGCCTGGGCGCGCGGTCGAGGCGGCCGCGGACCAGCCCGGGTCAGACTCCGCGGGCGACCGAGGATGAGATCATCGTTTTCCAGGCATTGTCTTCTCCTTATCGTCGGATCCGGATCAGCACGGGTTTCGGGACGTCTATCCACGTCCAGCGCCGTCAGCCACTGAGGTCACCGAGCATCTCTGCAAGCTCCATTTCCCCGTCCCGCGTCTGAAAGCCACGGCTCATCGCAGTTTCGATCAGGCGTTGCGTTTCGACGCTGCGCACGCCTGCGCCAAAGAGATCGGAGTCGTGCCGGAAGTCTTCGAGCGGGGCGAGCGAGATTGAATTGACCCGATCCTTGACCGCGACGTGCCCAGCGGCCGGGAACGCGGCGATCCGGTGTGCGAGTCCTGTGACGAACTCGTCGAGGGCGTCTGCCGGCAGCGCCCGGTTGATCCAGCCATAACGCTCCGCGAGGTCTGCGTCGTAATCGCCTGCGCTCAACATGACCTCCAGTGCGCGGGCGCGA
>CAVZMB010000003.1:0-7084 GCA_963776255.1 uncultured Actinomycetota bacterium | reverse complement strand
ACCGGCGCCGCGCGCACGAGGCCGGCGCCTGGGTGCGCGAGGCGGCCGCGGCCCACGCCGCGAAGCAGGCCCGCGAGCTGGCTGGGGCGAGCGGATGAGCGGGCCGCACCCCGACTGGCCGCTGTGGGAGGTGTTCCTGCGTGGCAGGCGGGGGCTGAACCACGTGCACGTCGGCTCGCTGCACGCGGCGGACGCCGACATGGCCCTGCACAGCGCGCGGGACCTCTACACCCGGCGCAACGAGGCGGTCTACATATCCGGGTGGCGCCGGCCGCGGCGATGACCGCGTCCAGTCCGGACGAGAAGGACCCGTTCTTCGTGCCGTCGGGGGAAGAAGATCTACCGGCACCCGACCGTTCTACGAGATCGACGAGGACGTGCCGCAGATATGACCCCCTCTGTGTCAAACCCGGCCGGCCCGACTGCCTACGACTCACTCGCCGAGGAGCACGAGGGCGACGCGCGCTGGGCCTACGGGTCGGGATTCGCCGACGACGGGGTGCGGATCGACGCCGCGCCGCCGGACGGGGTCGCCGCGGCCGACCTCGCCGCCTACTGCCTGATGCTCGGCGACGACGCGCTGGTCTACGCGCAGCGGCTGTCCGACTGGGTCAGCAACGCGCCCGAGCTCGAAGAGGACGTGGCGCTGGCCAACATCGCGCTCGACCTGCTCGGTCAGGCGCGCACCCTGCTCGCCAGGGCCGGGCACGTCGAAGGCGCCGGTCGGGACGAGGACCGGCTGGCCTACTTCCGCGAAGCCGGCGAGTTCCGCAACGTGACGCTGGCCGAGCTCGACTCCCGGGTCGACGGTGAGCTGGACTTCGCGATCACGATCGCCCGGCTGCTGGTGCTGTCCAGCTGGCGGCTGGCGCTGCTGCACCGGCTGCGGGGATCCCGGGACCCGGTGCTCGCCGCGCTCGCAGCCAAAGGCGTCAACGAGCTCGCCTACCACCGCGACTACGCGGCGCGCTGGACGGTGCGGCTCGGCGACGGCACCGCGCAGTCGCACGAGCGGATGCAGGCGGCGCTGGAGCGCACCTGGCCGTATCTCCCCGAGCTGTTCAGCGCGTCGGAGGTCGAGCGGGTGCTGGCCTCGGTCGGGGTGGCGGTGGATCCGGCGGACATTCGGCCCGAGGTCGGCGCGGTGCTCGACGAGGTACTGAGCCGGGCGACGCTGCGCCACCCCGACGTCCCGGCTCCACCCGGCACCGGCCGCGGTGCCGGTCCTGGTGCCGGTCGCGGTGCCGGTCGCGAGGGCGTGCACACCGCCGTGCTCGACGAGCTGCTCGCCGAGCTGCAGGGGTTGGCCCGCGCGCACCCGGGGGCCGAGTGGTGAGCCCAGTGGTCAGCAGGGCAGCGGCCGCCGTCGTCGCGGGGGTCCCGGATCCCGAGCTGCCGATGCTCACGCTGGCCGACCTGGGCATCGTGCGCGCGGTCCGCGAGGACGGCGGCCGGGTGCGGGTCGAGATCACCCCGACGTACTCCGGCTGCCCCGCGCTGGAGGTGATGCACGCGGACATCCACTCCCAGCTGCAGGCGGCAGGGTTCCGCGAGGTCGAGGTGGTCACGGTGTACACGCCGCCGTGGAGCACGGACTGGATCAGCGCCGAGGGCCGCCGCCGGCTGGCCGAGCACGGGATCGCGCCGCCGGGCCCGGCCAGCGGACGCGGCGCACCCGGCGCCGGCCCGGTCCCGCTGCGGCTGGACCCCCCGGCGCGGCCGGTTCAGTGCCCGCACTGCGGGTCCACGGCGACCACCGAGATCTCCCGCTTCGGATCGACCGCCTGCCAGGCGATCCGCCGCTGCACCGCGTGCGCCGAGCCGTTCCCGCACGTCAAGGAGCTGTGAGCGGTGTTCCACGCGCTGCGGGTGGCCGCCGTCGACGAGCTCTGCCCCGGCGATGCGGTGGCCATCTCCTTCGAGGTGCCCCCCGAGGAGCAGCCCGCGTTCGCCTTTCGGGCCGGGCAGTACCTCACGCTGCGCCGCCGTCGTGACGGCGCCGACGAGCGCCGCTCCTACTCGATCTGCGCACCCGAGGGCGCGGCGCCGCGGATCGGGGTACGTCGGGTACCCGGCGGGCTGTTCTCCGAGTGGCTGGTGGACGAACTGCGGCCCGGCGACACCGTCGAGGTCGCCGCGCCGGCCGGTCGGTTCACCGCCGAGGTCGCGCCGCGCAGCCGGCACGTGATGGTCGCGGCCGGGTCGGGGATCACCCCGGTGCTCTCGGTGCTGAGCACCGTCCTCGCCGCGCACCCCGACACCGGGGTGACCCTGCTCTACGGCAACCGGCGTACGGACACCGTGATGTTCGCCGAGGAGCTGGCCGAGGCGAAGGACCGGCACGGGCGGCGGCTGCACCTGGTGCACGTGCTCTCCCGCGAGCCGACCGCTGCGGAGATCCTGTCCGGGCGGCTGGACGCCGGCAGGCTGCGCACCCTGCTCGGCGCGCTGGTCCCGGTGCCCGATGTGGACCACTGGTGGCTCTGCGGGCCGCACGGGATGATCACCGACGCGCAGCGGGTGCTGGCCGGGCTGGGCGTGCCGGGTGATCGGGTGCACCGCGAGCTGTTCTACGTCGACGAGCCGCCGCCGGAGCCGGTCCGCCCGGAGGCGAGCGCGGTACCGGGCGAACCGAGCGAGGTCACGGTGATCCTCGACGGGCGGGTGACCACGCTGCGACTGGACCGCGACCTGCCGGTGCTCGACGCCGCCCAGCGGGTGCGCTCCGACCTTCCGTTCGCCTGCAAGAGCGGGGTCTGCGGCACCTGCCGGGCCCGGGTGACCAGCGGGCGGGTGCGGATGCGGCGCAACTTCGCGCTGGAGCCGGCGGAGGTCGCGGCCGGGTTCGCACTCACCTGCCAGGCGCTGGCCGCGACCGACTCGGTCACTGTCGACTACGACGCCCGCTAACCGGACATCGGGGACGAGCGACTCGCACGATCACCCACAGTGCTGAATCATGAAGGGCGATCAGTTGCTCTGACGGTCCACGAGCATCTACACCGGGGCCCGCAAGCTCTACTTCGGCGAGCGGTCCGGCCGGCGCGGACACCGAACTCGTCGCCGGCCACCGGTCCTCGACCTAGGAGGGTGCTGATCAATGCCGCTCGTCGCGACGCGCAGCAGAGCATGCATTCGTCAGCACCTCCTAGCATTCGGGGTCGTGACCGCTGTCGGGCTGTCCGGCCTGCTGCGCACCGCCATCCGGACCGCCGACGAAGGTGCGCTGCGGCGCCACCTGTTGCTCGGGAGCGGCCTTCCGGGGCCGCGGCTGAACCTGCGGCTGGTCGAGGAGTTCGCCGCGGCCGTCGGCACCGTCCTGGACGACCCGGGGCTCGACGTGGACCGGCTCGAGGCGCTGCTGGATGGCTGGGCGGCGTTGTCGCCGGCCGAGGCGCCCGGCGACCAACCTGAGGTGATCTTGCCCTGCGCCGCGGTCGCCGGGTACGGCGCGGCGGCGGCGGCCCGTCCGGAGTGGTGGGCGGACGAGATCGGCAAGCTGCGGGCCGCGGCCTCGGATCCGCGGTGGCGGGTGCGCGAGCTCGTCGCGGCGGCGACCCAGCGGGTGCTCGCCGCCAACTGGGACCGCACGATTACGGCCGTCCAGGACTGGGCCGCCGGGCCCGACCCGCTGCTCACGAGGGCGGCGGCGGCCGCCGTCGCCGAGCCCGCGCTGCTGACCGAGCCCCGCCGGACGAACCGCGCGACGCGCGTGCAACAGGCCGCGGTCGCCACCTACTCCGCGATCCCACCGGCGGACCGCCGCGGGGATGCGGCCCGGGCGCTGCGGCAGGCCCTCGGGTTCACGGTCAGTGTCGTCACCGCGGCGTCCGGCGACTTCGCGCTGCTCGCCCAGCTCGCCGGGGCCGCCGACCCCGACCTGCGCTGGATCGCGCGGGAGAACCTGCGCAAGGCCCGGCTGCGGCGTTGGCCCGAGCAGCTGGCCGTACTGGCCCGGGAGTGACGCATGGCAGGTTGGGCCGCAGGGGGTCATGACGAGGAGGAGCGATGACAGCGCCGGTGCTGTTCGTCATCGACGACGACCCGCACAGCCGCGAGGCGGTCCTTGCGGAGTTGCACAAGCGGTACGGCGGCGACTATCGGGTGGTCTGCGAGTCCTCGGTCGACGCGTCGTTGACCACCCTGCAGCGGCTACGGTCCGACGGCGCACAGGTGGCGGTGATGCTGGCCGATCTGTGGCTGGACGACATGAACGGGGTCGAGTTCCTGAGCCGCGCCCGCCGGCTGCACCCGGCCGCCCGGCGGGTGGTGATCTTCGACTGGGGGGATCGGAACGCCGGCTCGGTGCTGCTGCGCTCCGGCACGCTGGGTGAGATCGACGACTGGGTCACCAAGCCCTGGCAGGCCGGCGACGAGCACTTCCACCAGGCGATCAGCTCGTTCCTCTACGACTGGGCACAGGTGCACCAGCCCGGCATCGAGATCGTGCGAGTGGTCGGCGACCAGTGGTCCGCCCGGTCCCACACGTTGCGCGACATGCTCAGCCGCAGCAACGTCCAGTTCGGTTTCTACGAACCCGACTCCGAGACCGGGCGGCAGCTGCTGCGGGGCGTGCGCACGACCAGTCGGCCGGTCGTGATCACCTACGACGGGCAGGTCCTGGCGGACCCGTCGAACTCGGAGATCGCGCAGGCCCTGGGGATCCGAGTCCGGCCGGACCCCACCGCCGTCTACGACGTACTGATCATCGGAATGGGTCCGGCGGGCATCGCGGCAGCCGTGTATGCCGGCTCGGAAGGGCTCCGGATCGCCGGCATCGAGCGAGAGGCCATCGGTGGCCAAGCCGCCACCAGCTCGCTGATCCGCAACTATCCGGGCTTCCCGCGCGGCATCACCGGCACCGAGTTGACCGCCAGGGCATTCCAACAGGCCGGCACCTTCGGCGCCGAGTTCGTTTATGCCGAAGCCACCCGCCTGCGCACCGACGGTTCCCGATTCCTGCTCGGCCTGCGGGACGCCGGCGAGATCACCGGCCGCGCGGTCATCATCGCCACCGGCGTCTCCTACCGCCGGCTCGGCATCCAGAGCCTCGACCGCCTGCTCGGCCGGGGTGTCTTCTACGGCGCGGCAGCCTCCGAGGCTTCCGCCATGACCGGCCGTCACGTCTACGTGGTCGGCGGAGCGAACTCGGCAGGGCAGGCCGCGCTGCACCTGAGCCGGCACGCCGACAAGGTCACGATCCTGGTCCGCAGATCCACCCTGACCGAGACCATGTCGGACTACCTCGTCAGGCAGATCGAGGCCGCCCCGAACATCGCCGTCGAGCACGACGTCGAGCTGGTCGAAGGCCACGGTGACGATCAGCTGGCCGGGCTGACCCTGCGCCGGCGCAGCTCGGGCGGCATCCGCCGGGTGTCGGCCGACGCCCTGTTCGTCCTCATCGGCGCCGAACCGCATACCTCGTGGTTGCCCGACACGATCCGGCGGGACCGAAAGGGCTTCATCCTGACCGGTCCCGACCTCATCGGCGGCGGCGAGCCACCGGCCGGACGGCCCCCGGACCGACATCAGTCGCTCTTCGAAACCAGCCTGCCCGGCGTCTTCGCGATCGGCGACGTCCGGCACGGGTCCATCAAGCGGGTGGCCTCGGCGGTCGGCGAAGGCTCGGTCGCAGTGCGGCTCCTACACGATCACCTCGCCGCCGTAGCCCTGTCCAGCTCGCAATGAGCGGGCTCATCGCGGGTCGGACCGGTCGGTCCGGGGGCAATGAGCCCGCTCATTCGGGTGAGAGGTCAGCGTCGGACCGTCTCGTCGCTGACGGACTGAACGATCACGGCTGGGTCAGCCGGCCGGCCGGTCGAACTCCTCGCCGGTGAGTGCGCCGAGAAACGCCCGGAAGGTTCGGCCGGAGAAACGCAGCATCCCGCCGTCACGATCCTTCGAGTCGCGCACCGCAACCCCGTCGTCGATCATGGCCAGCTCCACGCACAGGCCGTTCCCGGTGCTGTGGGAGGACGTCTTCCAAACCAGGTCCATCGGCGGTGACCTCGCCATCTCGTGATCTCGTCGCGACGTCGGGCCGCCGCGAGCAACATCCGGCTCAACGGATGTCCTGAGTGGAGGGTGCGCGGGAGCGAGCTGCGTCACCGTACGCGGTAAACAGATCGGCGACGAGCCGCCGGGTCTGCTCGGGCGGCAGCGCAACGGCGATCAACTGCTGCCACAACCGGCGGTAGCGGGCCAGCTCGTCGGGCCGGTCCTTGACGAACGTGCCGGCCTGCCCCTCGACGAACACCACGGCCGGCACTGTCGGCCTGCCGAACTCGAGCAACACGAAGTCGCTGTTCAGTCCGGGATGCGCGCCCGCACTGAACGGGATGACCTGGATTGTCACGTTGGGGTGCTCGGCCATCTGTTGGAGGTGCTCGAGCTGCTCGCGCATGGTGTCCGGACCGCCGACGGCCCGAGCCAGCGCCGCCTCGTCCAGCACCGCCCAGAACGAGGGTGGAGCCGGCCGGTTCAGCACCTCCTGCCGGGCGAGCCGAACGTCCACCGCGGCCCTGGTGGTCTCCGGGGACTGCCCGAGCCCGTACCCCTGGACCGACTCGGTCGCGTAGCGGCGGGTCTGCAGCAGGCCGGGGATCACGCTCGTCTGGTACTCGCTGATCGCCTCCGCGGCCTGCTCCATGCGCACCCAGTCGGTGAAGATCGGCGGCAGGCCGAGGCTGGGCACCGGGATCTCGCCGGCGACTCTGCCGCCCTATCTCGACCAGCCGGGCCCGCTCGGCTCCGTGGATCTCGTACAGCTCGCACAGCCGCTCGAGATCGGCCGCGGCAAGGCCGCGTGATCCGTTCTCCAACCGGGACACCTTGGCCGCCGAGCACTCCAACCGCTGAGCCACCAGTTCCAGCTCGTATCCGTGCTGATGGCGGAGATCGCGGAAGTACTTGGCAAGCTCGCGGCGCAGCACAGCCGGGTTCGCTTCCGTCGTCATCCCAGCCGTACCTCCGAGTGCCAGAACCCAGCGCGGCTGTCCCGGTGTCGGGTCCCGGTATGTGGGCACCACGGGAAACGTCACTTGCCACCAGCAACCCTAGCCCCGGGACCGGGGCCGGACCTGCA
>CAVZMB010000002.1:0-99382 GCA_963776255.1 uncultured Actinomycetota bacterium | reverse complement strand
CGATGTTCGAGGAGCGGATGCATCGCGCCGGGTTCGTCGACGTTCTGGTGCAGAGCATGACCGGCTGGCAGCGCGGGATCGTGCACACCTTCCTGGGCCGTCGGCCGGGCGGCGGCGCGGTCGGGTCGAGCGGCGGGCGGGCGGAGTTCGCCGATCCGCATGCGGGGCCGTCGAACGGTGCCCCGTCGGCCGCACGGCAGCCGGGCCTTGGCTACGAGGCTGAGCCGGCCGAGTACACATCTCCGTCGGACGAACCGTTCGACGCCGCCCAGCGGGGTCCGGCCTAGCCCCTGGTCCGCAGCGCGTACCTGCGCTCGGCGTAGGCGATGTCGTCGCGCCACAGCCGCCTGGCCGCCAGCCGGACCAGCGGGCGGATTGCCGGCGCGGCGACGGCCGCCCTGGCGAAACCGGCCCGGTCGGAGTGCACGACCACGGCCTCGATCACGGCCGTCCGCGGCACGCCGTCCGGACCGCGACCGAGCGGGGTGGCGTGGGTCTCCACGACGCTGCCGACTCCCTCGCCGTCCACGATCTCCATCAGCACGGTCCGCGGCTCGGGACTGCTGAACGCGGCGTGCACCGGCACCCCGTGCCGCGGCCCGACCCGGAAGCACACCTCGACCAGGAAACGGTCGTCGGCCTCCGCGCAGTCGAGCGCCGGGGCGCTGATCACCGTCAGGTTCGTGAAGGAGTACGGGTGGAACCACGCGCCGTGCCACGGGTCGAGCCGGTTGGCCACCACGTCCTCCGGCTCGCAGCGGCCGATCACGGTCGCGACCGCGTCCACACCGCCGACCGTGCCCGCGGTCCGGACGACCGCCTGACCGGCCCTCGCCGGCACGATCGGTGCTGCCAGCGGCGCCTCGCCGCCGAGGTCGTCGAGCCGCACCCAGGCGAGCACGCCGTCGTCGAAGGCGGGGTACGGGCGCCATCCCGGCCGCCCCGCGGAGGTCAGGGCGAGCCCGTGCCAGCGGCAGATCAGCTCGCCGCGGCGCACCGGGGCGTTGCACAGCGCCGCGCCGAGGTGTGGGCAGGCGCCCGGCCCGACCTGCAACGTCCCCGAGCCGTCCCGCCAACCGACCAGCTCGATGCCGCCCACCCGCCGCCCGAAGGCCCGATCGCCACGGATCTCGCGGCTGGCCGCGAGCACGAACCAGTTGCCGGACGGGCGGGCGGCGGCCCGGGCGCACCGCCGCCCTGATCAGCCCGGGCTTGGCGTCCTGCCAGGTCGGCTCCTGGTCGGCCCACGCCAGGCCGCGCAGGCGGTGTAACGGGGAGCGCGCTTCGCGCGGCTTCTGGCTCCTCAGCGAGCACCTCCGAGGCCGACTCTCGGATCAGCTTATGACCCGCCGGACGAACCCCGCGCGTCGACTCCCGACCATCAAGAACACCGCTACAGCCAGCGGTTACGCCGGAACACCCGGTACAGCGACAGGCAGGCCACGGCGATCACTCCGATCACCAGTGGATAGCCGAACTCCCAACGCAGCTCCGGCATGTAGTCGAAGTTCATGCCGTAGATCCCGGCGATCATGGTAGGCACCGCGATGATCGCCACCCATGAGGTGATCTTGCGCATGTCGTTGTTCTGCCGCATGGTGACCTTGGCCAGCACCGCGTTGACCAGCGTGGTCAGCAGCTCGTCGAACCCGGCCACCCGCTCGGTGACGGTGTTGACGTGATCGTCGACGTCCCGGAAGTAAGAGCGGACCTCGGCCGGCACGAGCGCGCTGTAGCCCTCGGTGAGCTTGCGCATCGGTGGCCCGAGCGGCTGCACCGCGCGGCGCAGCTCGAGCACCTCGCGCTTCATCACGTAGATCTGCTCGGGGTCCATCGTGGACCGCGGCTCGAACACCTCGGCCTCGATCGTGTCGATGTCGCGCTCGACGGCGTCGGTCACCTCGAGGTACTGGTCGACGACGTGGTCGGCGATGCCGTGCAGCACAGCGGCCGGGCCGAGCGCAAGCTGCTCCGGGTCGGCCTCCAGCTTGCGGCGGACGTCGTGCAGCCGGGAGTGGTCCCCGTGCCGCACGGTCACCACGAAGTCCCGGCCGACGAACACCATCACCTCGCCGGTCTCGATGATCTCGCTGGCGGTGGTGGGCTCCTGGTGGGCGACGTAGCAGACCGTCTTCAAGACCATGAACAGCATGTCGTCATAGCGTTCGAGCTTGGGTCGCTGGTGGGCCTGCACGGCGTCCTCGACGGCCAGCTCGTGCAGGTCGAAGGTCTCCGCGATCCCGTTGATCTGGGCCTCGTCCGGCTCGTGCAGGCCGATCCAGACGAAACCGTCGTCCCGTCGCCGAACCTCCGCCACCGCGGAATCGTGGGTCCAGCGCCCGGGCAACCGGACGCCGTCGACGTAGACGGCGCAGTCGACGACAGTGTCGGTGACCGGGAGCAGTCGTCGGGGAGCCTTCCGTCCGCTCCCGCGAGCTCGCTGAGCGGAGTGACGGCCGGATGGAGGAAAGTGCGGACACGGCTGCCTCCCTGGGTGGTGGGGGGTGAAGCGTCGGGACGGGTCGGACCACCGCGGTGCGTGGCGCACGCGCCCACGCACGTGATGATCGGGTGTCGCGTCCCTGCCGTGGTTCAGGAGGCGGCTGTCAGCCGCGTCCCTGGGCGGGGACACGGCAAGTACTGCATCCTGGTGCTGCGTCCACCGCCCACCTCCTTCGGCTCGAACGGTCGCGGCTGGGCCGCCGGCACCAACCGACTCGACTGCTCAGGGTACCCCTGGGACGTCGTCTGCGGGACGATGAGGTCGCGACGGCAGGGCGTCCCATTCGGTGAGCACCTCGGCGAGCCCGTCGACCAGCGGAAGCTCGTCGAAGCGACGGCGGGTCACCCAGGCCACCGCAGCTGCGTCGTCCCCGGCGCGGAGCGATCCACCGACGACCGTGGCGCGGTAGTCGGCGATGTCGTAGGGGCCGCGTCGTACCCGGCCGAGGCAGCGCCCGGGTGCCACGGCCAGCCCGGTCTCCTCGGCGACCTCCCGTACCAGTGCCTCCGGATCGGTCTCACCGTGCTCCACCCGACCGCCGGGGATCGACCACCGTCCGCGACCGGGGTCATTGGCCCGCTTCACCAGCAGCAACCGGCCCGCCACATCGTGTACGACCGCCCCGACGCACGGCACCGGGCGGCCACTCTCGGTAGTCACCGGGCCGGACGTTAACACCTTCCGGCGTGTCAGCAGGTGTCGGAATCCTGCCCGGTGGACTGGTGCTGTAGAACATGATCTGTCAGATTGGACGTCCAGACGGCGGGTGGACGGTGATGTTGAAGAAGATCGTCGGGTTCCTCGCGATCGCCTTCCTACTGTTTATCGTCATCACGCAGCCGCAGGCGACCGCGAACCTGGTCAACAGCGTGCTCGCCTTTGTGGTGGACGCTTTCGAAGGCATCGCTGCCTTCTTCCAGGGCTTGTTCTGATGACTTCCGACAGACTCGGAACCTAGGCTGGCGACGTGTCCGTCCTCGCGCCCCGGGAAGTGGACGAGTACGTCCTGAACACCGAGCAACGGATCATCCGGGTGCGCCAGCACTGGGCCAAGTTGCTCAGCCCGCTGCTGGCCACGCTGGCGGTGTTCGTACTGCTGGTGATCGCCGAGCGCAACCTGCCGGACAGCACGATCATCGACAACCTCGCGTTCTTCACCGCGCTGATCGCGGTCGTCCGGTTCGCCATCCTGGTGGCGTTGTGGTGGGTGGAGCGCATCGTGATCACGAACAAGCGAGTGATGCGCTCGGCCGGGATCATCACCCACAAGCTCGGCATGATGCCGCTCGGCAAGGTCACCGACCTCACCTACGAGCGGACACTGACCGGGCGGACCCTCGGGTACGGCAACCTCGTCATCGAATCGGCTGGGCAGAACCAGGCCTTCGACCGGATCGACTACATCCCGCAGCCTGAGGAAGTCTACGAGGCGATCTCCCAACTCGTCTTCGGTGAGCGGCCGAAGCCGGCCGACGCGCAGCCGGCTGCGGCCAGCCCGGCCAAGCCCCGCTCCGGGCTGCTGTCGCCACCCAAGCATCGGTGAGTCCGGCCGACGGATCCGTGCGGTTCGGACCCGTGCGGATCGACCTGCACACCCACACGAGCTGCTCCGACGGCACCGACACTCCCGCGGAGCTGATGGCCGCCGCCGCCGACGCCGGGCTGACCGCGGTGGCGATCACCGACCACGACACGACCGCCGGGTGGGCGGCGGCCGAGTCCGCGCGACCCGACGGGCTGCGGCTGATCCGGGGTGCCGAGCTGTCCTGCACCAGCCCGGACGGGCACGGCCGGGAGATCTCGGTCCACCTGCTCGGCTACCTGTTCGACCCGGAGCACCCGGCCGTGGTGGACGAGCAGCGCAGGCTCCGCGCTCAGCGGCGGGCCCGGGTGGTGCGGATGGCCGAGCTGATGGCCGACGACGGCTACCCGGTGCTCGACGCGCTGGACGGACTGGGTCCGGACGCCGCACCGGGTCGCCCGCATCTGGCGCGGGCCCTGGTCGAGGCGGGCGTCGTCGGGTCGGTGAGTGAGGCGTTCGACCAGCTGCTGAACAACGGGAGCCGGTACTACGTGCGCCGGGTGGACACTCCGGTGGCCGACGCCGTCCGGCTCGTCACGGCGGCCGGCGGGGTGTGCGTTTTCGCCCACCCGTTCGCCCGGCGCCGGGGGTATGTGGTGGAGCCGTCGGTGATCGCCGAGCTGGCGCCGGTGGGCCTGGCGGGGATCGAGGTCGATCACCCCGACCACGCGCCGGAGGACCGCGCACTGGCCGCCGAGCTCGCCGCGTCCCTCGATCTCGTCCCGACCGGGTCCAGTGACTACCACGGCGCCAACAAGTCGACCCCGTTGGGCAGCGAGCTGACCTCGCCGGAGTCCCTGGAGCGACTGGTCGCAGCCGCGCACGGGGTACCCGTGCTCGCCGGCTGACCCGGCGGTGTCGCGCCCGGATGGTGTCCGGCCCGCGGGCTACGGTGACCCGGTGAACGGGCAGCTGCCGCTTGCGGGCATGCCGCGCCGGCTGGTGCGGGTCACCCCGTCCCGGCTGACCGCGTGGACCGACTGCCCCCGGCGCTACCGGATGACCTACCTCGACCGGCCGCCGCCACCCCGTGGTGGGGCGTGGGCGCACAACACACTCGGCGCGGTGGTGCACAACGCGCTGCGCGGCCTCTACGAGCTACCCGCCGAGCGGCGCGGCCCGGACGCCGCCGCCGCGCTGGTGGACCGGAACTGGTCGGACGAGGGGTTCCGGGACACCGCGCAGGGTTCGCTGTACCGCGAGCGGGCCCGCGGCTGGGTCGCCGACTACGTCGCCGGGCTGGACCTCGACGACGAGCCGCTCGGCATCGAGCGCTGGGTGTCCACGCCGACCGCGCGGGTGGTCGCCGAGGGCCGCGTCGACCGCATCGACGAGCGGGAAGGCCGCCTGGTGGTCGTCGACTACAAGACCGGCCGGCACGCCCTGACCGTCGACGACGCCCGCGGCTCTACCGCGTTGGCGCTGTACGCGCTTGCCGCCCGGCGCACGCTGCGCCGGCCGTGCACCCGGGTGGAGCTGCACCACCTGCCGACCGGCGACGTCGCAGCCTGGGAGCACACCGACGAGTCGCTGGCCCGCCACCTCGGCCGGGTCGAGGAGGCGGCCGACGAGCTGCAGCTCGCAACCGACACGCTGGCCGCCGGCGGGGACCCGGAGCTGCTGTTCCCGCCCCGCACGGGTCCGCGCTGTAGCTGGTGCGACCTGCGACGCAGCTGCCCGCAGGGCCAGGCCGCCGCGCCCGAGCTCGCGTCCTGGGCCCTGCTCGGGCCCGAGTAGCCCGGCTACTGGGCCCGCAGCGCGACGAGCGTTCCGCCGCGCTGCTCCAGCACCATCGGGCCCAGGGCGGCGAGCGTGACCGGACCGTCGTACCCGGCTCGGTCCACCGGGATCGTGCGCAGCGGCACGCCGGTTTCCGGGTTGACCACGACCAGCCCGCCCGGCGCGGGCACCACGAGGTCGGCGCCGATCGCCAGCGCGGGCCCCAGCGTCCCCGGCCGGCTCCACACCGGGCGCAGGGTCGCGTGGTCCAGCGCGATCGTCTGCGAGCCCGTCCACCAGTACACCCGGCGTCCGTCCGCGGAACGCGGCGTGATCCCGCCCGCCGGGTCGCCCGACACCTCGGCCGTCGGCAGCGCAAGTGGCACGGTCTGCAGCACGGTCCCCGCGACGTCGATCAGCAGCAGCCGGGCCGGATCGGGCGCGGCGACCGCCACCCAGTCGGTGCCCATGGCGACGAGCCGGGCGCCATCGGCGGGCAGCGGGACGCTGAACTCCTCCTCCGGGCGGTCGGCCTCCTTGCCGTCCGGGACCAGCACGGTCAGCCGGTCGGAGGTCTCGCCCGCGCAGTGCTCCAGCACCCCGAGCCGCCCGGTGACCAGTGCGGACGAGCCGTACTTGCAACCGCTGCGGGGCTGACGGCCTGGCTGCTCGGGGGCCTGCACCGCGCCGTACTCCAGGGTGCGCACCAGGTCGGACCGCCACACCTCCAGGAACTCCGACGAGGTGGCGGCGGCAAGCGTGCCGTTGTCCTGCAGCCGGGCTCCCGCGGTGGTGTCCGAGTTGCGCTGCGCCGACCGGACGCCGGTCGCGCCGTCCAGCGCGGTGACCTCGCTGCAGAACTGGCCGCGCTGGTACACCGCGAGCGCGCGGTCCCAGCCGCTGCCGACGGTGCACAGCGGCAGGTCGCGCGCGTAGCGCCAGCGCGGTTCGCCGGTCTGCGGGTCCCGCCCGATGACCTCCGAGCCGTCTCCGGTCACCACGCTCGCGCCGGCGAGGACCGGGCCGGGCGTCGCGCCGCTCGCCGACCTCCACGCCTCGGCGAGTGCCGCGGGTGCCGCCGCCGGTGCGGGCGGGTCCACCGCGCCCGCGGGGGCGGTCTGGGACTGGGTGGCCGCCGAGTCGCTGAAGATCCAGACCGCCAGCGCCGCGACGAGGACGGCAACCGTCAGGACGGCCACCGCGACCAGATCGGCGCGGCGGCGTTGACGGAGGCGCGCGGGACCTGCCACGGCCGGCGGTCAGCTGGCTTGGGCGTCCGGGGCGTCCGGCGCGTCCGGCGAGTCCGATGCGGTGGGAGCGGCCGACCGCGACTTGCCCGCCCGGCCACGCCCGCGCCGGCGGCGCGGTTTCGGTCCGGTCCGGCCGGCGGGAGCGTCTCCAGCCGCCGGTTCGGACCCGGCGTCGGCCCCGGGCGCGGTGCCCGGCGCGGGTCCGCCCGCACTGCTCTGGCCGGCACGGGTCCGGCGCCGACTGCGGGAGCGACCGGCGCTACGGCCCCCCGATCGCCGGCCGCCCCGCTCGTCGTCGTTCGGCTCGGCCGCCAGCCCGGCCCGGGTACGGCGGGCCAACGGGAGCCGGCCGGTGACGGCGGTCGGGATGCCGAGATCGGCGAACAGGTGCGGTGAGGTGGAGTAGGTCTCCGCCGGGTCGGCCAGCCCGAGCGCCAGCTCGTCGCTGATCAGGTTCCAGCGCGGGACGTCGTCCCAGTCGACCAGGGTGATCGCCACCCCGGTACGTCCGGCCCGGCTGGTCCGGCCGATGCGGTGCACGTAGGTCTTGGCGTCTTCGGGGCACTGGTAGTTGACCACGTGCGTCACATCAACCACGTCGATGCCTCGAGCCGCGACGTCGGTCGCCACCAGCACGTCGATCTTGCCCGAGCGGAAGGCGCGAAGCGCCTGCTCGCGGGCGCCCTGCCCGAGATCGCCGTGCACCGGCGCCGCCGCGAAGCCGCGCTCGGCGAGGTCGTCGGCGACCCGCTGCGCGGTGCGCTTGGTCCGCGCGAAGATCATCGTCAGGCCGCGGTCGGTGGCCTGCAGAGCGCGGGCCAGCAGCTCGATCTTGTCCATGCTGTGCGCCCGGTAGACCACTTGTGTGGTGAGCTCGTGGATCGCCGCGGCGCCGATCTCCTCGGCCCGGATGTGCGTGGGCTGGTTGAGGAACGTGCGGGACAGCTTGATGATCGGCCCCGGCATGGTGGCCGAGAACAGCATGGTCTGCCGCTTGTCCGGGAGCATCCGCATGATGCGCTCGACGTCGGGCAGGAAGCCCAGGTCGAGCATCTCGTCGGCCTCGTCCAGCACCAGGGCAGTGATCCGGCCCAGCACCAGCAGCCGCTGTTCGGCGAGGTCGAGCAGCCGGCCGGGGGTGCCGACCACGATGTCCACCCCGGCGCGCAGCGCGGCGACCTGGGACTCGTACGGACGGCCGCCGTAGATCGCGGTGACCCGGGTCTTGGTGTAGCGGCCGGCGTCGCTGATGTCGTGCGCGACCTGCAGGCACAGCTCGCGGGTCGGCACCACGACGAGGGCCTGCGGCACGTCCCGCTGGCCGCTGCCGGGGACGATCCGCTGCAGCAGCGGTACGCCGAAGCCCAGTGTCTTGCCGGTGCCGGTCCTGGCCTGCCCGATCACGTCCTCGCCGGCGAGGGCGAGCGGGAGCGCGAGCTCCTGGATGGCGAACGTGCGCTCAATCCCGACGTCGGCCAGCGCCCGGACGATCTCCGGGCGGACGCCCATCTCGGCGAAGGTGGGGGAGTCGGGTCGGACGGGCGCGCCGGCCTGCAGCGGGTGCCAACCGGCCTCGTCGGGGGTGGGGTCTGGGTTGTGGTCGGGGAGGGTGGTCTGTTCAGCAGGTCGGTCGGATGAGCTCTCGGTCGTGATGATCGGGGTTCCCTAGCCTCTCGTCAGCGCTTTCCGTCTGCGCGCGGCGGCCGGGATCGGCCGGCTCGACCGCCAGGCGGCGCCGTCGTCGGACCAGGAGTCAGACTCGGCGCGGCCGGCCGGGAGGACCGAAGGCGTACCGCGCTCCATATCGCGCGCCCCCACGTGGGGGTGCGCTTCCTCGATTCTACCCGGACGGGTCTGTCGGGGTGCGACGTAGCCACGCCGGCACGCATCTGCGCTCCCCGATCGAACCCCGCGCTTGCCGGGCGCCCTAGGCTCAGCGATCGTGAGCGCCTCCCCGGCCGCGGTACCCGATCCGGCGACCGTCGACCTGCTCGGGGTGCTCGCCTACGGGGAGCTGTCCGCGTTCGACCGGCTCGCCGAGGACGCCCGCACCGCCCCGACGCTGGGCGGACGGGCCGCGCTGTCCGCGATGGCCGCCGCCGAGATGGGGCACTACGCGCTGCTCGAGGATCACCTGGCCGGCCTCGGCGTGCCGGTCGAGCACGCGATGGGACCGTTCGTCGCCGCGATCGACGGCTACCACGCCTCGACCGCGCCGCACAGCTGGCTGGAGTCGCTGGTGAAGGCCTACGTCGGCGACGGGCTGGCCGCCGACTTCTACCGCGAGGTCGCCGGCTGGTTGCCGGAGCCGACCAGTGGCCTGGTCCGCCAGGTGCTCAGCGACACCGGGCACAGCGCGTTCGCCGAGCGCGAGGTTCGGGCGGCCTGCGGGGCGAGCCGGCAGACCCGCGACAAGCTGGCGCTCTGGGGCCGCCGGCTGCTCGGCGAGGCGGTCACCCAGGCGCAGCACGTGATCGCGGAACGGGACGAGCTGGCCGAGTTCATCGTGCACGGGTCCGGTGACGTGGCCGGGATCGCTGGTCTGCTCAAGCGGGTGCAGACCAACCACGGGCGGCGGATGTCCACGCTCGGCCTGGCCTAGTGGCAGGCCAGTAGCAGGCCCAGTAGCAGCCTCGGCGGTGTTCGCCTCGGGCGGAGCCGGCCCCGGGAATGCGCGACGCTGCACTAGCCTGACGACGAGCACAGGGGCAGGAGGCCGGAGTGGACGTCAAGATCGGCGTTGCGGACAGCGCGCGCGAGCTGGTGGTGGCCAGCGCCCAGTCGCCCGACGAGGTCGAGGCGCTGGTCAGCGAGGCGATGGCCGGAAAGGGCGACCTGCTGACGCTGGTCGACGAGAAGGGCCGGCGCTACCTGGTCCCCTCCGAACGGATCACCTACGTCGAGATCGCGCCCGCGGCGGCCGGCCGGGTGGGGTTCGCGGTCGGCGGCTGACCTCCGGCCAGCACCCCGCCGAGCCCCTGCCAGATCAGCGTGCTGAGGTGCTCGGCGAGCGCTGAGCGGCTCATCGTGCGGTGCTCCAACCACCAGTCGCCCGCGCTCTGCACCATGCCGACCAGGCCGAACGCCCACGGCTCCGCGCCGTCCGCCGCCAACCCGAGCCCGCGCAACCGTTCGGCCAGCACGCCGGCCAGCATGCGCGCGACCAGCTGCCGGCCCTCCTCGACGACCTCGGCGCTCGGCTCACGCTCCAACGGGTTGTGCACGACGAACCGCCACAGCTCGGGCTGCTCCTCGAGGGTGGCCAGGAACTCGTCGACCACTCCGCGGACGTGCTCGGCCGGCTGGACGTCACGGGCCAGCGCGGGCGCCACCCGCCCGATCAGCATCTCGGCGGCCTGCTCGCTGACCGCTCGTTGCAGGTCCGCGCGATCGGTGAAATGTCGGTAGAGCACCGGCTTGGTGACGCCGGCCTCGGCCGCCATCTGCGCGACGGTGACCGCCGCACCGTGCCGGCGGATCGCCCGCACCGCCGCGTCGACGAGCTCGGCCCGCCTGGACGCCCGGTGTGCCGCGCCTCTCCGGGCCGCTCCGTTGACAGCGCCGCTCATGGCCGTAATGTTACCAGCAGTTACGGTTACCGGTGGTAACAGGGAGCGGCAATGACGTTGCGGGTGCTCGTGACCGGGGCGAGCGGCGCGTTCGGTGCGGCCACAGTGCCGTTCGCCTCGGCGTACTCCGTCGCGAAGCGCGGCCTCGCCGCCTACGCGGACGGCGCACATTGCTGCGGGTGCTGGCCGCGGCGCGACCGCCCCGGGGGACCGCTTGCACCCGGGCCGGGATCGTTGAGCTGTGGGCGGCCCGGCACCTGCCCGGCCTGGTGGCGACCGGCGTCCGCCGCCGGCGGATTCGACTCCGCACCGCTGGCCGCCGGGCTGGTCGGCCGGCTGACCGCGCGCGACGGCGCACAACCGAACAATGCACACCGGGACAACGCACACCCGGACAACGAGGGGAGCCTGCGATGACCACCGCGACGAACCCGAAGCAGACCAAGATCACAGACCGGGCGAGACCGCGGAGCGGCTGCTCCGCGCGTCACTGAACCACTCCTACGAGCCGTGTACCGACGTCGACTGGGATGCCCCGGTTCTACCGGGCGCGTTCGCCATTCCGCCGCACCGCGTCTCGCTGTACGGCACCGAGCTCTGGGA
Organism: uncultured Actinomycetota bacterium; assembly: GCA_963776255.1. GTDB lineage: Bacteria > Actinomycetota > Actinomycetes > Mycobacteriales > Pseudonocardiaceae > Pseudonocardia. The sequence goes on along the minus strand of CAVZMB010000002.1, from coordinate 88,156 downwards.
GCGGCTCAGCCACGACCAGCGGGTCGAGCTGTCCAAGCACGAGGTGTGCAGCGTGGCCCGGATCGGGGTGTGGTTCGAGATCATCCTGATGCAGCTGCTGCTGCGCTACGCCTACGACCGAGACCCGCGCAACCCGCACATCCACTACGCGCTGACCGAGATCGCCGACGAGTGCCGGCACTCGATCATGTTCGGCCGGATGATCGAGAAGTACGGCGCTCCGGACTACCCGCCGACGGTGGCTGACGAACGAGCTCGGCCGGTTCTTCAAGACCGTCGGTTACGGCCCCGCGTTGTTCGCCGGCGCGCTGATCGCCGAGGAGATCACCGACCAGCTGCAGCGGGAGTCGATGCGCGACGAGTCGATCCAGCCGCTCACCCGGCAGGTGAACAGGATCCACGTCACCGAGGAGGCGCGGCACGTCCGCTACGCCCGCGAGGAGCTGGCCCGGCTGATGCCGAGGACCAACCGGGTGCGCCGTGCGGTGGCCCGCTTCACCACCGCCCAGATGGCAGTGGTGATCGCGAACAACCTGGTACACCGCGACGTGTACGCCGCGGTCGGCATCGACCCGAAGGTCGGCTACCGGCTGGCGATGGCCAACCCGTACTTCCAGGAGTCCAAACGCTGGACGGCCCGCAAGCTGGTGCCGTACCTGCGGGAGATGGGCCTGATCGGCGGCCCGACCGAGCTGCAATGGCGACGCGCACACCTGATCTGAGCCCGCCCGGGGTGCGGTTCCGCGCCGGCGACGGCGCCGAGCTGCACGTCTGGGTCGAGGGCGCTGCGGAGGGCAACCCGGACGCGCGGGTGACCGTGGTGCTGGCGCACGGCTGGGCGCTGGACTCCCGGCTGTGGGCTCCGGTGTCGGCCGCGCTTCGACATTCATCGGGACAGACCGACGGGCTGCCGCCGGTGCGGGTGCTGCGCTACGACCTGCGCGGGCACGGGCGCTCCGAGCCGGTGCCGGCCGAGACCATGACGATCGAGACCCTGGCCGACGATCTCGCCGGGCTGATCGAGGCGCTCGCCCCGGACGGCCCGCTGGTGCTGGCCGGGCACTCGATGGGCGGGATGACGATGCTGGCGCTGGCCGAGCGGCACCCGGAGCTGGTCGCCGAGCGGGTCGGCGGGCTGGCGCTGGTGTCCACCGCGTCCGGCGGGCTGGCCGACGGCGATCTCGGGGTGTCCGGGTGGTTCGCCCGGGCGTACCAGGCCGGTGAGCGGCGGGTCTACCGGTCCAGGATGTTCACCCGGCGCCCGCGGCTGGCCAAACACCCGGGCCTGGTCCGGCCGGCGCTGCGTTGGCTGCTGCTGGGGCCGGGCGCCGACCGGCTGGCCGTGCAGACCACGGCCGCGTGCATCGCGGGCTGCCGCGGGGCGACGATCGCGGGTTTCCGGGCCACCCTCGATGCGCACGACCGGGACAAGTGGCTGGCCGGGTTCGCCAAGGTGCCCACCGCCGTGCTGGTCGGCACCCACGACCGGCTGACCCCGGTGAAACTCGCCCGCCGGATGATCTCCGAACTGCCGTCCGCCGAGCTGACGGTGTTCCCAGGCGCCGGGCACATGCTGCCGCTGGAGCGGGTCGTCGGGGTGTCGGCCCGCCTCGCCCGCCTCGTCCGGCGAGCCGCGGCCAACCCGCATTCCGAACGAACGGCACTTTCGTTGAATAGGGCCGCACAAACACGCCGTTGATCTAGTGCGCTGCGCTGCCGAGCACTGGCTAGTCGTGGATGAGGGGGAAGCCGGCCAACCCCTTCCAGGCCAGTCCGGCCATCAGTGCGACCGCCTCCTCGCGGGGTACCTCCTCGCTGGAGTCCAGCCAGTACTGGGCGGCGAACTGGCTCAGTCCGACCAACCCGACCGCGAGCAGCCGGGCCCGCGGCGGGTCCAGCCCGGCGTCGGTGCTGACCACCTCGGCCACCGCGTCGATGCACTCGTTCAACGCGCGCTCGACCACCGCGGCCGCCTCCGGCTCGCCGCGCAGATCGGACTCGAACACCAGCCGGAAGGCCTGTCCCTCGCCGGCCACGAAGTCGAAGTAGGCCGCCACCGCGCCGTGCACCCGGTCGCGGTTCTCCGCGGTCGACTGGATCGCTCCGCGCAGCCGGCCGACGAGCTCCTCGGCGTAGATAGTGAGCAGCGCGTGGTAGAGGTCGAGCTTGCCCGGGAAGTGCTGGTACAGCACGGGTTTGCTGACCCCGGCGCGCTCGGCGATGGCGTCCATCGCGGCGGCGTGGTAGCCCTGCGCGGCGAACACGTCGCGGGCCGCGCCGAGCAACTGCACCCGGCGGGCGCTGCGGGACAGCCTGACCCCACGCGGTTGGGTCGGCGTGCTCGTGTTCGCCGTTTCGGCCAAGCTCGCCACCTCCGCGCGACGCCGGGTCGTGCGCACCGTGTGGCCGGCCGGATCCGGGCCCGACGATGCCGACCGCCGACCCTACCCGTCGGTAGCGGCCCGGGTCACGGTTTCCGGACAGCCGTAGCGTGTCCCCGGACCGATCACGCATGCTCGTCCGGTGGCTCTCCGCGCTCCGCTGGCCGACCCGGCCGAACTGCTTCCGCTGGACCCGTGGCGGCCGCGCTGGCCGGGTCGCGAGACGACCGTCGGTTCGCTCCGGGTGCACGTCCGGGACATCCCCGGGCCCGCCGACCACCCCGATGACGGCCCGCTCGCGGTCTACGTGCACGGCATGTCCGGTTCGGCGAACAACTGGACCGACCTGGCCGCGCTGCTGTCCGGGCACGCCGCCGGGCTGGCCGTCGACCTCCCGGGGTTCGGCCGGTCCGGTCCGGCCGCCGACGGCGGGTACCGGCCGAGCGCTCAGGCGGCCGTGCTGGCCGAGCTGCTCGAGCGGCTCGGCAGGCCGGTGCAGCTGCTGGGTAACTCGCTGGGCGGAGTGATCGCGCTGCTGGTCGCCGACCAGCGCCCGGACCTGGTGCGCTCGCTCACCCTGGTGTCCCCGGCGATGCCCGACCTGCGCCCGGATCCGGGTCGGATCTCCGACCCGTGGCTGGCGTTGGCCTGGATTCCGGCGGCCCGCCGCCGGTTCGCCGCGCTGAGCCCGCAGCGCCGGGCCGAGCAGCTCCTGAAGATCTGTTTCGCCGACCCGTCCCGGGCGTCCGCGCACCGGCTCGCGGAGCTCGCCGAGGAGATCGCCGAGCGGGCCGAGCACCCGTGGGCGGTCGACGCCGTGCTGCACAGCGCGCTCGGGTTGTTCCGGAACTGGCTCGGCCCCGGGTCGCTGTGGTCGGTGGCCACCCGGGTGCGGGTGCCGACCCTGGTGGTCTGGGGGGAGCGGGACCGGCTGGTCGCGCCGCGGCTGGCGGCCCGCACCGCGGCCGCCCTGCCAGCCGGCCGGCTGCTGATGCTGCCCGACTGCGGGCACACCGCGCAGCTCGAGTTCCCGATTCCGGTGGCCCGCGCCGTGCTCGGGCTGTGGAAGGCGGTGGCCGCCGGTGAGTGGGAAGATGCAGGGCAGGCTCGACGTTGCCGCCAGTGAGACACACCAGTGAGAACACTGTGCGAGTGCACTACCCGGTGCAGGGCCTGAGGAGACGATGACATGTCGCTACCGCCGCTCGTGGAGCCGGCAGCGGAGCTGACCAAGGACGAGGTGGGCCGGTACAGCCGGCACCTGATCATCCCGGACGTCGGGGTGGCCGGGCAGAAGCGGCTGAAGAATGCCAAGGTGCTGGTGGTCGGCGCCGGCGGCCTGGGCAGCCCGGCGCTGATGTACCTGGCCGCGGCCGGCGTCGGCACCCTCGGCGTGATCGACTTCGACGTCGTGGACGAGTCCAACCTGCAGCGCCAGATCATCCACGGCCAGTCCGACATCGGGCGGCCGAAGGCCGAGTCGGCGCGCGACTCCATCCGCGAGATCAACCCGTTGGTCGACGTGCGGCTGCACACCGAACAGCTGACCTCGGAGAACGCGCTGGACATCTTCGCCGGCTACGACCTGATCCTGGACGGCACCGACAACTTCGCCACCCGGTACCTGGTGAACGACGCGGCCGTGCTGCTCGGCAAGCCCTACGTGTGGGGTTCGATCTTCCGGTTCGAAGGCCAGGCGTCGGTGTTCTGGGAGGACGCCCCGAACGGCCAGGGCCTGAACTACCGCGACCTCTACCCCGAGCCGCCGCCGCCCGGGATGGTGCCGTCCTGCGCCGAGGGCGGCGTGCTCGGCGTGCTGTGCGCGTCGATCGGCTCGATCATGGTGACCGAGGCGATCAAGCTGATCACCGGGATCGGCGAGCCGCTGCTCGGCCGGCTGATGGTCTTCGACGCGCTGGAGATGAGCTACCGGACGATCAAGATCCGCAAGGACCCGGAGTCCAAGCCGATCACCGAGCTGATCGACTACGAGGCGTTCTGCGGCGTGGTCTCCGACGACGCGCAGCGCGCCGCGGCCGACTCGACGATCACCGCGACCGAGCTCAAGGGCATGATCGACGAGGGCCGGTCCATCGAGCTGATCGACGTCCGCGAGCCGCACGAGTTCGAGATCGTGAACATCCCGGGCGCCAAGCTGATCCCGAAGGACCGGATCATGTCCGGTGAGGCGCTTGCCGACGCTGCCGCAGGACCGCCAGATCGTGCTGCACTGCAAGACCGGGGTGCGCTCCGCGGAGGCGCTGGCCGCGCTGCACAAGGCCGGTTTCGCCGACGCGGTGCACGTCGGCGGCGGCGTGGTGGCCTGGGCCAAGCAGGTCGACACCTCGCTGCCCACCTACTGACCGGCTGCCCGGCACGGACAGCCAGCCGTCATCGGCCGCTGCCAGCAGCGAAGATCGACCCGGTGCCGGATGGCTTCGACGGTGAGCGTGCGTGTTCCGTCGTCGATCCGGTACACGACACGGTAGGAGCCGCGCGCGGCTGACCAGAGGCCGTCGAGAGGCGATCGGAGTGGGGTACCGACGGCGCGGGGATCGTCGCGGAGCGGGCCGATGATTAGCTGCACGGCCGACGCCGCGACTCGGCGTCCCGTAGGTCCGCGAGCGTACGGGGATCGCCGAGCACCGCGAGCGTCTCGCGCAGCGACTCCCATTCGGTCGTGGACACCAGGACCGCAGGTCCGCGAGGATCAGGCAGCAGACGCCGACGCCGGATCCGGACGAGGACGCCGACGCGGGCGCTGATCCGCACCTGCTGGGGGATCGTGAGGCGACAATCAACGCAAATCCGTACAAGACGTCACCCACCGTCACGGTCTAGCTTGTGTGCGTCATCCCCATGCCCTCAGCGTTCTCCGGCTGTCGGCCGGGGGTGACGGGGGGGTGTGGCATGGCCGTCGGGATTCTCCGACTCCCCGGGCCCGCGTTCGAGCCGCGAACGAGCGGTGCGGACCGCGTCGGACCGCGACGGTCATGCTGCCCTACCGGTGCCCGGCGGCTCCCCACCGAGCTCCGCCCGTCCGGTCCCCGGGCAGTAGTGTCCCCGACCTGACCCGGTACACGAGGGGACCAGCGGGTTCGGAGGGGGAGGACCGGGGATCGTGCGATTCCGGCTGACGGTCCAGGACGACGCGGTGCGGCTGCGCACCGACGTCGTGGTGGACTGCGAGCCGGCTGACCCGGCCGGCCTCGTATTGTCGATGATCAGCGGTGCGCTCCCGGTCCGCGGGGTGGCCACCGCCGACGGTGCGGCCATCGACCCGCGCACACCGGTCGCGCGCTCCCCGCTCTACGAGGGGGTGGTGCTCGGCTTCCGGCCTCAGGGGCCGGCCCCGCCGAACGGTCGACCGGCGCCGGCCGCCGTGCCGCTGGCTGCCCCGAACCGAGACCCCGCCCCGACCCTGCGGGTCGTCTCCGGGCCGAGCGCCGGCGCGGAGGTCCTGGTACCGCCCCACCAGCCGGTGGTGATCGGGCGCGCACCCTCCTGCCAGCTCGTGCTCGACGACGACGACGTCTCCCGGCAGCACGCCGAGCTGCGGATGGTCGGCGGGCAGGCCGTGCTGACCGACCTCGGCTCGCGCAACGGCACCTGGCTGGACGGGCGGCCGGTCGCGGAGCCGCAGCCGCTGCAGCCCGGGCGGCTCGTGCAGCTAGGCGGCAGCCGCTTGGTGATCGAGACCCGGCAGCGCACCGGCGCGGTCCTCGCTCGCGGCGAGGACGGGTCGCTGCTGCTCAACCGCCGCTACCCGGACCGTCGGCGCCCGTTCGAACCGCCGACCATCCAGTTGCCGTCCCCGCCGTCGGACCTCGACGAGCCACGGCGCTTCCCACTGCTGACCATGCTGCTCCCGATGGCGATCGCGGTCGTACTGGTGATCGTGCTGCGCAACCCGATCTACCTGCTGTTCGGCCTGCTCAGCCCGGTGATGTTCGCGGGCAACTGGTGGTCGGACCGCAAGCACCGGCAACGCCGGGACCAGCGGATGGAAGTCACCTACGGCGAGAAGCTGCGGGCCGCGAAGGAGCGGGTGGACGCGGCCGTGGACGACGAGGACGCGGACCTGCGGCGGCGCTGGCCGGACCCCGAGACCGTGGTGCGGATCGCCGGCACGCCGCGCGTGGAGCTGTGGTCACGCCGTCCCGGCGACGAGGACTGGCTGGGCGTGCGTCTCGGCGTGACCGACCACCCGGCCTCGGTCCAGGTGACCGGCGAGCTGCCGGCCGACTGGGAGCAACCGATGCTGCGCCGGGTGCCGGCCGGTGTCCGGCTCGACGAGCACGGCGTGCTGGGTGTCGCCGGTCCGCCGGACTGGCTGCGCCGCCGGCTGGACTGGATCGCCGTTCAGGTCGCCGTGCTGCACAGCCCGGACGAGCTGCAGCTCGCCGTGCTCGCGCCGGGAGCCGGCGAGCACGACCTCGGCTGGCTGCGCTGGCTGCCGCACCTGCGACCGGTGCGGAGCGGTGCTGGTGGCCGAGCCGGAGATCGACCCAGCCGCCCTGCCGGCCGGTCCGTCTGGCGCCTCCGGCGTTCCCGGGCCACTTGGAGCGGTCCTGCGCGCCGACCGGTCCGAGCCGCTGCGGCTCGCCGTCGACGAGCTGCCACCCGGCGTGGCAGATCGGGTGGCGCGCGGGCTGGCGCCGCTGCGCCGGGTGGGCGAGACGTCGACCGGATCGGGCGGAATTCCGGACTCGGTGCGCTTCGTCGACCTCGTCGGTTCGCCGGACGCCGAAGCGGTGCGGTCCGGATGGCGGTCCAGCCCGGAGCGGACCGCGGTGAGCATCGGCGCGGACGCGGACGGTCCGGTGGCCGTCGACCTCGCCAAGGACGGGCCGCACGCCGTGGTGGCAGGCACCTCCGGCGCCGGGAAGAGCGAGCTGCTGCAGACCTTGGTCGCCGGGCTGGTGCTGGCGAACGACCCGGCCCACCTGAACATCATCTTCATGGACTACAAGGGCGGCGCGACGTTCACCGAGCTCAACTCGCTGCCGCACGTCGTGGGGTCGGTCACGAACCTGGACGAGCGGCTGGCGTCCCGCGCGCTGTCCTCGCTGCGCGCCGAGCTCACCCGCCGCCAGGCCCAGCTCGCCGACGCCGGGGCCGGCAGCCTGGCCGAGTACCGCAGGCTGGCCACGGCCGGTCGGGTCGGTGCGCCGTACCCCCGGCTGCTCATCGTGGTCGACGAGCTGGCCGAGATGAAGGACCAGCTTCCGGAGCTGGTGGACGGGCTGGTCAACGTCGCCCGGGTCGGCCGCTCGCTGGGTGTGCACCTCGTGCTGGCCACCCAGAAACCGGCGGGTGTGGTGGACTCCCAGATCCGGGCCAACGTCGACCTTCGGGTGTGCCTGCGGGTAGCCGGCGACGGCGACAGCATCGACGTCATCGACGTGCCCGATGCGGCGCGGATCCCGAAGGAACGCCCGGGGCGGGCGTTGCTGGTGCGCGGGGGCTCGCCGCCGCGGTTGGTGCAGACCGCGCGGGTGACGACCGTCCGTCGGGACGACGCAGCGACCCCGCGCGCGGCCCTGCCGCTGCGCTGGCACGCCGTGCACGCCCCGCCGCCGGGCCGTCCGACCCAGCACGGGCTGGTCACCGACCTGCAGGTGCAGGTCGCGGCGGTGCGCGAAGCGGCTCGCCGGGCCGGGCTCGTCGCGCCCTACCGCCCCTGGCTGCCGCCGCTGCCGGAGGTGCTGGCGCTCGACGCGCCGCCGTTGGATGCGCTGCCCGTTCGGCGTTTCGCCGCCTCGCTCGGGCTGTGGGACCGGCCCGAGCAGCAGCGCCAGGAGCCGCTGCCGTTCGAGCTCGGCACCGGGCACCTGGCGGTGGTGGGCAGCGCGCGCACCGGCCGGACCAGTGCGCTGCGCGCGGTGGCGGCCGGGCTGGCCGCCGGGGCGGCAGCGACCGAGCTGCACCTGCACGTCATCGACGGCTCGGGCGGGCTGGCCGGGCTCGCCGCCCTCCCGCACACCGGGGTGGTGGCCGACCCGGAGGACCCGCCGCGGCTGGAACGGCTGCTCACCCGGCTGGCAGCGCTGGTCCGCGAGCGGCGCCGGCTGCTGACCCAGCACGCCGCGGCCAGCGTGGCCGAGCTGTGGGCGCACCGTCCGGAGCTTGCGCCGCCGCACGTCGTGCTGCTCGTCGACGACTGGGCCGGGCTGGCCGACGGGCCGGAGACCGCGGCCCAGACCGCGCTGTTCGAGCTGCTCACCGGTGGCCTCGCCGCCGGGGTGACGGTCTGCGTGGCCGGCGACGAGCGGTTGCTGCGGTCGCGGGTGATCGGACGTTTCACCCACCGGCTGTGCCTGCGGCTGAACAATCCGGCGGACGGCACGGTCATGGGCCTGGACATCCGGCACCTGCCTGCCGGCCTACCGGCCGGCAGGGGACTGTGGAGCCCGGAGGGCACCGAGGTCCAGGTGCCGCTACTCACCGCCGACCCGGCCGGCCCGGCGCAGGCCGGCGCGCTGGTCGCCGCCTCGCTGCGCGCCGGGCACGGCGCACCGGAGGGGCCGAACGCGCCGCTGCGGCTCGACCCGCTGCCCGACCGGATCACGCTCGCGGACGCCGACCGGACCGCCCGCCCACGGCCGAGCGGGCGGCACGTCCTGGTCGGGGTCGGCGGCGACCGGCTCGCCGGCCGGTGGGCCGACCTCGATGCCGGCCACCTGCTGGTCGCCGGGCCGGCCCGGTCCGGGCGCAGCACCGCCGCGGCCGCGATCGCGGCGTCGGCCACTGCGGCCGGGCTGCGGGTGCTGCTGGCCGCGCCCCGGCCGGGCGGTGTGCTCCGGCGGGCCGGCGAGCTGGGGCTGACGGTGCTGCCGACGGCCGAGCTCGGCGCGGTGCTTGACCACCAGCCGGTCGACCTCGTGGTGGTCGACGACGCCGACCAGCTCGGCCCGGAGGACCCGCTCGCCCAGCGCCTCACCGCCACCGGTGGGCCGGCGCTTGCCGTGTCCGCGCTGATCGAGTCCTACGGGTTCGGCGCCCGCGGCCTGGTGAAGGCGGCTCGGTCCGGCCCCACCTCGGCGGTCGTGCTGCTGTCGCCGCCGAACCACCTCGCCGCCGCCGACGTGGGCGTCACCCTCGACCGTGGCGGCGGCTTCACCGGCCCCGCAGGGCGGGCGTATCTGGTCGCCGACGGCGAGACCGGGCTGGGTCAGGTGCGGTTCTGGGCTGAGCCGGCACGGCTACTGCCCCGGCTGCACAGTGAACGACGAGATCGTTTCAGTCACCACCGGGTCGTCCAGCTCGCGGCGGCCGACCAGGTAGGTGCCGACCACCGCGTAGACGGTGCGCAGCCCGGCCGGCGACCAGTCGGACGCCTCGGTGGCCACCGCGATCTGGCGGATGTCCTGGTCGTCCACCCGCATGGTGCCGGTGCGGACCGCGATCGGCAGTCGATCGGCGGTGTCGTCCCGGTCGCCGCCGCCGTCTTCGACCGTCGCGCCGCCCTCCCGGAGGCCGTTCTCGGCGACCTCCTCGAGCGTCGCCTCCTTCGGCATCCGCTTGCCGAAGACGACCACGTTCGGCCGGAAGCCCTCGACCTCCGGGCCGAGGAAGGCGATCAAACCGCCGGGCGGCTCCACGGCTGTCCAGTCCGGCGGCACGTCCATCCGAAAGGGCCGCAGGCCGGGGGACGCCGGATTGGGCCAGGTCACGCTGGTCATCTACCTCGTCCTTCTCGTCCTCAGTCGAACAGGCCGCCGATCTTGCGGCCGGTCCAGCCTGCGGCATCGCCGACGTTGTCGGCCAGCCTAGGCACGTCGACCTCGAAGCCACCGGACAGCTTCCCGCCCACCCCGAGCGCCGCACCCGCGCCGAACTGGAACCGGAGCTTTCCGTCGGTATAGCCGGCGTCCAGGTCGGCCTCCGCGCCGATCCCGGCCCACGCCTCACCGCCGACGTTGCCGCCGACTCCGGCCAGGTCGCCGTGCAGGTTGGCGTCCGCCTTGCCGCCGACGAACGCGCCGGCATCGGCAGCCACCCTGGCTCGGTCCGCGCCAAACTGGACGTCCGCGCCGGCCCTGGCGTCCGCGCCAACGTATGCCCTGCCCTCCGCGCTTGCGCTCGCCCGCTCGTTGCCGACCCTGGACTTCCCGTTTGCCTCGGCAAGCACGGCCCTGGCGTTCAGGTCGGCCCTGGCGCCGACCACACCCGCGCCGAGTGCCCCGATCGCGGCGCTGGCGCCGGCACCGGCGGCCAGCAACTGGAGGTTCCCGTTGACGTCGTAGTCCTCGCCCTGGATGCCGACGCTGCGCTGGTAGGCGGCGGCCTGCCACTGCTTCGACCAGGACTCCAGCGTGACGACCAGGTCCGGGCGCAGGGCGTCGTTCCGGTCCCGCTCGGTGCCGAACCTGCGCTCGCCCAGGTTGTGCTCGCGCTTGGAGTTCTTGAGCCATTCGTCGAGCTTCGTACTGGGGATCCTGAGCACGCCGTCCTTTCCGATGACGGTGAACACGCTGGGCTGCGCCGCGGCCGCGGCGGCATCCCGGAGCTTGGCCGCGGCGATTCCGGCCGCCTTCTGCTGCGCGTCCCTGGCGTCCTCGGCGAGCCGCCGTGCGCCGTCCAGCCGGCCCTGCGCCGCCGCGGCGGCCGACCCGGCCGCCCGCTCCCGGCCGCGGGCGTCCGCGGCCTGGCCGTGGGCGTGCGCCTGGGCGGTGTCGGCCTGCTGGATGTGCGGAGCGAGGGAGGCGTGCTGGATCGGGTCGACGGTGGTCAGGCTCTGCACCCGGAGGTTCGTTGACCGCGCGGTTGCCGCCGCGGCGGCGGCATCGTGCTGGGTGGCCTCACCTGCCGCCCGGTCGCGCTCCGCGGCAGCCCGATCCCGGTCGGCGATCGCCGCCGCTGCGACGGCCTCGGCCCGCCGCGCCTGCTCCTGGGCCGCGGCGAGCGCGGCGGCATAGGCGTCCAGCGCTTCCTGGGCCTCGCCGTGCGACTTCGCGGCGGTGGCCAGTCCGGGGCCGATGTCGGCCAGTTGGTGGTGGAACGCGTCGGCGGCCTGGCCGCGCCACACGTTCGGTCCGACCGCCGCGGACACCGCGCGCAGCCGGGACTCGACCTGCTCGGCTCGCTCGCGGACCGTGCCCAGCAGCCGGGCGGCCTGCCGCACCGCCTCGGTGTCACCCGGGGCCGGGTCGTACCCCAGCGCGGGCCAGCTCACGACGCCTCCGCGGCGTTCTGCAGGACGTCCTCGGTCGTGGTGTAGCTCTCGACCGCGACCTCGGTCAGCAGCATGCAGCCGGCAAGGCCGTCCTGCAGCCGGGTCAGGCCGTCCCGCCAGGCAGTGCCGAAACCTTCGAGCTCGCGGGCCAGCCAGTCGTGGCCCATCGCGCCGGGGCTCGCGTCGACCCCTTGTCGCGAATCCAGGTTCTCGAGCTCGGCGACCAGGGTCTGCAGCTCTGAGCGAAGCCGGCCGAGCTCGCCGAGGTCGACGAAGAGGTCGACCGGCCCACCGCCCATCGCGGGCCTCGGTTACCGGCTCGCCGCGGCGCGGAGCTCTTCTTCGGTCGTCTCGTAGGACTGCGCGGCCTGCTCCAGGAAGATGCCCATCTGCTCCATCGCCTGCTGCACCTGGGCCGCGCCGGCCTGCCAGTCCTGCCAGCGGGCCTGGAACGCCTCGGAGGCGGCGCCTTCCCAGGTGGCGGCGAGCTGCTGGAGCTGGCTGGTCATCCGGCCGAGTAGGTCGTTGACCTCGCCGGACCCGGTCCGGACGGTCGTGGAGAGCTGCCGGAGATCCTCCGACTGAACGCCGATCTTTGCCATCGATATCCCATCGTCGACGGAACTCGGATCGCGTCCCCGCGACCGGACAACGAACGAGTGACGAGTCGGGTGCGCGCTCGTTGTCTATTCGTGCGACCGCACCCGGCGGGCTGATCGAACTATCCCGAGAGCGGGTGACGGTTACGCGGACTGTGACTGCAGGGTTGCTGTGCGTGGCTGTGGGGGGTCGCCGGACGTCGAGCGAACGTCGGAGGCGAGTTCATGCCGAGCTTCGGTGACACACCGGTCGCGACCGCCAGCGCGCCGCCGGGTTTCGAGCTGCAACGGATCATCGGGCGCGGGGCCAGCGGCCGGGTCTTTCAGGCCAAGCAGCACTCCACCAGCCGGCTGGTCGCGCTGAAGATGCTGGACGTCGACCCGGCGAGCACCGATGCCGGCACCCGGTTCGACCGGGAGTGTGCGGTGATGGGTGAGCTCGGTGGGCACCCGAACATCGTCACGGTCTACGACGCCGGGCGGCACGAGGGGCAACCGTGGATCGCGATGGAACTGTGCTCGGCGGGCTCGCTGGCCGACCAGCTCACCCGACAGGGGCCGATGACGGTGCCCGAGTCGGTGGCGGTGCTGACGAAGATCGCCGCCGCGCTGCACACCGCGCACCAGCGGGGCGTGCTGCACTGCGACGTCAAGCCGGCGAACATCATGATCACCGAGTTCGGCGAGCCGGCGCTCGGTGACTTCGGCATCGCGCGGCTGGTCGGCGGCCGGACCCGGCTGTCCACGATCGGCGGCGGCTTCACCCTCGACCACGCCCCGCCGGAGGCACTTAAGGGCGACGCCTCCACGGCCGCCGCGGACGTCTACTCCCTCGGCACCACTGTCTGGCAGTTGCTGGAGGGCAGGGCGCCGTTCAGTCGGGCGAGCGACAGCGGCGTCGGCGCGGTGATCACCCGGATCCTCAGCGAACCGCTGCCACCGCTGAGCCGCACCGACCTGCCGGACCAGCTTCACGTGCTGCTCGCCGACATGACGGCCAAGGACCCGGCGTCGCGTCCCGGTGATCTCTCCGAGGTCGCCGAGCGGGCCGCCGCGATCGACGCGGGTGGCAGCGCGGCCAGTGGCGGCGAACGGGTCGGCGTCACGGGCGCCCTCGGTGTCGCCGGCGGCGTGGCCGCGGCGGAGTTCGCCACCGAGCGTGGCCCCGGTGGCGCAAGTGCGGTGCACGTGGGTCTGGACGAGCTGGCAACCGAGCGGGCGGGCGCCCGGGCGGGCGCCGAGTACGCCGGTCTGGACGAGATGGCGACCGGTCGCCTGCCGAGCTCAGCCGCTGCCGCACCACCCACCAGCCACTCCGACCCGCCGCACCCGCACCAGGCGGCCGAGCCCGGGCCGGGCGACCTGCACTACGTCGGTTGGGGTGGGGCACCGCCGGCCGGCGGCGATCCCGGCTTGACCCGCGCCCGGGTAGCCGGCAAGCGGCCCCCACCGGGGAAGCCGCCGGGGCGGTCCGCAGGCATCACCGGTTGGTTCGCCCGTCCAGCGGTGCGGGTCGCCGCGATCGCGCTTGTCGTGGTCGCTCTGCTGGCCGGAGCCGGGGTGGCGGTGTGGTGGACGACCATCTCGTCGCCACAGCCGACCCCGGCCGCCAACCAGCAGGGGCTCGGGGAGGTCCCCGGGCAGCCCGCGGCGGCCCAGCCCGCCGTATCCGGCAGCCCGAACCAGGCCGCGCCCGGCCAGCCACCGGGCGCGCCGAACGGCGGCGCCCCGCCGGCCGCGCCGCAAGCCGACGCGGCTGCGCCCGACGCCCCGCCCGGTGGTCCGTCCGACCCGGCCGGGCCCGCGGGCACCCCGGCGTCCGGCACCCACACCCTGGTTCAGAAGCTCGGACCGAACTGCAACCGGCCGGACTACTGGCGGGTGTCCGGGCCGGTTGAGATGACCATCGCACCGGACGGGGCGGTGTCCGGCTCGATGACCGGCCGCGGCACCGGCAGCGTGCAGGCGACCTGCGACGGGGTCACCGGAACGATCAACTGGAACATCGAGTACAAGATCACCTTCGCCGGGCGGCTCAACAACGGGACGCTGGCCGCCAACGGCACCATGACCAACACCGACAGGTCGACAGCGAGTGGCTGCACGCGGGACGGTCAGCCGGTCGGCTGCCCGCCCAACATCGAGGCGGGCACCCGCGACTACGCCGTCTCGATCGTCGGCCGGACCGACCCGAGTGCCGGCGACGGGCGTGGCGCGGTCACGGCGAACATGGCGCGGCATACCGCCGGCACCTGGTCGGTGGAATGACCCCAGCTCGACGCCCAGTTCGTCGAGCCCGAGTAGGTGCGTCAGCGACGGAGCAGCAGGAAGCTGTCCGCGCCGATCACCCGCTGGCTGATCGCCCAGGTGAAGCGGCCGAAGAAGGGCCGCGCACCCGCCCGGTCGATCAGCTTCGGGTCGGTGAGGTGGTGGTCGGCGCCCTTCCAGCGCAGCGTGCAGCCGCCGGCCGCCAGCACGTTGCGGGCCCAGTTCGTGCCCGGTCCCCACGGCAGCGCGATCACGAACGCTTCCGGCGTGGCGATCACAGCGACCGGCACGGTGAGCTCGCGCCCGGTCTTGCGGCCGATGTGGTGCACGACGGCCCAGAGCGGGAAGAAGCGCCGGCCGGCGAAGGCGCGAGTCATGGGCGCGGTCAGCCGGGCCAGCCGCCACGACCGGCCGGACGGCGCGGCGACGTTGGGAGGGTTGAGCGATGTGGTCACACCGCCCATGGTCGTTCGGTGTGCCCCGGCCGCGCATCCTGGCCAGCAGGTAGTCGATGTGACGGATATCCGTCAGATCGGCCCGTGGCGCAGCGCGTAGGCGGTGGCGTCGGCGCGGCCGCGGGCGCCGATCTTGCGGTACAGGTTGGCCGCGTGCCGCTCGACCGTGTGCTCGGCGATTCCCAGCCGGCGGGCGATCTGGGCGTTGGTGTCGCCGGTCGCGATCAGCCGCAGCACGTCTCGCTCGCGGGCCGTGAGCCCGTCACCCGGGGCCGCCGGTTGCGGCGCCTGTCACCTCACCCGTGCTGAAGTACCGGCTGACCAACTCAAGATCGTCGCGAGCGTGCTCCATGAACAGCGTCGGGGTGGACCCGGGCAGCTCCAGCAGCCTGCCACCCGGCAGGCCGTCGGCCAGTCGGCGCGACACCTCGAGCGGAATCTGCCGCTCGCCCTGGCGGTGCAGTACCAGGGCCGGCGCGGCGACCAGGGGGAGCCGGTCGGTGACGTCGAGGAGCTGGGCCTCGGCGAACCATGCCTTCGCGACGGTGGGGGTCGCCGCGGTGCGGAACGCGTCGGCCACCAGCCGACCCTCCTCGCCGGCGCCCCAACCCATCCAGGCGTGTGCGGCGGTGTCGGCGAACAGGTCCCAGTCCTGGTCAACCAGGGATAGCAGGGCCTGGGTCTGCACCGGGCTCATCGCCTCGCGCAGCCGGGCCGCCCCGCCGAAGAGCACCAGCCGGGTGACCCGGTCCGGGTGATCGGCGGCGTAGGCGATCGCGGTGGCGACCGAGTGGTAGTAGCCCAGCAGCCCGCCCGGTCCGCGGCCCTGTCCGCGTCGGATCGCGTCCAGGACCGCGTCCAGATCGCGCAGGTGCGCGTCCAGCCCGAGGTCGGAGGTATCCACCCGGCGGTCCGAGCTGCCGGTGCCGCGGCCGTCGTAGAGCACCAACCGCACCGACCGGGCGAGGTGTTCGTACGCCCGCCGCAGCACGGGCACCCGCCACTGCGCCCGGACGTTGCTCAGCGACGGCAGCCAGACCACCGCCGGCCCCTGGCCGATCACCTGGTAGGCGATCGTCACGCCGTCCACGGTGCGCGTGTAGCGCAAATCCGGGCCGCCGCTCACCCCTGCATCCTGGTCCATCCCGGCGCTCGGGACGGCCGCACACACCTCACGTCCGCGGCACCCAGGTCACGACATCTGTGCCGGGTACCGCAGGTGTGTGCGGGGTCAGGCTCCGGGCTCGCCAGCCGCCGGTCCGCCGTGCGGTCCGGGGGTCGGTCGGTCCGGAGTGTTGGAAGCGGCGTCGTCGGCCGGGCTCTTGGCTGCCCGCATTGGGCCGGCCAGCTGGCTGGTGATCATCTCGGCCAGCCTCTGCAGCTCGGTCCGGGCAGCCGCCTGGACCTCGGTCAGCCGGGTGATCTCTTGGGTGATCTGGTCGCGCTGGCGACGGGCCTCCTCGTCGGCGCGCCGTTTGGTCTCCAACGCCGCGGCCTCGGACTCGGCGCGGAGCTGCTCGGCCGCCCGCTCGGCCGCGGCCTGCGTCTGCTCGGCCTCGCTGCGCGCCGCGGCGAGCTGGTCGGCGACCTGCTGCTCGCGGCTCTGCAGGTCCGCGGACCGCAGGGCGGCCTGCTCGTCGAGGGACGTCGCCCGTGAGATCAGTGCCTGCTCGACCTCGTGACGGTGCGCCTCGGCCTCGGTCCGGGCCTTCTCGATGATCGCCGCGGACTCCCGGGTCGCGCCGGATCGGACGTCGGACGCCTCCTGCTCGGCGAGGCGCAGCAGCTTCTCGGCGCGATAGCCGAAGCCGTCCCCGGCCGTTGCGGCCTCGGCGGGCGCCGGCCGTGCGCGCAGGTCACGAAGCTGCTTCTTCAGCTCGCCAGCGCCGGCCTCGGCCAGCTCGCGACTGCGCCGCTCCTCAGCCAGGTCGGCAGTCAGCCTGGCGATCTCTCTTCGGTGCCGCGCGACGAAGTCGTCGACCGGGCCGCGTTCGTATCCGCGCATCGCGACAGCGAATTGCGGGCCGCCGGAGCCGGCACCTTTGGCGGCATCGGGTACCTGGGCAGAGGTGGTCACTGCTCACATCCTCTTGGGGTTAGGGGCGACCGGCGCCGGCGGCGGGAGTGGGCGCCTGCTTTGCGGTGTTGCGCGTCACCGGACTGGGCGGGACCGAAGCCCGCGGTTGATCATCTGTTCCGGCCGGTGCCGGGTCGTCCGCCGGCGCGCCGCCGTCGGCCGGTTCGGCGGGCGGCACGACCTGCGGCAGTGTCCAGTCCAGCAGCGCTCGAATCGAGGTCAGCTGCTCGGCGATCTGATGTTGCAGGCTGCGCAGCTCGCCCAGCTCACGCCGCGCCGTGTCGACGTCGCTGTGCGCGTCGACGCGCACCCGTTCGGCCTCCGCCGATGCTTCGGCGAGCCGCTGGCGGGCCTGCTGTTGTGCGGCGTCCAGGATCCGGCTCGCCTCCTGCCGTTGCCGGTCCTCCTGCGCCTCGAGCTTGTCGAGCACGACCTTGCGTCGCTCGGCAAGCTCGCTGGACAGCTGCTCCTCCAGGCGGGCGCGGCGTTCGGACAGCTCGGCATCGAGCTGGGCACGTAGCCCGTCCGACTCGGCGCTGAGCTGCTTCAGTCGGGCCTGGCTCTCCTCCTGCTGGGCCTGCAGATCGGCGATGGCCTGCTGGCGTTCGACCTCGAACCGCTGGTTCTCGCCGGCCGCTCGCTCGCGCAGTTCGGCCGCCTCGGCGCTGGCCAGCGTGATCAGCTTCTGCGCGCGCTGTGTCGCCCGCGCGCGCATGTCGTTGACCTCGTCCTGGGCCATCAGCACCATCTGCTGCAGCCGCTCGCTCATCCCGTCCACTGTGGTGGGGACGGTGGCCAGCTCGGCGACCTGAGACCGCAGCCGGTCGAGCTCGGCGGTTACCTGCCCGCTCGTGGTTTTCGCCGCCTGCGCCTCACGGCGGCTCGCCTCGAGCTGTTGGGTCAGGTCGCGAACCTGCTCGCCGGTGGCCGCGCGGGCGGCCACCGCCGTCTCGAGGTCGGTTCGTAGGCCGGCCAGGGCCTCGTCGACCTGGGTGCGGTCGTAGCCACGCCTGACCATGGTGAACTGGGTGGCGTCGGAGTCAACGGTCATCGCTGCGCGGGGCTCCTCGATCAGTGATGTGGGCTGCACGTGAGGTGGACCACGGCTCCGACTTGGCGGGGGAGCGGGAAGTCGGGGCCGCGATCACTCTAAACGTGCCCGGTACTTCTACCAGTGCGTCACCCGTTTAGACAACCCCGGTCGAGTGAACGCTGGCGATATTATCGGATGACGTGCGCAAATGGTGGATCCGATAGCACGATTAGCCTAGCTAGGACGTGTCGCGTGTGGCGCATGGTGCGCGACCAGCAGGCCCACCGCCGCCTTCGGCTGACGAACGGCACTTTCGTGCAATAGGGCCGTACGAACTCGCCGTTCGCGCCGCTGCGCTCCCCGATCAGAGCGGCGTTCGGCAGCGCGGAACGGGTGGCTTGCCGCACCTTCGGCCCGCTGTCACGGTCCGTGCAACCGACTGACCCTGTGGAGGGCGTCACATGTCCAACATCGTCCCGATCGACGAGTACACCGGTGACTGGTACCCGGGCTACCGGCCGGAGCACTTCGACGCGCCGTACTGGGTGGACGCTGCCGGGCCGTTCAGGCCCGGTGACGAGAACGCGTTCTGGTTCCTCGACTTCCACTGGTCCCGCGGCCTCACCCCGCTGGCCGCCACCCTGTGGGCGACGGACGGCTACTGCTGGGGCACCCAGTCCGCGCGCCGAGAAGCTGCCGCTGCCGCCCGGCCGCGGCGTGACCTGCCGCGGATGGCCGGCACCCACCTGTACGGCTCGGCGATCCCGGAGTCCGACCCGCGCGAGATCGGCGCCAGGGCCACCCGGATGGGCGTGACGCTGCCCTACTTCCTGGAGAACTATCGGTCCCTCTGGGACGCCGGGCGCGACGAGCTCGAGGCCACCTGGCAGTACTTCCAGGGCGTCGACCTGACGAAGGCGCCGACCGAGGACCTCCCCAGCCTGCTCACCCAGGCGCGGCGCTACCACAAGCGCTCGATGGAGATCCACTTCGACGTGATGTACCCGATGCTGGTGAACTTCCTCGGCTTCTACGGCTCGTGCGCCGAGCTGGGCATCGACACCAACCTCGTCGGCAAGTTCCTGCAGGGCGAGGACACCAAGATCATGGAGACCGACCGCGAGCTGTACAAGCTGGCGGTCAAGGCCCGCCAGGCCGGGCTCAGCCAGGTCTTCGCGGACAACGAGCCCGACCGAGCTGCGGGCCGCGCTGTCCGCGCACGGTGGCTCGGCGGCCCAGTGGCTGACCGACTTCGACGACTTCCTGCAGATCTACGGTCACCGCCAGGAGGCGACCTGCGACGTCGGAGTGCCGAGCTGGCTGGAGGACAACCAGGTCCCGCTGGGGCTGATCAAGACCTTCCTGCTCAGGGACACCGACCACGACTTCGAGGCCGCATCGCGGCAGGCGGTCGGGGAGCGCGAGGCGGCGATCGAGGCCGCCCGCTCCGGGCTGACCAGGGAGGAGCAGGCCGTCTTCGACGGCGGGCTGGCCGCCAACCAGGCCGCCAACTTCCCGTGGTGGCAGGACGACCACAACTTCTACATCGACCTCAAGGTGATGCTCCCGCTGCGCCGCAGCTGCCAGGAGCTGGCCAACCGGGTCGGCGCCGACGACCGCAACGACCTGCTCTACCTGTTCTGGCCAGAGCTGCTCGACGTCGCGAACGGCAAGCCGTACAACGGCGAGCTGCGCGGCCTGGTGGCCGACCGCCGGCAGTACTTCGACCACTGGCACGCCAAGCGCGCCGAGATGCCGAAGGTGCTGGGCACGATCCCGGAGGCGGTGGAGGACCCGATCCTGATCGAGATCTTCGGGCTGAACCCGCAGTCGATCAAGGCTGTGCAGAACCCGGACGCGGCGAACGAGACGACGCTCCCGGGTGTCGCCGCCGCGAAGGGCACCGCGACCGGGATCGCCCGCGTGCTGCAGAGCAGCGACGAGCTGTACCGGCTGCTGCCCGGTGACATCCTGGTCTGCGAGTCGACCTCGCCGAACTGGACGCCGGCGTTCGGCAAGATCGGTGGTGCGGTGTGCGACGGCGGTGGCATGCTCAGCCACGCGGCGATCGTCGGCCGGGAGTACGGGGTGCCCACCGTGACGGCGGTCGGGGTGGCGACGCTGGCCATCGGCGACGGCGACCAGGTCGAGGTGGACGGCACCAACGGCCGGGTCACGATCCTGAAGAAGGCCGCGGAGCTGGAGGCGGCAGCGGGGTGAGCTCGAAGCCGAGTGTGCCCTCGGTGGTCTGGGTCGACGCGCCGGACGCGATGGCCGATCCGGCGGCCGCGGTCGCGGCGGCCGGGTCGAAGATCGGGCGGCTGACCGAGCTGCACCGGCTGGGCGTCGAGGTGCCGCAGGGCTTCGCGGTGACCGTGGACGCCTACCGGCGGCATTGCGCGGCCTCCGGCCTGGACGCCCAGGTCGGCGAGGTGATCGACGGGCTCGGCGCCTCGCCGGACGAGGCGGCCGTCGGAGCGGCCTCGTCGCGGATCCGCGCGCTGTTCACCGAGACCGCGATCGCCGACGAGCTGGCCGCGGAGATCGTCGACGCCTACGAGGAGCTCTGCCTGCGCTGCGTGGACGTCAACGTGCCGACCGCGGTGCGCTCCTCGGCGACCGGTGAGGACGCCGCGGACGCCTCGTTCGCCGGGATCTTCGACACCTACCTCGGCGTCTCCGGCGGTCCGCGGGTGCTGGACGCGATCCGGTCCTGCTGGGGGTCGCTGTTCACCGACCGGGCGCTGGCCTACCGGCTGCGCCGAGGGATCAGCCACCACGAGATGCCGATCGCGGTCGGCGTGATCGAGCTGATCCACGCCCGCGCGTCCGGCGTGGCGTTCTCGGTGCACCCGGTGACGGGCAAGCCGGACCGGATCGTGATCGAGACGTCCTGGGGCTGGGGCGAGGCGATCGTGCAGGGCCTGGTCAACCCGGACCACGTCGAGGTGGGCAAGTCCGACGGGCGGGTGCTGCGCTACGACGTCGCGCACAAGAAGATCGTCTCCGCGTTCGACTTCGCGGCCGGTCGGGTGACCGAGATCGACATGCCGGCCCGGCTGGCCGAGCGCCGGGTGCTCGACGACGAGCAGATCGCCGCGATCTGCGAGGCGGTCCTGGCGATCGAGGAGCACTACGGCTACCCGGTCGACGTGGAGTGGGTGATCTCCCGGCACCGCCGGGCCGGTGACCCGGTGTGCATCGTGCAGTCCCGGCCGGTGACGGTCACCGCGGCGGACGCCGAGCAGACCCCGGCCCGCTACGACCCGGTGGCGCTGGCCCAGAAGTACGTGTTCAGCGGGAAGCCTATCCCCGGTCGCTGACGCGCGTGTCCCGATGAGTGGAACGCCCGCCTTGTCTGGCTCTGGTTCGCCCGGGAAGGTGGGTCGGTGAGTCTGGCCGTCGAGCATCACGCCCCCGGTGTCGAGGCGCCGGAGGAAGGCGCGCTGCGGTCGGTCTCGATCGCGATGTCCGTGCTGGGCTGCTTCGAGCAGCAGGCCGAGCTGGGCGCCACCGCGGTGGCGGCCGAGATCGGGGTCGCCAAGAGCACGGCCTGCCGGATGCTCGCCGCACTGGCCGCCGGCGGGATGCTGGAGCGCACTCGAACCGGGCGCTACCGGTTGGGCCTTCGGCTGTTCGAGATCGGCCAGCTCGCCGTCGACCGGCTGATGCTGCGCGAGCTGGCGCTACCGGTGCTCGGTGAGCTACGCGACGTGCTGCGGGAGACCGCGCAGGTCGGAGTGCCGGTCGGCGCCGACGTGCTCTATGTCGACCGGCTGGACAGCGAGGCGATCGGCACGATCTTCCACACCGAGCTGTACCGCCGCGGGCCGGGGCACTCCTCCAGCGCCGGCAAGGCGATGGCCGCGCACAACCCCGCCATGGAGCAGGCGATCATGGCCCGCGGGTTCGTGCGGCGCACCCCGTTCACGATCGTCGACCCCAACCGGTACCGGCACGTGCTGCGGGCGGTGCGCCGGGACGGCTACGCCGCCTCCCGCGAGGAGCACACGATGGGGATGTCGTCGGTGGCCGCGCCGATCCTGCTGGACCGCGGCGAGCGGCGGGTCGCGGTCGCGGCCATCTCGGTGGTCGGTCGGACGTCGCGCATCCTGGGCCCACGCAAGATCGCCGTCGTACAGAGCGTGCGCCGCGCGGCGGCGACCGTCTCCGCCGCGCTGCGGCGAACGGGGGACTGACCGGGGCGTTCCTGGCCGGGAAACGGGCGGCTTCTCACACGGCCGGGTCGCTCCTAGCGTCGCTGTCATGCAACCGGCCATGAAGCGCAGTACGGACCGCATCCTGACCACCCACGTCGGCAGCCTGGCTCGGCCCGCAGCGTTGCTGGACACCATGCGGGAGCGGGAGAACGGCCGGCCCTACGACTCCGAGCTGCTCGACCGGCAGGTCCGCGAGGCGGTCGCCGACGTGGTGCGCCGGCAAGCCGCTGCCGGGCTGGACGTGGTCACCGACGGCGAGCAGAGCAAGGTCAGCTTCGCCACCTACGTGAAGGACCGGCTGGCCGGCTTCTCGGCCACCGAGGGCGAGACGCTCACGCCGCCGTCCTGGCAGGTGGAGATCGACGCGTTCCCCGACTACTACCGCGGCTACCTGTCGAAGTACTCCTCGACGGTCACTCCGATGCGGGTGATGGTGTGCACCGGCCCGATCAGCTACACCGGGCACGACCTGCTGCGCCTCGACATCGCCAACCTGCGCGCCGCGCTCGCCGGGCTGGACCCCGGATTGAAGCCGGTGGAGGCGTTCCTGCCGTCGGCCTCGCCGAGCGGTTTCGGCCGCAACGAGTACTACGGCTCGCACGCCGACTACCTCAGCGCGGTGGCCGAGGCGATGCGCGAGGAGTACCGCGGAATCCTGGACGCCGGGTTCCTGCTGCAGGTCGACGACCCGTGGCTGATCGAGCTGCTCGCCGACCCGGCGCACGACCCGGCGACCCGGCGGCGCAACGCCGAGCTGCACGTGGAGATCCTCAACCACGCGCTGCGCGGACTGCCCACCGAGCGGATCCGGCTGCACACCTGCTACGGGCTCAACCACGGGCCGCGGCTTTCCGACCTGCCGATGCGCGACGTCGCGCCGCTGATGCTCAAGATCGACGCGGGGGCGTACTCGTTCGAGGTGGCCAACCCGCGGCACCAGCACGAGTGGCGGATTCTGGGAGGACATCGCGCTGCCGGACGGCAAGATCCTGATCCCTGGCCTGCTCGGGCACGCCACCAACTACGTCGAGCACCCGGAGCTGATCGCCGACTACCTGGTGACCTACGCGAACCTGGTCGGCCGGGAGAACGTGCTCGCCGGGGCGGACTGCGGCTTCTCCTCGCGCGCGACCTACTCACCGGAGGTGCACCCGACGGTCGTGTGGGAGAAGTTCACGGCGTTGTCCGAGGGGGCGGCGCTGGCGACGAAGCGACTGTGGTCCTGACCACGGCGTGATCGCTGCCGGCGCAATCGCCTTGACCCGCGGGCCGCGCACTGGGTTCGCTGGTCGGCATGGACGACGAGCTGCGGTTTCAGACGCTTGCGGTGCACGGCGGGGAGCGCCGCCCCGGCCCGGAGGGCTCGCTGGTCTTCCCGATCTACCAGGGCACGGTGTACGCGGTCGAGCCGGGCACCGACTACCACGACCTGCGCTACCTGCGGCTGAGCTCGACGCCGTCGCAGCGCTACCTGCACGACAAGCTGGCGGCGCTGGAGGGCGCCGAGGCGGCGCTGGCCACCGCGTCCGGGATGGCGGCGGTGACCAGCATCCTGCTCACCGTGCTCCGCGCCGGCGATCACGTGCTGGCCAGCGACTGCCTCTACGGCGGCACCCACGACTTCCTCACCGAGCACGCCGAGCAGCTCGGCTGGACCTACACGCTGGTGGACGCCGGCGAGCCGGACAGCTGGGAGCGCGCGCGCACCCCGCAGACCAAGGTGTTCCTGGTGGAGACGATCACCAACCCGATGATGCGGGTGCGGCGGCTGCGCGAGGTCGCCGAGTTCGGCCGCCGGCACGGCCTGACCACGATCATCGACAACACGTTCGCCAGCCCGGTCAACTTCCGCCCGCTCGCCGCCGGGTTCGACCTGTGTCTTCCACAGCGCGACGAAGTACCTGAACGGGCACTCCGACATCGTCGGCGGCTGCGGTGCGTGGGCCAGGCCGAGCTGGTCGACCGGGTCCGGCGCACGGTCAACCACCTGGGCGGCAGCCTCGACCCGCACGCCGGGTTCCTGCTCGCCCGCGGGCTCAAGACGCTGGCGCTGCGGGTGGCGGCGCAGAACGCGAACGCGACGACGCTGGCCCGGTTCCTGGCCGAGCAACCCGGGGTGGCCGAGGTCAACTACCCGGGGCTGGAGACGCACCCCGACCACCCGCACGCCGCCGAGCTGCTGTCCGGGTTCGGCGGGATGCTGAGCTTCCGCCCGGCCGGCGGCACCGATGCCGCGGCGGCGCTGCTCGGACGCGCTGCAGCTCCCGTACGTCGCACCGAGCCTGGGCGGCGTCGAGACGCTCGTCACCCGGCCGGCCACCACCTCACACGCCGGGATGAGCGCGGCGGACCGGCGAGCGCATCGGGCATCACCGACGACCTGATCCGGGTGAGCTGCGGGATCGAGGCGCGCCGAGGATCTCGTCGCCGACTTCGACGCGGCCCTCGCCAAGACTGCCGCCTGACCGGCTCGTGAGTGCGAATGATTGCCAGAACAGTGTTACGCACTCACGGGCCGAAGGCGTCCGCGAGCCACCACGATCCGCCGTCGGAGGCGATCTTCGCGTCCACCAGCAGCGGCGCCGACCGTGCGCCGGCCAGCCAGTCCTCGACGGCCTTGAGGTCGGCCACCCCGCGCACGGTGACCGCCTCGAACCCGAACCCGCGGGCGATCGCCGCGATGTCGGTGTCCGGGAACCGGACGGTCTCCAGGTCGGCGCCGTCCGGGCCGAAGTGGTGCACCTCGGCGCCGTAGGCCCGGTCGTCGTAGACGACCACCACCATCGGGATGCCCAGCCGCACGACCGTGTCCAGTTCGGACACTCCCATCAGCGCGCCGCCGTCGCCCAGCGCCGCGACCGGCAGCCGGTCCGGGCGGGCCAGCGCGGCGCCGATCGCCGTCGCCAGCCCGAGCCCGATCGACTGGAAGGCCTGCGTGAAGCAGAAGCCGAACTCGTCCGGCACTCCGCAGGTACGCGCTCGGGTAACCCATGAAGTTCCCGGAGTCCACCGCCACCACCCGCTCTGCCGGCAGCAGCGTCGTCCAGCGCGATGGACAGCGCCCGCGCGATCGATGACCTCCGCCGTGGACAGGTCCTCGAACGGCACGTCCCGCCAGCGGCCCCGATCGGCGATCCGGCTCGCGCACCGCCTCGGTGCGGTAGCCGGATCGACCGGTGCGCCCGTCCGGTCAGCTCGGCCAGCACATCCGCCGCCGTCTGCCCGGCGTCGCCGAGCACGCCCAGCTGCACCGGTCGGTGCGCACCGATCGCGTCCGCATCGAGGTCGACCTGCACGACCGCTGCGTCCGAGCCGATCAGCGAGCCGTGCCGCATGGTCCACATGTTCAGCGAGCAGCCCCAGCCGACCACCAGGTCGGCGCCGCGGATCAGCTCGGCGGCCAGCGGGGAGGCGAAGCCGCCCGAGATCCCCAGTGACCACGGCTCGCCGGTGAACAGCCCGGCGGCGACCGCCGAGGTGGCCAGCAGCGCGCCGGTCGCATCGGCCAGCGAGCGCAGCTCCGCGAGCCGCCTGGCCGGGCGCCCCGGCCGGCGACGAACACCGGCCGGTTCGCCGCCGCCAGCCGGTCGGCCAGCGCCCGCACGGAGGCGGGATGCGGCCGCACCGCGGGCAGCTCCGGGATCGCCGGCATCGCCCAGCCGTCCGGCGCGGCAGCGGCCTGCACGTCCAGCGGCAGGTTGAGCACCACGGTGCGACGCTGCTGCACGGCGGTCCGGAACGCCCGTGCCGTGTCCGCCGCGGCGCTGGCCGGCGAGGCGACTCGCTCGGCGACCGCGCCCGACCGCGGCGGCCAGCCCGGCCTGGTCGATCCGGAAGTTGGACCGGACCGCCGCAGCGCCGGTCTCGGCGGCGAGCACGATCATCGGGGTCCGGCTCTTGGCCGCCTCGGTGATGCCGGTCATCGCGTTGGTCAGCCCGCAGCCCTGGTGCACCGAGAGCACCGAGACCCGCCCGCTCATCCGCGCGTACGCGTCGGCCATCACCGCCGCGCCACCCTCGTGCCGGGCCGCGACGAACGGGACGCCGGCGGCGCGCAGCGCGTTGGTCACGTGGAAGTTGCCGCTGCCCACCACGCCGAAGGCGTGCCCGACGCCCAGCTCGGCGAGCGCCCGGCCGACCAGGTCGGCGACGATCATGGCGACGCGGTCACGAGCGCTCGACCAGGGCGAGCACCCGGGTCGGGCTGCCGGAACCGTCCACTATGGGCAGCGGAGCGGCGAGCACCACCGCGCCCTGCGGGGGCAGCCGGTCCAGGTTCTGCAGCTGGGTCAGCCCGTACTTCCCGGCGCCGAGCAGGAACGAGTGGCAGGGGAACGGCGGGTCGAAGCCGTGCGCACCGCCGGCGTCGGTGCCGACCGTCTCCACCCCGACCCCGACCACTCCGGTCTCATCGGCCAGCCAGCGCGCGCATTCCACCGAGATCCCCGGGGTGTGCGGCCCGTCCGGACCCGCGTTGAGGAACCGAGCGGCGTCCTCGCTGCGCTCGTCCCAGCCGGTCCGGTACAGCAGCCAGCCACCGTCCGGCAGCGACCCGTGCTCGCGCTCCCAGCCGCGCACGTCGGAGATCTCGAGCAGGAAGTCGGGATCCGCGGCGGCCCGGGCGGAGAAGTCGAGCACCGCGGCCGGCCGGATCAGCGCATCGGCCGGCACCTGGGAGACGTCGGCCAGGTCCTTGCCGGTGACCCAGTGCCTCGGGGCGTCGAAGTGGGTGCCGGTGTGCTCGCCGGTCCTGATGTTGTTCCAGTACCAGCCCGGGCCGCGGTCGTCGTAGTGGCTGATCTCATCGAGCCGGAAGGACGCCGTCTGCCCGAACGGTTCGGGCAGCTGAAGGATCGGGGTGCCGGCGTGCAGCGGCGCGGTCAGGTCGATCACTTCGACGCGCCGGGTGCGCAGCGCGTCGATCAGGTCGGTCAGTAGGGCCATCGTGCAACGGTATCGAGATGCAACCGGATGTGGTCGTGGTCGGCGGCGGGATCGCGGGCGTCGCGGTCGGCTACGAGCTCGCGGCGCATCGGTCGGTCACGCTCGTCGAGGCGGAGGCCGGCCTGGCCCGGCACAGCACCGGGCGGTCGGCGGCCATGTACGTGCCCGGGCACGGTCCGGGGCCGGTGCGGGCGCTGATCGCCGCCAGCGGCCCGCGGTTCAGCACCCTGGAACGCGAGCTGGGCACCCCGCCGCTGCGCAGCCCCCGCCCGGTGCTGTGGGCCGCGTTCGACGACGCCGCCGACCACGCGTTGCGTGACTACCTGGCCGAACGGGCCGGCGAGCGAGACGCGCCGGTCGAGCTGCCGGTCGCCGAGGCCGAACGGCGCTGCCCGCTGCTGCGCAGTGGCGAGCTGCGCCGCGTGGCGATCACCGAGTCGGCCGAGGAGCTGGACGCGATCGCGCTGCACCAGGGCTACGTCCGGGGTCTGCGCGCCCGCGGCGGCACGATCCTGTCCGCCGCCAAGGTCACCGAGCTGACCGCTGTGCGCGGTGGGTGGCGGGTGCGTTGCGCCGACGGCACGGCTCTGCACACCGGCGACGTGGTGGACGCCGCCGGTGCCTGGGCGGACGCGGTCGCCGGGCTGGCCGGGGTGCCCCGGATCGGTTTGCGCCCGTTCCGCCGGACGATCGTGGTCGCTCGGGTGCCGGACCCGGACCGGCTCCGCGCGCCGGACGGTGCGGCGCTGCCGATGGTGATCGAGGCCAACGAGAGCTGCTACTTCAAGCCGGAGGGCGAGCACCTGCTGTTGTCCCCGGGCGACGAGACGCCGGCCGAGCCGGGGGACGCGCGGCCGGACCCGCGGGACGTGGCCCGGGCGCTGGAGCGGGTCGAGCGGCTGACCGCACTCGGGCTGCGCTCGGTGCAGTCCAGCTGGGCCGGGCTGCGCACGTTCGTGCCCGACCGGCTGCCGGTGGTCGGCGGCTGGCCCGAGCACCCGGGCTTCCACCTGTTCGCCGGACAGGGCGGCTCCGGGATCGAGACCGCGCCCGCACTGGCCGCGCTCGGCGCGGCGGCCATCACCGGCGAGCCGCCGCCGCCGGACATCGAGGTGGACGCCGCCGCGCTGTCGCCGCGCCGGCTGGCCGAGCTCGTTGACGAATCCGTCCTCAGCCGCCTGACGAGGCGGTGTCCAGCCGGTCCAGCTCCGTGGGCGACAGCTCGAGGGTCACCATCGGCAGCAGCTCCGCGAGCTGCTCGGGGGTGCGGGCGCTGGCGATCGCCGCGGCGACCGTGGGTTGCGCGACCAGCCACGCCAACGCCACCGCGGCCACCGGTACGGCGCGGGCCGCGGCGATCTCGTCGAGCGCGGTCGAGCACCGCGATCCCACGCTCGTCGAGGTAGGCCTGCGCCCCTTCGGCGCGCTCGCTGGCGACCGTGCGGCCGGGCCGGTACTTGCCGGTGAGGAAGCCCCTCGCGAGCCCGTAGTAGGGCACGGCCGACAGTCCCTCGGCGAGCAGCAGCGGCGCCAGCTCGGACTCGAACTCGGCGCGCTCGACCAGATTGAAGTGCGGCTGCACCGCGACCGGCTCGGTGAAGCCCTCTCGCCGGCAGACCTCCAGCGCCGACCGCAGCCGGTCGGCGGAGAAGTTGGACACCCCGACGGCGCGCACCAGGCCGTCCCTGACCAGCGCGTCGAACGCGGCGAAGCGTCTCCTCCTGCGGGACGTCCGGGTCGTCCCGGTGCGCGTAGTACAGGTCGATCGCCTCGGTGCGCAGCCGGCGCAGCGAGTCCCGGGCGGCGGCCGCGATGTTGGCCGCGGACAGGCCGCGCCGGGCCGGCAACGAGCCGACCTTGGTCGCGATCACCAGGCCTTCCCGGTTGCCCCGGTCGGCCAGCCAGTCCCCGATCACGGTCTCGGACTCGCCGCCGGAGTTGCCCGGGACGCGCCAGGTGTAGGAGTCGGAGGTGTCGACGAAGTTCCCGCCGGCCGCGACGTAGCCGTCCAGCACCGCCCGCGAGGCGTCCACGTCGGCCGTCCAGCCGAAGACGTTCCCGCCGAGGCACAGCGGGCAGACGTCCAGGTCCGACGAACCGATCTTCGCCATCCGCCTCACCCGCCGTCGGTGCTCACGGCCATCCGGTGGGACGGTGCGGCGCCGGTGTCGGTGCGGAACATCCGGGCCAGCCCGGTCATGTCCAGCACCCGTCCGGCACCGGCCTCGTCGGTCGCGACCAGGTACAGCCGGAGGCCCTGCAGGTCCGCCTTGCGCTTCGTCGCCAGCAGCACCGCCAGCGCCTGCGTGCAGAGCACCGACACCGCGTTGAAGTCCAGCACGAGGCGGCTCGGTCCGGCGTCGAGCTGGCGGGCCAGGAAGGCCTGCAGCTCTGGAACGGACGCCGGCCCGAACTCACCGCGCAGCCGCACGACGCAATGCCGGGAACTCGGATGCTCGATGCGGAACGAGAACGATCGGGAAGCCATCGCACCCCCGCGGCACTCGGCACTCGTACGGGCAACACCGCCCGCCGGCCGCTCGTTCGACCCCGCCCACGATAACGCCGCGTGGGCCTGACGCCAGCCCGGAATGACGGGTCAGCCGGCCTGGCTGAGCTCAAGCAGGTGGCCGTCCGGGTCCCGGAAGAAGCAGCGGACCTCGTACCCGTGGTCGACGGGCTCGGTCAGGAACACCGCACCACGCTCGCGCAGCCGCTGGTAGCTGGCCCGGCAGTCCGCGACCCGGAAGGTCATCGCGTGGCTGGCCCGGTCCGGGTCGTCCGGCGGCGTGAACGTCACGGTGGGCTTGTCGGCGGTGGGGCCGCCACCGGTGACCAGCAGCAACCACGTCCCGGCCAGCCGCAGCACCGCACTCGTGCCGCCGTACTCTCGGACCAGCTCGGCTTCGACCACATCGGTGTAGAAGGCCCGGGTTGCGGCCAGGTCGCGGACCACCAGGATGTGCGTGACCTCGACGCCGGCCTCGAAGATGTCCTCCGCCATCGGCACAGTGTCCGCCTCCGGGCCGGCTGGTCGGCGGAGCACCACTCACCGTCATCACCAGGTGGGCGCGGAGCCCGCGCTCAGAGCATGATCTCTGTTCCGATGCCCTGCTCGCGGGCAACGCGCAGTACCAACGAGACGGCCACCGCGTCCTGGACCGCGACCCCGACGGACTTGTAGAGGGTGATCTGCTCTGGCGCGCTGCGCCCGGGTTTGGTCCCGGCCACCAGCTCGCCTAGCTCGGCATGCACGTGGGCGGCGGTGATGACGCCGTCCCGGATGGGTTCGAGCAGGTCATTGCTTCCGGTCGGGAAGGGTGCGAGTACCGCCGCCCGGGACTCCACACAGACCAGTGCCTCGGCGACCGTGGCGTCGTCGACCTCCCGCCCGGCGCGGTTGTAGCCGACCGAGGTGACATGCGTGCCCGGGCGCAGCCAGGCCCTGCGGACGACCGGCTCGACGCTGTGGGTTGTCGCACAGGCGATGTCGGCGTCGGCCAACGCTTCGGCGTAGTCGGCGGCTGGTCGAACGTCCGCCGGCAGTTCTGGTCGTAGCTCGTCGGCCAGCCGCTCGGCCTTGGCCGCGTCCCGCCCGGCGATCCGCACCTCGGCGATCGGCCGGACCCGGCACATGGCTGTGGCGTGTGAGCGGGCCTGCACGCCGGTGCCCAGTATCGCCAGGACCTCGGAGTCAGGCCTGGCGAGCAGTCGCGCGGACAGCGCGGAGCACGCCCCGGTCCGGATCGCGGTGATCGCGGTGCCGTCCAGGACCGCAGTCGGTTGGCCCGTGCCGGGGTCGAAGGCGACGATGACGGCCTGGTGCGTTGGCAGGTGGGTGCCCGCGTTGTGCGGAAACAGGGACACCAGCTTCGTCATCAGTACGCCGGCGGACGGCACGAACCCGGGCATCGCAGCGAGCAGACCCTCCGGCTCCGGCACCAGGGCGGCCAATCGGGCCGGCACCGACGCCCGCCCAGCGCTCAGGTCTGCCATTGCCGGCCCGAGGGCGTCGATCAGGGCGTCGACGTCGAGACTCGCCTCGACCTGCGCAGCGGTCAGCGCCAGCATCTCAAGCCATCTCCCTCGGGGCGGCGGGTCATGGCCCAGAATGGCCGGCCCGAGCTAGCGCAGCCAGCGTCGGTGCTTCGGGGGCGGCGACCTTGCGCCATCTGGCGGCGACGCGCGCGTCGGCATCCTCGGCGCGGGCCCGCTCGGCACCGACCAGCGCGCCGAAGCTGAACGCGTTCTCGCCGTCGCCGTGGGCCTGCACACCGAGCTCGCGCAGCACCGGCCGCGTCCCGGCGGATGTCGACTTCGGAGTGGCGCAGCCCGTCCAGCTGGCGGCCCAGTTAGGTCAGCACGACCTCGCCGGCGCTGGCGTCGCCGCTCGGGTGGCGGGGCGACACCGCGCGGGGCGGGCGAGCCGCAGCCCGGACCTGTCGCGGTAGGTCGTCCGCAGGAGTCGCCGGTCAGCGGTCTGCGGCAGGGAAGCGATGGCCACGATCAGCGGCGCCAGCGCGGGTCGACGCCGTCGTGAGTGCCGCCGAGGGGATCCCGGCTGGGGGCGGTGTACCCGCGGCGGGACGGCCGACGGAACGCCCGGACGAGGCTGCGGAAGGCGTCCCGGATCTTGATCCGCGCCCCGGCGAACCCGGCCGCGGTGCGGCCCTCGCGCTCGAGTCGGCGGTCGCCGGTCATCCGGCCCGCCCACTCCTTCGCCTTGCCGGTGCCCTGCTCGATGCGGTCGTCGAACTTGCGGTGGTCCATACCCGGGGGTACCCGGATCCGCCGAACCGCACACGCCGCGTATCACCAGGGCGGCACTCAGCGACCCGCGCGCAGCTCCGCGGCGTCGAGCGGAGCGGCGAGCTCGGCGTGCAGCCGGAGCAGGTCTGTCACCGTGTTCGGCTGGCGGCGGCCGAAACCGCACTCGGTGCCGATGCCGAACCCGCGCGGCAGCGTCGCCTGCGCGATCGCGATCCGGCGCCGGCCGCCGTCGACCCCGTCGGTGAGGTGCACCAGCCCGACGTAGAGCTCGGTGGAGTCGTCGAGCCGCAAATCCTCGGC
Organism: uncultured Actinomycetota bacterium; assembly: GCA_963776255.1. GTDB lineage: Bacteria > Actinomycetota > Actinomycetes > Mycobacteriales > Pseudonocardiaceae > Pseudonocardia. The sequence continues at coordinate 55,931 of CAVZMB010000002.1, read as the reverse complement.
CATCGGCGCGAAGTACCCGGCGTCGGTGCGATCCCGCGGGACCGGGAAGTGCAGCCAGGTGATCGGCCGCGACACCCCGGCGGCGAGCGCGTTGGCCACCCTGGTGAGCAGCGCCGTGTCACGCGGCTGCACGAAGTGCCGGTGCGCGGCGTCGCCGTAGCACAGGTGGTAGCCGAGCTCGACGTCCCGCGGCACCGCGTCCCCGAGCCGGACCAGCGCGGTCGTGAGCGGCTCGAAGCTCTCCTCGGGCGAGCCATACGGCGACGGCGCCACGCCTTCCAGCATCGCGAACTCGACAGCGACGTCCCACTGGATCGCCAGCTCCCCGGGCGGCACGGCGGCGGTGATCTCGTCGAGCTCGGCGAGCATCCGGTCGGTGTACCGCGGCAGCACGATCGCCATGTCATTCGGGGAGAAGCTGGCCAGCGGGGCGATCGGGCTCGGCAGGCTGACCTGGAACCGGACGCCGCGCGGGATCACGCCACTGCCCTTGAGCCGGGTGAACGTGGCGTAGGAGGCCTTGGCATAAGCGGCGTAGCCGAGCGGCCCGATGGCGATCTGCTCGGGCCGGACGCCCTGCCGGATGCGGATCAGCCGTACCGGACCACCCTGCTCGAGACGCCCAGCCATCCGGTTGTTGATCAGCGACCGGAGAAACGGCACTCGGGCGTAGGCCGTCAGCATGGTGCCCATCAGGCCCGGGGGCACCTTCAGTTTGAACGCCGGGTTGCGGCCCAGCCTCGGCACCTGCCACGCCGCCCAGATGGTGCGTTCGCCGGTCTCACCGTCCGGGATGCGGCGCAGGTGCCCGCCGAGGATGCCGCTCACGGTGCGGAAGACCGTCTCGGCGTCCCGCAGCGAGACGCTGCCGACGAGCTGGGCGCCTCGTGGTCCGGTTGGCGCGGTCATGACTCCTCCCGATCAGGTCCACAGACCAAAACGAACGCTCGTTCTTCAACGGGGAAGCATCCCACCCGGGGGCCCGAGCGTCAAGAAACGAGCGTTCGTTTTGCAAGGACCTACACTGGCCGCCGTGCCCCGCGTCTCCGACGAGCACCTGGTCGCCCGCCGCCGCCAGATCATGGCCGCCGCCAGGGCCTGCTTCCTGCGCAACGGGTTCCACCAGACCTCCATGCAGGACGTGATCGCCGAGGCCGGACTGTCGGTCGGGGCGGTGTACCGGTACTTCGCCAGCAAGAACGAGCTGATCAACGCGATCGCGTCGGCCAGCATAGGCACCCTCGACGAGCTGTTCGCCGAGTTCGCCGAGCAGGACCCGCCGCCGCGGCCGCTGGATGCACTCGAGCGGGTGCTAGAGCTCGCCGAGCGCCAGACCGCGGCCGATGGCGTGTTCCGGCTGGCCATGCAGGTGTGGGCCGAGTCGCTGCGCAACCCGGAGCTGTCCCGCGATGTCGCCGAGCAGTACGGCGGCGTCCGTCGCAACTTCGTCGCCCTCGCCGCGCGCGCGAAAAGCACAGGTGAGCTACCGGACGACGCCGACCCGGATGCGGTGGGCGCCGTGCTGTTCAGTCTGGTGCCCGGCTACGCGCTCCAGCGGGTGCTGCTCGGCGGCCCGCCGGTGTCGACCTACCTGGACGGCCTTCGCACACTGCTGCGGTGAGCGTCGGATCCCGCCGGTGACCACCCGCAAACGGGGGTCGTCCCGGCCTCCCGGCCCGGGGAGTCTGCGGGTCAGACCGCCAGCGCCACCCGATCGGACCAAGCGGCGATGTTTGAGGACGACCTCGTTGCGGGCACAACCCAACCGATGATTTGCAGCCCGCGCATCGAGCCACCCGGGCGGACCGCTGCGCGGATCCACGATCCAAGGGAGGCGTCGTGAGCACGCTTGGCGAGCGTTCCGGTGACCCGGCGAAGTATGCCGAGGTCCACAGCAGTCCGAAGTTCACCGAGCTGCGACGAAGGTTCCGGCAGTTCGTCTTTCCGATGAGTGTCGCGTTCCTGGTGTGGTACTTCGCCTACGTCCTGCTCGCGACGTACGCACCGGCCTTCATGGCGACCAAGCTGTCCGGCAACATCACGGTCGGCCTCATCGTCGGCCTGCTGCAGTTCGTGACCACGTTCCTGATCACGATGAGCTACGTGCGGTTCGCCAACCGGCGCCTCGACCCGCTCGCCGAAGAGCTCCGGACCGAGGTCGAGGGGAGCGCCCGATGAGCTACCTCGCACAGGCCCCCCAGTCCATCGGCAGCCCGGTTCTCAACATCTCGATCTTCGCGGTGTTCGTGGCGATCACGCTGGTGATCGTGTTCCGGGCCAGCCGCAGCAACCGCACCGCGTCGGACTACTACGCGGCGGGCCGCTCCTTCACCGGCCCGCAGAACGGCACCGCGATCACCGGTGACTACCTGTCGGCGGCGTCCTTCCTCGGCATCGCGGGCGCCATCGCGATCAACGGCTACGACGGGTTCCTCTACTCGATCGGCTTCCTGGTCGCCTGGCTGGTCGCACTGCTGCTGGTCGCAGAGCTGTTGCGGAACACCGGCCGGTTCACGATGGGCGACGTGCTCAGCTTCCGGATGCGGCAGCGTCCGGTGCGGGCCGCGGCGGCCACCTCGACGCTGGTCGTGTCCTTCTTCTACCTGCTGGCGCAGATGGCCGGTGCCGGCGGGTTGATCGCGCTGCTGCTCAACGTCCCGAACAGCAACCCGGTCGGGCAGGGCGTCGTGATCGCGATCGTCGGCGTGCTGATGATCATCTACGTGCTGGTCGGCGGGATGCGCGGAACCACCTGGGTACAGATCATCAAGGCCGGGCTGCTGCTGGTCGGAACCGCCGTCATCACGGTCTGGGTGCTCAGCCTCTTCGGGTTCAACTTCTCCACCCTGCTGGGTGCGGCGGCGGCGAACCACCCCAAGGGCGAGGCCATCTTCGGCCCCGGCCTGCAGTACGGCACGACCGCGATTGCGAAGATCGACTTCATCTCGCTGGCGCTGGCACTGGTACTGGGCACCGCCGGCCTGCCGCACGTCCTGATGCGCTTCTACACCGTGCCGAGCTCGAAGGAGGCCCGCCGCTCGGTGGTCTGGGCGATCTGGCTGATCGGGATCTTCTACCTGTTCACCCTGGTGCTCGGCTACGGGGCGACGGCGCTGGTCGGAGCCGAACCAGATCACCAAGGCCCCCGGCGGGCAGAACTCGGCGGCGCCGCTCGTCGCGTACGCCCTTGGCGGCGAGATCATGCTCGGCATCATCTCGGCGGTGGCCTTCGCCACGATCCTCGCCGTGGTCGCCGGGCTGACGATCACGGCGTCCGCCTCGTTCGCGCACGACGTGTACGCGAACGTGATCAAGAAGGGCGATACGGATCCGGACTCCGAGGTGCGGATCGCCCGGATCACCGTCGTCGTGATCGGCATCATCGCGATCGCGGGCGGGATCCTGGCGAACGGCCAGAACATCGCCTTCCTGGTGGCGCTCGCCTTCGCGGTCGCCGCGGCGGCCAACCTGCCGACGATCCTGTACTCGCTGTTCTGGCGGAAGTTCAACACCACCGGCGCGCTGTTCAGCATCTACGGCGGGCTGGCGATCTGCGTGGTGCTGATCGTGTTCTCGCCCGCGGTGTCCGGCAAGCCGGTCAACCCGGCGACCGGCAAGAGCCCGTCGATGCTGCAGGGCGTCGACTTCCACTGGTTCCCGCTGGACAACCCCGGCCTGGTGGCGATCCCGGCGTCGTTCCTGCTGGGCATCATCGGCACCTACATCGGGCGTCGGCGGGATCCGATCAGCGAGGAGAAGTTCCCCGAGATGGAGGTCCGGGCGCTCACCGGCGCCGGTGCGGAGAAGGCCACCGTGCATTGAGCCGCACCGCGCTGCGCACGGGATGATCGCGACGTCGCCGACGGGCATGTCGACGACGCCGTGATCTCGAAGGGCGGTGCGCGGTGGGGACTGGCGGGCTGCCGGGACTGGCGATCACCGGGTCGACCGGCCGGCTGGGCGGGCGGATCGCCCGCCGGCTCGCCGAGCGCGGCCGGCCACAGCGCCTGGTGGTGCGGGATCCGAGCCGGGCGCCCCGGCTCCCCGCAGCCGCGGTGGTTCGGGCCGAGTACGCCGACCGGCACGCGGTGCAGGCCGCGCTGGCGGGCGCCCACACCGTGCTCATGGTGTCCGGAGCGGAAACGCCGGACCGGGTCGACCGGCACGTCCGCTTCATCGACGCGGCGAAGGCCGCCGGCGTCGGCCATCTGGTGTACGTGTCGTTCTACGGAGCCGCCGCACGGGCCACGTTCACCCTGGCCCGCGACCACTGGGCGACCGAGGAGCACCTGCGGGCCAGCGGCCTGGCCTGGACTGTGCTCCGGGACAACCTCTACCTCGACTTCTTCCCGATGATGACGGGCGCGGATGGGGTGATCCGGGGTCCGGCCGGCGACGGCCGGGTCGCCGCGGTGGCGCAGGACGACATCGCCGACGCGGCGACCGCCGTGTTGCTCGATCCCGCCCGGCACGCCGGCGCGGTCCACAGCCTCACCGGGCCGGCCGCGCTCACCCTTGACGAGGCGGCGGCGATCATCAGTGCCGGCACCGGTCGGAGCGTGAGCTACCGCGCCGAGACGGTCGAGGAGGCCTACGCCTCACGGGCCGGGTACGGCGCGCCGCGATGGCAGCTCGACGCCTGGGTCAGCACATACACCGCGATTGCCAGCGGAGAGCTGAGCGGCGTGACCGAGGACGTGCCCCGGCTGACCGGGCATCCCGCCACTTCGCTCGCCGAGCTGCTCGACGGGACCGAGCACGCCTGAGGGCCGTACGATCCTGTGCTCTGGGGCGCTACCGTGGCCGGAATAAGGCGTCCGACCGAGCGCAACGAAGAGAGGGCGCGGTGAGCTCGAAGCATCGGCTCGGCCGGGCAGCGGCCCCGCCGAGTGGAGACGTCATCCGCAGCGACGGGAGCGGGCCTGACCTGGACACCGAGTTCCTCCGCCGCCGGGGCGACTTCGGCCCGCTCGCCGCGCAGTTCGCCGAGCTGGCCGTGCACCTGCTCTCCGCGGGGACCGCGGCGGACGTGCTCGACCGGATCATCCACGGCGGGGCCGCGCTGGTCCCGGAGGCGGACTTCGTCAGCATCACCCTGCGCAAGGGCGTAGCCGAGTTCGAGACCCCCGTGACCACCGACGACCTGGCGCGTCGCCTCGACCTGGTGCAGTACGAGGTGCAGGAGGGGCCGTGCGTCGAGGCCGCGCTCGAAGGCGGGACGGGCGTCAGCGAGGACTCCGAACTCGGCAGCTCCGACCATTGGCCGAGGTTCGGGCCGATCGCCGCGACGCTCGGCGTCCGCAGCGTGCTCGCCTTCGGGGTGATCCCAACCGCGCCGACGCCGCGCCTCGGCGCGCTCAACTTCTACTCGCGTACCCCCAGCGCGTTCGACCAGACCGACCGTGACATGGGTCTGCTGCTGGCCGCGCACGCCGGCGCCGCGATAGCCGCGGCGCGTTCGATCGAGACCGCAGAACTGCGGGCGGCGAACCTGGAACGGGCGTTGCTGAGCCGGGACGTGATCGGCCAGGCCAAGGGCATGCTGATGGCCCAGCGGGGTATCGACGCCGACGAGGCGTTCGAGGTGCTGCGGCGGGCCTCCCAGCAGCTCAACATCAAGCTGGCGGTGGTCGCCGAGGCGATCGCCAGCCGGCGGGTCGAGCTGTGACCGAGCCGGACGCTCAGGCGATCAACGCGAGCCGTCCAGCGCATCGTCGATCTCGTCGTAGATCGCGAACCGGTCGAGCAGCCCGACGGTCTCCAGGGGGCGCTGCACGGCGTGCACGCCTGCGGTGAACAGACGCAGCAGCAGGCCGCTGCGGCCGGCGTCGTCGGCGAAACCGAGCAGCATCGCCAGTCCGGACGAGCCGAGGAACGTCACCCGGGACAGGTCGACCACCGCGATGTCCTGGCCGGCCTGCCGCTGGGCCACCAGCTTCGCCCACTGGTCCCTGGCCAGCGGTGCGGTTGCCAGGTCCACCTCGCCGTCGATTCTCAACAGGATCGTGCTCGGGCGGCTGGCGTCGGGATAGACCGCGAACTCGTGCGATGGGTGATCAGAAGGCATGGCTCGGCCTTGCGTCGGCGGCGAGACGCCGCGGGCGGGAGGGCCCCCAGCTCTTTGAAGGCCGATCAGTGGGGAACTGCTGTCCCGCACCCTAGCCGACGGGCCCGTCGCTGGACCGGACGGAAGGGTCCGTAGCGCCGAGTGTCGCGCTCGCACGCACGTGCCCGCGGCTGACCTCCCACCCGAATGAGCGGGCTCATTGCCCCCGGACCGACCGGTGCGACCCGCAATAAGCCCGCTCATTGCGAGCTGGACGGGGCTATGGCGGCGAGCTGGACGGGGCTACGGCGGCGAGGTGATCGTGTAGCAGCCGCACTGCGACCGAGCCTTCGCCGACCGCCGAGGCCACCCGCTTGATGGACCCGTGCCGGACGTCGCCGATCGCGAAGACGCCGGGCAGGCTGGTTTCGAAGAGCGAGGGATGTCGGTCCGGGGGCCGTGCGGCCGGTGGCTCGCCGCCGCCGGTGAGGTCGGGACCGGTCAGGATGAAGCCCTTTCGGTCCCGCCGGATCGTGTCGGGCAACCACGAGGTATGCGGTTCGGCGCCAATGAGGACGAACAGGGCGTCGGCCGACACCCGGCGGATGCCGCCGGAGCGGCGCCCGCGCAGGGTCAGCCCGGCCAGCTGATCGTCACCGTGGCCTTCGACCAGCTCGACGTCGTGCTCGACGGCGATGTTCGGGGCGGCCTCGATCTGCCTGACGAGGTAGTCCGACATGGTCTCGGTCAGGGTGGACCTGCGGACCAGGATCGTGACCTTGTCGGCGTGCCGGCTCAGATGCAGCGCGGCCTGCCCTGCCGAGTTCGCTCCGCCGACCACGTAGACGTGACGGCCGATCATGGCGGCAGCCTCGGAGGCTGCCGCGCCGTAGAAGACACCCCGGCCGAGCAGGCGGTCGAGGCTCTGGATGCCGAGCCGGCGGTAGGAGACGCCGGTGGCGATGATCACCGCGCGGCCGGTGATCTCGCCGGCGTCCCGCAGGCCGAGCAGGAATCGGGAACCGTCGGTGCGCAGGCGGGTGGCTTCGGCATAAACGAACTCGGCGCCGAAGGTGCCGGCCTGCTGGAATGCCCTGGCGGTCAACTCGGTGCCGGTGATGCCGCGCGGGAAGCCGGGATAGTTGCGGATCAGCGAGCTGGTCGCGGCTTGGCCACCGATGGCCTCCCGCTCGATGCCGGCGAGCCGGAGCCCTTCCGAGCCGGCATACACGGCTGCCGCGATGCCCGCCGGACCCGTTCCGATGATCAGTACGTCGTAGACGGCGGTGGGGTCCGGCCGGACTCGGATCCCCAGGGCCTGCGCGATCTCCGAGTTCGACGGGTCCGCCAGGACCTGCCCGTCGTAGGTGATCACGACCGGCCGACTGGTCGTGCGCACGCCCCGCAGCAGCTGCCGCCCGGTCTCGGAGTCGGGTTCGTAGAAACCGAACTGGACGTTGCTGCGGCTGAGCATGTCGCGCAACGTGTGGGACCGGGCGGACCACTGGTCGCCGACCACTCGCACGATCTCGATGCCTGGCTGGTGCACCTGTGCCCAGTCGTAGAGGAACGAGCTGATCGCCTGGTGGAAGTGCTCGTCGCCGGCCCGCCAGGGCTTGGTGACCCAGTCGTCGATCTCACCCAGCGTGCCGGAGCGCAGCAGCACCGAGCCGGCGTTTCGATCCCCCCAGTCGAAGATCACCACCCGCCGGGCGGCCGGGTGCAGCCGGCGGGCGCGGCTCAGGAACTCGACCCCGTTCATGTCGTCCAGCCACAGATCGGCCAGCATCACCGCCACCTGTGCGCCGTCGGACCGTAGCCGCTGCAGCGTGGTCAACGACGCCTCGACCGAGGACTCGCAGACCACCCGATAGTCGCCGCCGTACCGCTTGTGCAACTCCGCAAGGACCGCCTCGCGGCTGTGCGGGTCGTCGTCGATGACGAACAGCACCGGCGCTGTCATCGCTCCTCCTCGGCGGTCCGGAAGGCGGCGCGCAGCGCGACAGCGGTCACTACCCGAATGCTAGGACGGGTAGCCGGCCACGAGCTCGGTGTCCGCGCCGGCCGGACCGCTCGCCGAAGCGCTGCCCGGTGAGCCGATCGGCTCGGTGCGCCCCGGCAACGGGAGCTCGAAGAACCGGCCGTTGTCGGCGACGAACTCCTCCTCGCCGACCGGCACCTCGACGTCCTGGCTGACCGCTGCCACCGGGCAGACCGGCTCGCACGCGCCGCAGTCGATGCACTCCTCGGGGTGGATGTAGAGCTTGCGGGCCCCGGTGTAGATGCAGTCCACCGGGCACTCTTCGATGCATGACCGATCGATGACGTCTATACAGGACGCTGCGATCACGTAGGGCAAGCTGACTCCTGGTGCATCAGCGCACGAACTGGGGTAGAGCGTCGCTCGTTGACCGTCAGAGCAACTGATCGCCCTTCATGATTCAGCACTGTGGGTGATCGTGCGAGTCGATCGTCCCCGATGTCCGGTTAGCGGGCGTCGTAGTCGACAGTGACCGAGTCGGTCGCGGCCAGCGCCTGGCAGGTGAGTACGAACCCGGCCGCGACCTCCGCCGGCTCCAGCGCGAAGTTGCGCCGCATCCGCACCCGCCCGCTGGTCACCCGGGCCCGGCAGGTGCCGCAGACCCCGCTCTTGCAGGCGAACGGAAGGTCGGAGCGCACCCGCTGGGCGGCGTCGAGCACCGGCAGGTCGCGGTCCAGCCGCAGCGTGGTCACCCGCCCGTCGAGGATCACCGTGACCTCGCTCGGTTCGCCCGGTACCGCGCTCGTCTCCGGGCGGACCGGCTCCGGCGGCGGCTCGTCGACGTAGAACAGCTCGCGGTGCACCCGATCGCCCGGCACGCCCAGCCCGGCCAGCACCCGCTGCGCGTCGGTGATCATCCCGTGCGGCCCGCAGAGCCACCAGTGGTCCACATCGGGCACCGGGACCAGCGCGCCGAGCAGGGTGCGCAGCCTGCCGGCGTCCAGCCGCCCGGACAGGATCTCCGCAGCGGTCGGCTCGCGGGAGAGCACGTGCACCAGGTGCAGCCGCCGCCCGTGCCGGTCCTTCGCCTCGGCCAGCTCCTCGGCGAACATCACGGTGTCCGTACGCCGGTTGCCGTAGAGCAGGGTCACCTCGGTGTCGGGGTGCGCGGCGAGCACGGTGCTCAGCACCGAGAGCACCGGGGTGATCCCCGACCCGGCCGCGACCATCACGTGCCGGCTGCGCGGCGCGACCTCGGCGGTGAACCGACCGGCCGGCGCGGCGACCTCGACGGTGTCGCCGGGCCGCAGTTCGTCCACCAGCCACTCGGAGAACAGCCCGCCGGGTACCCGACGGACCCCGATCCGCGGCGCCGCGCCCTCGGGTGCGCAGATCGAGTAGGAGCGGCGCTCGTCGGCGCCGTCACGGCGGCGGCGCAGCGTGAGGTACTGCCCGGCCCGAAAGGCGAACGCGGGCCGCTCCTCGGGGGGCACCTCGAAGGAGATGGCCACCGCATCGCCGGGGCAGAGCTCGTCGACGGCGGCCACCCGCAGCGCGTGGAACACCGCTCACAGCTCCTTGACGTGCGGGAACGGCTCGGCGCACGCGGTGCAGCGGCGGATCGCCTGGCAGGCGGTGGATCCGAAGCGGGAGATCTCGATGGTCGCCGTGGACCCGCAGTGCGGGCACTGAACCGGCCGCGCCGGGGGGTCCAGCCGCAGCGGGACCGGGCCGGCGCCGGGTGCGCCGCGTCCGCTGGCCGGGCCCGGCGGCGCGATCCCGTGCTCGGCCAGCCGGCGGCGGCCCTCGGCGCTGATCCAGTCCGTGCTCCACGGCGGCGTGTACACCGTGACCACCTCGACCTCGCGGAACCCTGCCGCCTGCAGCTGGGAGTGGATGTCCGCGTGCATCACCTCCAGCGCGGGGCAGCCGGAGTACGTCGGGGTGATCTCGACCCGCACCCGGCCGCCGTCCTCGCGGACCGCGCGCACGATGCCCAGGTCGGCCAGCGTGAGCATCGGCAGCTCGGGATCCGGGACCCCCGCGACGACGGCGGCCGCTGCCCTGCTGACCACTGGGCTCACCACTCGGCCCCCGGGTACGCGCGGGCCAACCCCTGCAGCTCGGCGAGCAGCTCGTCGAGCATTGCGGTGTGCACGCCCTCGCGACCGGCACCGCGGCCGGTGCCGGGTGGAGCCGGGACGTCGGGGCTGGCGCAGCGTCGCCCGGCTCAGCACCTCGTCGAGCACCGCGCCGACCTCGGGCCGAATGTCCGCCGGATCCACCGCCACCCCGACCGAGGCCAGCACCCGCTCGACCTCCGACGCGCTGAACAGCTCGGGGAGATACGGCCAGGTGCGCTCCAGCGCCGCCTGCATCCGCTCGTGCGACTGCGCGGTGCCGTCGCCGAGCCGCACCGTCCAGCGCGCCGCGTAGTCGCGGTGGTAGGCGAGCTCGTTGACGCCTTTGGCTGCGAGCGCGGCGAGCACCGGGTCCCGGGATCCCCGCAGCCGGTGCAGCAGCGCCAGCCGCCAGCTGGACAGCACCAGCAGCCGGGCGATCGTGATCGCGAAGTCCAGCTCACCGTCGACCCGGGAGTCGAGCTCGGCCAGCGTCACGTTGCGGAACTCGCCGGCTTCGCGGAAGTAGGCCAGCCGGTCCTCGTCCCGACCGGCGCCTTCGACGTGCCCGGCCCTGGCGAGCAGGGTGCGCGCCTGACCGAGCAGGTCGAGCGCGATGTTGGCCAGCGCCACGTCCTCTTCGAGCTCGGGCGCGTTGCTGACCCAGTCGGACAGCCGCTGCGCGTAGACCAGCGCGTCGTCGGCGAGCATCAGGCAGTAGGCGGCGAGGTCGGCCGCGGCGACGCCATCCGGCGGCGGGGCGTCGATCCGCACCCCGTCGTCGGCGAATCCCGACCCGTAGGCCCAGCGCGCGTCGCCCTCGTGCTCCTCGGCGAGTGAGTCGTAGGCAGTCGGGCCGGCCGGGTTTGACGCAGAGGGGGTCATATCTGCGGCACGTCCTCGTCGATCTCGTAGAACGTGGGGTGCCGGTAAATCTTGTCCCCCGACGGCGCGAAGAACGGGTCCTTCTCGTCCGGACTGGACGCGGTGATCGCCGCGGCCGGCACCACCCAGATGCTGACCGCCTCGTTGCGCCGGGTGTAGAGGTCCCGCGCGCTGTGCAGGGCCATGTCGGCGTCCGCCGCGTGCAGCGAGCCGACGTGCACGTGGTTCAGCCCCCGCCTGCCACGCAGGAACACCTCCCACAGCGGCCAGTCGGCACTGATGGTCGGGTCCGGACTGGTTCCGCTCCTCGCGCGCTTCGCACGCTGCGATGCTCGCCAGTCCTCCCCCTCCGGGTGCGGCCCGCTCATCCGCTCGCCCCGGCCGGCTCGCGGGCCTGCTTCGCGGCGTGGGCCGCGGCCGCCTCGCGCACCCAGGCGCCGGCCTCGTGCGCGCGGCGCCGGTGGGCCAGCCGGTCGGCGTTGCACGGCCCGTCGCCGGAGATCACCCGACGGAACTCCGCCCAGTCGGGTGTCCCGAAGTCGTGGCTGCCGCGGTCGGGGTTCCAGCGCAGCTCCGGGTCGGGCAGCGTGACGCCGAGCGCTGCCGCCTGCGGCGCGGTCATGTCGACGAACCGCTGGCGCAACTCGTCGTTGGTGTGCCGCTTGATGCCCCAGGCCATCGACTGCCTGGTGTTCGGCGAGTCGCCGTCGGGCGGGCCGAACATCATCAGCGACGGCCACCACCAGCGGTCCACCGCGTCCTGCACCATCGCGCGCTGGGCGTCGGTGCCGCGCATCATCGCCGCCAGCAGCTCATAGCCCTGCCGCTGGTGGAACGACTCCTCCTTGCAGATCCTGATCATCGCCCGGGCGTAGGGCCCGTAGCTGCAGCGGCACAGCGGTACCTGGTTGCAGATCGCCGCGCCGTCCACCAGCCAGCCGATCACGCCGACGTCGGCGAAGCTCGTCGCTGGGTAGTTAAAGATCGAGGAGTACTTCTGCCGGGCCGTGATCAGCTTCTCGGTCAGCTCGGCGCGGTCGACGCCGAGGGTCTCCGCCGCGGCGTAGAGGTAGAGCCCGTGCCCGGCCTCGTCCTGCACCTTCGCCAGCAGGATCGTCTTGCGGCGCAGGCTGGGGGCACGGCGGATCCACTCACCCTCCGGCTGCATGCCGATGATCTCCGAGTGGGCGTGCTGGGCGATCTGGCGGACCAGCGTCTTGCGATAGCCGTCGGGCATCCAGTCCCGCGGCTCGATCCGCTGGTCCGCGGCGACGGTGGCCTCGAAGTGCTCGGCGAGCCGGTCGGTCACGCCCACCTCCACAACCGAATGTTCGTTCGTCCATGGTCCCGCGCGCCGCCGAGCACTGCAACCTCGGGCGCTGCTGGATGCGCGGCCACCAGAACCCCGTTCGGCGTGCCATGGAGAGGTCAGGGATCACTGTTTCGTTCGGTGGCCGGCGGAAGTGGGTGCCGCCAGCGCAGGCCCGGGTAGCGGGCGAAGCCACGGTCCGCCGTGATCCACTCGGCGCCGGATTCGATCGCCAGGGCCGCAAGATAGGCGTCGGGCAGGGCATTGCCCCGAGCGCCACTGGCGTCTGCGAGCTCGAGAAAGAGCTGCCAGTGCCGGCGGCCGGGCGATATGGGCACCGCATTTCGGGCGGACTGGATGGCGACGGCGAACGACCTGGCCTGCGCCCAGTCGCTCGGCGGGTCGAACACTCGCGGGTGGGTTGCCACCCGAAGGAAGCTGCTCAGCACGAGCTCGGAGACCCCGAACGGCTGATCGGAGTTGAGCACGTCCTCCAGCCACGCTCGCCATTCCGGATGGCGCGGCGCCCCCCGCTTGTGTGCATACAGCAGGACGTTGACGTCGCAGAGAATCATGCGCCGGGGATCATGCGGTGGACTACCCGGCTTCGTCCATCAGATCGCGAAGGGATGCGTTGTCGTCGAGCTGCACGCCCTGCCGTGGCGCCCCTGGGCTCGTCGGCAGGATGATCGGAGCCCGCTCCTCGCGGGGTCGCGGCACGAGCGCCTGACGCAGCGCGTCCTCGATCACCTGGCTGAGCGTCCGGCCGGTGCGGGCCGCAAGCACCTTCGCCTCGGTGATCAGGCCGTCGTCGAGCTGCAGGGTGGTCCGCACCCGGCCAGCATAGCGCAGCCGCAGATATCTGCCTATGAGACGCAGGTATCTGCGTCCGCCGTTGCAACGACGCCGAGTTGCCGCGTCGAAGGTCAGCGGCTGCGGTCGATCTCGAAGGTCTCGATCTCGGGCGTCGGCATGCCGACGGTCTTCAGGGCCTCCCGGAACGCGGGCTGGGCCAGGTAGTCGCCCATCGCCTGCTCGGACTCCCACACGTCCGCCATGGTCACTCCGGACGGCGTCCGGCTGACGGCCTGCCACACGAGCCCGGTGGCCGGGACGTGTCCGGTGATGGCGTCGACCCGTCAAAGACCCGCGGACGGGAGCCGCCGATGGGAGCCGAGCCCGGTGACGCCGGCGGCGCACCGCGCCCGAACCTGTTGCTGCTGCTCGAGCAGGCGCACCGGAAGCTGGAAGCGGGGATGCTGGCGCGGCTGCGCGACGCCGGTTTCCCGGAGCTCACCCCGGCGCACACACAGGTCTTCGGCGCGATCGAGACCGAGGGCTCCCGGGTGGGGGAGATGGCCGCGCGCGCCGGGATCACCCAGCAGTCGATGAGCGAGCTGGTCGACAACCTCGAGCAGCACGGTTACCTCGTGCGCCGACCGGATCCGCGGGACCGCCGCGCGAGGATCGTCATGCTCACCGAGCGCGGCTGGGCGGCGGTGCGGGCCGCCCTGGCCGCCCTCGACGAGATCGAGCGCGACTGGTCCGCGCGGATAGGCCAGCGCGACGCGGCCGCGCTGCGCTCTGCCCTGGAGAAGATCGCGCAGCTCTGAGCACTCGTCGCGCCCCCGCCGATGACCTCTGATCATCGGCGCTGTTGTCCGGCCCTATTGCACGAAAGTGCCGTTCGTTCGGAAGCCGGCCGGGGATCGCGCCCGAGGTCGGGCGGCCGGGTCAGGGCCGGGGCAGGATGCCCTCGAACGCCACCCGGGTCACCTCGTCGCGGAGCTGCCCGGCCCGGGACCGACCGGGCCGGTACCACTCGACGATCGAGTTGACCATGCCGGAGAGCAGCCGGGCGGACAGAGCCGGGTCGACGTCGTCCCGCACCTGACCTTCCCGGACCGCCCCCCTGACCAGCGCGGCGATCTCGGCGTCGAACGCGCGGCGGCGGTCCAGCGCCCAGCGCTCGGTCTCGGTGTTGCCGCGCACCCTGAGCAGCAGCGTGACGTAGGGCAGCTCGCCCAGCAGCACGTCGACCTGACGCCCGACGATGTGCCGCAGCCGATCCAGCGGGGTGCCGGTGGTCGCTCCGGGCTCGGACAGCACGGCGAACAGTCCGCCGAGGGCGCGCTCCAGCGCGGTGCGCAGCAGCGCCTCCTTGCCGCTCACGTGGTGGTAGAAGGACGACTTGGTGATCCCGGCGGCGCGGGAGAGGTCCTCCATGCTCGTCGCGTCGTAGCCGCGGGCGTTGAACTCCCGGACCGCGACCTCCACCAGGCGGGTCAGGTCGTAGGCCTGCCGGCCGGCGCGCACCGGCCGGGCCCTCGTCACCGGCAGGTCACCGGCCCTCGAAGCTCGGCCGGCTCTTGGCTAGGAACGACTCGACGGCGTGCGCGTGGTCCCGGGTCCGGCCGAGCCGGGACTGTGCGGCCGCCTCGCCGGCCAGCACGTCCGGCAGCGAAGCACCCGCGGCCGCCCACACCGCTCGCTTGATCTCGGCGTAGGCCTGGGTCGGTCCGGCGGCGAGCCGCCCGGCGAGCTCGGTCGCTGTGCCGAGCAGATCGCCGGCCGGCACGACCGCGCGCACCATTCCCCACTCGGCGGCCTGCTCGGCGCTGAACGGCTCGCCGAGCAGCAGCAGCTCGGCGGCCCGGCTGGCCCCGACCGCGTGCACCAGCGTCGCGCTCAGGCCGGAGTCGGCGGACAGGCCGACCCCGGCGAACGCCGTCACGAACTTCACGCCGGCCGCAGCGACCCGCAGGTCGCAGGCCAGCGCCAGCCCAAGCCCAGCCCCCGCGCAGGCGCCGTTGACCGCGGCGACCACCGGCTTGGGCATCTCGGTCAGGCCGCGCACGATCGGGTTGTAGTGCAGTCCCACGGTGTCCAGCGCTGTCGCGTCGTCGCCGTGCAGCGCCGCGGCGTGCTCGGCGAGGTCCTGACCGACGCAGAACGCCGGTCCCGCCCCGGTCAGCACGACCGCCCGCACCGCCGGGTCGTTGGCCAGCTCGTCGACGGCCGCCACCAGCGCTGTCTTGAGCTCGAGGTTGATCGCGTTGCGCCGGTCGGGGCGGTTGAGCGTGACGGTCGCGAGCGCGCCGGCGCGCTGGACGAGCAGCGCGGCGGGCTCGGACACGGCCGCTATGGTAGCCAATGCACGACCGAACGATCGTTCTGTGCCGAATGACATCGGGGCTCGGAAGGGACGGGCGATGAGCGCGGTGCTGCGCAGCCATGTCGGCGGGAGCTGGCACACCCCGACGGACGAGGGGCGCCCGCTGCTCGACGCGGTCACCGGCGCCGAGATCGCCCGGATCTCCGCGGCCGGGATCGACCTGCCCGCCGCGCTGGACTACGCCCGGCGCACCGGCGGCCCCGCGCTGCGCGAGCTCACCTTCCACCAGCGGGCCGGGCTGCTGCGCGCGCTGGCCGAGTACCTGAAGGCGCACCGCGAGGAGCTGTGGGAGCTCTCCACGCACACCGGCGCGACCCGCTACGACGCCCGGTTCGACGTGGACGGCGGGATCGGCGTGCTCCGCAGCTACGCGAGCAAGGGCCGCCGGGAGCTGCCGAACGACACCGTCTACGTCGAGGGCGACGTCGAACCGCTCGGCCGGACCGGGCGGTTCGTCGGCCAACACCTCTGCACCCCGCGGCTCGGGGTGGCGGTGCAGGTCAACGCTTTCAACTTCCCGGTCTGGGGCCCGCTGGAGAAGCTCGCGCCGGCGGTGCTCGCCGGGGTGCCGAGCCTGATCAAGCCGGCCAGCCTGACCGCCTACCTGACCGTCCGATTGACCGAGCTGATCGTGGCGTCCGGGCTGCTGCCGGACGGCGTGCTGCAGCTGGTCACCGGCGGCGGCGGGCAGGTCGGCGAGCTCCTCGACCACCTGACCGAGCAGGACGCGCTGTCCTTCACTGGCTCGGCGACCACCGCCCACCGGCTGCGCAGCCACCCGGTGATCAGCGGCCGTCCGGTTCGGTTCAATGCGGAGGCCGACTCGCTGAACTGCTCGATCCTCGGGCCGGACGCCGGCCCGGACAGCCCCGAGTTCGGGCTCTACGTCGAGCAGCTGGTGACCGAGATGACCGTCAAGGCCGGTCAGAAGTGCACCGCGATCCGCCGCGCCCTGGTCCCAGAGGCGCTCGTGGACGCGGTCCTGGACGCGGTGACGGCCCGGCTGGCCGAGGTCGTCGTGGGCAACCCGGCCGATCCCGAGGTGCGGATGGGCGCGCTGGCGGGCCTCGAACAGCGCGAGGAGGTGCGGCGGGCGGCCAAGGCGCTCGTCGACGCCGGCCGGCTGGTGTTCGGCGACCTGCAGCGGGTCGACGCCCGCGGCGCCGACCCGGCGCGCGGGGCGTTCATCTCCCCGCTGCTGCTGCACTGCGCGGACCCGGACCAGGCCGCGCCGCACGAGGTCGAGGCGTTCGGGCCGGTCAGCACGGTGCTGCCGTACCGCTCGGTCGGGCAGGTGGTCGAGCTCGCCGCCCGGGGGCACGGCAGCCTGGTCGGCTCGGTGGTCACCGCCGATCCGGGGTTCGCCCGCGACGTCGTGCTCGGCGCCGCCCCGTGGCACGGGCGGATGCTGGTGCTGACCGCCGCCGGCGCGCCGGAGTCCACCGGGCACGGCGCCACGCCCCCGCAGCTCGTGCACGGCGGGCCCGGCCGGGCCGGCGGCGGCGAGGAGCTCGGCGGGATTCGTGCGGTGCTGCACTACATGCAGCGCACCGCCGTGCAGTCCGACCCGGACACCCTGACCGCGATCACCGGGCGCTGGGTCCGGGGCTCGGCCCGCAACACCGGCGACGTGCACCCGTTCCGCAAGTACCTCGAAGAGCTCCGGGTCGGCGACACGATCTCGGCCGGGCCGCGGGTGGTCACCGCGGAGGACGTCGAGCACTTCGCCGAGTTCACCGGCGACCGGTTCTACGCCCACCTCGACGCCGAGGCGGCGGCCGCCAACCCGTTCTTCGGCGAGCGGGTGGCGCACGGATACCTCGTCGTCTCGCTGGCCGCCGGTCTGTTCGTCGATCCCGATCCGGGGCCGGTGCTGGCCAACTTCGGGGTGGATGGTCTGCGGTTCCTGGCACCGACGAAGTTCGGCGACGAGCTCAGCGTGACGCTCACCGTGAAGCAGATCAGCCCGCGCGACGGCGCCGACTACGGCGAGGTGCGTTGGGACGCCGAGGTGGTCCGCCAGGACGGCGAACCCGTGGCGCGCTACGACGTCCTCACGCTGGTCGCGAAGCAGCCGGGGCCGGTGAACAATCACTAAGCCCCGGCTAGCTAGCGGCCGAACCGACCGGGGCCTAGGATTTGCGCTGCATCTCCTGTTAGCTCCACGAGCTGTGGCGCACCGCCTGCACGCTGGTGCGCCACGGCTCGTTGCGGGTCCCGTCCGGCCAAGCTCGCCCACCGCCGTCCGACCGTCCGGCGGGTAGGTTCGCGGCCATGGGAACGCTGGTCAGCTTTCACGCCCACCCGGACGACGAGTCGATCGGCAGCGCGGGAACCATCGCCAAGGCGGCGACCGCCGGTCATCGGGTGGTGCTCGTGTTCGCGACCAGGGGCGAGCTCGGTGAGCCGGTTCCCGGGGTGCTGACCGACGGCGAGCAGCTGTCCGTTCGGCGCTCCGCCGAGGTGTACCGCTCGGCCGACGAGCTCGGCGTGGCGCGCGTGGAGTTCCTCGGCTACGTCGACTCCGGAATGATGGGCGAGCCGACGAACGACGCGCCGTACTCGTTCTGGCAGGCCGACGTCGAGCACGCCGCCCGCCGGCTCGCGGTGATCCTCGACGAGGAGCGCCCCGACGTGCTCACGACCTACGACGACAACGGCGGCTACGGCCATCCAGATCACATCCAGGTACACCGGGTCGGGCGGCGGGCCGCCGAGCTCGCCGGGGTCCCGGTCACCGTGCAGGGCACGATCAACCGCGACTACTTCAAACGCGGTCGGCAGGCCATGATCGACGCCGGCGTGCAGGACGACGTGCTGGGCGCCCCCGACTTCGATGCGGACAGCTTCGGCAAGCCAGAGTCGATCATCACGCACCGGGTGGACGCCGTCGAGTTCACCGACGTGAAGCGCCGCTCGATGCTCGCGCACGCCAGCCAGATCGCGCCCGACCACTTCCTGCTCACGATATCCGAGACGGCGTTCGACCTCGGCTTCGGCGTGGAGTGGTACATCGTCGAGCCGCAGGCCAACGGCAAGGTGCCCCAGTTGTTCACCGACGTCTTCGTCGCCATCCACTGACCGCACTTGTCGTGGGTATTCAGAACGACAAGTGCCCAGTTCGTGGGGGGTTTTCCACGACAAGTGGGACGCGGGTGCGGCACGCAGACCGCCTTCGTCACGCAACGCGCCCGGCTGACTGCAAGTGGTGACGGTCGCACCGCCGATGTGACCCGGCTTCCCGAAGGGCGGGGGCGCGGTACCCGGCGGTCGGCGGCTACCATCCTTGCGCAGGAAAGGTGCAGTGCGAGGAGGCCGATGTGACTGCCGTTGCCCCGAAGCCGGCTGCCACGCGCCCGTACCCGGTGCGGCGGCGGCCGATGGGCACGACGTTCGTTCGGATGATCCGGACCACGGATCCGAAGGACATCGCGATCCTGTACCTGGTTACGTCGTTCGCCTTCTTCATGGCCGGTGGCGCGATGGCCATGCTGATGCGCGCCGAGCTTGGGTTGCCGGGCCAGCAGTTCCTGTCCAGTGAGCAGTACAACCAGCTGTTCACGATGCACGGCACGATCATGTTGTTGCTGTATGCGACGCCGATCCTGTTCGGGTTCGCGAACTACATCGTGCCGTTGCAGATCGGCAGCCCGGACGTGGCGTTCCCGCGGTTGAACGCGTTCTCCTACTGGCTGTTCCTGTTCGGCGGCTTGATCGTGATGGCCGGGTTCCTGACCCCGGGTGGCGCGGCGGACTTCGGCTGGTTCGCCTACACCCCGCTGTCGAACGCGACGCACTCTCCGGGGGTCGGTGGCGACCTGTGGGCGATGGGGCTGGTGCTGGCCGGTCTGGGCACGATCCTGGGTGCCGTCAACTTCATGACCACGATCATCTGCCTGCGGGCACCCGGCATGACGATGTTCCGGATGCCGATCTTCTGTTGGAACATCTTCGTCACCGCGATCCTGATCCTGATCGCGTTCCCGGTGCTGACCGCGGCGCTGCTCGGGCTAGAGATGGACCGGCACCTCGGATCGCACGTGTTCGACGTCGCCAACGGCGGGGCGATCCTGTGGCAGCACCTGTTCTGGTTCTTCGGGCACCCCGAGGTCTACATCGTGGCGCTGCCGTTCTTCGGCATCGTCACCGAGGTGTTCCCGGTGTTCTCCCGCAAGCCGCTGTTCGGTTACAAGAGCCTGATCTTCGCCACGATCGCGATCGGCGCGCTGTCCGCCGCGGTGTGGGCGCACCACATGTACGCCACCGGCGCGGTGCTGCTGGCGTTCTTCTCCCTCACCACGTTCCTGATCGCGATACCGACCGGTATCAAGTTCTTCACCTGGATCGGCACGATGTGGCGCGGCAAGCTCACGTTCGAGACGCCGATGCTGTTCTCCGTCGGGTTCCTCGCCACCTTCCTGCTCGGCGGGCTCACCGGGATCCTGCTGGCCAGCCCGCCGATGGACTTCCACGTCTCGGACAGTTACTTCGTGGTGGCGCACTTCCACTACGTGCTGTTCGGCACGATCGTGTTCGCCACCTACGCCGGGATCTACTTCTGGTTCCCCAAGATGACCGGACGGATGCTGGACGAGCGGCTGGGCAGGTTCCACTTCTGGACCACGTTCATCGGCTTCAACCTGACGTTCCTGGTGCAGCACTGGCTCGGCAACGAGGGCATGCCCCGGCGCTACTCCGACTACTCGGTGACCGACGGGTTCACCACGCTGAACGTGATCTCCACGATCGGCGCGTTCGTGCTCGGGGCGTCGCTGCTGCCGTTCGTCTGGAACGTATTCAAGTCCTACCGGTACGGGCGGGTGGTCACCGTCGACGACCCGTGGGGCTACGGCAACTCGCTGGAGTGGGCCACCTCCTGCCCGCCGCCGCGGCACAACTTCACCGAGCTGCCCCGGATCCGCTCCGAGCGGCCGGCTTTCGAGCTGCACTACCCACACATGGTCGAACGGATGCGGTCCGAGTCCGAGGTCGGGCGCGACCACGAACCTGCGCCCTCCCAGGTGGCGGCCAAGGCCATCGCCGAGGAGCAGCTACCGGGCGACGATCCGCGGGCGCGGTAGTTCGGTTGACGTGACGCCCGGCGCAGCCCCGGTGACCGTGCTGATCACGGTGACCGGTCCGGACCACCCCGGTGTGACCTCGGTGCTGTTCGCCGCGCTCACCCGGCACGGCGTCGAGCTGCTCGACGTCGAGCAGGTGGTGATCCGCGGCCAGCTGACCCTCGGCGCGCTGGTCGCCACCGGCCACGACCCGGAAGGCCTGCAGGAGGCCGTCGAGCAGGCCATGGACAGCGTCGGGATGCGGGTGCACACCAGCATCGGGGCCGACGTCACCGCCGGCCGGCGCGCGTCCACCCATGCCGTCCTGGTGCTCGGTCGGCCGATCACCGCACGCGCGTTCGGCGCGGTCGCCCGGGTGCTGGCGGGCCAAGGGGCGAACATCGACACGATCCGTCGAGTGGCCGACTACCCGGTGACCGGGCTCGAGCTGACCGTCTCGCTGGACCCCGCACGGCCGTCCGGCGACCGCCGAGGCCGGGCTGCGGGCCAGCCTGATCGAGGTGGCCGGGCAGGCCGGGGTGGACGTTGCCGTCGAGCGGGCCGGCCTGGCCAGGCGCAGCAAACGGCTGATCGTCTTCGACGTGGACTCCACGCTGATCCAGGGCGAGGTCATCGAGATGCTCGCGGCCAGGGTCGGCGCCGAGGCTGCGGTGCGGGAGATCACCGAGCAGGCGATGCGCGGCGAGCTGGACTTCACCGCGGCGCTGGAGAAGCGGGTCGAGCTGCTGGCCGGGCTGCCGGTGTCGGTGCTGGACGAGGTCGGCGCGTCGCTCCCGCTCACCCCGGGGGCGCGGACCACGATCCGCACGCTCAAACGGCTCGGCTTCCGCTGCGGCGTCGTCTCGGGCGGGTTCCGGCGGGTGATCGACCGCCTGGTGGACGAGCTGGGCATGGACTTCTGCGCGGCGAATGACCTGGAGATCGCCGACGGGCGGCTGACCGGACGGCTGCGTGGCGAGATCGTCGACCGGCGGGGCAAGGCCGACGCATTGCGGAGGTTCGCCTCGGCCTACCTCGTCCCGCTCGAGCAGTGTGTGGCTGTCGGCGACGGCGCGAACGACATCGACATGCTGTCCACGGCCGGGCTCGGGGTGGCGTTCAACGCCAAGCCCGCGCTGCGCGAGATCGCCGACACCGCGCTGTCCCATCCGTACCTGGACGTGGTGCTGTTCGTACTGGGCATCACCAGGGACGAGGTCGAGCTCGCCGACGCTGCGGAGGGGCTGCTCCGCCGCGTGCCGCTCGATGGCTGACGCTGGCTTGGAAAGACCCGAGCCGGATAGACCTGAGACCTCCCGTGAGCTGCCGCTGCTGAGTAGCGCGGAGGCGGGCGTGCGCGCCATGCCGCTGGTGCTGCGAATCGAGCGGGCCGGCGTACCCGCTCGCACCGCGCTGCTGGAGGCCGCGGCGCGAGCGGTGCTCGAGGTCTGCCTGGACCCGCGGAGCGAACCGGGTGGCGAGTGGCACGAGCAGCTGGCCGCCTGGCGGTCCGGCCGGATCCGCAAGCTGGCGCGCCGGGCTCGCGGCGCGCACTGGGCGGCGGTCGCGGAACTGCCCGGGATCACCGTGTCGGTCGACGGCGCCGAGGCACGCGCGCTGCTGCCGATGCTGCTGGCGGAGACCCCGCCGGAGGTTCGCCGCCTGCAGATCACCGGCACCGACCTGCCGGTGGACTCGCCAGGCCGACCGCCGACCGGCGTGCCGGTGATCTGGCTCAACCCGGGCGTCGAGATGACCGTGGGCAAGGCCGCCGCCCAGGTCGGGCACGCCGCGATGCTGTACGCCGACGCCGAGGCGCTGGACGAGGTGCCGCCGTTCGCGGTGCGCGTCGCGGACCGGTTGCGCTGGCGTTCGCTGCTGATCGCCGCGGGTCGGGGCGACGCGGTGGCGGTGCACGATGCCGGGCTCACCGAGAATCCCGGCCGGCACGATCACCTGCATTGTGCACACGTAGGCGCCTGTCTAGCGGATTTGCCGCTGACAGGCCTTTGACCAGCGGAAATGGCTTGCTAGCTGCGTTAGCTGTAGGGAGCAGAATCGAGCTGTTTTGCACCCTCAGCGCTCCCTCTGGGGAGTTTTGCACCCTTCCTGCATCCTTCGAAAGTGATCACTGAACTCTTCTCAGCGATCGTCGCGGGCTGGCTCCTCCTGTGGCTCGGTCTGCTCGGTCAGCGCGTCGACCAGCGCGTCATCGACGGCCGCCTGCGCATCCGCCAGCGCCGCCGCCTCGGCCGCCGTCGGCTCGGTCGCGGTGACCGTCACCCCATAGTCGACAGTGCTGCTGGCCGCCCGGACCCGCTCAAAGAGGCTGCCCGCCGTCGGGGCTGTCCCGTAGATCGCTTTGTAGATCAGCTCAGGGCTGCTGTGCCCCAGCAACGGATACAGCTCGTGCGGCGTCATGCCCCGTTCAGCATCACCCCGGTCCAGTCGGTTCGCCTCCACGGTCGAGGGAGGCTCCAACGGTACTGACTTCATCCGGTCCAGGCGTATGTTCAATCACGGCCGTGCTGCATAGAACAGATTGGTCTGGCTTTTAATATCCAGCTTCTCGAACCGACTAAACCCAACCTCATGCAGTAGCGCCTCCATGCGTGCCGGGCCCATGCACGTCCCGAGCCCTGGGCCGTTTTGAGCCAGCGATTGCGTCACGCAATGGAACAGGCTGAAGCCGTAATACATCGCCGCGATTGGATGGAGATTGTCTTCGAGCCGATCCGCCGCCTTGGGTTCCACAACAAAGAGCGTCCCCTCCGGCTTCAGCAACGCGCGCAATTCACCGAGCGTCCGGTGGGGTGCTGAGAAGTCGTGAACACAGTCGCATGCGGTGATCAAGTCAAAGCCGTCGCCCCGATCGAGATCGCGCGTGTTCCTAGCGACGAACTGGATGCGGTCCTGCAAGCCCTCCTTCGCGGCGGCTTCGCGGGCCTGTCGGATGGACTCCGGATCGGGATCGAGGCCCACCACGTCACACTTTGGAAATGCCTTGGCGATTGCCATCCCGACACGGCCGACGCCGCAGCCGACATCGAGAACGCGGCCTCCATTCTGCAATCGCTGGACGACATCAGGAAGTTTTGCCAGCCAGTAGCTGCCAAAGCGCTGCTCGTGTTGACCGCTGTTGATCATATCGAGCGCAACGACGCATTCCGGCCCGAACTCCTCGAACCGCACGCCGCCGCCTGTGCGGAATGCATTGGCGACCTTCGGCGCGACGCCGAGCAGTACCGGGGCAAAGTAGAACAGTCCGCCCATGAAATGGTCGGTGCCTCCCGACGCTACAAGATAGGCATGCTCCTCGGGCAATTGAAATGTCTGCGCGCCCGCGTTGTAGTCGAGGTAACCGGCCGCGGCCATGCCGTTGAGCCATTCCTCGACGTATCGTGGCTGCTGGCCCGTCGCTAGGACCACATCGGCCACGCTCACGTGGCCTTTACCGGCGAGCGCGTGGAACAGCCCCGTCGTCACCCCGACGTAGGCCATACCCACAGCCATCGCACCGGCCATGTCCCGTAGTGCCGGCACTTACCCTGGAACATGGGTGCCTCGATCGCGACCGGGTCGCCCGAAAGCCAGTTTGATCGACTCCCGGCCGCGGTGTGCCGTCAGCCGGCGGCGGCCAGCCGGGACAGCGCTCCGCGCACCACTGAAGGGTCGGTGGTGGGCCAGAACGGCGGCAGTGACGCGCGCAGGAAACCGGCGTAGCGCGCGGTGGCAAGCCGCGGGTCGAGCACCGCCACGACGCCGCGATCGTCCATGCCGCGCAGCAGCCGGCCCGACCCCTGGGCGAGGAGCAGCGCGGCGTGCGTCGCCGACACCGCCATGAACCCCGGGCCGCCGCGGGCGTCCACGGCCCGTTGGCGGGCCGAGGTCAGCGGGTCGTCCGGTCGCGGGAACGGGATCCGGTCGATGATCACCAGTGACAGCGACGGCCCCGGCACGTCGACCCCCTGCCACAGCGAGAGCGTGCCGAACAGCGAGGTCGCCGGGTCGGCGGCGAACTGCGCAACGAGTAGCCCGGTGGCGTCGTCGCCCTGGCAGAGCACCGGCGACTCGATCCGCTCGCGCAGCGCCTCGGCGGCCTGCCGGGCCGCCCGCATCGAGCTGAACAGGCCGAGCGTTCGTCCGCCGGCCGCGGTCACCAGGCCCTCGATCTCGTCCAGGTACTCCGGCGGCAGGCCGTCCCGTCCGGGCGGCGGCAGGTGCCGGGCCACGTAGAGGATGCCGCTGCTGGCGTGCTGGAACGGGGATCCGACGTCGAGCCCGGACCAGCGCGGCGCATCCGGCACCGGGTCGTCGGTGTCGGCGCCGGCCGCGACCGTGCCGGACGACGGCAGGCCCCACTGCCGGGCCAGCGCGTCGAACGAGCCGCCCAGCGCCAGCGTCGCCGAGGTCAGCACCACAGTGGACGGACCGAACAGCCGCTCGCGGAGCAGCCCGGCCACCGAAAGCGGTGCCGCCCGCAGCACCCGGCCGCCGTCCGGGCGCCTGCTCGCCGAGCCACACGACGTCGCGGCGCTTCGCCGGGTCGTCCTCGGCGAACGCGCCGAGCAGCCGCACCGCGACTTCCCCGACCTCCTCCAGCGCCGCCAGCGCGAGCTTGCGGGCGGTGGCGTCCCCGGGGTCCTCGCGGCGCTCCGAGCCGAGCGCGGACCGGCACGCCGACGCTGCGTCGCGCACCGCCGCGAGCGCTCCGCCGACCGCCTCCGGGAGCCGGTCCCATCGCCCGAGCGGGGCATCCTCCAGCACCAGGGCGACCCCGTCCGCCGACTCGGCCAGCCGGTCGGCCAGCGCCTGGTCGACCTGCCGCCCGCAGCGCCGCGCAGCGGCCGTGACGGCGGCCGCGGTCAGCTCGGCGGTGGCCACCCCGGTCACCCGGTCCACCAGGTCGTGCGCCTCGTCGACGATCACCACGTCGTGCTCCGGCAGCACCCCGCGGGGATCCAGCGCGTCGATCGCCAGCAGCGCGTGGTTGGTGACCACGACGTCGGCGCGGCCGGCCTCGGCGCGGGCCCGCTCCGCGAAGCACGTCCATGCCGATCGGGCACCGGGACACCCCGAGGCACTCCCGGGCGGACACCGACAGCTGGCGCCAGGCCCGGTCCGGCACGCCGGGCACCAGCTCGTCGCGGTCGCCGGTCTCGCTGTCCGCGGCCCAGTCGTGCAGCCGCTTGATGTGCCGCCCGAGCGCGGACACCGCGGCGGGGTCGAAGAGCGTCTCATCGGGGTCGTCCTCCGGTCCGCCGTGCAACCGGTGCAGGCACAGGTAGTTCCGCCGACCCTTGAGGATCGCGAACCGCGGCTCCCTGCCGAGCAACGGCGCGAGGGCCGGCGCCAGCCGCGGCAGGTCCCGGTCGACCAGTTGGCGCTGCAGCGCGATCGTCGCGGTGGCGACGATCACCGTGGCGTCCCGCTCGACGGCGTGCCGGATCGCCGGCACCAGGTAGGCCAGCGACTTCCCGGTGCCGGTGCCGGCCTGCACGGCCAGGTGCTCGCCGCCCGCGATCGCGGCCGCGACCGCGGCCGCCATCCGCTGCTGGCCCTCGCGGGGCTGCCCGTCCACCGCGGTCACGGCGGCGTCCAGCAGCTCGGCCAGTGCGGGCAACCGGACAGCGGTGCCCTGGTCCGTGCTCACCCGCCGGACGCTACAGCGTCACCACCCGCAGCCCGGGCACGTCGTCGAAGTCCCGTCCGGCTAGCGCCCATAGCCGTTGCTACGAGCGTTGCTGACGCCACGGTGGCGGCTCGTCGTCCTGGTTGGGCGGGCTGATCACTGCACTCGGCTCGGGCGTGGCACACCAGCCGGGCTCGTCCCCGCGACCCGCGCCCAGCCACGGGTACGGCACGTGCAGCCAGCCGACGCCGTCGAACTCCTCCACCGGCCAGCGGCACGTCCGGCACCGGCTCCGGCGCCCAGCGTGCGGCCCACCAGACACAACTCCGCTACCCGACCGTGACACCCGCCGCGCGCAGCTCGTCGAGCGCGCGCTCGCTGGTCTCCCTGGCCACGCCGGCGCACAACCCGCTGAGCACGCTGACCTTCAGGCCGGCCCGCACCGCGTCGAGCGCGGTTGCCCGCACGCAGTAATCGGTAGCGATCCCGGCGATCTCCACCGTGTCGACCTCGCGGGCGGCCAGCCAGTCCGCCAGCGCGGCCCCGGTTGGTTCGGCACCCTCGAATCCGGAATACGCCGCCGTCCAGTGGCCCTTGTCGAACACCGCCTCGATCGGCGCCACGTCGAGATCGGGATGGAACGACGCGCCCGGCGTGCCGGTCACGCAGTGCGGTGGCCACGAGTCCCGGAAGTCGGGCGTGTCGCTGAAGTGTGCGCCCGGAGTGACGTGATGGTCCCTGGTCGCGACGATGTGGTTGTAGCTGCGTGTCGCGGATGTGCCGGGAGATCGCGCCGGCCACCCAGGCGCCGCCGACGACCTCCAGCGAGCCGCCCTCGCAGAAGTCGTTCTGCACGTCCACCACCAGCAGCGCCCGGGTCATCGAGCCTCCTCGAAGGTCGTGGGCAGCGCCGGCTCCCCGCGCGAGAGCTTCAGTCCCTCCCAGGGTACGGAGATCAGCGCGGCGCGCAGCCGCTCGCGGCCGGCGTCCAGGGTGTCCGGCGGCCCGACCCGCTGCCCGCCGCGCACCATCGGCATCGGCAGCACCCGTTCGTACTCGCCCGGCTCGAGCCCACCGGCAACCGTGAACACGACCTCCTCCAGCGCGGTGCCGGTCGGCTTGTGTCGGCGCAGCGCCGACTTGCGCCCGCCCCGCGACTCCTTGTGCGAGCTGCGCTTCGCCACCGGCCGGCCGTCCACCTCGACCAGCTTGTAGACCATCCCGGCGGTCGGCGCCCCGGAGCCGATCACCACCGACGTGCCGACCCCGTAGGAGTCCACCGGTTCGGCGCGCAACGCCGCGATCGCGTACTCGTCGAGGTCGCCGGACACCACGATCTGGGTGCCGTGTGCGCCGAGGTCGTCCAGCTGCCGGCGGGCCTGCCGGGCCAGCACGCCGAGGTCGCCGGAGTCGATCCGGATCGCGCCGAGCTCGGGCCCGGCCACCCGCACCGCGGCCTCGATCCCGGCGGCGATGTCGTAGGTGTCCACCAGCAGCGTGGTCTTCACCCCGAGGGTGGCCACCTGCCCGGCGTAGGCCCGCTCCTCGGAGTCGTGCAGCAGCACGAACGCGTGCGCGGCGGTACCGGCGGTCGGGATACCGTGCCGGCGGCCGGCCTCCAGGTTGGACGTCGCGGCGAAGCCCGCCAGGTAAGCGGCCCGAGCCGCGGACGACGGCGGCGTCCTCGTGGGTGCGCCGGGAGCCCATCTCGATCAGCGGCCGACCGTCCGCCGCGGTGACCATCCGGGCGGCGGCCGAGGCCACCGCGGAGTCGTGGTTGATCACCGAAAGCACCAGCGTCTCGAGGACCACCGCCTCGGCGAACGAGCCGGTCACGGTGAGCACCGGGGAGCCGGGGAAGTACAGCTCCCCTTCCGGGTAGGCGTCGACATCGCCGCCGAACCGGTAGCCGGCCAGCCGGTCCAGCACCGGGCGGTCCACCACCCCGGCCGCGTCCAGCGCGGCCAGCTCGGCGTCGCCGAACCGGAACTGCTCGATCGCGTCCAGCAGGCGTCCGGTGCCGGCGACCACGCCGTAGCGACGACCGTCCGGCAGCCGCCTGGCGAACACCTCGAAACTGCACCGCCGCTGCGCGGTGCCGTCGGCCAGCGCCGCCGCGAGCATGGTGAGCTCGTACCGGTCGGTGAGCAGCGCGGTCGATCCACCGCCCGTGCGGGCGTCCGCGCTGGTGGGAGGCGGGGTGGCGGATCGGCCGTTCATGACCGAAAAGCCTAGGCCGGGTGCGTCGGACCGCATCGGGCTGCCACCATAGAGACATGACGGTCACCACAACTGGGCCGCTTCATACACCTACTCGCGAGGTGGACCCGGTCACCGACGACGCCGCGGCGACGGACACCCCGTGGCAGACGATCGTCTGGAACGACCCGGTGAACCTCATGTCCTACGTCACCTATGTGTTCCAGAAGCTGTTCGGGTATCCGCGGGAGAAGGCGACCCGGTTGATGCTGGACGTCCACCACAAGGGCAAGGCCACGGTGTCCTCCGGGTCGAAGGACAAGGTCGAGGGCGACGTCGCCAAGCTGCACGCGGCGGGGCTGTGGGCGACCATGCAGCGAAACTGAAGACGGCGAAACGGCACTGGGAGCTGACCGCACGAATACGGGGCGAACGCGATGAACGGCTGGCGCCGAGCCGGCCGAGGAGACCGACTTCGGCTGGTGTGCCGGCTCGCGCCGCACGAGGCGAACCTGCTGCGGTCGCTGGCCGCCGAGGTGCGCACCATGCTGGCCTCCCGCGCCGATGATGCACCGCAGGACGAGCTCGCCGAGCTGACGAACATGCGGGTGGGCCCCTCGGCGGCCCCGACCGACCGGGTGCTGGCCCGGCTGCTGCCCGACTTCTCCCGGGACGACCCGGACCTGTCGGCCGCACTGCGCTCGCTGCGTGAGCCGGAGCTGATCGAGGCGAAGGACGACGCCGCCAGCGTCCTGCTGGACACCTGCCCGCCGGTGGGCGGGAGGATCGAGCTCACGGTCCAGCAGGCGGACGCCTGGCTCGCCGCGCTGAACGACATCCGGCTGGCGCTGGGCACCATCCTCGACGTCACCGAGGACACCCCGGACGACCTGCCGCAGGATGACCCGCAGGCGCCGCATCTCGGCGTGTACCACTGGCTGACGTTCGTCCAGGACTCGCTGGTGCAGGCCCGCTCCACGGTGCTGTAGCCGCGTGCCGCTACCCGAACGGCACTCTCGTGCAGCAGGGCGGTACGAACGGGACATTCGCCGGGCCGCGGCGGGCGGCGGCAGCCGCTGTGACGCGCCAGCCGTGATGACCATCGGATGCGTCCGGGGTGCGCTGGCCCGTACCCTGGGGACGTGCTGGTCATTCGCGCCGATCTCGCCGACGAGATGGTCGCCCACGCTCGGCGTGACCACCCGGACGAGTGCTGTGGGGTGATCGCCGGCCCGGACGGTTCGGACCGCCCGGAGCGGTTGGTCGCGATGACCAACGCGGAACGCTCGCCGACGTTCTACCGGTTCGACTCCGGCGAGCAGTTGCGGGTCTGGCGGGAGATGGACGCCCGCGGCGAGGAACCGGTCGTGATCTACCACTCGCACACCGCAACCGAGGCCTACCCGTCGCGCACCGACGTCTCGCTGGCCCAGGAGCCGCACGCGCACTACGTGCTGGTGTCCACCCGCGATCCAGAGCAGCACGAGCTGCGGGCCTACCGGATCGTGGACGGGGTGGTGACCGAGGAGCCGGTCGAGGTCGTCGAGAGCTATATGTTCGCTCACACCGGGGCAGACGACGTCCCCGAGTAGTTGTTGAGGCGAGTGACCCAATCCGATTGCGGCCCGGCCTTGAGGAGAACGGCATGGCGGTGACTGTTTCGATCCCGACGATCCTGCGGACCAACACCGGCGGCGAGAAGTCGGTGGAAGCGAAGGGCACGACGGTGTCGGAGGTGATCGAGGACCTGGAGTCCCGGCACGGCGGGATCAAGGCGCGGCTGGTCACCGACGGCTCGTTGCACCGCTTCGTCAACGTCTACGTGAACGACGAGGACGTGCGTTTCGCGGGCGGGCTGGACGCGCCGGTCGCGGACGGCGACACGATGACGATCCTGCCGGCCGTCGCCGGTGGTGCCGGCACGTGACCGGCGGCGTTCGCCACCCACGAGCCACCGCCTAGGAGCGTCAGGTGCGGTACGACTCGATGCTGGACGCGGTGGGGGACACCCCACTGGTCGGGTTGCCCGCGCTCTCGCCCGCGCCGCACGTACGGCTGTGGGCGAAGCTGGAGGACCGCAACCCCACCGGCTCGATCAAGGACCGTCCGGCCCTTGCGATGATCGAGAAGGCCGAGCGGGACGGCCTGCTGAAACCGGGCTGCACGGTGCTCGAACCGACCTCCGGCAACACCGGAATCTCGCTGGCCATGGCGGCCAAGATCAAGGGGTACCGGCTGGTGTGCGTGATGCCGGAGAACACCTCGGTCGAGCGTCGGCAGCTGCTCGAGATGTACGGCGCCGAGATCATCTTCTCACCGGCCGCCGGGGGCTCGAACCAGGCCGTCGCACTGGCCAAGCAGCTCGCCAAGGAGAACCCGGAGTGGGTGATGCTGTACCAGTACGGCAACCCAGCCAACGCGCAGGCGCACTACGACACCACCGGACCCGAGATCCTGCGCGACCTGCCGACCGTCACCCATTTCGTCGCCGGCCTCGGCACCACCGGGACGCTGGTCGGCGTCGGGCGGTTCCTGCGGGAGCGCAAGCCGGACGTCCAGGTGATCGCGGCCGAGCCGCGGTACGGCGAGCTGGTGTACGGGCTGCGCAACCTGGACGAGGGCTTCGTGCCCGAGCTCTACGACCCGGAGGTGCTCACCGGGCGGTACTCGGTGGGCAGCTACGACGCGCTGCGCCGGACCCGCGAGCTGGTGGACAAGGAAGGGATCTTCGCCGGGATCTCCACCGGCGCGATCCTGCACGCGGCGCTCGCCGTCGCCGAGAAGGCGGCCGGCGGCAACGACCCGGCGGACATCGTGCTGATCGTGGCCGACGCCGGCTGGAAGTACCTGTCGACCGGCGCCTACACCGGAGACCTTGACGAGGCGGCGCAGCGGATCGACGGCCACCTCTGGGCCTGAGCACCGCAGACGGCGGCTCGATCGGGTGATGCGCGGGCCGGCCGGCCGCCGCCGGCGCTGTCAGGCGAAGCCGAGCGACTGGCAGGTCGGCGCGGACTTGGCGGCCTCCTGCAGCTCCTGGTCGTCGAGCCCGGCGCCGAGGTTGTCGAACGCCTTGGCGGCTTCGTCACCGGCGGTCTGCAACGCGGCCTCGACGCCCGCGGAGTCGGTCGGTGGCAACGTGGCGATCTTGTCGCGCGCGGTGGTGAAGGCCGCCTTGGCTCGCGTCATCGCCTCCTTTGTCCGTTTGAGGCCTTCGTCGCCCGCCGGGACCGGGGAAGGGCCGATCTGGTCGAGCTTGCTCAAGGCGTCGTCGAACGCCGCGAGCTGCTTGTCCAGCGCGTCGGACAGCGCCGCGCGATCCGCCGGATCGACCTGGGTCAGTGGGGTGCCCGTCGGGCGCACCGCCAGCACCGCAACGCAGTACTGCTCGGCCCACTCCACGGGCGTCTGGGCCGCGGCCGGGGCGCGCTCGGGGCTGCTCGCCGTCGTGGGGCCGCAGCCCGCGATGAACAGCAGCGCGGTGACGACCGTCGCCGCAGCCGCGGCGTGTCGAATCCGACTCGTAGCCATCGTGTTCCCCCGCAGCAGCTCAGCTCGGCGACCTGACGCGGTGTCGCGTCATCATGGCGCCAGCGGGGCACGCTAGCACCGCTGGAAAGCCCTCCCGGGACCCTCCTCAACGGTAGGCTCCTACCTGCTCGGCCAGCCGCCGGAGGTGGACGAATGAGCGTCGGGATGTGGCCCGACCACCTGCTGACCCTCAATGAGTGGGACGCACTGCCAGAACACGATGGCAGGCGCTGTGAGCTGGTGGAGGGGGTTGCTCATCGTGTCGCCACGCGCGGCGCTGATCCATCAGTGGGCGATGTGGGAGCTGGCCGCTCAGCTCCAGCGCCAACTCCCTCCCGGCTTGACTGCATTGACCGACGCCGAGGTCACCATCGAGGCGTCCTACCCGGCGACCGTTCGGGCACCCGATGTGTTGGTGCTGCCCACCGCGGCGATCACGGCCGACCGGGCGCGTTGCGACGCCGCGGAGCTGGTGCTCGCGGTGGAGATCGTCTCGGTCGGGTCGGTGCGCACCGACCGGGTGCTCAAGATGTTCGAGTACGCCGAGGCAGGCATCCCGAACTACTGGATCGTCGACCTGGACGCGCCGGTCAGCCTGGACGCATACGGGCTGGTCGACGGCAGGTACGAGCAGCTCGCCGCCGCCGAGGGCACCGTGGCACTGAGCTCGCCGGCCCCGATCACGCTCGACCTGCCGGAGCTCGTCACGCCGCGCTGACGGTCAGCGGCCGACGGCGGTGAGGAAGGCGCGCCACCGCGCCGCGGAGAAGCTCAGCACCGGGCCGGTGCGGTCCTTTGAGTCGCGTACCAGCACGACCCGCGGCGCGGCGGCCACCTCCACGCAGTCGCCGCCGTTCGCGCTGTCGCTGCTGGTCCGCCAGCCGACCTCCACGCAGCCGCCGTTGCCGCCGCTGTAGCTGCTGGTGCGCCAGGCGATGCCCGGCTGATCTGCGCTGCTCATGGTCCTCTCGATTCGGGGTCCAGCGTGGTTGCCAGGGTGGCAATCAGCCGCCTCGATTGTTCCTCCTGCAGGGTGACCCGGGCCAGTTCCCCGAGGATATTTCGGTAGGCGGTGGTCTCCACCGGCAGCTCCAGGAACAGGCTGGACGTCTCGCTCTCCAGGTAGACGATCGGGCGGAACTCGGCGAACTCGAGCAGGGTGAACGGGCCCGACCATCGCGGCATGTGCGCCGACCGTGATCGGCAGCACGCGCAGCGTGAGGAAGGGCCGCTCGGCCAGCCGCAGCAGGTGCCGGAGCTGCTCGGCCATGATCGCGGGCCCGCCGACCGGGGTGCGCAGCGCGAGCTCGTGCAGGTAGCAGGTGCAGCCTGGGCGGGCGCTCCCGGGTGAGCAGGCTCTGCCGGGCCAGTCTTGCGGCCACCCGGTCCTCCACCTCGTCGACCGGTACGTTCACGTTCCGGCCGATCACCGCGCGGGCGTACTCCCCGGTCTGCAGCAGGCCGGGCACCAGCATCACCTGGAACACGTTGATCGCGGTGGCCTTGACCTCGTGGTCGATCAAGGTGCGTAGCTGTCTGGGCAGCCGGGGGCCGTGTTGCTGCAGCCAGCCGCGCCGGCCCTGCTCCCGGCACAGCGCCAGCAGCCGGTCCCGCTCCGGGCCGGTCACCCCGCACACCGCCAGGAACGCCGAGACGTCCACCTCGGTGCCGCCGCGCTTGCCGGAGAGCAGCCGCGACACCCAGCTCGGCGAGCTGCCGAGCAGCTCGGCGGCCTGCTTTCCGTTCAGTCCGGCGCGCTGCATGGCGGCACGCAGCCCGTCGCCCAGCTCGCGGCTGCGCAGGGTGGGTTCTCGATCTTCCACGGGCCGCACCCTAGCGGATGGATTGTCCGGGGGTCAGGCCTGTTGATTGTCCTCGTGGCAATCGTGAAGGCTCTTGGTTGTGAGCACCCTACCGGCTGCCGTGGCCGACGCGTTTCACCTGCTGCGCCAGGACCTGTACGGCCACCTGGACGAAGCTGAGTACCTGGCCACCAAGACCAGCGGCTGGTCCACGAACGACGTCGACACCGCCCGCGCGCTGATCCCGGACCTGGTGCTGGTGATCCGCGGGCTGCTCGGCGAGCACGCCGTCGATCGTGCCGGGCTGTGCGAGATTTGCGCGGCGGCCTGGCCGTGCCCGGTGGTCGGCACGATCCGCGACCTGCTGAAGGACCCCGACCGGCAGTTCGTCGCGCTGGTCACCGCCTCCAAGACCGACGAGCTCGCTTGATCAACGGCGCCGTTGTGTCGCCCTATTGCACGAAAGTGCCGTTCGTTCGCCCCGGCTGGACAAGCGCGCTCATTCGGGACTGGGGACGCCGGAAGCGCTCACGGCTGGCGCACATCGGCGCGGCGTAATCTCAGGTGCATGGTTGCCCCCGCCCCGGCTCCCACCCCGTCGCTGCGCATCTGGCCACGCAACCCGGCGCTCGCCGCGATGACCATGTTGGTGTTCACGGCGCTGCTGTACCTGATCGAGGCGGTCGACGTCGCCACCGGCCAGCAGCTGGACAACGCGGGCATCGTGCCGCGCGAGCTCTCCGGGCTGGACGGCGTGCTCTGGGCACCGCTGCTGCACGCCGGTTGGGGCCACCTGCTGGCCAACACGCTGCCTTTCGTGATCTTCGGGTTCCTGGCGTTCGCCGGCGGCATCGGCCAGTTCGTCACGGTGACAGCGACCATCTGGGTGCTGGGCGGGCTCGGGGTCTGGCTCACCGCACCGGACAACACAGTGCACATCGGGATGTCGGGGGTGATCTTCGGCTGGCTGGTGTTCCTGCTGGCTCGCGGGTTCTTCGCGCGCAGCTGGAGCCAGATCCTGCTCGCCGCCCCACTGTTCCTGCTCTGGGGCGGGATGCTGTTCGGCGTGCTGCCGGGGCGGCCTGACATCTCCTGGCAGGGCCACCTGTTCGGCGCGCTCGCCGGACTGCTCGCCGCATGGCTGGTCGCCAGGGCGGACCGCGCCCCGAGCCGGCCCGGCATGCTCGCGGGGTGAGCTCGGCCGCGGCCCCGCAGTCCGGTGCCCCGATCGGGATCTTCGACTCCGGGGTCGGCGGGCTGACCGTGGCGCGGGCCGTGATCGACCAGTTGCCCGCCGAGCGCATCGTCTACGTCGGGGACACCGCACACGGCCCGTACGGGCCGCTGCCGGTCGCCGAGATCCGGGAGCACGCGCTGGCCATCGGCGACGGCCTGGTCGAGCGCGGTGTGAAGCTGCTGGTGATCGCCTGCAACAGCGCGTCGGCGGCCTGCCTGGTCGACGCCAGGGAGCGCTATCCGGTGCCGGTGGTCGAGGTGATCCTGCCCGCGGTCCGGCGGGCCGTCGCGACCACCCGCAGTGGCCGGATCGGGGTGATCGGCACCAGGGCGACGATCTCGTCCGGCGCCTACCAGGACTCGTTCGCCGCGGCGCCGGACGTGGCGGTGACCGCGGTGGCCTGCCCGCGGTTCGTGGACTTCGTGGAGCGCGGCATGACCACCGGGCGGCAGGTGCTTGGGCTGGCCCAGGCCTACCTGGAGCCCATGCAGCAGGCGCAGGTCGACACACTGGTCCTCGGCTGCACGCACTACCCGCTGCTGTCCGGGGTGTTGCAGCTGGCGCTCGGGCCGGCGGTGACGCTGGTCTCCAGCGCCGAGGAGACCGCCAAGGACGTCGTCCGGGTGCTGCACGAGCGCGGCCTGGCCGTTCCGCCGGACCCGGAAGCGGACGCGCCTGCACCGGAGCACGAGTTCCTGGCGACCGGCGATCCGGAGCCGTTCCGCCGGCTGTCTCGGCGGTTTCTCGGCCCGGAAATCCGGGTGGTAGCGTCGGCGCGGTGATCGGCTTCCTGGCCTGGACGCTGATCATCGCGGCACTCGCGCTCGCCGTTTTCGGGATCGTGCTCACCGTGCTCGGCCGCACGCCGGGGCGGTCCATGCTGATCGCGGCCTGGGCGCTGGAGGCGCTGCTGGCCGTGCAGGTGGTGATCGCGGCCGGGCAGCTGATCGCCGGTGCCCGCCCGGCCGAGCTGGTGACGTTCATCGGGTACCTGGTCGCGTCGCTGATCGTGATCCCGCTGGCGCTGCAATGGAGCCGGGCCGAGGCGAACCGGTGGAACGGGGCGGTGATCGCGGTCGGTGCGATCGCGGTGGCCGCCGCGGTGGCCCGGCTGCAGGCGCTGTGGGAGACCGTCGGTGCCTGACGATCCCCGCCGGTCGGCCGGCTCGCGGCTGCGCCCGACGCGGACCGGCGTCGGCCGGCTGCTGATCGCCGTCTACGGGCTGTTCGCGCTCTCCGCGGGCGCCCGGGCCGCGGTGCAGATCGCGACCCACTTCGACCAGGCGCCGCTGGCCTACACCCTGTCCGCGGTGGCCGCCGCGGTGTACCTGCTGGCGACGATCGGGCTTGCCGGGTCCGGCCCGCGGTTCCGGATGTTGGCCTGGCTGGCCTGTGGGTTCGAGCTGCTCGGGGTGCTCGTGGTCGGCACGGTCAGCCTCGCGGTGCCGGCGGCGTTCCCGGCCGACACGGTGTGGTCCGGCTTCGGGCGGGGCTACGGGTTCGTGCCGCTGGTGCTGCCCGTCCTCGGGCTGGCCTGGCTGCGCTACACCGGCCGGCACCCCGTCGAGGAGCGCGTCGGTCCGGAGGGTGGGCCACCATGCGGCTGACCGTGCTTGGCTGCTCGGGCAGCGGCCCCGGGCCGCGCTCCCCGTCGTCCGGCTACCTGGTCCAGGCCGGCGCGACCAACCTCCTGCTCGACCTCGGCAACGGCACCCTCGGCGCGCTGCACCGGCACCTCGACCCGTTCGCGCTGGACGCCGTGCTGCTCTCGCACCTGCACGCCGACCACTGTGCGGACATGGCCTCGCTGGTCGTGTACCGCCGCTTCCACCCCAGCCCGCCGTACGACCCGATGGCGCGCCGGCTGCCGGTGTACGCGCCGGCCGAGGCAGCCGACCGGCTCGCCGCCGCGTACGCCTCGTCGGCCGGTGAGCGGGCCGAGACCGACCTGTCCGACGTGCTCGAGTTCCGCGAGCTGGGCGACGGCCTGACCACCGAGGTCGGTGGCTGCACGGTGCGGGTCGCGGCGGTGGACCACCCCTGCGAGGCGTATGCGCTGCGCATCGAGCACGGCGACGCGAGCCTGGTGTACAGCGGTGACACCGGGCCGTGCGACGCGCTGGTAGCGCTGGCCCGCGGGGCCGACGTACTGCTCTGCGAGGCGACCTGGCCGCACGTCACGTCGTCGTGGTCGGAGCCGCCGCCCGGGGTGCACCTGTCCGGCCGCCAGGCCGGCGAGCACGCCGCCGCGGCCGGCGTCGGCCGGCTGCTGATCACCCACGTGCCGGTCTGGTTCGACGGCGCGGAGCTGGCCGACGAGGCGCGGGCGGCGTTCGGCGGGCCGGTCGAGCTGGTCGCCGCCGACGCCTGTTACGACGCTGCCGTAGCCCCGGTCTAGGACACCACGCCCTGCCAGACGGCGACCGAGCCGCTGTGCCCGGCCAGGATCGTCAGGACCGTGACGCCCGCGCCGGCCAGCACGGTGAGCACCGCGGCAACGGTCGCCACCCGGCGCCAGGTCACCGATCCGCCGTCGGATCGGGCGCCGGCCAGGAACGTCACCACCAGCAGCACGCCGAACAGGATCGCCCACGGCAGGATCATCCTGGCCACCGACTCGTGCGCCATGATCGGCTGGGAGACCGGCCCGCCGGCCGAGATCACGTCTCGAAGCTGCTGGCCGGTGAGTACGGCCGCCGGCACCGCCGCGACGCCGGCCAGGCCGGCCAGCACGATCAGGATGCCGAAGCGCTGCCGCCAGGCGGGGCGCAGCATGAGCAGCGAGCCGGCCGCGGCGAGGGGGAGCAGCACGACGACCGCGTGGATGATCAAAGGATGGAGCGGAAGTCCGGCAATCGTGATCAACCCGGCTGTTGTCATGGCGCACACGATCTCATCAACGCTCCCCGACTGCTCGGACCGCCGACCCGTCCGGTTCACTTGGCGGGTGCGACGAGCGGACGGCAGGGCGGACGACGAGCTGCGCCCGGTGCGGATCACCCGCGGGTTCCAGAAGCATCCCGCCGGGTCGGTGCTGATCGAGTTCGGCGACACCAGGGTGCTCTGCGCGGCGAGCGTGACCGACGGCGTGCCGCGCTGGCGGGCCGGCTCCGGGCTGGGCTGGGTGACCGCGGAGTACGCCATGCTGCCGTCGGCCACCCACACCCGCAGTGACCGGGAGTCGGTGCGCGGCCGGATCGGCGGCCGCACCCACGAGATCAGTCGGCTGATCGGCCGATCGCTGCGCGCCTGCATCGACATGTCCGCGCTGGGGGAGAACACCATCGCGCTGGACTGCGACGTGCTGCAGGCCGACGGCGGCACCCGAACCGCCGCGATCACCGGGGCGTACGTCGCGCTCGTGGACGCGGTGCGCTGGCTCGGCGAGCACGACAAGCTCGCCGACCCGCAGCCGCTCGCCTGTGGGGTGGCCGCGGTCAGCGTCGGCGTGGTGGACGGCCGGGTGCGGCTCGACCTGGCCTACGACGAGGACTCCCGCGCCGAGGTCGACACGAACGTGGTGGCCACCGACTCCGGCACGCTGATCGAGGTGCAGGGCACCGCCGAGGGGGCCACCTTCACCAGGCGCACCCTCGACGCGATGCTGGACCAGGCGCTCACCGGCTGCAAGCAGCTCACCGAGCTGCAGACGGCCGCGCTGGCGGCGCCGCTGCCAACCGTGACGTGAGCGCCGCCGCTCGGCGCACCCGGGTACTGCTGGCATCGGCCAACCGCGGCAAGCTGGCCGAGCTGCGCCGGATGCTGGCCGACGCCGACCTGCCGGGCCTGGACGTCGTCGGTCTGGACGAGGTGCCCGGGTTCACCGCCGGGCCCGAGACCGGGGCGAGCTTCGCCGACAACGCGCTGGCGAAGGCCAGGGAGGCCGCCGGCTTCGCCGGGCTGCCGGCGGTCGCCGACGACTCCGGGCTCGCGGTGGACGCGCTGAACGGCATGCCCGGGGTGCTGTCCGCCCGGTGGGCCGGCCGGCACGGTGACGACCGCGCGAATCTCGATCTGCTGCTGGACCAGCTGACCGACGTGCCGGACGAACGCCGGGGAGCCGAGTTCGTCTGCGCCGCCGCGCTGGTCCTGCCGGACGGCACCGAGACAGTGGTGCACGGGCGCTGGCGGGGCCGGGTGGTCCGCACCCCGCGCGGCAGCAACGGCTTCGGCTACGACCCGATCTTCACCCCGGACGGTGAGAACCGGACCTCGGCCGAGCTGACCGACGCCGAGAAGGACGCCGTTTCGCACCGTGGCCTGGCGCTTCGCGCGCTGTTGCCGCACCTCCGTGCCTTGACCGGCTAGCGCGGCCGCCCAGCCCAGGCCCATGACACCGGGCCATGACACCGGGCTGACCGGCGCGCGAGACTGTCCGGCGTGGCGCCGCTCGCCAGGATCCGGCTCCTCGGCCAGTTCGACCTGCGGGTCGACGGGTGCCGACCTGCCGCCGCTCGAGTCGGCGCGCGCCGAGTCGCTGCTCGCCTACCTGCTGCTGCACCGCGACGCGCCGATGCCGCGGCAGCGGCTGGCGTTCCTGCTCTGGCCGGACTCGACCGAGGCGCAGGCGCGGACGAACCTGCGCCACGTCCTGCACACGCTGCGCCGCGGCCTGCCCGACGCCGACGCGCTACCTCGAGATCACCCCGCGCACGCTGCGCTGGCGGCCCGAGGCGCCGTGCTGGCTCGACGTCGCAGCCTTCGAGCAGCTCCTCGCTCGGACGGCACCGAACCGCGCCGACGACCGCCGGATCGCCGTCGGAGGCGCTGCGCGAGGCCGTCGAGCTCTACACCGGCGACCTGCTCGAGGGCCGCTACGACGAGTGGCTGCTCGGCGAGCGGGAGCGGCTGCGGCAGCGCCAGCTCGACGCGCTGGCCGAGCTCGCCGCGCTGTGCGAGCGGCCGGCGCCGACCGCGCCGAGGCGATCGCGCTACGCCGAGCGGCTGCTGCGCGCCGACCCGCTGCGCGAGGAGACCTACCGGCAGCTGATGCGGCTGCACGACGGCGCGCGGCGACCGGGCGCGGGCGCTGCGGGTCTACCACGTGTGCAGCTCGACGCTGGAGCGCGAGCTCGGGCGTCGAACCCGCCGACGGAGACCCGGCGCGGCCTACGAGGCGCTGCTGCCGACGTCGCGCACCACCGAGCCGGCGAGCCGCGCCGCGGGCCGTCGGCCCGCCGCTGGTCGGCCGCGCGCCGACGAGCGGGCGCGGCTCGGCCGCGGCGTGGCGGTCCGCCGACGCCGGGCAGGCCGCAGCTCGTGCTGGTCAGCGGCGAGCCGGGCGTCGGGAAGACCCGGCTGGTCGAGGAGTTCCGCGCCTGGTGCGCGCGCCGCGGTGCGGCGACCGCCGACGCCCGCTGCTACCCGGCGGAGGGCTCGCTCGCCTACGGCCCGGTGGTGGCCTGGCTGCGCTCGGCGGCGCTGCGGCCGCGGGTGCTGCGGCTCGACCGGGCGCGGCTCACCGAGCTCGCCCGGCTGCTGCCCGAGCTGCTCGTCGAGCTGCCCGATCTCGCGACGGCCGGAGCCGCTGCCGGAGGGCGAGCAGCGGCAGCGGCTGTTCGACGCGGTCGTCGGCCGCCGCTGCTCGCCACGCGGCGGGCCGCTGCTGCTCGTGCTCGACGACCTGCAGCACGGTCGACCGGGAGACCTGCCAGCTCCTGCACTACCTGCTGCGGGTGCAGCCGGACGCCCGGCTGCTCGTGGCGGCCACGGCGCGCCGGGAGGAGATCGACGGCCGACCATCCGGTGCACGAGCTGCTCGCCGGCCTGCGCGCCCGGGACCGGCTGGCGGAGATCGAGCTGGCGCCGCTGGACGCCGAGCGAGACCGCGCTGCTCGCCGAGCGGCTCACCGGCGCCGCGCTCGCCGAGTCCGACGCGCAGCGGCTCTACGACGAGACCGAGGGCAACCCGCTGTTCGTCGTCGAGGCGGTGCGCGCCGGCTGGACGACCGGGCAGCCCGCTGAGCCCGCGGGTGCAGTCGGTGATCGAGGCGCGGCTGGCGCAGCTCAGCGCGCCGGCCCGGGAGCTGGTCGAGGTGGCCGCGACGATCGGGCGCGAGTTCAGCGCCGACGTGCTCGCCGCGACGCCACCGAGACGCGACGAGGACGCCCTGGT
Organism: uncultured Actinomycetota bacterium; assembly: GCA_963776255.1. Taxonomy (GTDB): domain Bacteria; phylum Actinomycetota; class Actinomycetes; order Mycobacteriales; family Pseudonocardiaceae; genus Pseudonocardia. The sequence continues at coordinate 14,839 of CAVZMB010000002.1, read as the reverse complement.
GCGCGGCCTCGACGAGCTGTGGCGGCGGCGGATCGTCCGCGAGCGAGCAGGGCGCTCGGGACACCTACGACTTCAGCCACGACAAGATCCGCGAGGTCGCCTACCTCGGACGTCAGCCCGGCGCGGCGGCGGCAGCTTGCACCTGCGGATCGCGCGCCGCGCTGGAGCAGGCGGACGCCGCGCGACCCGGGCCGGTCAGCGCGCAGATCGCCGCGCACTACGACCGGGCCGGCGCCGCCGAGCAGGCCGTCACCTGGTACCGGCGCGCGGCGGAGGCCGCCCAGCTGCTGCACGCGGACGACGGGCCGTCGAGCTGCTGGACCGAGCGCTGGACCTGCTCGCGGTCGCTGCCCGCATACCGCGGACCGGGACGCGCATCGAGCTGGAGCGTCCGCACCGCGCTGCTGGCGCCGCTGGTGTCGCTGGAGGCCTACGTCGTCGCCGGCGATGTCCGCGACGCAGCAGCGGGCCCTCGAGCTGGCCGCGGCGCTCGGCGTCGAGCCGGCGCCGCCGCTGCTCCGCTCGCTGGCGCTGAGCGCGCTGACCCGGGCGGACTTCGCGGGCGCGACCCGGTTCGGCGCAGCAGCTGCGGGCAGGCGGCGGAGCGCGACGGCGACGACGTCCTGGTCGTCGAGGCCGCCTACGTCCTCGGCATCGCGTCGTTCTGGCAGGCCGACTTCGAGACGGCGCGCCGACACTTCGAGCTCGCCGTCGAGCGGTACCGGCCGGAGGACCGCAGCGATCCACCTGCATCCGCTACGCCCAGGACCCGAAGGTGGTCTGCCTGAGCCGGCTCGCCAACACGCTCTGGTTCCTCGGCCTGCCCGACGCCGCCGTGCAGGCCCGGGCGGCCGGCGCTCGCCTGGGCCGACGAGATCGAGCACCCGTTCAGCCGGTCGGTCGCGCTGACCTTCGCCTGCCTGCTGGCGCTGGACATGGGCGACGAGCAGGCGCTCCGGGAGTACACCGCCGAGCTGCGGACTCGGCAGCGGAGGCGGTCACACGAGCACGTCGCCGCGGCGTTCGCGCGGCTACGTCGCGGTGCTCGACGGCGACACCGACCGAGGGCATCGCCGCGATCCGGGCCGCCGTCGAGCACACCCGCGACGGTCCGGCCGCACCCGGGCAGCACGCCGTTCATGGTCCGGCTGCTGCTCGCGGCCTACCTGGCCGCCGGGCGACACGCGCGGCCGCGCTCGACGTCGCCGAGCGGCTGCTCGACGATGGGTGGCGCCGCCCGGCTCTGGGCGCCGGAGGCCCGCCGCGTGCGTGCCGAGCTCGGCGGTCAGGCCGACGTCGACGGCTGAGGAACGCTCGCGGAACGGCGGGCACGGCAGCGTGGCGCCCAGCATCGCGCCACCCAGGAGGACTGCCATGATCGAGAAACTGCGCGACGAGTTCGACGGCGACGCTGCTGCGGCCCGGTGACGACGGCTACGACGCGGCGCGGTCGGTCTGGAACGGCGCGGATCGACCACCGCCCGGCGCTGATCGCGCGCTGCCGTCGGCCGCCGACGTCGCGGCGGCGCTCGGCCTACGCGCAGCGGCACGGGCTGGAGATCGGCGTGCGCGGCGGCGGCCACGGCTACGGCGGCGCCGCCGTGCCCGACGGCGGGCTGATGATCGACCTGAGCGGGCTGAACCGGGTCACCGTCGATCCCGACGCGCGGCGCGCCCGCTGCGGCGGCGGCGCGACCCAGGCCGAGCTCGACGCCGCCACCCAGGAACACGGGCTGGCCGTGACCGGCGGGACGATCAGCCACACCGGCGTCGGCGGGCTCACCCTCGGCGGCGGCATCGGGTGGCTGACCCGGGCGTGCGGGCTGGCCGTCGACAACCTCGTCTCGGCCGAGGTCGTGCTGCGCCGACGGGCGCTGCGTGCGCGCCGTCGGCCGACGAGCACCCCGACCTGCTGTGGGCGCTGACGCGGCGGTGGCGGGAACTTCGGCGTCGTCACCGAGTTCGAGTTCCGGCTGCACCCGGTCGGCCCGATCGTGCACCTCGGGATGCTGTTCTGGGAGCTCGACCGCGCCGGCGCGGCGCTGCGGGTGGCGCGCGACGTCGTCAACGCGCTGCCCGCGCGACGCCGGCGCGATGATCGTCGCGCTGAACGCCCCGCCGGCGCCGTTCGTCGCCGAGCAGCACCACTTCGCGCCCGGTGTCGCGCTGATCGTGGTCGGCTTCTCCTCCGCCGAGGCGCACGCGGCGCTCGTCGCGCCGGCGCGCGACGCGCTGCCGCCGCTGTTCGAGTTCGCCACCGAGCTGCCCTACGCGGCGCTGCAGCAGATGCTCGACGAGAGCGCGCCGTGGGGCATGCACGCCTACAGCAAGTCGCTCTACCTCGACGACCTCACCGACGAGGCCATCGACGTCGTCGCCGAGCGGCTGCCCGGCAAGACCTCGCCGATGAGCCTGCTGCCGATCTTCCCGCTGGGCGGTGCGTTCGCCGACGTCGGCGAGGACGACACCGCCTTCGGCGGGCCGCGCTCGGCGCGGTTCGCTGTTCAACATGGACGCGGTCGCGCCGGACCCGCAGACCCTGGCGGCGGACCGGGAGTGGGTCCGGTCGCTGTGGGAGGCGCTGCGCCCGTTCGCGTCGAACGCCGGGCAGCTACGTCAACTTCATGGCCGAGTACGACGACGACCGCGTCCGGGCCGCCTACGGCCCGGCGAAGTACGACCGGCTGGCCGCGGATCAAGGCGCGACTACGACCCGGGCAACGTCTTCCACCGCAACGCGAACATCAAGCCGGCCTGAGGTGGCAACCGTGATCGAGAAGCTGCGAACCCGGTTCCGAGGCGCGCTGCTGCGGCCCGGTGAGGAGGGCTACGAGGAGTCCCGCCGGATCTGGAACGGCGCCATCGACCGGCACCCGGCACTGATCGCCCGCTGCGTCGGGACCGACGACGTGCTCGCCGCCGTTCGCTTCGCGCGCGAGCTGGACATGCCGGTGTCGGTGAAGGGCGGCGGGCACGCCGTCGCCGGGCACGCCGTCTGCGACGACGGGCTGATGATCGACTTGTCGCTGCTGAAGGCGGTCCGGGTCGATCCGGCCGGCCGGACCGCGCGGGCCGCCGCCGGGCTGGTCTGGGGCGAGCTGGACAAGGCGACCCAGCCGTTCGGGCTGGCCGTCACCGGCGGGCAGATCAGCCATACCGGCATCGCCGGGCTGACCCTGGGCGGCGGACTCGGCCACCTGATGCGCAAGATCGGGCTGACCGTCGACAACCTGGCCTCGGTCGACCTGGTGACCGCGGACGGAGAAACGCTGCACGTCGACCCGGAGACCGAGCCCGAGCTGTTCTGGGGGCTGCGCGGCGGCGGCGGGAACTTCGGCATCGCCACGTCCTTCACCTACCGGCTGCACCCGGTCGGACCGCTGGTGCTCGGCGGGCCGATGTTCTGGCCGATCGGTGACGCGCCCGAGGTGCTGGCCTTCCTGCGGGAGTTCGCTGCCGGCGCGCCCGACGAGCTGGGCATCACGGTCGTCGCGCGGCTGGCGCCGCCGATGCCGTTCCTCGCCCCGGAGCAGTACGGCAAGCCGGTGTTCGGGCTGCTGCTGGTCTGGGCCGGCGACATCGCCGAGGGGCAGCGGGCGATCGCGCCGCTGCGCCGGGTGCGCAAGCCGCTGGCCGACGCGGTGGCACCGGTGCCGTACCAGGCGGTCCAGTCGATGCTCGACGGTGGCGCGCCGCACGGCATGCACTACTACTGGAAGTCACACCGGATACCCGAGCTCACCGACGAGGTCGTCGACATCGTGCTCGGTGGGGTGGAGAGCGTGCCGACGCCGTTCTCCCAGTTCTCCGGCTGGGCGATGGGCGGCGCGGTCAGCCGCGTCGATCCCGACGAGACGGCGGTCGGCGTTCGCGAGCCTGGGTTCGAGCTGAACATCACCGCCGCCTGGCAACCGGGTCCACCGGACGACCGGGTCGCATGGGTGCGCCGGCAGTGGGAGGCGCTGCGGCCACACAGCGTCGGCGTCTACGCCAACTTCCTCTCCGACGAGGACGCCGCCGGCATCGCCGACGCATACGGGTCGCGGCTGAAGCGGCTGACCGAGCTCAAGGATCGCTACGACCCGACGAACTTCTTCCGGATGAACGCGAACGTCGCTCCGAGTGGAGGCAGGAAATGAGCCCGATCCTGGTAACCGGCGCCACCGGCGCCATCGGCACAGAAGTGGTGCGCGGGCTCGCCGACCGCGGCGAGGCCGTCCGCACCCTGACGCGGGATCCGGCGCGGGCCGCCGCCCGGCTCGGCGTAGGCGCCGACGCGGGCGTCGAGATCGTGCGCGGCGACTTCTCCGACGCAGGCTCGATCGAGCGTGCGCTGGACGGCGTGCGGCGGGTGTTCCTCTGCTGCCCGAACCACCCGCGGCAGGCCGAGTACGAGACGGCGGTGATCGACGCGGCGGCCGCGGCCGGAGTCGGTCGCATCGTCAAGATCTCCGCCAACGGCGCGTCCATCGGCTCGCCGCTGGAGTTCTGGGACGTCCAGGGCCGCATCGAGCGGCACCTGCGGGACTCGGGCGGTGCCGGCGGTCGTGCTGAGGCCGAGCCTCTACATGTCGCTGATGCTCGGATTCGCCGAGGCGATCCGGTTCACCGGGAAGCTGTTCGTCCCGGCCGGCGACGCGAAGATCACGATGATCGACCCGCGGGACGTTGCCGACGTCGCTGTGGTCGCGCTGACCACGGACGGCCACGAGGGCCGCAGCTACCTGCTCACCGGGCCGGAGGCGGTCACCTTCTCCGACGTCGCCGCCGAGCTGTCGGCAGCCGCCGGCCGGACCGTCGAGTTCGCGGACATCCCGGACGAGGCGGCGCTGGACGGCATGCGGGGCGCTGGCTTGCCGGACTGGGTGGCCGAACGATTGGTGATCCTCTTCGGGTTGCTGCGTAGCGGGGTGATGTCCACGACGACCGACCTGGTCCGCGTGCTGACCGGTCGGGAGGCCCGGTCGGTCGGCCAGTGGGCGCGCGACCACGCGGCGGCATTCCGATCATGAGGTAAGGCCGGCGTCGGCTACCGTTGCGGCGATGCGTGCGTCCGTACTGGTGGCCGGCGTCCTGCTTGTCGGGCTGCTCGTGCTCGCCGTCGCATTCGGACCCAGGAACCTCGACGAGCTGCGCCAAGCGGTGGCCGCGGCCGGGGCGTTCGCACCGCTCGCCTTCATCGGCCTACAGGTCGTCTGCACGATCGCACCGATCCCGCGGACGCCGTTCACGCTGGCCGCGGGCGTACTTTTCGGTGCGGTGACCGGCATCGCCGTCGCCCTGACGGCCACCGTGCTCGCGGCCGTCGGCGCGTTCCTGTTGGTCCGCACGGTGGGCCACGGGGAAGTCGGGCAGCGCCTGCTCAAGCGCTTCTCCGATCTGGCGGCGGTGCGCTGGGTGGACCGCCGACTGGACGGACGAGGCACGGCGACCGTGCTGTCGTTGCGGCTGCTGCCGCTGCTGCCGTTCGCGGTGCTCAACTACGGCTGTGGGTTGTCCTCGGTGCGGTTCTGGCCGTTCGCGATCGGCACCGCCCTCGGTGTGCTGCCCGGCACGGTCGCCGTCGTCGTGCTCGGTGACGCGGTGACCGGCACCCTGTCGCCAGGCCTGCTCTCGGTGTCGGTGGTGTGCGCGTTGATCGGCGCCACCGGGGTGGTGCTGGCCGGCCGGGCCATCCCCGATCGTCCGCCCACCTGAGCGGCTGCGGCCTGGCCCCGCCGCCGCTACCCCGGACCTGCCACCCACGGCTGCCCGGGCCAGCACGGCCATTCCTCGAACCGGCGGGCCCGGCCGTCGTCGTCGAACCAGACCAGCCAGAGGTCGCGATACTCCTGGCGCGGCGGATCGCCGTACCGCACCTCCAACCGGGCGATACCCAACGGGCCGTCGGGATGGTCGTTGGTGACGGCGAGCACTTCGGAGGTCATCGTGAAGACCTCGTCCGGCCCTTCACGCTGCTCCTCCCAGTCGCGCTCGATGGCGGCCAGCGACCGCACCGGCTCGGCGTACGGGGTGTGCAGGTACACCGCGTCCGGGGTGAACAGCTTGGCGAGCTGCGCGGTACCGGGCCTGCGCCAGGCGTGCTCGTAACCGGAGATCGACCGTCGAAACCGCTCGTGGTCCACGACGGCCAAGCTAGCGATCGGCTCGCCGTGGGGCCGGAGGGAGTCGAACCCTCACTGGCACGGACCTAAACCGTGTGCCTCTGCCGTTGGGCTACGGCCCCGGACCTCGGATCGTAGGCGGCCTTAGCTGCTCAGCTCGCGGCGCAGCTTGGCGACGTGGCCGGTGGCGCGCACGTTGTACATCGCCTTCTCCACCAGACCGTCCGGGTCGATCACGAACGTCGAGCGGATCACGCCGGTCACCGTCTTCCCGTACAGCTGCTTCTCGCCGTACGCGCCCCACGCATTGAGCGTCTGCTTGTCCACATCGGACAGCAGCGGGAACGTCAGGCCCTGCTCGTCGCGGAACTCCGCGAGCTTGGCCGGGGTGTCCGGCGAGATGCCGACGACGTCCAGCCCGGCGCCGTTCAGCGCCGCGAGCGAGTCCCGAAAGTCGCAGGCCTCTTTCGTGCAGCCGGGGGTGCTTGCCGCCGGGTAGAAGTAGACGATGACGCGCCGCCCGTGGTAGTCCGCGAGCGACACCGGCTTGCCGTCCGCGTCGGGCAGGGTGAACTCCGGTGCACGGTCACCGGGGGAAAGCCTGGTAGTCATAGCCGGGACGCTACCGTGACGCGATCAACGGTTGATGCGAGGAGGAACCGTGGCCCGGGACCCGGACACCATCCAACAGGAGATCGAGCACGCCAGGACCGCCCTCGCGGAGAGCCTGGACGCGCTGACGATCAAGGCGAACCCGAGGCGGATCATGGCAGGCGGGGCGCAGACCATGCAGGATCGGCTCGCCGACCCAAAGATCAAGTATGGCTTGATCGCGGTTGCCGTCGTGATCGTGCTCCTGGTGGTCCGCAGGCTCTTCCGCTGAGCGCCCGGCCGCTCACGTCACGGCCCGGGCATGTCGCCGCGCGGTAGCCGGTGCTCGCCGATTGCGCGGTGATCGCTCCGTCCCGTTCGCGTCTCGGGTTGCGCCGTTCGGCGGATGCGCTCGGCGAGCCTCGTCGCTGTCAATCCCCGTGCCGAGTTAACTCGAGTTGAGTGACGATCGAGTGGGGCGGGAGGTCCTGGGATGGTGGTCGACCTCGGATCCGGCTCCAGCGCGGCGCTCGCCGAGATGCACGTCCCGACTTGTCGGCGTCTGGTCGGGGTCGCGCTGAGCGCCGGCGAGCTGCTCCTGGCGGCCGGCGGGCTGGTGCAGCGGCTGGCCGACGGCGGGACCCGAGTCGACCTGCTGATCGTCACCGACGATGCCGCTTGTGACCTCGACGACGGCGCAGACGACCGGCTCCCGGCGACGCCTCCGATCGCCGTCCCCGGTGTCGGCTGGCACCGGCTCGCATTGCGTCGTCCGCTCGGTGAGCCCGAGGTGACCGACCTCATCGGCGCGTTGAGCGAGCTGATCGGCTTCGACCCCGGGCCGGAGGTCTGGTGCCTCGCACCGGTGTCCGGCGACGGGGACGCCGACCGGGAAGCCGTCTGCCTAGCCGCCGAGCTGACCGCCAGCGCTTACCAGCTGCCGGTGCTGCGTTACCTGGCGGGCGAGGCGTTCCGCCCGGACGTCCAGGTCCTCGAGCTCGGCGAGCGGGAGTTCGCTCGCAAGCGCGCCGCGGTGGCGGCCGCGCCGGGCCGGCTGGCCGAGCTGGATCTGCGGCGCTTCGAACTCTTCACGGGCTGAACCGCCTGCCGACCAACGGCCCTCCGCCACTACGCTGTTCGGCGTAGCACGGGATGGTTACTGCGTGTTCTGAGCGGTGACCACGCAGGAGGGAGGGGCCTGCATGCCCGCACTCACTCGATGGCGCCGCTTCACCGCGGCCCTGCCGATGCGAACCGCGTTGACCGGCGTAGGGGTCGTCTGAGATGCCGACGTTGGTGTGCGGGCAGGAGTGGACGCAGTCGAGGCAGAACGTGCAGTCGAGGTTGCCGAGCTTGCGCGGCTGAAAGAGGCGCAGTCTCGCAACCGGGGATGCGTCGCCGGCCGCGGATGCATTCCTTCGTGGTGCAGGTGGTGCAGACGCGCGGGCTCGCGGACGGTGACCTCCAGCGGCGAGACGAGCGACTGCACGAAGTTGAACTGGCCGATGGGGCAGACGTATTTGCAGAACGCCGCGCCGGGGAAGACGCTGTCGACGGCGAACGCGGCGACGAAGTAGCCGACGACGATCCAGGCCGTGAGCCAGGGGCTGTCCCAGAGGGCGAACGCTTCGTAGCTCCAGAGGAAGAGCGCGACGAGCGCGACGGCGAGCCACTTGTTGCGCAGCCACGCGCGGCCAGGGGCGGCCGGCGGGGAGCCAGCGGCGGGCGAGCGAGCGCGGCAGCGTGAAGGGGCAGGCCATGCAGAAGAAGTTGCCGGCGACGAGCAGGCCGAGGATCAACAGGCCGCGCCAGTGAATCCAGGGCAGCACGCCGGCGAGATTCATCGGGGCGACTTGCGGGCCGCGGAGGCCGTCGAAGATGACGAGCGGCGGCGAGCGCCAGCAAGGCGATTTGCAGGACGCGGCGGGCGTGTCGCCAGCGGAGGAAGCGGCCGAGGCAGCGGGCAGTCGCAGAGCAGGTCGAAGCGTGTGGTCGCGCTCGAGTCGCGAGTATGCAGTCGGCGGCGATGCGCGGGCGTGGCGAGCGCTGCGTGCGGTCCGCGCCGAGACAGATAGGTCGACGCCGATCCAGAACAGCGGCAGCAGAAACGCGACCGAGCCCGGCACCCACATCAGGACGCCGGCGGCGTGCTGGTCGTCGAGCGCGGAGATGCCGTCGAGTCGCGGCACTTGCTCGTAATGGGGATAGAGCACGCGCGGCGAGAACGTGAGCCAGGCGGCGAGCACCGTGTTCTGCACGTCGGCGAGCAGCAGGTAGGGGAACAGCAGCCACTGCGACCAGCGCGGCCGGCTGGGATAGGGCCGCACGACGGGATACCAGAAGAGCAGCGCGGCGGCGATGAACGCAGGCGTGCTCGACGAAGTGCCAGCCGTCGTTCGCTGAGGGCGAGCTCGTAGACCGCGCGGCGTGTGCCAGAGCCAGGTGGCGGCGACGTAAGATCGGCCAGCGCGACGAGCGGATGCGTGAGATCGCGAAGAATACGTCGCAGACGGCGCGAGCGGAGCAGCGGCGCGATCCAATAGGTGCGAATCGGCTCGGGCAGGCCGCGCACCATCGGAAACAGCGGCCAGCCGAGCCAGATCAGCGGCGGGGCGACCATCATCAGCAGCAGGTGCTGCACCATGTGGACCTGCAGCAGCAGCGACGCGAACGGCTCGATCGGCGAGGCGAGCGCGAGAAAGATGGCGGCGAGCCCGCCGAGGAAGCGGCGAGTCGGCCGGCGTGCCAGCGGTCGGGGTCGCGGCGGTGGAGTTGCGCCAGCCGCGCAGTAGATGCCAGCGGGGAGCAGGAGCGAGCGCGCGAGCCAGGGAGCGGCTGGGCCAGGAGCGCAGGAAGGCGTCGAACGTGGGGCTCATGGCGGTCACTCGGTCAGTTCGACCGGCTGCGGCGTCGTGCCTTCGACGGGCGAGCGTCGTCTGCGTCCCGGCGGGGAGCTGGCCCTCGGGGCGGAGGCTCACCAGGAAATCGACGAGCGCGTCCATCTCGGCCGGGCTGATCTGCTTGCCGTAGGCGGGCATGTTGCCGCCGCCGGGCGTGCCGTTGCTGACCTGATCGATGAGCTGATCGCGCGTCATGCTGGACGCCGATCGTGCGTGAGATCGGGGCCGCGGTTGCCGCCGATGCCGTCGAGCGCGTGGCAGTTGCGGCAGTTCTTGTACTGGAAGACGAGCGCGCCCTGCAGCTCGACGGGCGTGGCGTCGCTCGACCATTCGCTCGGGGATCGGGTCGCCGCTCCAGGCGTTCATCTTCGGCGACCAGGGCGCGGTGTCGCCCTCGTAGGTGAGCACGCCGAGCGTCGTGTAGATGACGATCACCGAGCAGCACGGCGACGGGCCGGCGGCTCGGCGCGCGTTCGCCGCGGTTGCTGACGAACGGCACCAGGAGCAGCACGACGATCACGACGACCGGGAAGACGAGCATGATGAACGTCTCGATCGCCGGCGGGCTGAGCGACAGCAGGCCGAAGAGCCAGAGGAACGGCCACTCGGGCCGGGGATTGGCGTCGGCGAGCGCGGGATCGGGCGGACCGGTCGGTCCCTTCGGTCCGAGGTACGGCGGCGATCGACGACGACGACAGATCACGGCGAGCGCGGAGAACAAGATGTCTTTCAGCATCGCGTCGCCGAGGAAGGGGACGCCCTCGTCTTCGAGCTCTTCGTGGTAGTCGGCGTCGTAGGTCTGCGGGATCGACGATCTGGCCGGGCACCGGCGGGGCGCTGACGCCGCACCGGAGCACGAGCCACAGATGCACCGCGAGGAACACCAGCAGCGCGCCGGGAATGACGAACACGTGCAGCGCGAAGAAGCGGCTGAGCGAATCGCCGCCGATGATCGGGCCGCCGAGCAGCATGTCGACGATCCACGGCCCGAGCACCGGCACGCGGCCCGGCCATCGAGCCGCCGACGGCGAGGCCCCAATAGGCATCGGGGTCCCAGCGGAGAATCTGGCCGGTGAAGAACATGCCCATCGTGCAGAGCGAGCAGGAAGACGCCGACGACCCAGGTCAGCTCGCGCGGATACTTGTACGAGCCGTGCAGGAAGACCTGCGTCATGTGGACGAGCAGCATCACGACCATGCCGGAGCCGGCGTAGTAGTGCAGCGCCCGCAGGAACCAGCCGAGCGGCTGCTCGTAGTCGAGATAGAGCAGGCTTTCGTAAGCCTTGTCGGCGGCGGGGACGTAGACGAGCGCCAGGCCGATGCCGGTGAGGATCTGGATCATGAAGAAGCGTGAGCGAGGCGCTGCCGAAGACGTACAACCAGCCCATCGGCGCCGTCGAGCTTGCGCGGGCACGGGATGGCGCATCATCGGCATGAAGACGGCGCGGACGCCGAGCCGGGCGTCGAACCAGTCGCCGATCTGTTGTGAGCCAGACGTTTCATCGTGCCGAGTCGCCTTCCGCGGATTGCCGATCAGGTGAATGATTCTTCATCTTTGCCGGTGAGCGTGTTTTGGAGCGTGGGATAGTGGGGTGCCTGGACCTGCAGCTTGCCGTTTTCGATCCGCCAGGGGACGTGGAACAAGCCGCGCGGCGGCGGGCCGGAGGCGTGCGAGCCGTCGGCATAGTAGACGCCGCCGTGGCAGGGGCACATGAACAGGCCCGACTGCTGGAACCAGGTGACGGGGCAGCCGAGGTGGGCGCAGTTCACCGAGAGGACCATGAACTGGTCTTCGTTCTTTTCGTTCTTGCCGTTGTAGCGGGCGTAGACGCCGGTGAGCGCGGTCACGCCGTCCCAGGGTTGGGCCATCGGATTGGCGAAGTCGATGCCGGCGCGTTTCGATTGAGCGGGAAGTCGGCGAGCGGACCGAGGTCGACCCAGAGCGTGCCGCCTTTGCGGCAGTCCGAAGAAGTAGCCGACGAGCGGCAGGCCGAGCGCGACGGTGGCGACGGTGCCGAGCAGCGCCGGTCGGCAGCCGCAGGAACGAGCGGCGGCCGGGCGGCTCGGTCGGCGTGGGCTGCGGCACAGGGTGTGGGAGGAGTGTTCCATGGCGTATTCGATTGTCGAGATTGGATTGATTGCTGTGGAGTTGCGGAGTTTGAACGATGGCGCTGCCGGTCGCGCGCCAGTCGGCGAGCAGCGCGACGAGGTCGTCGATTTCGGCGGAGGTGAGCGGCTGGAAATCGTCGGGGCGGCCGTCGTGCTCGGCGAAGTTCGGCATGCCGAGATCGGGGCGGCCGGTGATGATGATGCGGCGGAGCGCCTGGTCGCTGATCAGCGCGAGGAAGGCGGGGACGTTGATCGCGCTGACGATGTCGCCTTCGTCGTCGACGCCGGCGCCGTTCGGGCCGTGGCAGCCGGCGCAGGCGCGGGCGAAAACTGGCGGCGCCGCGTTCGCGGTTGCCGGCCGAGGACTGCGCGCCGGCCGTCTTGGTGAGTGCATAGCGGGCGGCGACTGCGGGCGAGTCGGCGCTCGCGATTTCCAATTCGACTTGATGCCGTCGGCGAGGATTTTGATTTGCGCGTCGGTGAGTGGGCCGCCGTTGGGTCGTGGCGAATGGCGGCATCGGGGTGCCCGCGCGGCCGTCGCGGATGACGGCGTGCAGGTCGGCGTCGGGGATGATGGCGACGAAGAGCGGATCGTTGAGCGGCGGTGCGGGGCCGAGCTTGCCGGTCGCGCCGTGGCAGCCGGCGCAGTTGGCGGCGAAGAGCTCGTGGAAGTCGGTGATCTGGTCGGGGAGCAGCGGGCGGTTGGCGGGGTTGGGTTTGCCCGGGGGCTCGCAACCGATGGCAACGACGAGCAGCAACAGTGCGATCGCGAATTGCAGGCGGCGGATGGTGGATGTTGGGGATTGTCAGCGCGTATGGTATTGGTCGTCGTGGCCGACGACGCCATGGATTGTTAATTGGCGACGAACTCGCCGCGTCGGTCGGGACCTTTGCCGGCCGGTGGAATGTAAACTTGTTCGCTGCGGACGACGACGATCGACGCGACGATGCCGAACACGAATTGCGACACGATGAACCAGGGCCAGTCGACGCGCTCCTGCAGCACGGGATTCACGACGCCCATCAGGCCGTAGCTCATCGCGGTCCAGAGCAGCGGCAGCAGCAATCCGCCCCAGGCCATCGGCCCGGGGATCGACGGCAGCCGCGGCAGCACCAGCGCGAACGCCAGGCCGAAGGCGAGCGACAGGATCGCGTGCATGCCCAGCGCGGCGATGAACCAATCGGCGTGGAATGTTTCGAGCTCGGCGAGCGTGGGCACGGCCGTTTGATGCAGCGCCATCGCCGAGAGCAGGTTGACCGGATACCAGATGCCGTGCCGCGCGGCGAGGCTCCAGAGGATCGCGGGGATCGGCATCAGCAGTCCGCCGGCGACGCCGCCGAAGAGGCCGGCGAGGAGCGGGCTGCGATTCTCGAAGCGCATGAAGACGATCGCCGCGACGACGCCGAAGATGAATTGCGACAGCACGAACCAGGGCCATTCGATGCCCTCGCGGACGCCGGGATTCATCCGGCCGAGCGCGACGAAGCTCACGGCGGTCCACAACAGCGGCATGAGCAGCGCGCCCCAGGCGAGCGGCTTCTTGATGTTGGGCAGCGTCGGCATCAGCACGCCGTACATCAGGCCCATGATGAGCGAGACGACGACGTGGATCACGATGCCGACGACCAGCAGCGTCGGCTGGAATTGTTCGAGCTCGGCGATCGTTCATCGCGTCGACGTACGGCAGCACCATGCCGGCGAGCAAATTGACGGGCCACCAGATGCCGTGGCCGCTGAAGTAGCCATAGGCGATCGCGGGCAGCGGCATCACGAGTCCGCCGACGATGCCGCCCTTCACGCCGGCGGAAACGGGATGCACCTTCGTCGGCAGCCGCAAGCGATAGCCGGGCATGCCTTGCCGCAGGTGCTCGACTTCACCGCCGGCACGGGGCGACCGGTTGAGCGCGGAGGGCCGGTTCGACGAACGGCTCGTACTTCGTGGCCGCGGCCGGGCAGCAGTTGGCCGATCCAATGAGCGAGGCCGAAGATGAAGACGATCGCGCCGACCGGGAATGAAGGCGAGACTCGTCGCCACACCCATCGCCAGGAGCACGATACCGACGGCGAGGATCAGCGGCGCGGCGGTCGGCGCGGGCAGTTCGACCGAGTCGGCGTGGCCGGAATCGTTTGTGGATGGGATCGTGGTTCATGCCGCGCTCCTCCGGCTGGCGATGTAGACGACGAGGAACACGACGATCCAGACCGCGTCGACGAAGTGCCAATACCAGGCAACGAGGGTCACGCCGGTGCGATTTGTCGGACGTGATCTGCCGCACGCAGTGCGAGGCCGAGCACGATCAGCATCACGATGACGCCGACGGTGACGTGCAGGCCATGGAAGCCGACAAGGGTGTAGTAGGTGGTGCCGAACAAGTTGCGGCTGATGTGAGTTGTGCTCGGTGATCAGCTCGTGCCATTCGAGGCCGGTGAGGACGAGGAACGCGATGCCGAGACGCAATGGTGGCAGCGAGGAAGAGCGGAAGATGCGCGGTCTCGTCGCGTTCCGAGTGCCCGTTCGGCGGCGTGGATCGACGACGCTGCTAGACAGGAGGCAGAGCGTCGAAAATAATGACGATCGGCAGACGGCGAGTGCCTGCCGCGGGCGTGGGGCCGACGGTGTCCTGGCCCATGAACGCGATGTAAGTGACGATCAGCGTGCCGAAGAACGCGACTTCCGAGACGAGGAAGCTCGCCATGCCCCACTCGGGCGCAGGAGAGCGTGTGCTCGGGCGCGATCTCGGGCGGCATCGGTAGGTCGGCGGCGTCTAGGTCATGTTCTAAACTGCTAACATCGGGGTGGCACGCCAGGAGCTTCCACGACGGGCGTGGTCGGCGTCGCGTCAATTACCACGCCCTTCGCTTAGGCTCATGGCGTGCCTCACAAATCGTCATTCGTATTGCCAATCGGGGTCTTCCGGGTGTTTCAGGTCCCATAACGGGCGGCGGCTGTGGACGATGGGGACTTCTTCGAAGTTGTACGACGGCGGCGGCGAACTGGTCATCCACTCGAGCGTCCACGCGTCCCAGGGGTCGTCGCCGGCGGTGCCGTTGCGGAGCGAGACGACCAGGTTGTAAACGAAGATCGCGTAACTTGGCACTTGGACGAATGCGCCGATCGTGGTGAGCTGGTTCCA
>CAVZMB010000001.1:0-285667 GCA_963776255.1 uncultured Actinomycetota bacterium | reverse complement strand
GACTGGGACTTCACCTCGGTCCAGCAGCCCACGAAGTACGAGACCAAGTACAAGATGCCGAAGAAGGGCAAGGACCCGTTCCGCGTCCTGATCCGGGACTACATGAAATGGAAGCCGAGAAGGACGACCGGACCTACGGCATCCTCGACGGCGCGATCCGGACCCGTGAGGCGGTGGGCACCGAGCCGCGGTTCGTGGAGTGCATGAAGCTGACCCTGCCCGTCCTGACCAACGCGGAGTTCCAGGCGGTCGCTGGCTGCGGCATGATCATCTCGGCGGTGGAAAGCCAGGAGCTGCGCCAGGGCTACGCGGCGCAGATGCTCGACGAGGTCCGGCGACACCCAGCTCGAGATGTCGTTGCGTAACTACTACGTCAAACACTGGGAGGACCCTGACCGGCTGGGACCTGTCCCAGCCGGCCCTGTACAGCATCCCGGTGGCCTGGCACTCGATCGGCGAGTTCCAGCACTTCAACACCGGTGATCCGCTGGACTCATCATCGCGCTCAACATCGTGCCTCGAGACGGCGTTCACCAACATTCTGCCTGGTCGCCGCCCCGCAGGTCGCCATGCTCAACGGCGACAACGCCACTCTTCGCCAGCGTGATGCTCTCCATCCAGTCCGACGAGGCCCGGCACATGGCCAACGGTTATGGCTCGGTGATGGCGCTGCTCGCCGACGAGGACAACCTGCCTTCCCTGAACGAATCCTCGAGCGGCACTTCTGGCATTCGCACAAGACGATCGACGCGCTCGTCGGCTGGCAGGCGGAGTACGGCGCGCGCGAGGTCCCTGGAGCTACAAGGCGCAGTGGGAGGATGGGTCGTCGACGACTTCGTGGGCAACTACATCGACCGGCTCAGCCAGTTCGGCGTCAAGGCCCCATGCCGCCTTGCCGCGGCGGCCAACGATGTGACCTGGTCGCACCAGACGCTCGGCCAGGTGCTCTCCGCGGTGTGGCCGCTGAACTTCTGGCGGTCCGACGCGATGGCACCGCCCGACTTCGAGTGGTTTGAGACGCATTACCCGGGCTGCTCGTCTGGCCTACCAGGGCGACCGGGAGGGCTATCAGGCGCTTGCGCACCCGGCCGGCGGGCATGATCCTGCAAGAAGCTTCCCGGTCTTCCGCCCATCTGCCAGATTCGCCAGCTGCCCTGGTCATGCCCCACTGGACGTCAACGAGGCCAGGATCATCGAGCTGAACGGCGAAAGTATGCCTGCTGCAGCGAAGGCTGCGAGTGGGTCCTTCGGACCTGGCCGGAGGCCTATGGAGGACGCAAGCAGGTCTGGGCCAAGTACCACGGCTGGGACGCCTCGCCGACATGATCCTCGACCTCGGGCTGCTGCGTGCCGACGGTCGCACGCTGATCGGCGCAGCCCCTCCTGGAGATGGAGCGGATGCGGACCATCGACGACATCCGCAGGCTGGAATACGAGGTCAAGGACCCGTTGCAGGCCTGAGCGGGCGTACGCGCCGGCGGGCTCCGAAGACGCGATGATCGACATCACGGTCGAGCCGTTCGGGCACAGCTACGAGTGCGGTGACGGCCAGACGCTGCTCGAGGCCGCGCTGCGCCAGAACCTGCTGCTGCGCTACGGCTGCAAGCACGGCGGGTGCGGGAGCTGCAAGGTGCGCCTGGTCGACGGGGACGTTTCCGAGCACGGGTCGTCGTTCGCGCTGACCGAGCACGACCCGGGCCGCCGACCTGGTCCTCGCCTGCGCCAGCGTCCCGCTGGAGCCGTGCACGATCGACGTGGAGCCGAGTGGGCTATCCGAGGAGGAGTTCTTCTCCGGGGACACGTCCCGTAGCTTCGACGCGACCGTGGCCGAGCTCGAGCGCCTGACCTCGGACATCATGCGGATCCGGTTGCGGCTGGACGAGGAGATGGCATTCACCGCCGGGCAGTTCGTCAACGTCGAGGTGCCGGGGTCGGGCGAGCCGCGGACCTACTCGATGGCGAACGGCCCGGACGAGCCGCGGGTGGTCGAGCTGATCTGCAGGACCAACCAGAGTGGGCTGTTCTCCGGCTACCTCGCCCGCGCCGCGGTCGGCGACGCGGTCCGGCTGCGCGGCCCGTACGGACAGCTCAAGATCCATCTGCTCGCACCGGCCGATCCTGATGATTGCCGGTGGATCCGGGTTGGCTCCGCTGCTCTCGATGTTGCGCTCGCTCGCCACCCAGGGCTGCGACCGGGCCGTGACGCTGTTCTTCGGCGCGCGGAGCGAGGCTGACCTCTACTTGGTCCGGCAGATCACCGACCTTGGGGCGTCGCTGTGGGAGTTCGAGTTCGTCCCGGTGCTCTCCTCCGAATGGGCGCCGGAGTGGTCCGGGCAGACCGGGCTGGTGACCGACGCGGTGGCACGCTGGCGCGAGCGCCTGGCACACGACGCCTACCTCTGCGGCCCGCCGCCGATGATCGAAGCCGCGGTTCCGCTGCTGATCGACCGGGGGCGCGGCCACGAAATATCTACTTCGACGCATTCACCCCGGCCGGGGCGCCGATCCCGATCTGAGCGGCCCAGAAACGCGCTCTTCTGGTCGGCGGCCGGCGGCCGTCTTGTCGATCACCGCGGCGACCTCGTTGGTGGGTGTAGCCGAAGCATCGGCTTCCCACCGAGCTAGCCGCGCTGAAACCGCTCCGCTCCAACCACTACCCCAGCGCACCCGAGCCGAGATCAACAATGTCCGACGACGCGACCGACTGGTGGGCTACTCCCACCGAGGTCCTGCGTGGTGTGCTCCCATCTGTCCAACATGCGCCCGAGCACCCAAGGGTCTTACCAGTGACATAGGGGCACGGACCGCCAGTGCCGGGAGAGGCTGTCGACGATCTTCGGTCAGCCGCCAGTTATGGGCCGGATCAGGCCGAGCGTCTCGGCGCGCCAGTCGGAATAGGCGGCGGGGGTATCGTCGGCGGGCTCGCCCAGTGCAGGTTGGCCCGCCTGCTTCGCGTCGTGTCGCGGCGGCCAGCTCCTGGGCGGTACAGCTGTGGTCGCAGATCTGGACCGAGAGCTGCCGGGGGGCGTGCTCGGCGCGCAACGCCTGCCCGATTAGGCGCATCAGTGCCAGGCGCGCCGGGGCATCGAGGTGGGTGTCGGACTCTGCCAGTGGTGCGGGCACCAGCACCACCCTCGCCGCGGGGCTCAGCCAGGGCAGCACCGTGGTCGCGGCGTGGAAACGTTCGGACAACGCCTGCGCATTATCCCGCTCGCCCGGCCCGGCCTCGCCGGTGCCGTTTCTGCTGGGGATCGGGAACTGGAGGTAGGCATCGAAGCTCAGACCACCGATCCCGACACCAGCTGGAAGATCGTGAACGACGACCGGCCGCGCCCCGGTGTCACGAAGTGCGGAGGCCACCGCGGCGGCTCGCCGCGGGACCCCACCGGTGATCAACACGGTTCGGGAGCTGGCGTCGATGGACTGGGCTCTCAGGCTCATTGCGATGGCGAACCTCTCGTGGTCGGTGCGGCGGTTCTCCCCGCACGCCTCGTTGGTGTGGGTACCGCCGGCCGGTCACCTCGGTACCAGGGTTGTTTGGTTTGAGCCGGCGGGTCGTGTGGCGCACCGGTCTTGATCGCCGGGCTCTTGGTCGAGGACCCGCTGCGCTGCCGCCCGTCTCGTGTGGCGTCGGCAACTCCACCCTCGGCGCTCTGGGGCCCCCGCGCAACCACGATCCTGGGTTTCGTGTCCAGGTGCACACAGAACTTCACCGCGTTGCAACGTATGGGCTTCCGCGGTGGCCCGGGAGTTCGGGATGGGCTGGGGCACGATCATGGCGGCGGTGCGCGAGCATGGCCGGCCGCTGATGGACGATCCCGCTCGGCTGGACGGAGCCGAGGCGGCCGGGGTGGACGAGACGGCGTTCACCGCCGCGACCGCGCGGCGCCCTCCGGATTCGTGACCGGCATCGTGGACCTGACCCGCCGAGCGGGCGGGTCGGCCCGGCTGCTTGATGTCGTACAAGGGCGCAGTGCCAGCAGGCTTGAGCTGCTGGATCGCCGCCCGAGACCCGAGCTGGCGGGCCGGCGTGGTGGCCGGCGCACTCGATCCGTATCGCGGCAATGCAACCGCGCTGCGCATCCACCTGCCGCACACGGATGCGCGTCCTGGACGCGGCGGTGACGAGGAAGGCGTTTTCGCCGTCACCGCGGAAGGTGAACTTCGCCTTGTCATTGGGCGATGCGATCGACCTGGCGTCCTTGGCGGGTTCGGCGTCGGGGTCGAAGCCTTCGGTGTCGACCACGACGATCTGGCCGGGCTGCACCTCGCCGAACAGGATCTTCTCCGGCAGCTGGTCCTCGATCTCGCGCTGGATGGTCCGGCGCAGCGGCCGGGCACCCAGTACCGGGTCGAACCCGGGTCCTTGCCGGCCAGCTGGGCCTCCACCCGACCGATCATCAGGTCCACCATCGTGATGATCTGCTCCTCGGTGAGCTGGTGAACAGAGGCGCTATCAAGCGACCCCGCTCGACCCGGGCGACATCGACGCCCCGTCGATGTCCAGCCCCGCTGTGCAGGCCCGGCAGATCTGCTCGGCCAACGCGCGATCATCTCCCACGTCGCGAGCGATCGCCAGCGACGCCCGCGTCACCGATTGGCGGTGCCGCCAACGATCTTGCACGTGGCACGCTAGGTCGGTCGTGGCCTCGTCCGATCCTGCAGCCTCCGGATCTCGGTTCGCCTCCGTCCCGGGCCGCTCGAGAGTTCCGCGACGAGGCTGCCCGTGTCGCCCTCGCGGCGCTTGGGGGGCCGTACCTGCCGTGGGGCGCCGGCGCGATGCGTCCGGCCGGCCTGGTGGCCGTCTGCAACGACATCGTCCTCAATGGGCGGCGCCGTGTCGTCGAGCTCGGCAGCGGGGTCAGCACGGTCCTGCTCGCCCGCCTGCTCACCCAGCGCCGTCCGCTGGACGGTTTCCGGATGGCGGCGGTGGAGCACGACCCCGGTTGGGCGCGGTGGGTCACCGACCAGCTGGACCGCGAGCGCATCGGGCACGACGTCGTGGTCATCCACGCGCCGCTGCTCCCGCACGCCCTCGCCGAGCGGGGTGTGCAGTGGTACGACGAGGCTGCGGTGGCCGCGGGACTCGACGCGGCGCTGCGGGGCGACCTCATCGACCTTCTGCTCGTGGACGGCCCACCGGCCTACGCCGCCGGGCACGGGCTGGCCCGCTACCCGGCGCTGCCCGTCCTGCATGACCGCCTCGCGCCGGGCGCCACGGTCGTCCTCGACGACGTCGAGCGCCCCGGGGAGCAGGAGGTCCTGCGGCGGTGGGAGCGCGAGACCGGGCTCGAGTTCCACCGCCGGGCCGAGCATGCGGGCGTGGCGGTGGCCAGGATCGGCGGCGACGCCCGATCGCCGGTCCTCGACACGGCTGAGGCGCGGCGAGGCGAGCGGTCCGGATCTGGCTGGACGCCAGAACGTGCGACGGTGTTGCAGGCCGAGTCGCGGTCACGCTCGACGGGTCGAACGCGGATCCGGCGGACTCTGACGAGTTCGTCGCGAGTGCGGCGATCGACGGGGTCTTCGTAGGATGCCACCTCGTGACAGCAGCCCGGGACTGTGGGCCCGGACCGCTGCGGTCCGGGCTGCGCACCGAGACCGGCTCGGACAGCTCGGCCTTCGGGTCGATCGTGCACGTGAACGAGAAGGGTGGCTGCTTCGGCGGCACCGAGGAGTACATCGCGTTGCTCGCCTCGGAGCTGGCACGTCGAGGTGTGCGTTCGCATCTGGTGTGCGGGCTGGTCACGGGCGTCGTGCCGGCGGATCTCAGCTCGGTCCACATCGTCGACGGGCTCGCTTCGCGCCGACCTCGACCCGGCACCGGCGACGAGCTGGCGAGCGTGGTCGCGGGGCTCGATCCCGACGTCATCTATCTGCACAACGTGTTCGACCCGGCCGCGGTCTCGGCCCTGGCCACGCTGGCGAATCGCGGGCCGCTGATCTGGTACGTGCACGACCACTATCTCACCTGCCTCAGCGAGCTCCGCTGGCGTCGCGATGTCGGGAGCTGCCCGCAGCGACTCGGGGAAGGGTGTCTCGTCGCCATCGGCGAAGGGCGCTGCGTGCTGCGCTACCCCGAGCGTTCGCTCGGCGTCGACGAGCTCGATGAACGCCTGTCGCTGAGCCGCTCGCTGGGCGACGCCGACGGGATCGTGGTCGTCAGCGAGTACATGCGATCCTTGTTGGCCGACGCCGAGCCCCATCTCGCCGACCGGATCCATCTGGTTCCCCGCCCGATCCGTGACCTCGGCGCCCTCCGATCCCGCCATCGCGACAAGCCCAGCGACCCGGCGGTGATCACCTTCGCCGGACGCATCACACCCGAGAAGGGCTTGGCCGTGTTGATCGAAGCCCTCGGCGGCGGTGCGGGAGAGCGGTCCGATCGAGCTGCGCATCGCCGGAGTCGTCGAACACGACGCCTACTGGTCGCACTGTCAGCGGAGTCAACGGACGGCGATGGCGGCCAACCCCCGCCTGAGCGTGACCTACCTCGGTCACCTCGACTACCCGGCGACCGACGAGCTGTTCCGGCAATCCGACATCGTGACGCATCCCGTCGCAGTGGCCAGAACCCCTCGGCGCCGTCGCGATCGAAGCGATGTCGGCCGGGGCCGCGGTCATCGCCTCGAACATCGGCGGGCTCGACACCGCACTCGTCGACGGCCACAACGGACTACTCATCGATCCCCCCAACGTGGCCGCCTGGTCCGCGGCGATCGAGTCACTGCTCGACGAGCCCCGAACGAGCACGCCAACTCGGCGCCCAAGCCCATCGCGACGTCGCCGGCATCACCGCCAGCCGACCACCTCCAGGCGCTCGACCGGATCATCTCGCAGGCCAGACCTCCACGACCACCCCGGACACCGGACTCCACTCACGACCGCCCGCCGGCAGCTGACCTCACGGGACTATCTGGCTAGCTCCCCTGTCAAGCCGCAAGGTTGGTGATCGCGATACTCGCGTCGGCTCCTAACGCAGAGTCGGCGCTGAGAACGCACCCGTTCCCGCAGCTCAGGATCGGTTCAGCGGTGGTGCGCCGCCAGGGACTCGAACCCCGAACCCGCTGGTTAGGAGTCGCCTGGTCAGCGTGTTAGCGGATGTCAGCGCGTGACATCGCAGCGTCGTTTGGGCCGGTCAGCGCCATGCCGGGCCGAATCCTTGTGTTCATCAGTGTCAGTCAGTGTCGCCCCAGTTCATTGGCGGTCGGCCGCCTCCCAGGCGACGTGCTCCTGGTTGGTGCCGGACCGACGACCGCGGACTGGGTCCATGATCTCGCCGAGCGTGGCAGCAGGGCGGCGGCCAGCAGTCGTTCAATCGTGACGGCACCGACCAACGCGCCGGCGTCAGCTATCGCGATCACCGCGACGCTGTCGAAGCTGTGCCCTGGAAGGCCGGCGAGCACCTCCTCGACCCGGTCCGCTGGCGCCGCGATCGGGACGTTGGTCGTGGCCTGGCGGGCGGCTGCATCCGGCGCGTCGGCCGGGAGTGCGGCGTCGGCCGTGTCCTGGTCAGTCATTCGCACCCCACCTGGAGTTGCGTCGGCCAGGCGTCCGGCACATCCATGAATAGTCGATTCACCGGGTCGCGGCATAGCACGAGGAATGCGATGTCCACGACCGTGAAGACTGCCAGCACGAGTAGCGATGTCGCGCCGCGCGGCAAGCCGATGCCCGACGGCCATGCCTACCAGCGTGGGCTGAGCGATCGGCACGGCTGCCATCAGAATCAGGCGCCCGGGCTCACGTTGAATGCGACGCCGGCCGCGTCGGTCGCGAGCTCGGCGTAGCTGAATGGGCCGTCGGGCAGGTGCCACACGGCACTGGCCGCGCGTGGGTACGGCGCGCCCGTCGACAACCTGCCAGCCCTGGACCGGTGTGCTCCAGCGCGCCTGGACGAGCCCGGCGGGCAGGTCGGCGTACCGGTCGGTGGTGCTGAAGTCGACCGGGGCGCCCTCGGTGTCGAGCAGCACTCGGGCGCGCACGGTGTGCCCGCGGTCGGTGAGGGTCACCTCGAAGCTGGCCCGGTCCACCCCTGACCAGGTCACCTCGGGCCGCAGCAGCATGCTCGGAGCGAGCAGCACGGCGTCGTTGAGGTAGGTGACAAGCTCGGATACGTCGAACTCGGGCCCGCTGCCGTCGGCCACGGTCAGCAGGCCGAGCAGCTTGCCGCGCATGTGTCCGCGACCGGACAGGTAGGTGTCCCAGCCGGTCATCGTGCAGCACGCCGAGCATCCGGATCCGCATCCAGAACAGCCGCGCCACTTCGGGTGCAGTGTTGTACTGCCACGCCTCGCACGGCAGCCACGCCTGGTCCGGTCGGCGCCGGAACCGTCCGAGGAGATGGGCTCGGAACGACCAGACCCTGGGCCGGCCCGACCGCTCCCATGAAACTGCAGGTAGTGCTGCGCCGCCTCAGGCAGTCCGGCGATGTCGGCTTCGGTGATGGGCGTCTCGTCGGTGCCGCGCCCGCCAGCTCGGTCGATGCGCAGGCGCTCGGCGAACGCGGCGGGCGGTGTGGCTCCCGCCGCGGTACCGACGCCGTCCCCGGATACTCCCTTCGGCCGGGGCTGACGGGCTCATCGACATCCTCTGTCAGGCGTGTTCATCGTCGTCATGCTGGCCGGGCGCGGTGGGCTGGCGCAGGAGCCGTAAGCCCCGGGACGGCGGTCGTGTGGCGGGACCGGCAAGGCCCTTCGACCCTCGTGTGTGCGCTCGGCCGCGTCCAGGCTCGGGCGGACAAGCGATCAGTCGAGGCAGGCTTCATGACCACCGACCCTCACCTGACCCCAGCCGGTGCAGCGGCCCGACCACCGGTCGCCGACGTGCACGTCGGTTGGCTGTCGGCGTTGTTCGGTCGCGCGGCGGCGGTCGCCGCTGACCGGGTCCACAGCAGCGTGTCATCGAGCGCAGATGCCGATCAACTGCCTGGAGCCAGCCCGATACCACCCGAAGATGATCGATTGGAGGGACCATGAAACCCAGTCGGCTGGACGAGCTGTCGCCGTCCGAATGCCGCGAGCTGCTGCGTTCCGCGGGTGTCGGTCGGCTGGTGTTCACCGAACAGGCATGCCGGCGGTGCACCCGGTCGAACTTCCTGCTCGACGGAGACGACGTCGTGCTCCGCACCGCCGGGGGCGAAGCTGGACGCCGCCTCGCGTGGGGATGTGCTGGCCTTCGAGGTGGATCAGGTCGACCCGGAAACCCGCTCCGGGTGGAGCGTGTTGATCGTCGGCCGGGCGTCGCTGATCGTCAACGTCGACGAGCTGGTCGATCTTGCCGATCCGCATCGCCGACCGTGGGCCGAAGGCCGGCGCGGGCACATGATCCGGGTCGCCGGCGAGCGGATCACCGGCCGGCGGCTGCGCCTCGAACCCGCGCCCGACCCGACGTGACGATTTCGCCAGCGGCGAGGAGAACGATCCGAGAACGCCGGTGACCGTCGGGCGGGTCCGGGTCGGTCGGCGCACCGCGTCGGGACCCTCTGCCCTATCTGGCCGGGTGCGCCGCGAGCAGGCTCGGTGGCACACCGCTCGTCAGGGAGGACAGTCCGATGACGGACCCGAATGCGACGCCCACGGCCTCCGCCGTTGTGGTCGGTGTCGACGGCACGGAGGCCGCGCTCAACGCCGTGCGATGGGCCGCCGCCGACGCCGTCCTGCGCCGTCTGCCGCTGCGCATTCTGCACGCGGCAACCTATGCCGATCTTTCTAACCAGGCCGGGCGCTCCGCTCCGGAGGCCGCTCGCGCCCGCGCCATCCTGGCGCGCGCATTCACCGTCGCCCGCCGGGAACAGCCCGGCCTTGCCGTCAGCACCGAGCTGGTCGGCGCCGGCCCGACACGGGCGCTCGAGCAGGCCTCCGCCACCGCCGACCTGCTGGTACTCGGGATCAGTGGGGCGGGTGGGCTCGACGAGGTGGTAATCGACTCGGTGGCGCTCGAGGTCAGCGGGCAGGGGCACTGCCCGGTGGTAGTCGTGCGAAGCGCCCGGCGTAGCGCTGGGCCCGGTCGTCGTCGGCGTCGGTACGGATCTCGACGACCCCGCGATCGGCTGGGCGTTCGAAGCGGCGAAGCTGCGCGGCGCCCCGCTGACGGCGGTGCATGCCACGTCCCGCGGCGAAAGCCGACGGCGTTCCCGCCAGGTCGCCGACGCCGACCAGAATGCGGAGGATTCGGCGCTCGACGCGGAGCGGCTCTGGCCGTGGCGGGGGCGTTACCCGGACGTCGAGGTCGACACCGAGGTATCGACCCAGCGTCCCGGCCGACGCGCTGCTCGAATGGTCCAGTCGGTCCCAGCTGATAGTGGTCGGGAACCCGGGCACGCGGACCGGCGGCCCGCGCGCTGCTCGGCTCCACCAGCCGGGCGCTGCTGCGGCACAGCGTGTGTCCGGTGGCGGTCATCCGGCCCGACATCGTGCGTGGGCTTCCGGACGGTAACACTGGCGAATGCGCCCGGGGGGACCCCGGCGGGTCAATAACTCGCCGCGATTCCGAGTGGTCGGCTACAGGATGCGTCCGAACGGCGTCCGAGTGACCAGCAGCCACGACAGTGCGAAAGATACCGCCGCCCCGGCGACGGCAACGGTGAGCGCTTCGCCTCGGCGGCGACACCGAGCCCACGCAGCACCAAGCCCAGTCCAATGAGCACCGGGCCCTGCAGGATGAACGCCCCGTAGGAGCCGCGGGCCAGGGCGCGCGCCAGCGGACCGGCGGGCCCGTTGAGTCGGCGCTGAGCGGCGCCCAGCACCCAGACCGACGCCGCGGCCGCCATGGCCGCCTCGATCACCGGCAATACGATCGACGGCCGCCCCAGCCGCCGGCGAGCGCGTCGATGTCGAGGCCGAGCAGCTGGGCGATGGCCACGAGCACCACCAGCCCGGCCAGCCCCAGCATGGTGGCAATCCCACAGGTCCGGCAAAAGTCGTCAGGGCACCGCGTGCATCCAGCCGGCGCCGCCCGCGACCGTGCCGAGGCCGAACAGGGCGACGTACTGCGGCCATTGCCACAGGTTCCGGGATGGACCAGGTCGACCGCCGCCAGCCGCCGCCCGGCGTGCACTCTGTCGAATCCGCGCGCTGGGGTCGCCCCGGGCGACCAGGGTGTCGACGACGCCGAGCGGCGCGAGCACCTCCGAGCGTGCCGGGGATGCATGACGAACGCCCTCGAGTCCTGCGGGCCGAGCCGGCGCTCGATCACCCGGACCCGCCCACCGTGGGCGTGCAACTGAGCGGCGAGGGCGAGGCCGGTCGGCCCGGTGCCCGACAATCAGCACCTCGTCGGTCACGCCGCGGTCTCGCTGGTCAGCCGCCACCACCGCTCGGTCGGCGCGGGCTGGTACGGACCTATCACTTGCGGGTTCCGCAGGAAGTCGTCCCGCCACACCCCGGGCACCACGTGGAACCGCACCGACCCGGGCTCGCTGAGCAGGCGAAGCAGCCCACTGAGCGTCGTCGCGTACGACGTAGCGCGCTCAGCGCCGTCCCACTCGTAGACCCCGCGGTAGATCCCGGTCCGCTCGTCGGTGCACCACAGCTTGGTGCGGAACCCGGCGAAGCCGGCGAACAGAACGGTGTTCAGGATGGACTCCGCGCGGAACGCGGCGTGCATCAGCTTGCTGTTCCCGATCAGCCGCAGCCTGAACTGGACGACGAGCAGGGTGGGTTGGCGGGTCGGCGCGCTGCGCCGGGTCGTTTCCCGGTATACGCGGGACGTGGTTCCGTCAGCGAACCTCAGCCGGCGACCGACGTTGTGTTTCGGCAGCCGGAGCTCACGGGCGGACAGCAGGGCGGCCGTCACGAACGCGCAGGACGCGAACGCCCGGATGGACTTGATCAGCTGGCGACTCGACATGGGCGCACCTCCTCCCGAGCTCATGCGGCCGGCTCACGCGAGGTGATCGTCGGTTGCTCCGCTCGATCCTGGATGCGTAGCAGGATCACGGCCAGCACCACGATCCAGAGCAGCCACGCATAGACGCTGACGCGTTCGTAGAACCCCATCCAGGGGGTGGGGTCACCCGCCGGAACCTTGGGGGACTCCGTACCGGTGAGAGCGCCGAACACCAGGATCGCGGCCGCCGTCAAGATCGAGTAGGTCCGGAAGCGCCAGCCGAACGCCGCGGCGGCGAACCCGATCTCCGAGACGATCAGCAGGACGGTCACGACGGTGAGGACGATGTGCCCGACGTCGTTCGCTGGCACCGTCCCGTTGATCATCTCCTCGCGGGAAGTCATCGGGAACGGCAGCCACAGCAGCCCGATGACTCCGTGTGCGATCAGGAGGCCGCCCGTCACGCGCAGCGTGCGCCTCCCACGCGCCGACTTCCAGACGCCGATCCCGAAGGCGATCAACAGCGCCGTCCCGACCGGAACCATCGCGATGAGGAACGTCCTCGTCGGAGCACCGGTCGCGGACAGCTCGCTGACGGCTTGCGACATGCGGCTGTAACCCACGTAGCTCGTCGCCGCGATGACGTCGTTGGTGATCGCGTAGGTCAGCGAGTACAGCACGCCGCAGGCGAGCAAGGCCTGCACGAGAGGCAGCCGCGGGGTCCTGGGTACGGGCCGGGCGGAGCGCGATCCAACCTGAATCGATCCGGGCTCGCGCCCGGGGCCGGTGGACATCATTGACCTCCTGTGGTGAGGACCATGTCGGCGGCCTGCAGGCCGGCGGGCCCGTGCCGCACGGCGAGTCGCTCGGGGCCGCAGCGTTCCGATCCCCGGGGCGGCGCCTGCCCGCGCGACAGCGGCGTCCTGGCCCACGTTCGCAGCGTCGACTACAGCGGAGCGACGGGTTAGGGCCGGCCGTCCCGTAGTCGCGGGGCGTTTGCCCCGGTCGGACGGCGGCGGGACTCGGTGGGCGCGACCCGCCGTCTTCCGAACCGAGTCGGGCGGCGCTCAGGAACTCCGCGCTGGCTGCTGCGTCGGGGGCGCGCGGGGTGGCGGTGTACCTGCAGGTGCAGTGCAACCCCGTCGGCACAGACCGCGGGTGGGCGACACAGATGTCACGGCATGTGTGCCAGTGACCGCCGGTATGTGCCCGGCACGCAGGGACCTGCGGTCGCGGTGCGTTGACCGGTTGCCGACGGGCAAGGCAGGCTGCGACGGTGTCCGAGAGTGACATCGTGGCTTGTCCGGCGTGCGGGAAGCGGAACCGGGTTCCGACCGCGGCGGCGGGGACACCCCGCTGCGCGCAGTGCAAGGCGGCATTGCCGTGGCTGGTTTCCGCCGGCGACGCCGACTTCGCCGAGATAGCCGACGCCGCCCGGGTGCCGGTGCTGGTCGACCTATGGGCGCCGTGGTGCGCGCCGTGCCGGATGGTCGCCCCCGCCGTCGAGCGCATCGCGCGAGAGCTCGCCGGGCGGATCAAGGCGGTGAAGGTCAACGTGGACTCCGCGCCCCAGCTGGCCGCGAGGTTCCAGGCCCGGAGCATCCCGATGCTGCTGATCCTTCGTGGTGGCGAGGTGGTCGCCCGGCAGGTCGGGGCGGTGCCCGCCGAGCAGCTGCTGGCCTGGGCCCGCGGCGAGGTGCTCGGCGCAGCGGCGAGCTGAGGCCTGGTTGCCGCGCACCTGCGGCAAGAAGTTCGGGGCGGCGCTGGTAGGTGGGCCGAACAGACACTGGCGGGCCGGCCATCGCGGCGGCAAGGTGAACGGACTCGTCATAAGGCGCATCGGAGCAGGCAGCGCTCGGCTCGGTCAGCCGAGCCGTGTTGCTCCATGCCCGCTGCCCGGTCGCTGTGGTGCGCTGACCACCTGGCAGCCGCAGGAGGGGTGGACCAACGATGAGCGGGGAGCGGCTTCAGCGGCTGTTCCCCGGCGTCGCCGTCCTGCGGAACTACCGTCGGGACTGGCTCCGCGGCGACCTACTGGCCGGAGTGGCGGTCACCGCGTACCTGATTCCGCAGGTGATGGCCTACGCCGAGGTCGCGGGGCTGCCGCCGCGGCCGGGACTGTGGGCGATCTGCGGGTCGCTCGCGGTGTACGCGATCCTCGGGTCATCCCGGCAGCTCTCGATCGGGCCGGAGTCGACGACCGCGCTGATGACCGCAGCGGCGATCGCCCCGCTGGCCGCGGAGATCCAGCCCGGTACGCAACGCTGGCCGCCGGGCTGGCGTTGATCGTCGGCGTGCTGTGCGTGCTCGGCTGGGCCGCTGCGCGCCGGGGCGCTCGCCGACCTGCTGTCCAAGCCGGTTCTGGTCGGGTACCTGGCCGGGATCGCCTTGATCATGATCGTGGGTCAGCTGGGCAAGGTGACCGGCGTGCCGGTGGAGGGCGACTCGTTCCTCGCCGAGCTGATCCCTTCGTGCACCAACCTCGGAGCCGCGAACCTCGCCGACGGTGGTGCTCTCGCTGAGCCTGCTCGTCGTTCCTGCTGGTCGGCAGCCGGCTGTGGCCCGCGCTGGCCGGTGCCGCTGGTGGGCATGCTGGCGGCGACCGCGGCGGTGGCCGTGTTCGACCTGCAGGACGTCGGCATCACGGTGGTGGGGGCGGCGGCGACCGGACTGCCGTCGTTCGCCGTCCCGGCACTGTCCGCTGCCGACCTGCCGACGCTGGCGCTCGCCGCCGTCGGAGTCGCGATCGTCGGCTACTCGGACAACGTGCTGACCGCCCGCGCGTTCGCCAGCCGGCGTCGCGAGGAGATCGAGGGCAACACCGAGCTGCTGGCCCTCGGCACCGCGAACCTGGCCGCCGGGCTGCTGCGTGGGTTTCCGGTCAGCAGCAGCGGCAGCCGGACCGCCGTCGGCAACGCGCAGGGCAGCCAAACCCAGCTGTACTCGCTGACCGCCCTGGTGCTGGTACTGCTCGTGCTCGCCGTGGGCGGTGCCGTACTGGCCGGCTTCCCCGATGCCGCGCTAGGCGCAGTGGTGATCTTCGCGGCGATCTCGCTGATCGATCTCCCGGCGTTCCGTCGGCTGAGGCAGGTGCGGCGCAGCGAACTGGTCCTCGCGCTGGCCACGACGGCCGCGGTGCTGGTGCTGGGCGTGCTCTACGGCGTACTCGCCGCCATCGCGCTGTCCGTTGTGGATCTGCTGCGGAGGATCTCCCGTCCACACGACGGCATCCTCGGCTACGTCCCGGGCGTCCCTGGCATGCACGACGTCGACGACTACCCCGATGCGCGCCCGGTTCCCGGGCTGGTCGTCTACCGGTACGACGCGCCGCTGTTCTTCGCGAACGCGGAGGACTTCCGCCGCGGCGCGCTCGCGGCGGTGCGCGACGCGCCGACCGACACGCACTGGTTGCTGCTCAACGTCGAAGCGGTCGTCGAGGTGGACAGCACCGCGATCGACGCGCTGGAAGCGCTGCGCGCCGAGCTCGCCGACCGCGGCGTCGTGTTCGCCATGGCCAGGGTGAAGCAGGATCTGCGGGACGACCTGCGACAAGCGGGGTTCGTCGACGCAGTCGGGGAGGATCGAATCTTCATGACGTCTGCCCACGGCCGTTGCGGCCTACGAGAGGTGGCACCGGGAACGCTTCGGCGTACTACCGCGCGACGACCAGGCGTGATGCGGTCAGGAGGTCGGTGTGAGCGCCCCTGCGGGCGAGAAGGCCGGCATATCGGAGTCGATCAGCCCTGCTGGACGCCTCGTTCGTCCCGCACGCGGAGGCAATGCTTCCCGTCCGGCCGATCCCGCCGTCCAGGTGTCGCAGCCACTGGGGGCCGGCCGGCGGTTTCACCCTGGACCCGCCCGACCTGCCATCCGGATCCTCGCCGGTCCGGAGTTGGCCGCCGCCGTGCACCATCAGGTCGTGGCATTCCAGGTGGACGACGTCGACCTGGCCGGCCGGATGTGCTGGAGCGTCATGGTGATCGGTCACGCGCGACGGCGGCGAGGGCCGGCGCGGGAGCCGATGGTGGTGGTCGGCATCGAGCGGGTGATCGGAGGGTCGAGCCGTCGTACGGGTGGCGACTCGGCGGCCTAGGCGACCTGTTCCGCTTCGACAACTGTGGATTCGTCGGAGGTGGGCACGCCAAGCGGGGTGGCAGATGGGAGGGAGCTCGCCAGATGGCGGCCGATGACGAGACGCGACCGACGACCGGATGGCTGCACAGGTTTGACCGGTGGATGTACCGGTGGACGCCCGACCGGCTCGCCCGCCTGCTGAACCGACTGTCGGCGCTTCAGTTCGCGACGGGACTCTTCCCGGATCGATTGGTCACGCTCGAGGTGCCAGGGCGGCGATCCGGCCGTCCGATCTCCTTCCCGCTGGTCGTCGCGGACTAAGCGGTACCTGGTGGCGATGCTCGGTCAAGACACCAATTGGGTGCGCAACGTCCGGGCCGCCGGTGGGCGGGCGGTGGTTCGGCATGGACGGCGGGAAGCCGTGCACCTCGAAGGAATCCGACCGGACGCTCGGGCGCCGATCCTGCGCCGGTATCTGGCCGTCGCCCCCGGGGCCCGGGCGCACCTACCGGTCGACCGGCGCGCAACGATCGAGTCGTTCGACCGAATCGCCGCCGAGTTCCCGGTCTTCCGGATCACCGCCGACCCAGCAGCGTCCCGTGACACGGGCGAGTCGTGAGAACGTGGGCTATTGGGATAGGCACCGGGCCTTCTGCCGCTCTGGTTCACGGCCGCGACGGTCACGCGAGCGGGGCCGCCACCTCTTGACCGGACCGGCGTCAGCCGGACGGCACGAACCGGTCGAAATACACGTGGCTTGGCTTGCACCCGCGGCGTTCCAGAACCTTGATCGCCGGCGTCGATCATCGGTGGCGGCCCGCACATGTAGGCCTCGTAGCCGCGCATGGAGCCCTGCGACCCGCCGATCGAGGACGTCGGTGACCAGCCCGCACTCGCCGCTCCACGGTCCGGACGTTGCGCTCTGGCTCGCTGAGCGCCGGGACGAACTCGAACCAGTCGTGTCGGGCCGCGAACTCCGTCCAGATCCGCGGTGAGGAACAGGTCGCGGTCGCAGCGAGCGCCGAAGAAGAACGTCACCGGCCGCTGGTTCCCGCTCGCCTCGAGCTGGGCGAGCATCGCCAGGATCGGCGCCATGCCCGAGCCGCCGGCCACCATCACGCATCGGTCGGTGGGACAGCCGAATTCCGAACTGGCCGAGCGGGCCGCGCAACCGCAGCCGGTCCCCGACGCGCAGCCGCCGTCAAGCGTCGAGGAGAACCGGCCGCCGGGGATCACCTTGATCACGAAGTCGACCGAGCCGGCGTTCGGCCGGTGAGTTTGCCATCGAGAACGAGCGCCACTCGTCCTCGGTCCCGGGTACCTGGACCTCGGCGTACTGTCCGGCGACGAAGTTCATCCCGGCGGAGTCGAGCAGGTTCAGCCGCAGCAGCCGGATGTCGTGGGCGAGCGGCTCGATCGCCACCACCTCGCCGACGTACTCGCCGACCACCTGTCCGGCGGCGAACTCGTCCGCGGTGAGATCCATCGTGTCGGTCACGTCGATCACGACGTGTCCGGTCTCCGCCGGGAACGTCGAGCAGAGCAGCACGATGTCCGTCGGACCGGTCGGCGTCGCTGAGCGCGTACGAGGTCTGTTCGCTGAGCCGGCAGTCCCCGCCGATCAGGCGAGCCCGACAGGTCCCGCAGCCCCCGTGCTTGCACCCGTAGCGCAGGAAGCGGCCCTGGCGCAGCACAGCGGCCAGCAGGGACTCCCCAGGTCGGATTTCCAGCGTCTCGCCGAACGGCTCGACGGTCACCGTGGCGACCACCCGGCACCCCTTCCCGCGCGGCCGCGACCGGGCCGCGCGGTGCCCGGTCGTGACCGCGCTGACTCGTGTCAGGCCTTCAGCGGATCCTTGACCTCGTAGCCGATCCGGCGGATGTCGTCGAGCGTCCACATCCGCTCGGCGTTCAGGTGCGGCTGCCCGATCAGCGTTTGCCCGTCCGGCCGCACGTAGCCGAGCTCGCGGATGACGTCGGCGAGGTCCATCCCGTCGAACCGCTCCCACCAGTTGGCGCAGCCGGTGTAGATCATCGGGTTCAGCCTGAAGATCCACTCGCAGCCCTCGCTGCACACCGCGTACCGCTTGCCCTCGTGGTCGAAGATCCGGGTCTCCGGCGCGTCGATCCGCGGCATCACGCACGGCACGTGGCAGACCTGGCAGAACGGCGGCAGCGCCGGCAGGTCCTGCATGAGCAGGTGCCCGCTCGACGGGTCGCTCAGCTCGCGGAACCGGTCCCACAGCCCGCCGTACCGCGCCGACCACCCTGGATAGGCGTTCTCGAACCACTGGTAGTCGGCCGGGCCGAGCGGGTCGATCCGCCAGAAGTTCAGCGGCCAGATCGCGGCGAGCGCGATCGCCGCCGAGTGGTGCATGTCGTCGACGAACCGCGCGACGTCGCCGAGCCGGGCCGGCGGCTTGAGCCCGAAGCGATCCATTCGGCTCATGTAGGAGCCGATGAAGTCGTCGACCACCCACTCGTCCCACACGTCGCGGTACACCCACGGCCGGTTCACCGAGTAGTACTCGGACACCACCCCGACCAGCGTGTCCATCGACATGTGCTGGTGCCAGAAGTGCCGCTCCAGCGACTCCTGCAGGAACGGGATGTTGTCCGGCTCCTGGGCGACCGACATCAGCATCCCGTAGCCGTTGGCCATGTGCCGGCTCTCGTCGGACTGGATCGACAGGAACGTCGTCGGCAGCGCGTGGTCGCCGTTCACCGTCGCCACCTGCGGCAGCGCGACGACCAGCGGGTTGGTGTAGGCGGTCTCCAGCACCACGTTCAGGCACATCGAGACCTCGACCGGGTCACCGGTGTTGAACGGCTGGAACGACGCCCGTGCCAGCGTGCCGATCGGGTGGTTGCCCAGCGCCTGCTGCCCGATGTCGAACCCGGCCGGGTCGTGGTAGTTCTTCAGGTAGTACTTGCGCAGCGCCACCTCGAGCTGGGTGTGCCGGACCTCGTCGAGCATCTGGCCGGCGAAGCCCTGCCGCATCTCCTGGTTCTTCACCGACGAGATCAGGAAGCCGGCCCCAGTCACCGCCTGGTACTCCGCGTCGGTGAAGCAGGGGATCGCGAACTTCATCGCCTCCACCCAGCGCGGCTCGGCGACGTTGGCGTTGTGGTACCGCACGTCTGGCGTCCAGGGCCCCGAACACGCGGTTGTCCTTCTCGGTCTCCATGCTGGCGTAGCCGCGCATCAGCACCCGGAACGGGTCCTTGCCCTTCGGCGGAATGATGTAGCGGCTGGGGAACTTCGGGTCCGGGCGGGCGTAGTCGAAGCCCCAGTCGTAGCGCTTGCTCTTCTCGTGGACATCCTCGAGCTTGACGGCCATCGTCGTCGCTCCTCAGGCAGCTAGTCCCGGAACCGGTCCGGGAGGATCTCGGAGTGGATCTGGACGAGCCCGTCATTGACGACGATGCGCCCGTAGTAGGAGGTCATGTTCACCAGGAAGTCGTGCACGGTGATGTCGCGGCCGAGCCGTTCGGACAGCTTGGCCATGTCGAACTCGCAGCAGGCCGTCACGCTCGATCTTGTAGTAGCAGTCGTTGTCGGTGATCCTCGCGTCCGGCATCTCGTCCCGGATCAGCTCGACGGCGGCGTTCGCCTCCTCGCTGCCGATCAACGAGATGCCGATCGTCTCCCTGGCCTTGGTCAGGTCCCTGGCCGTGTCACGCGGTTCACCCCTTCTCCGCACTGCCGGCGGGGCGGCAGCCCCACCTCGTCGAGCGCCTTGTGCTGCTTCGCCCGGACCCGTTCGCACGCGTCCGGGAAGGCCGTCGGAGCGACCGGCGCGGATTCGAAGGCGCCCCGGAAGTCCGCGGCGGCCAGCTCGGCCAGTCGGTCCAGCTGTCGACCCAGCCCTGGATGATCTTCCGGTTGTGCCTTGCCGTGGTCCTGGTCGTCGAGCACGTGCAGCATCAACGCCCGCATCCAGCGCTGGGTCCGCGCGGTGTCCGCCTCGGACGAGGCGATCAGGATCGGCGTCACGACGTCGCCGTTCGCCGCCGCGAACCGGCTGAAGTACTCGACCTTGGCCAGCTCGCCGAAGATCCGGTCCAGGCAGAGGTGGCTGGCGACGACGACCTCCATCCAGTCGTCCAGCGCGATGATCGACTCGACCGCGCGGCGGGCACCCTGCCAGATCGGGTCCGGACTTCCAGGCCTCCATCACCGCGCTGTCGTCGAAGTCGCTGAACGCCTCGGCGAGATCGAAGGAGTAGTAGACGATGTCCTGGAGGTGGCGCAGCTTGTCCGCCGCCGTGAACACGATCGAGAACGTCACCGTGTCGGACAGCGCCTCCCGCTCGGCGTAGCAGTTGCGCCAGGAACAGGCCGTACTCGACGAACGGGTAGGTCATGTAGTGCTGGGCCAGCCCGGTGTTGATCCACTCCGGGTTGGCGAGCTCGAACAGCCCGGCCGCCTTCGCCCCGGCGATCGAGCGCTCCAGCGACTTCTCCGACTCGTTGGTGCTCGAGACGTACGCGCGCTGCATGGTCCGGTTCGGGTCGCGGTAGGTGTACCAGTCCCGGCGATCGGATCGCCGTCGTGTCCGCTCGAGTACGGGATCGCGGCCGTCGTCGAACCTGATCGGCCAACCCTGGAAGGCAAATTGCGCCGGTGTTGATTGCTGCCCGACCGTGAGATCCTCGTATTCGGTCGGGCTCTTTCCGGCGGGGGCGTACCAGGTGAAGAAACGATTGCCTGGAAGCGGCTGCCGGGACGGGATCTGTACGGCCATGGGCGTCCCTCCCTGCGGGATGGCAGGACGAGAAATCCCGGCGTTGAGCTGCGGAGACGCTCGTTGCACGGCCGATCGTTCTCGCGTCGCGCCAGGTTGGGTATGTCCCTGCGGTCCAAGTCGTCTGGTCGGGCAGGACAAGGCCACACCCGATTGCCGAGTTGATTTCAGCAGATGGCGGACATGTCTCGACTGGTCGACGGAGGGCGACCGGTCTATCGCACCGACGGGGGTTGTCGAGTGGGGCCCGAAGCCTGCCCCCGCGCAGGACGGTGACTTCGGCCGAGGTCCGCTCAACCCCTGGCGACCACGCGTGGCGGCCGGTGCCAGCCAGGGCGCAGCCCCTTGCAGGCAAGTCCTTCGCCCGCTGGGGCCGGCCGGTTGTCCAAGCCTGCCGCTTGCCGGCTGGGGAAGTACCAGGCCGAAGGTCCCGCACACGCTGGGCCGGCGGCTCTGGTCGGCTCCGCGTGGTGGTGGTGTGCTCGTGACGGGACTTGAGGAGGCGTCTCGTGACCGCAGCTACCGACAACCCTGTACCGGAGCCACCCGACCCTGCGTTGATGAGCCTGATGAGCAGCAAGGTCATCGGAATCGTGCCCGAGGCCAGGCTGGCGACCGCGCTGCATGTCATGGCCACCGCGGGCGTCCGGCACTTGCCGGTGATGGCCGGTGAGGTCTGCACGGGCATGCTCGTGGAGTCCGACGTGATCGAGCTCCTCGCCGTCGAGCGGAGCGCGACGTCGATAGCGCTGCTGACCCGGGTCGAGCAGGTCTGCCGCCCGCCGGTTCTGGCGCAGCCCACAAGCGGGCGATCGCACGCCGCGCAGCAGATGATGACCAGTCGCACGGATGCGGTTCTCGTCGCCGACCGAGGTCGGATCGTGGGGATCGTGACCGCCAGCGATCTGGTGCGCTCGATCGCCGCGGACCACGTGCCCCCGCAGATCGATGCCGTGGTCCAGATCACCTCATGAGCGAGCTGCGCTCCTCTGTCGTCGTTGGGGTCGACGGCTCCGAGGAGACCTTGCCAGGGCAGCGCCGCCGACATCGGGCTGAACGCCGGTCCGGTCGGCGAAATGGCGCGGGTCCAACGGCACTGCCACCCGCCGCCGTCAGTATCGATCGTGGAGGCATCGCAGCAACTGGAGGAGCGCGATGGCTACCCAGGCGCCGAGCATGACTGCAGCCGTCGAGTTCGCCGTGCACGCGCCGTCGGTGCACAACACCCAACCGTGGCGCTGGCGGGTGGAGCCGGACGCCGTCCAGCTGTTCGCAGACCGCACCCGGTGGCTGGCCGCGACCGACCCGCAAGGCCGCGACCTGATGCTGAGCTGCGGCGCCGCGCTGCACCACCTGCAGGTCGCGCTCGCCGACATGGAGCTCGGCTACCTCGTGGACTATCTGCCGGACCGAGACGACGAGGACCACCTCGCCACCGTGCGGGTGGTCCCCGGGGAGCCGGTGCACAGCGATCCAGCGATGGCCCGCGCCATCCTCGACCGCCGGACCGACCGACGTTGGTTCGACTCACGGCCCGTGCCCTCCGAGCACATCAGCCTGCTGTTCCGGCGAGCGGCCGAGCACGACAGCCACCTGCACCGGCTGGACCAGCCGGCCATGCGCAGCAAGCTCGCTGCCGCGCTCGAAGCGGCTGCGCAGTCGCAACGGAGCACGTTCGGCTATGCCTCGGAGCTGGCCATGTGGACCTCGCGGGCAGCCGGGGCGGGCGACGGCGTTCCGGTCGGCAGCGTGCCGCCACCGTTGCCGGGTCGCGACGCGCCGCCGCTGCGTTCGTTCCCCCGCTCCGGGCTGGCGCAGCCAGCGGTCTCCACTGGCAGCGCCGACGCCGGCACGCTGCTGTTGGTCACGTCGCGACGCGACGACCGACTCGGCCAGCTCCGTGCCGGCGAGGCGGTGAGCGCGGTACTGCTGACCGCGACCTCCCTCGGTCTTGCCACTACCCCGCTCAGCCAGCCGATTGAGGTCCCGGAGACCCGGGACGCACTCCGGACGATGGCCGCCAGCGAACACGAGTTTCCGCAACTCATCGTCCGGCTTGGGTGGCCGATGCCCGGCGCGGCGCCCCTGCCGCCGACGCCCCGCCGGCGGCTGTCCGCAGTCCTGATCTGACCCGATCGCTCAGGAGGGAGCGGCAGACGACTGTGCTGGTGCCGATGGCTCGAAGTTCGGCGCGACGGCAGAGATCGCGGAGATGAAGGCAGGCACTGCGGTCGTGGTCACGTCCGGCCTGGTGTTCGCTGCGCTATACCACCTCGGCCGTACCTGTGGCAGTGACCTGGTCATGGCGCGCAGCATGCTGCGCGGGATGAGAAGGCGCGCGCAAGCTCGACCCGTGACCGGCCTTCGGATCACACAGGCCGCCGGTCGGCCATAGCGGTGAGCGTGTCGAGTTCGGTCTGCAGCGCATCGGCGAGGACGGGGAGGTCCGGGCACGCGTCCGGGTCGGCGACGACCGTGATCGTGAAGCCGCCGGCATAGGAGAAGACGGCGAACGCCACGGTGACGTTGCCGCTGGTACCGCTCAGCGGCACGAGCGCAAGAACGGTCGAGCCGAGGAACGACACGGGAACCGCCGGCCCGCGAATGTCGGTAAGGAAAGTCGTGACCAGATGCTGGCTGTTGGTGAACCAGTTCAGCAGCCCCAGCCGGCCCAGCGCTCGCACCACGGGCGCCACAACAGCCGCGGACGACGCGCGCGGAGCTCCTTTCCGGGCTTGCGTCGCCTCGGCGATCTGTGCCAATCGCGCGCGGGGCTGCCCGCCGGTGGGCACCGCCATAGGCATGACGCCGATCTGGTTGCCCAAGCGGTCCGCCGAGGCGGTCCGCCGAGCCGAGACGGGCATCGAGATCACCGCCTCGTCGAGGCTTTCTCCGCGGGTGCGCAGCAGGACGCGCAAGGCTCCGGCGACCGCGGTCAGTCCGACGTCATTGACGGTGCCGCCATGTGCGTGCGCCACATCGCGGACCGCGGCCAGCTCGGCTCGCACGACGGCGAAGCGTCGGCGCGGGCCGGTCGGGTTGTTGAGCGAGCAGCGTGGCGCGTGCGCCGACCGTCCCGGCAGCAGCTCGGCGAGCGCACCAGGCAGCCGCCGCAAGGCGGCCGGGGCGTTTGCCAGCCAGCGCAGCCGGGTGGCCGAGGCATCGGCGAACAGCCGAGCGCGCGACGGTGCCGGGCGCGGGAAGTCAGCGTCGGGAGCCACCGTCGCGCCGTCGATCAGGCTGCCCAGGATCGCCAGCCCGCCGATGCCATCGGCGAGCACGTGATGCAGCACGATTACCAGCGCGCTGCGATGGTTCGCCAGCCCTGTCACCAACGTCGCCGACCACAGCGGGCGGTTCGCCGGCAGCCGCTCGACGAGGAGATCCGCCGCCACGGTTAGCAACGCCGGCTCGTCACCCGATTCGGGGCACCGCAGCTCGCGGACGTGCTGCCTGAGATCGAGTTGCGGGTCATCTGCCCAGATAGGCGCGCCGCAGCAGAACGGTGTGCGCAGTAGGCGCTGCCGCAAGCGAGGCACCGAACGGACACGGTCGGCGAGTGCTTCGCGCACCGCAGTCAGCTCGAAGGAACGATCCAGCAGCAAAATCGCCCCGATCTGGACGGACCCGGGTCCGCTGTCGACGGCGAGTTGCGTGACAATCCATCGAGCTCGCCCGCTCGATCGGCGATGTCGCCACGGAGGTACCCGAGGCGGCGTAGAACGCTGTGGACAACCTCGGTAGTCGCACAGCCATATCCGGTCCTCCGTTTGCCTCGGACAAATGAGCATGGCCGCCGGCGTCACGGCCGGTCCGTGCCGTCGGACCTGCATCCGAGGTGACGAGGGTCCGACGGTGCGGGGGGGAGGTCCCCTGGCCGTGCCCGACACGTGCTGTCCGAGTCGGGAGCGGCGGTCGGGACGTTCCGGTCTGACCGTCAGCTGCGCTGCTGGCGCTTGTCGGCAGCCGCACGTTGGGCGGCGTAGACGGCTGCCTCGGTACGCCGGGTGAAGCCGAGCTTGTGCAGCAACGACGAGACGTAATTCTTGACCGTCTTCTCCGCCAAGTACAGCTCGGCGCCGATCTGACGGTTGGTCAGCCCGTCGGCGATCAGATCGAGGATGCGGCGCTCCTGCGGGCTCAACGCAGCGAAGCGGGGATCGGCCGGCTCGTTGCCGCGCGCAAGCGCTCAAGGACCACCGCCGTCGCCCGTGGATCGAGCAGCGACCCGCCCGCGGCGACGGTGCGAACGCGCCGATCAGGTCGTTGCCGCTGACCTGCTTGAGCAGGTAGCCGGCCGCGCCGGCCATGATCGCCCCGAACAGTGCCTCGTCGTCGGAGAACGAAGTCAGCATGAGGCAGCGCCGGCGGTGGCGACACCGCGGAACGGACGTTCGCGGCACACCGACGACCCCCTCACCGTCGGGCAGCCGCACGTCCAGCATCGCGACATCGGGGCGCAGCGCCGGGACCCGGGCCAGTGCCTGGGCTGCGGTGCCCGCCTCGCCCACGACCCGGATGTCGTCCTCGGTCTCGAGCAGCTGGCCGACCCGCGCCGGACGATCTCGTGGTCGTCGAGAAGAAGACTGAGATCGTCATGTCGGGCGCTCCGATTCCTAGTCGAGCGGGATGGACCAGTCAACACCGGTGCCGCCGCCCGGCGCCGGTTCGATGGTGCACGTTCCGCCCCACCGGCTGGCGCGCCGGCTCATGTTCGCCAGGCCGTGACCGGGCGGCGCGTCGGGGTCGAGACCGCGGCCGTCGTCGCTTACCCGCAGCTGGAGCCGTTGATGATCCTCTCTTACGGCGACCTCTACTGTCGCCGAGTTGGCGGCGCGTGGCGGGCGATGTTGGACAGTGGCTCGCGCACCGTCGCGAGCAGATCGGAACGCACCGGATCGGGAACCAGGGAGTCAAGCGGACCCGCAGCTTCACCTGCGGCTCGAAACCCAACGCATCGACGTTCTCGTGCACGGCTCGCAGCAACTCGGCGCGCAGGCTCGTCGGCCCGGCCGACTGCACCTCCTGCAGGGAGAAGATGGTGCGCCGGAGGTCACGGATCGTCTGGTCGAGGTCCTCGACAGCGGTACTCAGCCGGTGCGCGGTCTCTGGCCCGGGAACCAGCCGGGCCATGCCCTGCAACCCGAGCCCGACCGCGAACAACCGCTGGATGACCAGGTCATGAAGGTCGCGTGCGATTCGATCACGGTCCTGGTAGATCGCGAGCTCCTGGCGGTCCCGCTGAGAGCGGGCAAACTCCAGGGCAAACGCGGCGCGCACCGCGAAGGTGCTCGCCATCTCTGCGTCGACCGCGGAGAACGCCCGGGGCCGCTCGGAGCCGGTCGATCAGGACAGCCAGCAGGTTGGTCTCGATGGCCACCGGAGCGAGGAGCAACGCACGCTGCTGCTTCGCCACAGTCGGTGGCTCGCCGTTACCGTCGCTCCACCAGGCCCCCGGATCCGTGAGCTCGGAGACCACCGTGGCCTCGAGCCGTCGCATGACGGCGTCGATCCCGGGGGCATCGGCGCCGACGACGCGGCCGAGAAGCTCGCTCGCGCCCGCTCCGGCGGCGGCCCGCACTACCAGGCCGCCACCGAGGGCGGCGTCGCCACCGCGGCGATCGTCGCTCCGCTGGCAGTGCGCGCCACGCGGGCGATGAGGGCCAACCCTTCGTCGCCGGGCTGCCCCGCCAGCAGTTGCCGGGTGATCTCCTGCGTCGCGCCCAGCCAGCGCTCACGTCGGACGGATCGCGCGTAGAGCCGTGCGTTCTCGATCGACACGGCTGCCGCCGCGGCCAACGCGACGACGACGGCCTCGTCCTCGTCGTCGACTCGGTGCGCCGATCTTGTCAGCCAAGTAGAGGTTGCCGAACACCTCGTCCCTGACCCGGATGGGCACACCGAGGAAGCTGCCCATCGGTGGATGGTTCGGCGGGAACCCATAGGACGTGGGGTGGGCTCGGATGTCGTCCAGCCGAACCGGCTCGGGGCGCTGGA
This sequence comes from uncultured Actinomycetota bacterium, assembly GCA_963776255.1. Lineage (GTDB taxonomy): Bacteria > Actinomycetota > Actinomycetes > Mycobacteriales > Pseudonocardiaceae > Pseudonocardia. Next base: position 259,018 of record CAVZMB010000001.1, on the reverse strand, counting down.
TGAGTAGCCCGAGGACACCTTTGCCGGTGGGAAGCGCGCCGATCCGCTCGAAGGTCTGCTCGTCGATGCCGACCGCGACGAACTCGCTGAGCCCCCGACCGGACTCGTCGAGCACACCGAGTGCGCCGTACCGGGCGCCGGCCAGCTCGCACGCCGACCCGACGATCCGCCGCAACACGTCCGGCAGGCTCAGGTCCGCCGCCACCGTGACGACCGCGTCCAGCAGCCCGCGCAGCCGACTGCGGGTCTCGATCACATGCTCCGCGCGTTCGACGAGCTCCCGCAGCAGCACGTCCAGCTGCAGCCCACTGAGGTCGGGAATGAGCCGCTGCTCGCCGGTGGAGCCATCACCGGACATCAGGGTGTCCTCTTCTCGACGAGATGCGCCGCGGCGCGAGATCAGGCTAGAGCGCTGGACTGCACTCGTCACCCCTGCTTGTCAGCTTCCCAGCGCGCAGGTCCCGATGGTCGGACCCGGCGGGTTCCGAGTCGAAGGCGCGCCGAGCTCCTCGTCGTCGGCATAGGCGAGCGACCGGCTCGACGAGCCGGTGCTTAAGGTCGGTGTCCCTGGCGCTGAGCGAGATGCAAAGTGCCCGCTCGTGGTGGCGCGGGGTTCGCGCGCCACCACCACCAGGCGGCCCGGTCGTGGTCGGCGTCAGCGACGAGGTCCATGGGCCCCGCGCTTGGAGTGGCCGTGGACGCCGGTTCGACCTCACACGCGGCCGTGGACGCCATCATGGGCCAACGCGGTCGGGCACCGCCTCCCACGCGGTCGCGGCGATGTCGGCTGCGGCCGCTGGTGTGCCGACGGTGGGGACCTCTATCGCGCTCGGCCACGGCTCGAACACCGCAGCCATCTTCGCGGCGACCGACGGTGTCGCGTCGGAGGCGTCCTGACGTTCTGCTGCGCGGTGGCGTAGGCGGGCGGAGGCTGTGTCGACGGGCAGGATGCATCGGAGCTCGGTGAGGTCGGCATCCGTCTCCACGGCCAGCATGGCGGCGGCGGCGCGCCATCGTGCGGTCGAGAACGAGGCGTCGAGGATCACGCTCTCCCCCGGGCCAGGAGTCGCCGTGCCTGGGCGAACATTGCCGCGTACGTGGTCGCGGTCCGCGTCCGCCGTGTACAGACCTTCACCGTAGGCCGACGGTGCGTGTTCGAGCGGTTCGAGCCCGGCGAGCTCCTTGCGGATCTCGTCCGAGCGGCAGTACCGACCATCCGAGCTCGTCGCCGACGGCGGCAGCGAGGGTGGTCTTGCCCGTTCCCGGCAGCCCGCCGACGACGACGAGCTGCACCCGCCCCGCGAGCAGGTGCCGCCGCACCGGCAGCGAGGTAGTGACGGGCCTCCACCTCGTCGTCGACGCCCCCTTCGAGGCACGAGATCTTGGCCCGCACCAACGCCCGATAGGCGACGTAGTGGTGTTCGAGCGAGAGCGGGTGCGTCTCGGCGGAGAACTCCGGTACCAGTCGAGGAAGGCATCCGCGAGATCGACGCGGCCGAGACGCTCCAGGTCCATGGCGAGAAACCCGACGTCGTACAGGACGTCACCCCACCGCAGCCGGTCGTCGAACTCCAGCCCGTCGAGGATCCGCGGGCCGTCGTCCAGGCAGAAGATGTCGTCGGCGAGCAGGTCGCCGTGGCCGTCGACGATCCAAGCGGTCCGCGATCCGAGGGCCTGAACAAGGGGTCGCGGCCGGCCAGGAAGCGAATTGTGGGGAGTCGCCTCGATCCGATGCCCTGAACCGTCCCTCGTCCAAGCACGACGCCCCGGAAGCGTCGAAGACCTGGTCGAAGCTGTCGGTCCATCTCGTGCGCAGCGCATCACGACTGCCCAGGGCCGATATCTCCCGGCCCCGCGGGTTGCGCCGGCGTGGAACGCCGCGATCAGCCGGAGAGCAATCGCCCGCACTTCCTCGTTCAGCCGATCGCCGCGTCTGACCAATGTGGATAGCCGTGCGGCCTCGGGCATCCGCCGCATGACCACGAAGGTGGCTCTGCATCCGCCGTCGGGCTCGGTGACATCGGCCACGCCGAGGTAGACATCCGGAGCCAATCGGCGGTTGAGCTGCGCCTCCCGGCGGCAGGCCGCCAGTCGCTTCTCCCGGGTACCGAAGTCCAAAAAGCCAGTGGTCACCGGCTTCTTGAGCTTGTACGCGCGTTCGCCGACCAGGAAGACGACCCCGATGTGCGTCTCATGAACGGCGGCGAAAACCTCGCCTCCCGCATCCAACGCCATGACTCCTCCAGCACATTGTCGTCTTCGATCGTGCGGTCGATCGGCGGAGGGGGACAGGGCTGTGAGTCCAGCGTTCCTGGGGGTCCTTCGGCAGTGCCGAGACCCCGCCCCGGCGGCCTAGCCTCCGGTGGTCGTAACGGAGGTCGTGCGATGGCCGATGCCTGGACCGTGGTGTTCGACGGGTGGGAGCCGGCCGACGAGGGTCGCCGCGAGGCGCTGTGCACCCTGGGCAACGGGCGCTTCGCCACGCGGGGCGCCGCGCCGGAATCGGCGGCCGACGGCGTGCACTACCCGGGCACCTACGCCGCCGGGTGCTACAACCGGCTGCGGGACGAGATCGGCGACCAGACCGTCGAGAACGAGAGCATGGTCAACCTGCCGAACTGGCTCGATCTGCGGTTCGCCGTCGACGACGGCGAGTGGGTGGACCTGGCGGGGGTGCGCGTGCTGCACCACCGCGTGGCGCTCGACCTGCGCCGGGGCGATCCTGAGCCGGCAGCTGCGCGTCGCCGACGCGACCGGGCGGATCACGTCGGTCCGCCAACGCCGGTTCGTGCACATGGCGCGGCCGTACCTCGCCGGGCTGCACACGGTGTTCACCGCCGAGAACTGGAGTGGCCGGCTGCGGGTCGCGTCGGGCATCGACGGCACGGTGACCAACTGCGGCGTGCGCCGCTACCACGGCATGGCCGGCCGGCATCTCGAGGTCGACCGGACCGCCGAGCCCGACCCGCGGACCGTCCTCCTGCTCGCCCACACCGTCCAGTCGCAGCTGCGCATCGCGGAGGCCGCCCGCACCACCGTCGAGCCCGACGGCGCGCCCAGACACCAGCGGCTACGGCAAGAGCCGCGGCCGGATCGCGCACGAGCTGGAACTCGAGCTGCGGGCCGGGGAGCCCGTCGCGGTCGAGAAGGTGGTCGCGCTGGTCACCTCGCGCGACGTCGCGATCTCCGAACCGGCCACCGCCGCCGTCGAACTCCTCGCCGCCGCGCCGGGGTTCGACGAGCTGCTGGCCGGCCACGAGCTGGCGTGGCACCAGCTCTGGCGGCGGTTCCGCCTCGACCTGCGCGGCGGTCCCGACCCGGGCGACGGGGGCCCGGCGACGGTCGAGACACTGCGCGATCCTGCGGCTGTCGGTGTTCCACCTGCTGCAGTCCATCTCGCCGCACAACGTCGACCTCGACGCCGGCATCCCGGCGCGCGGCCTGCACGGCGAGGCCTACCGCGGGCACGTCTTCTGGGACGAGCTGTTCGCGTTCCCGGTGCTGACCCTACGGCTTCCCGGGCTGGCCCGGGCGCTGCTGCGCTACCGGACCCGTCGGCTCGACGCCGCCCGCCGGGCCGCCCGCCAAGCCGGCCACACCGGGGCGATGTACCCGTGGCAGTCCGGCAGCGACGGCCGCGAGGAGACCCAGCGGGTGCACCTCAACCCGCTGTCCGGGCGCTGGCTGCCCGACACCAGCCACCTACAGCGCCACGTCGGACTGGCCGTGGCCTACAACCTCTGGCAGTACTACCAGGCCACCGGCGACCTGGAGTTCCTCGCCGACCACGGCGCCGAGACGCTGCTGGAGATCGCCCGCTTCTTCGCCGATCTGGCGACCTACGACCCGGCCCGCGACCGCTTCCGCATCCGCGGCGTGATGGGCCCCGACGAGTACAGCACCCGCTACCCGGGCGCGGCCGAACCGGGGATCGACGACAACGCCTACACCAACGTGATGACCGTGTGGCTGCTGCTGCGGGCCCGGGACGTGCTCGACGCCCTCCCCGCGACGCGACGCGACGAGCTGGTGGAGAGCCTCGCACTGCACCCCGCCGAGCTGCTGCACTGGCAGGACGTCAGCCGGCGGATGTACGTCCCGATCGCGCCCGACGGGGTGATCAGCCAGTTCGAGGGCTACCGGGACCTGCCCGAGCTCGACTGGGCCGACTACCGGCGCCGCTACGGCGACATCCAGCGGCTCGACCGCATCCTCGAGACCGAGGGCCGTTCGGTGGACGACTACCAGGCGTCCAAGCAGGCCGACGTGCTCATGCTGTTCTACCTGCTGTCCGCGGACGAGCTGCGCGAGCTGCTCGGCCGCCTCGGCTACGCCCTGCCGCCCGAGGCGATCCCCCGCACGATCGAGTACTACCTCGCGCGCACCAGCCACGGATCCACGCTGAGCGCGCTGGTCGACGCCTGGGTCCTCGCGCGGGCGCACCGCGAGGAGGCGCTGGAGCACTTCGAACGGGCGCTGCGCAGCGACGTCGCCGACATCCAGGGCGGCACCACCGCCGAGGGCGTCCACCTCGGCGCGATGGCCGGCTGCGTCGACCTGCTGCAGCGCTGCTTCGCCGGACTCGAGACCCGCCAGGACGCGCTGTGGTTCAACCCGCACTGGCCGCGCCGGTTCGGGCGGCTCGAGTTCGCCGTCCAGTACCGCGGCCAGTCGCTGACGGTCCGCGTCTCCGGGCGCATGGTGCATGTCCGCTCCGAGCCCGGCCCGGGCCGGGTTGCCGCGTCGGGTGCGGCACGCAGGTGCGGGAGCTACGGCCGGGGGAATCGACGCGGTTCGTGGCAGCCGGGGTGACCACGAGCGGATTGGCTGAGGAGTCGGCCTCGGCCGACAGCCAGAGCCCGATTGTCGCCGGCAGCGGTCCTGCCGACTGGCAGCGCGACCGGTGACATTCGACCCTGCTGTTCGCCCCTCGGCGGCTCAACGATGGACGCGACCAGCTGGCGAATCTGAAGGAGGAGTCCGATGGAAGCGCCGACCGTCGTGGAGTCGATCTCTGGGAACACGCGAAGGGTGGCGAGGCCGTCGCGGCAGGCTCTGGCCGGCCTTCCGCGCGCGTCGTGGACGTCGCCGAGGCGTCGACGGCCATCGGCAGCGAGGTCGACCTGCTGGTGGTCGGGGCGCCGACCCATGCCTTCGGGCTGACTCGGCCAGGTACCGCCGGTCGGCGGACCAGCGCCTCGGACCTGGCATCATCGCGGCAGACGTTGGGAGCGGGAATGGCTGGACGACCTGTCGAGGGGGAAGGCTCCTGGCCGCTGCGTTTGACGCCAGGCGCGGCGGGTATGGGTGTCCGGCCGGCTGGCCGTGCGGCGGCAAACGACTACAGCGGGTGGGTCGTTGATCACCAAGCCGCAGAGCTTTCGGGGGGAGGGCACCTCTGGCCCGCTCGGGAGGGCGAGCTGGAGTGAGGCCGCCACTGGGGCGCGAGTCTGGCGGAGTACGGCGGAGACCTCGCCCGACACTCAGCCCGGCCCATGGCAGCTAAGGCCAGGCCCGGCATATCCGGCCGGATATCCGTCCGAGCGGGACCAACGACCGGGACCGGCGCCTGCGAGGCCATAGCGTCGGGAGTAGCCGACCCCCGAGAGTCACCGGAGGAAGATCATGGACACCAAGCGACCGATCGTCGTCGGCTTCGACGGTTCCGACTCGTCGTTGCAGGCCACCCGATGGGCCGCGGCCGAGGCCGCTCGCCGCCACGCTACCGCTCCGTTTGCGTGCATGGCTTCCTGTGGCCGACGCATGGCCACCTACGCAGCGTCGACCCTGACACCGACATGCCGGTGTCGATGCTCGAACAGACTCAAGCCGAGATGGCTACCGCCAAGGCGATCGCACAGGCGATCAAGCCCGACCTGGATGTCGTCACGCCGATCCAGAGTCGCGGCCCGATCGACACGATCGTGACCGAGTCGCAGCGGGCGCAACCCGTGGTGCTCGGCTCCAGGGGCTATGGCGGGTTCCGGGCCTTGCTGGCCGGCTCGACCGCGCTAGGTGTCGCCGCGGCCGCCCAGTGCCCGGTGGCCGTGGTACGCGGCACCGTGCCCGACCCCACCGCGCCGGTCGTGGTCGGGGTTGACGGCACACCGGTGAGCGAGGCAGCCCTGGCTTTCGCGTTCGACGAGGCCGCGCTGCGAGGAGTGCCGCTCGTCGTGGTGCATGCCTGGAGTGACTATCCGGTCGGCGGTGGGCTGAGCTCCGGCGGGTTCGATTTAGACCTCGGCGCCGTCAAGGCCGAGGAGGCGGAGATACTCGCCGAGCGGTTGGCCGGATGGAGCTCCAAGTACCCCGACGTCGTGCAGCGTCGGGAGATCGCGCGAGACGGTGCCGCCAGGGCACTGCTGGAGCAGGCCGAGCAGGCCCAGCTGGTCGTCGTCGGCACCCGCGGCCAAGGCGCCATGAAAAGCCTGATGCTGGGCTCGACGAGCCACGCCCTGCTGCACCACGCTCCGTGCCCGGTGGTCGTCGTTCCGCCGGAGTGGGCGGGCTAGGCATAGCCTTGGCCGGCCGGAGCCCGGGAGATCATCATGAGCGCTGAGGCGCCCAGCGGGCAGCGGCTGGTCGTCGTCGGTCTCGACGACTCGCCGGAAGCGGTGGCGGCGCTGATCTTCGCATTGCGCGAGGCCACCAGGCGTGGCGTGGAGCTGCGTGTGGTCAGCGCTGTGCCGATCGTGGAGTACTGGATCCCGAAGCATTGGCCCACGGCATGGGGTGCGACGCGGACCGATGCGATCGAACAGGTGGTGCGGCTCGCGCAGGCCGACACCGAGTCGACCGTGGCCCGCGTGCGTTCGGACCTGGCAGGAGACCCGTCGGCGGCGGCGCCGGCGGTCACGCTGTCCGTAGCAGCCGGGAACCCGGCAGCGGTACTCACCCCGAGAGCCGCTCGCCAGGCCGACCTCCTGGTCCTCGGCAGCCGCGGCCGGGGTGGGGTCGCCAGCGCGACCCTCGGCTCAGTAAGCCTGCATCGCCGACAGCACGCACCGTGCCCGGTCACCGTGGTGCGGCCGCAGACCGCAAACGAAGCGGCCTGACGCAAATCCAGACCGCTGGTCCCGGTGTCAGCCGATGACGGCAACGATCTCGACGTCGAGCACGCCGGGGATCGCCGATACCAGCGTCGAGCATCGTGACGTTCGACGTCGTCGTCGAAATAGTCGCGGAGCCGGACGACGCCCTGACTCACCTCGATGCCCCAGCGCTCGGGTCTGCCGCTCGTCTCGACAGTCCGTCGAACTGCCGCCGCGATGGCGGCATCGGATGGGGTAATGGTCGCAAGCACGTCACGCCGGCTCACGATTCCCACCAGCCGCTTGCCGTTGAGAACCGGCACCGAGCGAACCCTCATGCTGATCATCCTGGCCGCCAGGTCCGCCACGTCGGTCAGGGGAGTCGTCGTGATCACTTCGGCGGTCATCACGGCATGGACGGTTGTTGGCGGCACAGAGTGCGCGTGAATCAGGTCGGCCTCTGTGACCACGCCGACGAGCAACCCATCGGCGACCACCGGCAGCGCCGTGAAGCCGCCATTCGTGAGCTCCTTAGCGGCCACCTTTATGGGTGTATCCGGACCGACCGTAATCACCGGACTGGACATTACATCTCGCACCAACATCGCGATCTCCGTTGTCTCCGTCACCGATCCTCGTCATCAGTAGCATCGCTCCGAGATCGCTGTCCGACGACCGTCATAGGTCCCTCGGCCAACCGCCAACAGGCCCCCGACCTGGCGCGCCATGTGCGTGCCGCGGGCAGCCGGGTCCTTCGCCGCGAGGCACTAGGCGCCCGCACACTCCCGGATAACGACAGCGCAGAGGGATCAGCCAAGCCCAGATCCGACGAGGGTGCCGACGCCGAAGGTGAGCGCCGCGGCGGCGCTGCCGAGCAAGAGCTGCCTAGTGCCGGTCCACCACCATGGGCGTGCCGTCACCCGGGAGACGAGAACACCCGCGGCGAACAGCGCGACGGCGGATACCACCAGCGCCGGAAGCAGCGTCGTTGCGCCCAATAGGTAGGGAAGTACCGGCACGATTGCCCCCAGCGCGAAGGACAGGAACGAGGCAACAGCGGCCAACATCGGAGACGGCGGTCGCCGGGAACGACGCCGAACCCCTCTCGGGCGTGGACCGACAGCGCTTGTTCCGGCTTCTGCGCCAGCTGTCCAGCCATTTGGTGCGCGAGGCCGGTCTCGACCCCGCGGCTGATGAAGCGTTGTGCGAGTCCGTCCTGCTCGGCCGCCGGGTTGCGGGCGAGCGCACGCCGCTCCACTTCAAGCTCGGCGAGCGCCAACTCAGACTGCGAGGCGACCGAGGCGTATTCGCCCACGGCCATCGAGAATGCCCCGGCAGCAAGTCCGGCAAGGCCGGCCAAAACGATCGTGCCTTTGCCGTCGCCGGCGCTTGCGACGCCGCCGGCGACGCCGGCGATGAGTGCGAAGTTAGAGACCAGGCCGTCCATCACCCCGAACACGGCCGGCCGCAGCCAGCCGCCTGTCACATCCGCGTGGGTATGTCCGCCAGCTACGATCGGCCTGCCCCGTCCGAAACCCCCGGCCTGGCTCACCCATCAGCCTCGTGTCGGCCATACCTCGCCGACACTGTCGTTCGTCACCGATGACCAGGCAAAGGTCCTCCACGAGGTGCTAGCCGCAGCTCGGGCAGCCGACACACGATCAAGGCGACAGGAGTAACACCTACGTAGGGCCTGAAATCACGGCGAATCGTAGTGTGGGCGCACTGCGAATCCGACTCCCCAATGTACGTCAGCGCTGGTCAGCCCAGGAGACGGGTCCGGGGACACGAGAGGGGAGAAGTCCCCAAAGTCCCTGGCGGTCCCCTACAACTCCGGGTCGTCGTCCTCGCGTTCTCGACGCTCGGCAAGTGCTTGCCCGACCTCCTCAGCGCGGACGACTTTGTTCCCCTGATACTTGCCCGCGCGGATCTCGTAGTCGGCCAGTGCAGCGGCGAGATCGCCGAACGTCCAGTCGTCGTACTCGTCGGGTTCAGCTCGGCGAGCCGGCGCAGGACGACGTGCGTGCGGACCCGGGCTTCACCGCGCATGACAGTCTGGATGTCGGCGAGATGATCGGCTGGCGGTTCCTCAGGGAGCTCGTTGGCGTCGCTGAGCGGCATCGTCCGGCCAGCCTCGACGAGCAGCGCCATCGCCACGAGCGATGACAGGAGTTACCTCGTCGCGGTCCTCGTCGAACGGCACGTAGAACGTGTTGACCAACTCGAACCGGTTCGCGGTCAACCCGATGGTCACGGCCGTTCCTCGGTCCTCGCCGGGGCGCAGCTCGGTGGCCCGGATGCCCTGCCGGTACGTGCCGGAACCGAGCAGCCCGTCGTTGGCCACCTGGTCGGCGACGGCGAACGCGACTCCGTTCGAGCAGTTGCGAGTCAGGTCCTTGGGGATCGACGCGGCCGTAGGCGACTGGGTCAGGAACAGCAGGGTGATGCCGCACTTGCGGGCCTTCTTGACCACCCGGATCGCCAGCGGTCCGGCTTCTCCGCCGTACTTGGCGGTGCTCGAACATCTCGTGGCACTCGTCGAAGATGACCACCATCGGGTGCAGGCCCGCGTACCGTGTCTGGCCAGCTTGCGGGTCACCTTCGCCGCGCCGTGGCGTTCGAGCAGCTTGCCCCGGCGGGTGACCTCCTCCCGCAGCCAGCGCAGCTCGCCGAGCCCCGCCTCGATCGCCTCGTCGTCGTCGCCCTTGACGTAGGCGGACAGCCGAGGCGCGAACGGGTCGAAGTCCGGGTTCGAGGCGAACACATAGACGCGGAGCTCGACGGTCGGGTCGAGCGACGCAGCCCAGGCACAGGGTGCGGCCGGCCGAGGACTTCCCCTGTCCGGGCTGGCCGCCGATCAGGTAGTTGCGTTCCATGATCGGTGCGTTCAGCGATCTGCCGCGCTGCGACCGGCCGAACGGCACGCCGTCGAAGACGTCCACCTCGCCGTCGGCGAGCAGCGGCCACGGCCCGGCGCCGCGGCCGAGCTTGCCCTTGTCGGCCACCCACAGGTCGAGCAGGCCGGCCTCGGCGGCTCTCGGTCGGCCAGGTCTCCAGCTTCGCCCGGCCGAGGTTGGCGGCGAGCCGGTCGCGGCGGTCGGCCACCATGTCCGCGGTCACGCCGAGCGGCAGCCGCACCTGGGCGTACGTGCCGTTGCCGTCCACCCGGGCGGGCACCGTGTAGACGAGCTGTCCGCCGTCCTTGAAGAACCGGTCCAGCGGCGCGATGCCCAGGTGCGCGAGGGCCTGGGAGATCATCCGCTCGTCCACCCACGAGTCGGCGTCGTCCCGGTCCGGGCGGCACCAGGAAGCCGGCGCCCGGTGTGTTGTCCCGGCCCTCGTACACGGCGGCGACGAGCCAGCCGACCGCGACAGCCGGCCACGATCGGCACGAGCACCGGTCAACCACCGAGCGGTCGGCGACGAGCGCTCGTACAGGCGGCCAGCCAGGGCCACATCTCGCCTCGGGGCATCATTCGAGTCGACGAGCCACAGCACCGAGCGCAGCCGCACCGACCAGCCAGCGCGCGCTCCCAGGCCGTCGACGAACATCGCCGAAGCGAGCCCACCGGGCTCGCGAGTCGGCGCGGATCAGCTCCTGCGCCGCCCGCCGGGCCTCGCTGTCACCGGCCATCCGAGCCGCGCGGGCGTCGGCGCGCAGGTCGCCGTAGGTGAAGAACGTCCACGCCTTAGCGATCCAGCGGCCATGTCCGCGCGCGACGAACCAGGACAGCCGAACCAGATCACGCGGTACCTGCCGAATCCGGTAGGCAATCACCGAGAAGGCGCGTACCAGGATTCCGAGCGCCATGCTCGGCGTACCGCCTGCCGGATCATCCGAGCCGGCGCGCTCATCGTCGACCCCGGCGCCGGTGGGAGTCGATCTCCGTCACGGTAAGCGACCTCGTGAGCGCATAGGCCGTGACTAGGGCCGGTAGGCCGAGCGTGACCCACACCAACGTCATATTCGATGAGAAGTGGGTGAGCACCAGCCACTGCACGCCGGCGATCACTGCTGCGGCGACGAGGACTCGCCATAGCAGCGATACCGGGCTGGTTCCGACTCTGGCGATCTCCGCGGCGACCTTGGCCCGCCTGATGCCGGCCCATACCTTGATCGCTACGGACAGCACGGCGAGTGCGGCCATACCGCCGAGGACGAGCTGCATATCGTTCATGGCCGCTCGCCGCCGTTCTCGCGGTCGTCCTGGAAGCGAGCGATGTCGTCGCAGCGGCGCGCCGACCAGACCTTGTGCAGAGCACGCCGATCGTCCTCGTTGAGCGCGCCCCAGACGCCGACCGTGCTGGCTCCGCCGACGCGCAACTCGAACTCAAGGCATTCGGCTCGCACCGGGCAGCCAGCACAGAGCCGGGTTGCCAGCTCGCGGTCGGGTTCGTACTCGCCGGTCCATTCCGGCGGCTCGCCGAAGGTGGTCTCCCACAGGCACCGGCCCTGGGCAGTCACCCAGTCGGCCAGCACGTCCGTAGGCACCGCGGCCAGCTCGTCCAGCTCTACGGCCAGTTCGTCGTAGTTCTGCGGGTCGCTCATCGCTGACCTCCCCGCTCTGGTCAGCCGTCCGACCTCACGGCATCGGCGCTCGGCTGCCATCGCGGCGATGTCGACGCAGCTCCCCGTGTCAGCGGCTTGCGCCGCAAGCTGCTCGACTGCCGCGGCCGGAACGACGTAGCGGGATCGAACGCGGATCGCAGGGAAGGCGTCTTCGCGGATCGCCCGATAGATCGTCATCGCGTTGACGCGCAGCAGCTGTGCGGTTTCGGCGACGGTGTAGAAGGTCGTTCTGTCTGCGCTACTTGGTTTGTCCGTAGTCATGACATCGGTCCCTGTCTGATTTCAGGCAATACTGATTGATTTCAAACAAACGGAGAGCATGCAAAATCGCTCGATCCGCGGGAAAAACCGCGAGTCGCGCCGATGACTGGAAGGGAGCCGCTAACCTCGGCGCTGAGGCGGAGCTCGGAGGAATGTGTGGAGGACTGGGCGGCTGTCGCCGAGGCCATCAACAAACGGGTGTCCGAGCTCGGTTGGCCTCAAGGCGAGTTGGCGGAGCGCTCGCAGGTATCGCGAGCGATAGTCCGCGAGATTCAGCACCACACCGTTGAGGAGCAGCGAAGCGCAAGGACGCTGCAAGCCCTCTCGACAACGCTCGGATGGCACCCACAGCACATCGATGCAGTTCTGGATGGGCGCCAGCCACCAGAGCCCGTTGAACCCATTGCAAAGAACACCCAGACCTTGGGATCCAGAGTGGAATCGATCGAGCGTCGCTTGGGGAGATCGCAGATCGACTCGATGACATCAGCACCGACCTCAGGACGGTTGTCGAATACGTCCGCAGCCGCCGGTAGGCCTAGGAGTCGGTTGCTGCTCGGTCGCCTGCTTTCCATGCCAGGAAGTCAACGGCGAACTCGCCGAGCATTCCATGCATCATCGATGCAGTTTCAGTGCATAAGCAGTGCAGCCACAGCGCATTTTCCGGCGAACATCGGCTAGTAGATGGATGGGATGACCAAGTGGACGGGCCACAGCGCGTGCGCATTGCAAGCTGCGCTCCGGTTGTCAAACGAATCCTTTGCGGAGCGGCTCGGAATCGCTGTCCGGACGGTCGCCGCTTGGCATCAGAAGCCGACACTCCGACCGAGACCGGAGATGCAGCAGCTCCTCGACACTGCTCTGGAACAGGCCGCAACTCCGTATAGAGGCTCTCTAGGGTGCGCGCGTCCAGCTTCCTGACCGCGACCGCGCCGAGGGCGGGTCGGATCGTGCGCTCTATATATCCCTCGTAGGTCTTGCGCGTGCTGTCCTCCAGCTCGCTGACCCGCATCCACTCGTCGAGCGCGTACGCCGAGCGAGACCGACGACTCGGTGTGCGCGCTGCTTGTTCACCTGCGTCCGGAACTCGGCGAGCTTGTCGTCCGCCTTGCGCCACGCGGCTTTGTCGGTGCCGTTGATCGTCTCAGACGAGATAGACGTCCTTGCCCGTCACCGGGTCGTTGCCGGCGAAGTACCGGACCTGAAGGGTGTCGCCGCGCTGACGGATGCTGCCCTTCGGCCGACCGGCAGCCCCCCGTTTGCCCATGTCAGAAGTGTACTCATGGACAAGCCCATGGACAAAGATCATATAGACTAATGCATAACCCGATGTTTTCGCTGCTCAGAGCGAGTGCCCCCGGTGCGACTCGAACGCACACTGGACGGATTTTGAGTCCGCTGCCTCTGCCGATTGGGCTACGGGGGCGCCTGAGGAACGTGGCCGAAGATCACGCCGGCATGCCAAGCGTAGCCCGGTACGCTCGCTGATTCCGGTGCACCCACCGGACGCGCGGGCGCGCGGGCCCGCGAGGAGGCGGTGTCGTGAGGCCAGTGTCGTGACCCAGAGTTCAGGACGGCATTCAGTACTCCTTGTGGAGGACGAGGCGCTGATCCGACTCGACCTGGCCGAGATGCTCCGCGAGGAGGGCTACGACGTCGTCGGCGAGGTCGGCGACGGGAGCGCCGCGGTCGAGATGGCCCGCAAGCTCCGGCCCGACCTGGTGATCATGGACATCAAGATGCCGAAGGTCGACGGGATCGAGGCGGCCGGCACGATCGTGGCGGAGCGGATCGCCCCGGTGGTCATGCTCACCGCGTTCAGCCAGCGGGAGCTGATCGAACGCGCGCGGGACGCCGGCGCCATGGCCTACCTGGTCAAACCGTTCGCCCGGCACGAGCTGGTGCCCGCCATCGAGCTGGCCGTCTCCCGGTTCGCCGAGGTACAGGCGCTCGAGGACGAGGTCGCGTCGCTGCAGGAGAAGCTCGAGACCCGCAAGGCGGTGGACCGGGCGAAGGGCCTGCTGATGACCCGGCAGAAGATGACCGAACCCGAAGCGTTCCGCTGGATTCAGCGCACCGCGATGGACCGTCGGACGACCATGCGGACGGTCGCGGACGCGGTGATCGAGGAGTTCGCGTAGGGTCACCCGCTCGGCCGTAACGACTGAGTAACACCTTACTGTCCGTGTATCGACCGCCGGGCAAACGGGCTGTACGACAGGTTGGTTCCAATTCGGGCCAAAACGGTACGGCCGGGATCTGGCCAGTGCCTTGATCGATCTTTTGGAAAGGACTGCAACGGTGCAAGCGAAGATTGCTCGCCGCGGTGCGTTCCTCGCCGCTGCGCTGGCGCTGACCCTCGGGGTGGCGGCATGCGGCGGTGGCGGTGGCGCTCCCTCCGGCGGCCAGACCCTCAAGATCGGCTTCATGGGTGACCTGACCGGCGAGAACTCCGGCATCGTCATCCCGCCGAACAACGGCGCGAAGCTGGCCATCGACCAGTACAACGCGACGAACCCACCGGCGAAGCTCGAGCTCGTCAACTACGACAGCCAGGGCAACCCGACGCAGGCCGTCCCGCTGGCCACCCAGGCCATCCAGCAGGACAAGGTCATCGCGATGATCGGCCCGGCCTTCTCCGGTGAGTCCAAGGCGGTCGGCCCGATCCTGGAGCAGGGCAAGATCCCGAGCGTGTCGCCGTCGGCGACCAACCCGGGTCTCGCCGAGAACGGCTGGAAGTACTGGCACCGTGTCGTGGCCAACGACAACGACCAGGGCCCGGCGATCGCCAACTTCCTGATCACTGCCAGGGCGCCGACATCGGCCTTCGTGATCAGCGACGACCAGGAGTACAGCGTCGGCATCGCCGAGTCGGCTGCCAAGACGTTCGTGGACAAGGGCATCACGACCGGCACCGACAAGTTCGCCAAGGACGCCCCGGAGTACTCCTCCACGGTGGCCAAGGTGAAGGCCGCCAACCCACAGGTGATCTTCTACGGTGGCTACTACCAGCAGGCCGGCCGGCTGCTCAAGCAGCTGCGCGACGGTGGCGTCACCGCGGTGTTCGCCTCCGGGGACGGCTCGCTCGACGCCGGTCTCATCACCGGAGCCGGCGAGCAGGCCGCTCAGGGTGCCGTCCTCGGCTGCCCGTGTGCGATCCCGTCAGGCACCGGGCTCAGCCCGCAGTTGCAGGCCTTCAGTGAGCAGTACCAGCAGGCGTTCAACACCCCGCCGGCGATCTACTCCACCGAGGGTTTCGACTCGGCCACCACGTTCATCAACGCGATCAAGGCGGGCAACACCACGCCCGACGCGATCAACAACTACCTCGCGACGATCAACTTCGAGGGGTTGTCCAAGCCGATCAAGTTCAAGCCGAACGGCGAGATCGTGGCAAACGAGATCTTCGTCTACCAGGTTGCGGGAACGCAGTTCAACCTGCTCGGCAACTCTCAGGAAGCCAAGCTGCCCTGAGTGTTGCCGTCCGGCATCCGCCAGAAAGGGGCGGGAGCGCCGATAAGGTGCTCCCGCCCCTGCGTCGTTCGAATCGTGGAGTCCATCGGAGGGACCTGACGTGTTCGACAGCTTCCTCCAGCAACTAGGGCCGAGCACGGTCGGCGGCCTCGCCGTCGGGGCGATCTACGCCCTGGTCGCGCTCGGCTACACGATGGTCTACGGCGTCCTTCGGCTGATCAACTTCGCGCACTCCGAGATCTTCATGATCGGGGCGATGGCCACCCTGTTCGTGCTGACCCTCGTCGGGGTGCCCGGGCCGCTGACCGGGTTCGCGCTGATCGGCCTGTTGCTCCTGCTGCTCGTATGCGCGATGGCAGCCGCCGGCGGCGCGGCGGTGCTGCTGGAAAGGATCGCCTACCGACCACTGCGGAAGAAGGGTGCGTCCCGGCTGGCCGCCCTGATCTCCGCGATCGGCGCCTCGCTGTTCCTGCAGGAGTTCTTCGCGCTGATCGTCATCCCGAACGTATTCGACCGTCCCGGCCGGCTGCAGACCCCGGTTCCGCGGGTGGTGGAGCGCGACATCTTGTTCTCCATCGGCACCTTCGACGTGCGGATCAACGACCTGATCGTGTTCGTGGCCGCCGTCGTGATGATGGTGCTGCTGGACCAGGTGGTGAACCGCACCCGGATCGGCCGCGGGATCCGGGCCACCGCCCAGGATCCCGAGGCGGCCGTGCTGATGGGCGTCAACATCGACACCATCGTCCGCATGACGTTCCTGCTCGGCGGTGCGATGGCCGGCGTCGCGGGGGTGCTCTACGCGCTGCAGATCGAGAACGTGGACTACCGGATGGGGTTCATCCTCGGTATCAAGGCCTTCACCGCGGCCGTGCTGGGCGGCATCGGCAACATCCGCGGTGCACTGCTCGGCGGATTCCTGCTCGGCTTGATCGAGAACTGGGGGGCGATCTTCTTCGGCTCCGAGTGGAAGGACGTCATCGCATTCGTCGTGCTCGTCGTCGTGCTGCTGTTCCGGCCAACCGGCATCCTGGGTGAGTCCCTACAGCAGGCCCGAGTCTGAGCGGGGGTGAGGTGTGTGAACAACCAGAGTCCGCTCGCGCGCATCCGGCAGACCTTTGGTGACGGCCTGGACCGGCTCCGGGACTGGTGGGCCGACGCGTCCGGGTGGCAGCGCTGGGCGGTGTACCTGGCGCTGATCGGGGTCGCCGCACTGCTGCCGCTGCCGTTCGTCGCGTCGTTCATGTCGCCTTTCACGGACTGGACGTCGTTGCTGTTCAACCCGATCGGGATCTACATCGTGCTCGCCCTCGGGCTGAACATCGTGGTGGGCCAGGCCGGGCTGCTCGACCTCGGGCTACGTCGCGTTCTTCGCCATCGGCGCGTACACCCTGGCCTACTTCGGCACCACCTACGGCTGGAACTTCTGGGCGACGCTTGTCGTCGGCGTCGGGCTGACCGCGCTGTCCGGGCTGATCCTCGGCGCTCCGACGCTGCGGCTGCGCGGCGACTACCTGGCGATCGTCACCCTCGGGTTCGGTGAGATCATCCGGATCACCGCCAACAACACCGAGGAGATCGGCGGTGCCCGCGGCATCACGAACATCCCGCACCCGCCGCCGCTCTTCGGGGTGGAGTTCCTGCTCGACCCGCTGCCCTACTACTACCTGGTCCTGGCGCTGATCGTGGCAGTGATCATCTTCTCCCGCCGGCTGGAGCGCAGCCGGGTGGGGCGGGCGTGGGCGGCGATCCGCGAGGACGAGGACGCCGCCGAGCTGATGGGCGTCCCGACGTTCAAGTTCAAGCTGCTCGCCTTCATGATCGGCGCGATGATCGGTGGCCTGGCCGGTGTGGTGTTCGCCGGGCAGCGGATCTTCATCGGGCCGAACGACTTCCTGTTCATCCTGTCCGCGACGATTCTCGCCGCGGTCGTGCTCGGCGGTTCCGGGAACATACCCGGGGTCATCCTCGGCGCCTTCCTGATCGCCTGGTTGCCGGAGCGCTTCCGTGGGTTCGACGAGTACCGCATCCTGATCTTCGGAGCGGCGCTGGTGGCGATGATGGCGCTGCGACCGGAAGGCATCTGGCCCTCCCGCAGGCGGCGGGCGGAGCTCAAGGACCCGACCGGAGCGATGGCGTCGATGGGCGGGGAGGTCGCCGGGCCTGGTGGCACCGAGTCGGTGGAGGCCAAATGACGACCACAGAAACGACGACGTCGGGGGACGGCGAGCCCGCGCTGGAGCTACGCGAGCTCACGATGCGTTTCGGCGGCGTGGTGGCGCTCTCCGAGGTCGACCTATCGATCGCTCGCGGCCAGATCTTCGCCCTGATCGGGCCGAACGGCGCCGGCAAGACCACTGTGTTCAACGTGGTCACCGGCGTCTACCGGCCCACGGCCGGCGAAGTGCGCTTCGCCGGCGAGCGGATCGACGGCCAGAAGCGGTACCGAGTGACCAGGACCGGGATCGCGCGGACGTTCCAGAACGTGCGCTTGTTCCACAACATGTCGGCGCTGGAGAATGTGCAGGTCGCTGCGGACACCCATCATCGAACCGGGGCGATCGGTGCGGCTCTCGGGTTCCCGTTGCACCGCCGCGAGGAGCGTCAGGGCCGCGCCGACGGGATGGAGCTGCTCGAGTTCGTCGGGATCGCGCATCGCGCCCAGGAGACCGCGAAGAACCTCCCGTACGGCGACCAGCGCCGGCTGGAGATCGCCCGCGCGCTGGCCACCAATCCGCAGCTGCTGCTGCTCGACGAGCCGGCCGCGGGCATGAACCCGGCCGAGAAGCAAGGGCTGCAGTCGCTGATCCGCAAGATCCGCGACGGCGGCCGGACGGTGCTGCTGATCGAGCACGACATGGGACTGGTCATGCACATCAGCGACCGGATCGCCGTGCTGGACTTCGGCCAGAAGATCGCGGAGGGGCTGCCGCGCGAGGTGCAGGGCAACCCCAAGGTGATCGAGGCGTACCTGGGGGCTGGCACCGATGCTTCTTGAGGTCAGCGACATCCACGTGCACTACGGCAAGATCGCGGCGCTGAAAGGGGTCACCCTGGAGGTCGACGAGGGCGAGGTCGTCACCCTGATCGGCGCGAACGGTGCCGGCAAGACCACGACCCTCAAGACCATCTCCGGCCTGCGCCCGTTGACGTCGGGGAAGCTCACCTTCGAAGGCCGGGACATCTCCAAGGTGCCCGGCCACAAGCGGGTGATCGCCGGCATCGGGCAGGCCCCGGAGGGCCGCGGGGTGTTCCCCGGGATGACCGTGCAGGAGAACCTGCTGATGGGGGCCTACGCCCGCAAGGGCAAGCACACCGAGGAGCTGGACGAGGTATACGGCCTCTTCCCGCGGCTCGCCGAGCGGAAGGGTCAGTTCGGCGGCACGATGTCCGGCGGCGAGCAACAGATGATCGCGATCGGCCGAGCACTGATGAGCAAGCCGAAGGTGCTGTTGCTCGACGAGCCGTCGATGGGCCTGGCCCCGATGCTGGTCACGCAGATCTTCTCGATCATCGCCGAGATCAACAAGCGGGGCACGACGGTCCTGCTCGTCGAGCAGAACGCGCAGCAGGCGCTGCAGCTCGCGGATCGCGCCTACGTTCTCGAGACCGGCCGGGTGGTCAAGTCGTCGAAGGCCTCCGATCTGCTCCACGACCCCGAGGTGCGGGCGGCATACCTCGGCGGCGACCTGAGCGTCGACGAAGGCTGAGGCGTCCGCTAGGAGGGTGCTGACCAATGCATGCTCTGCTGCGCGTCGCCCAGGCGGCGCCTCGCTGCGTTGTCGTCGGGGCCGATACGACCAGGTATCGGCCCCTCCTCCGCCTTGCGATGCATCCACCTGGATCGCCGCTCGCGACGAGCGGCATTGATCAGCACCCTCCTAGCCGAGCGGGATGTCGGTCCCGGTGTCCTGCCGGTTGAACGGCGTGCCACCGCCGAAGACCCGCAGCGCGACCGGCTTCGCCTCGACCGGAACGTCGTAGTAGAGATCGAACTCCAGCCGCACGTTGGCGCCGAGCTCGAACTTGGTCGGCTGACGCTTGATCGTCATCGCCTCATTGTCCGGCGAATGCGCGACGCCGTCGGCCGTGATCAGCTGCTGCCGGCTCGAGTCGAACGGCAGGGTGCTGCGACCGGTGTTGACCACGACCACCCGGATCCGCACGAACTGGCCCTTCGCCGGCCATTCCGCGTGGCTGCCGACGACGCTCGGCATCCCGGCGGTCAGACCGATCAGCGTGAACGTCGCGTCGTCCTCGGTCACGGCCGGCAGCTGCAGCGGCGCCTCGTTAGGCCGCACGGTCTCCGGCGGAAGCTGGTAGGTGGGGCGCCCCGGGTCGGCCGGGGCGGGCGCGCAGCCCAGCAGCCCGCAGGTCAGGGCTATCGCACACCCGATGACTGCCACACCGCGGCCACGCACGGCTCGACGTTACGACACCTGGCCCGGGGACACTTGATCCGAGGAAGGGGCATAGTCGACGGAGCGCCTGCCGGGCGGCCCGTCCAGGTGGATGCAGGTCAGCTGGGCGGTGCAGACCCGGCGGCCGGACTCGTCGGTGATCACGATCTGGAAGGTCGACGCGGTGCGCCCGACGTGCAGCGGACTGGCGATCCCGGTGACCAGCCCCTGGGTCACGCCGCGGTGATGGGTGCAGCTCAGCTGCAGGCCGACCGGGAACCGCTGCGGCATGCTGTGCAGCGCGGCCCCCACCGAGCCGAGCGTCTCGGCCAACGCCGCGCTCGCCCCGCCGTGCAGCAGGCCGAACGGCTGCCGGTTGCCCTCCACCGGCATCGTGCCGACCAGACGCTCCGGATCCCACGAGACGATCTGGATGCCCAGCCGCTCGGCGAGCTGCTCGGCCCTCAGCTCGGGCGGCAGGGCCGGCAGTTCCTTCGGGGAGATCGCCACCTGCTCAGCTTAGGCGTCCCTGCCGGGCAACCTTCCAGTGATCACGCCGGGCGCGGTCCGGGCTTGCGGCAGCAGAAGATCACGGTGCCGGGGAAGAGGCCGCCGCGCAACGGCGACCACTGCCCCCAGGTCCGGGTCAGGCCTTCCGGCCACTCCGGCTCGACCAGGTCCTCGAGCACGAGACCGGCGGCCACGATGTCGCGCACCCGGTCGGACAGCGTCCGGTGGTGCTCGACGTAGGTCGCCCGCCCCGCCGCGTCGAACTCGACGTACGGCGTGCGGTCGAAATAGGACTGGTTGATGGTCAGCCCGGCGGCCGACGGGTCGTCGGGGAAGATCCACCGCATCGGGTGGTTCGTGGCGAACACCCATCGCCCGCCTGGCCGCAGCACCCGCGCGACCTCGGCCATGACGACCTCGGGATGCGCGACGAAGGCGATCGCCCCGAACGCCGAGCAGGCGAGGTCGAAAGCCCCATCGGCGAACGGCAGCTGGTCGGCGCTGGCCTGCACCAGCGGCACGGCGATCCCGGTCCGCGCCGCGGCGGCGTTCGCCTGCCGCAACATCCCGCCGGACAGGTCGAGGCCGACGGCCGTCGCCCCGCGGGCACGCAGCCAGCGACTGCACGCCGCGGCGCCGCAGCCGACCTCGAGCACGCGGACACCGGCGAGCGCGGCGGGGTCACCGAGCAGCCGCGCCTCGGACTCCCGGAGCATCTCCGGGCACCACAGGAACTCGACGTCACCGAGATCGCCACCGTGGGCCGCCTGGTAGTCGTCGGCGTCCGCGTCCCACCACGCCCGGTTGGCCTGGCGTGACTCGGCGGCGTCGGCCGCGCGCCTGGCGTAGCCGACGGTGCCGAGCGCGAGCTCGGCGCTGGTCAGCGGGCCAGGTCGGGGAGCGGTCACGGGCGGCTCATTGTCGGCTCTGGGTCAGCTTTTGGGTCAGCATCTCAGCGGGGGGCTGCATTGCCGCCCTGATCGGGACACGCGTACGATCGAGTGCAGCGTGAACTCTGTGCTGCCCGGGATCCGTCGGGTCAGCTCTGCCCTTTCGATTTCGCGCCAACAACTGCCCTCACATATCCCTACCGGAGCAACCCACCGCATGTCCACCGACACCACCACCGTCCCGAACACGCCACAGGTCGCAGTGAACGACGTCGGGACGGGGGAGGACTTCCTCGCCGCCGTCGACCAGACGATCAAGTATTTCAACGACGGCGACATCGTCGAAGGAACCATCGTCAAGGTCGACCGAGACGAAGTCCTGCTCGACATCGGCTACAAGACCGAAGGCGTCATCCCCTCCCGAGAGCTGTCCATCAAGCACGACGTCGACCCGGCCGACGTGGTCGAGGTCGGCGAGCACGTCGAGGCCCTCGTCCTGCAGAAGGAGGACAAGGAGGGCCGGCTGATCCTGTCCAAGAAGCGCGCACAGTACGAGCGCGCGTGGGGCACGATCGAGGCGCTCAAGGAGGCCGACGAACCGGTCGAGGGCACCGTGATCGAGGTCGTCAAGGGCGGCCTGATCCTGGACATCGGGCTGCGCGGCTTCCTGCCGGCCTCGCTGGTGGAGATGCGCCGGGTTCGGGACCTGCAGCCCTATGTGGGCCGCAAGATCGAAGCCAAGATCATCGAGCTGGACAAGAACCGGAACAACGTCGTGCTCTCCCGGCGGGCCTGGCTGGAACAGACCCAGTCCGAGGTGCGCAGCGAGTTCCTCAACCAGCTCGCCAAGGGCCAGGTCCGCAAGGGCGTCGTGTCCTCGGTGGTCAACTTCGGCGCGTTCGTCGACCTCGGCGGCGTGGACGGGCTGGTGCACGTCTCCGAGCTGTCCTGGAAGCACATCGACCACCCGAGCGAGGTCGTCGAGGTCGGCCAGGAGGTCACCGTCGAGGTGCTGGACGTCGACCTGGACCGCGAGCGGGTCTCGCTCTCGCTGAAGGCCACCCAGGAAGATCCGTGGCGGATGTACGCCCGGACCCACGCCATCGGCCAGATCGTCCCCGGCAAGGTCACCAAGCTGGTGCCGTTCGGCGCGTTCGTTCGCGTCGAGGAGGGCATCGAGGGGCTGGTGCACATCTCCGAGCTGGCCGAGCGGCACGTCGAGATCCCCGAGCAGGTCGTGCAGGTCGGCGACGACGCGATGGTCAAGATCATCGACATCGACCTCGACCGGCGCCGGATCTCGCTGTCGCTGAAGCAGGCCAACGAGGGCATGACGGCCGACTCCGAGTTCGACCCGACGAAGTACGGGATGGCCGCGGAGTACGACACCGAGGGCAACTACATCTACCCCGAGGGCTTCGACGTCGAGACCCAGGAGTGGCAGGACGGCTACGAGGCCCAGCGGCAGGAGTGGGAGGCCCAGTACGCCGACGCGCACACCCGCTTCGAGCAGCACATCCGCCAGATCAAGAAGGCGGCCGAGGCAGACGCCGCTGCCGCTGCCGCCGGTGACACTGCCACCGAGGAGAGCCCGAGCAACTACTCCTCGGACACCGCGTCCTCGGACGGCGGCACGCTTGCCAGCGACGAGCAGCTGGCCGCGCTTCGCGAGAAGCTCTCCGGCGGGGCGTAGCGCCAGTCGGTTCCGGCAGCCGACCGCCGGGCGGCACCCCTGCGTGCGCGCCCGGCGCCGGCACCCGGCACGATCACCAACGTGGGACGTAGCGTGCTGGTGACCGGCGGCAACCGCGGCATCGGGTTGGCGATCGCCAAGGCGTTCGCCAAGGCGGGGGACCAGGTCGCGGTCACCCACCGCGGCGCCGGCCCGCCCGAGGACCTGCCCGCGGAGCTGCTCCCGGTGAACTGCGACGTGACCGACAGCGCGCAGGTGGACGCCGCGTTCGCGGCGGCCGAGGAGGCGCATGGGCCGGTCGAGGTGCTGGTCAGCAATGCCGGGATCACCGACGACACGCTGTTGCTGCGGATGACCGAGGAGCAGTTCACCAGGGTGCTCGACGCCAATCTCACCGCGGCGTTCCGGGTGGCCAAGCGCGCGGCGCGGGGGATGCTGAAGGCCCGCCGCGGCCGGATCGTGTTCCTGTCCTCGGTCGTCGGTCTCTCCGGCGGTGCCGGGCAGGTCAACTACGCGGCGAGCAAGGCCGGGCTGGTCGGGCTGGCCCGGTCGATCGCCCGCGAGCTGGGGTCGCGGGGCATCACGTCCAACGTGGTCGCCCCCGGGTTCGTCGACACCGACATGACGGCCGCACTGGGACAGGCCCGGCAGGCCGAGATCCTCGGGCAGATCCCACTCGGCCGGATCGCCGCACCCGACGAGATCGCCGCCGCGGTGCTGTGGTTGGCGTCGGACGCCGCCGGCTACGTGACCGGGGCGGTGCTGCCGGTGGACGGCGGACTGGGCATGGGGCACTGATCCACGTGCAAGGAGGCTCGATGGGCGGACTGCTGGCGGGCAAGCGCATCCTGATCACCGGGGTGATCACGGATGCCTCGATCGCGTTCCACGTGGCTCGGGTCGCCCAGCGGCAGGGCGCCACCGTGGTGCTCACCTGGTTCGGCCGGCAGGGGCTGGTGGAGCGGATCGCCAAGCGGCTTCCCGAGCCCGCGCCGGTGATCGAGCTCGACGTGTCCGACCAGGGGCAGCTCGACTCGTTGGCCGACCGGGTGGGGGAGCACGTCGACGGGCTGGACGGGGTGCTGCACTCGATCGGTTTCGCGCCGGCGTCCTGCCTCGGTGACGGCGCGTTCCTCAGCGCCCCGTGGGAGGACGTCGCCACCACGCTGCAGGTGTCCGCGTTCTCGTTGAAGTCGCTCGCGGTGGCCGCGCTGCCACTGCTCGGGCCCGGCAGCTCGATCGTCGGCATGGACTTCGACAACCGGCAGGCCTGGCCCGCCTACGACTGGATGGGTGTGGCGAAGTCGGCGCTGGAGTCCACCTGTCGCTACCTCGCCCGCGACCTCGGGCCGCTGGGCATTCGGGTCAACCTGGTGGCGGCGGGCCCGGTGAAGACCATGGCGGCGAAGTCGATCCCGGGGTTCGCTGCGTTCGAGGAGGCCTGGAACGGGCGCGCGCCGCTGGGCTGGGACGTGAACGACCCCGAGCCGGTGGCCCGCACCTGCTGCGCGCTGCTCTCCGACTGGTTGCCGGCCACCACGGGTTCGATGGTGTGGGCGGACGGCGGGTTCCACGCGGTGGGAGTGGCTCCAGCGACACCGGTGCCGCTGAGCGATGACACCGGTGCCTCCGGCCCGTGACCGACTTGTCGCGGGTTTTTCGAACGACAAGTCGCACTTGTCGTGGGTAGTTCGAACGACAAGTCGCCGGATCGGCCATTCGACGCGCTGCTCGTGCTCTCGTTCGGCGGACCGGAGGGACTGGACGACATCCGGCCGTTCCTGGCGAACGTGACCCGTGGCCGCGAGGTGCCGCCCGAGCGGCTGGACGCGGTGGCCGAGCACTACCGGCGCCTCGGCGGCGTCTCGCCGATCAACGAGCGGAACCGTGAGCTGATCGAGGCGGTGCGGCCACTGGTCGACCTGCCGGTCTACTTCGGCAACCGGAACTGGCATCCGCTGGTGGAAGACACCGTCGCGCGGATGGCCGCCGACGGCGTCCGGTGCGCGGCGGTGTTCGTGACCAGCGCATACGGCGGGTACTCGGCCTGCCGGCAGTACGGCGAGGACATCGCCAGGGCGCGCGCGTCCGTCGAAGCGGGGGCGCCGGAGCTGGTGAAGCTGCGGCAGTTCTTCGACCACCCGCTGTTCGTGTCCGCGAACGCGGACGCGGTGCAGGCTGTGCACTCGCCAGACGCCCGGCTGGTGTTCACCGCGCACTCGGTGCCACTGGCCGCCGACGCCGCCGCCGGGCTGCTCGCCGAGGGGGGTCACCGCTACTCCCGGCAGGTCGCCGAGGCGGCCGGCCTGGTGGCCGCCGAGCTCGGGATCGCCGACTACGACGTGGTGTGGCAGTCCCGTTCCGGGCCACCGCTGGTGCCGTGGTTGGCGCCGGACATCGTCGAGCACCTCTCGGCCCTGAGCGAGGACCGGGTCACGGCCGTGACGGTGTGCCCGGTCGGCTTCGTGGCCGATCACCTCGAGGTGGTGTGGGACCTGGACACCGAGGCGGCCGCGAAGGCCGCCGCGCTGGGTATGAGGTTCGCCAGGGCGGCCACGGCGGGCGCCGACCCACGGTTCGCTGGGATGGTCGCGGAGCTGATGGCGGAGCACACGTCCGGCACGGCGCCACGGCGGCTCGGTGCCGTTCCGGCCGGTGGCTGCCCGCGGAACGGCGAGCCGTGCGCGCCCGGCTGCTGTGAACCGGGGCGTACCCGCCCGGGCTAGCACCCTCCTAGGAGGGTCGGTCAGCCTGGGACGAGGACGCGGACCGCCTCGGCGACCGCGGCCCGCCTGGCCTCGCGTAC
This sequence comes from uncultured Actinomycetota bacterium, assembly GCA_963776255.1. Classification (GTDB taxonomy): domain Bacteria; phylum Actinomycetota; class Actinomycetes; order Mycobacteriales; family Pseudonocardiaceae; genus Pseudonocardia. The sequence goes on along the minus strand of CAVZMB010000001.1, from coordinate 233,383 downwards.
CGCGGTGGCCAGCGGACGGAGCGCCGCACCGCGCGCCTGCGCCGCCGTCGCGGTGAGCGCACCCCCGGGATCGTCGATCGTCGCCGCGGCCAGGATCGCCTCCACCTCGTCCGCCTGCTGCAGCACCCGCAGGGCCCGCGCGGGCATGCCGTCCGGCCAGAGCGTGCGCGGCCGGGCCTTCAGCGCCGCATCGATCTCCTCGCGCACCCCGGCCCGGTGCCGGGCCACCCCGTGCGCGATCAACGTCGAGGTGGACCGGCGCACCTGCTCGCGCAATCCGTACTCGGCCTCCGGCAGCGAGGCGTTCTCCGCCGGGGAAACCGGGTCCGGCAGGTAGTGCACAGTCCACCGCAGCAGCCCGTCGCCGATCGTCGACGGGACCAGGCCCAAGCCCGAGTCCGGGAACAGCACCCCCTCGCCGGCGTCGGTGGCGGCCTGACTGAACGGTCCTGGACCGGGCAGCCCGCGGACATCGCCGGCCACCGGCAGCACCAGTCGGGCCGGGGATCGGGTGCCCGCCCCGGCCCGTCGCAGGGCTGCGAGCAGGAAGGCCACCGACGTCGGAGGCTCGGTCGGTCCGGGCAGTCCGGTGTGCGAAGCGGCCGGGTGGGTGGCGAGCGCGTCGTGGGCCTCCGCCCACGGCGCGAGCGCGTCGAGCACGTCATCCGGGGCGGCGGCGCCGGCCAGCCAGGCCGACGCCCAGACGGTCATCGTCGCGGAGGGACAGGGCACGGCCGACAGGTTAGCCATCCCAGCCCGGGCCGGCACGTCTGCCAGGTAAGCGACGCGCCGGTCGCTTGCGGCCGGTCGTCAGGAGTGCCCGGCGGCACGATGAACGGCTCCGTAGTCCGGTCCCGGAGGAGGCGCCTTCTCTGGCATGATCGGATTGTGGTCGCCGTCATCTGGCTGATCCTCGGCATCGTGCTGATCATCGCCGAGGTGTTGTCCGGCGACTTCGTGCTGGTCATGCTCGGCGGCGGCGCGCTGGCCGCGGCACTCTCGTCGCTGCTCGGTGGATCCCTACTCGTGGACGTGCTGGTCTTCGGCGCGGTGTCGGTCGTCCTGCTGCTGCTCGCCAGGCCGATGCTTCGCCGGCGGCTGCACCGGACGGCGCCCCATGCGCCGACGGGCGTCGAGGCGCTCGTCGGTGGCCCGGCGCTGGTGGTGAGCCGGGTCGACTCGCACGGCGGCCAGGTGAAGATCGGCGGGGAAGTATGGTCTGCGCGGTCCTACGACCACGGCCAGGTCATCGAGCCCGGTGCACGGGTCATGGTCATGGAGATCTCGGGCGCCACCGCCGTGGTGCTCTCGCAGGAGTAGGGGAGGGCTCGTGGAGCAGCTGCTGGTGGCGGTGCTCGTCATCCTCATCGTGGTGCTCGTCATCGTCGCGGTGGTCAAAGCGGTGCAGGTCATCCCGCAGGCGACCGCCGCGGTGATCGAGCGGCTCGGCAAGTACAAGGGAACGGCAACCCCCGGGCTGACCTTCCTGGTGCCGTTCATCGACAAGATCCGGGCCCGCATCGACCTCCGCGAGCAGGTCGTGTCGTTCCCGCCGCAGCCGGTGATCACCCAGGACAACCTCACGGTGTCGATCGACACCGTGGTGTACTTCCAGGTCACCGACCCGAAGTCGGCGGTCTACGAGATATCCAACTACATCATCGGCGTCGAGCAGCTCACCACCACCACGCTGCGCAACGTGGTCGGCGGGATGAGCCTAGAGGACACCCTGACCTCGCGGGACGAGATCAACGGGCAGCTCCGCGGCGTGCTGGACGAGGCGACCGGACGCTGGGGCATCCGGGTGGCCCGGGTGGAGCTCAAGGCGATCGACCCGCCGCCGTCCATCCAGGAGTCGATGGAGCGGCAGATGAAGGCCGACCGCGAGAAGCGCGCGATGATCCTCACCGCCGAGGGCCAGCGGGAGGCGGCGATCCGCAGCGCGGAAGGCAGCAAGCAGTCCCAGGTACTCACCGCGGAAGGCGCGAAGCAGGCCACGATCCTGGCTGCCGAGGCGGAGCGGCAGTCGCACATCCTGCGGGCGCAGGGCGACCGCGCAGCCCGCTACCTGCAGGCCCAGGGCCAGGCCAAGGCGATCGAGAAGGTGTTCGCCGCGATCAAGGCCGGCAAGCCGACTCCGGAGCTGCTCGCCTACCAGTACCTGCAGACCCTGCCGCAGATGGCCCAGGGCGAGGCGAACAAGGTGTGGCTGGTGCCCAGCGACTTCGGGAGAGCGCTGGAGGGCTTCACCAGGATGCTGGGCGCGCCCGGTGAGGACGGCGTCTTCCGCTACCAGCCCAGCCCGGACGACTTCGTGGCTAGCCGTCCGGAGGAGGACGACGAGCTGGTCAAGGACTGGTTCGACACGACGACCGACCCCGAGATCGCCCGGGTGGTCGCGGCCGCCGAGGCCGAGGCCCGGCAGGAGATGCCCGCGATGAACCCCGTCGCGCCGGGCCTGCCCATCCCGTCACCGCAGCCGCGCGCTCCGCAACCGAGGCCGCCGCAGCCCGACCGCGTTCCGTCCCAGCCACCGGCCGGGAACGGTGGTGTTCCAGGCATCCCCGCCCCGCCACCACCACCGGGCGCGCCGACGCCGCCGTCGACCCTCGCACGGCCGGCCGCGGGCGAGCCCGGTCACGCCCCGCCGCCTCCCGAGGACGGCGGCGACGATCCGCTGAGCTCGCCTCCCGGGTACCCGCAGGCACCCCAGCGCTGACCGCCAGCGCCGAGCACCCTCCCTTGCCGCCCGGCCGCCACCTCGACCCCGCCCCGCGCCGCGGCACATACCGGAGGGTGCCGGTACACGTGTCCGGACATGTGTGCCGGCTACCGGCGGTGTGTGCGAAGCGTCGCTGGGTGGCGACGAGCTAAGCCAGCTGGAAGCCGAACGGTAGCTCCAGCCGGTGCGCTCGGAGCAGCTCGGGATCCGCGAGTATGTCGCGGGTCGGGCCGTCGGCGACCACCACGCCATCGTCCAGCACCACGCTGCGCGGGCAGAGCTGCAGGGCGTACGGCAGGTCGTGGGTGACCATCAGCATGGTCCGGTCGAGCCGCAGCAGCACCTCCGCCAGCTCGCGCCGGGCGACCGGATCGAGGTTGGCCGACGGCTCGTCGAGCACCAGGATGTCCGGCTCGCAGGCCAGCACGGTGGCCAGCGCCACCCGCCGCCGTTGCCCACCCGACAGGTGCATGGGGGAGCGGTCACCGAGGTCGGCCATGTCGACAGCGGCCAGCGCGGCGTCGACCCGGGCCGCGAGCTCGGCACCGGTGACGCCGAAGTTCGCCGGTCCGAACGCGACGTCGTCCCGCACGCGTCGGCATGAACAGCTGGTCGTCCGGGTCCTGGAACACCACGCCGACCCGACGGCGGATCTCCTTGACAGTGCTTCGGTCCACCGGCAGCCCGGCCACCTCGACGCTGCCGTGCCCCGGGGTGAGGATGCCGTTGAGGTGCAGCACCAGCGTCGTCTTGCCCGCGCCGTTCGGGCCGAGCAGGGCGACCCGCTCGCCCGGCTCGACGCGCAGGTCGACCCCGAACAGCGCCTGATGCCCGTCCGGGTACGCGTAGGCGAGCTGGCGGACCACCAGGGCCGCCGGCAACCGCACCCGGGTGCCGGCCTCCGGCTCGGTGCGCGACAGCGAAGTCCGCGACAGCGAAGTGCGCGACAGCGGCGTCATGTCAGCACGATTCCGGCCACCGCGAGCAGCAGGGCGGCCCCGCCGAAACCGGCCGCGCAGGCCCACTCGCGCCGGCTCGCCCCCGCCTCCGACAGCGCGGGCATCGAGCCGCTCCACCCACGGGACAGCATCGCCAGGTGCACCCGCTCGCCGCGCTCGTAGGCCCGCAGGAACAGCACGCCGACGCCACGCGCGGTGGCCCCGGCCTGCCAGAGGAATCGCGGGTCGTGCCCACGGGCGATCCGGGCCAGCCGCATCCGACGGGCCTCACCGGCCAGCACGTCGATGTAGCGCAGCATCAGGGTGGCGATCGTGGTGAAGATCGCCGGTGCGTGCAGCCGCTGCAGGCCCAGCAAGACGTCCCGGAGCGGCGTGGTGGCCGCCAGGGTGAGCGAGGTGAGCACCCCGAGCGTTCCCTTGACCAGGATGTTCCACGCCGCGTACAGCCCGTCGACCGAAAGCGAGAGCCCCAGCCACTCGATCCGAGGCTCGCCGCCGGCGAAGGGCAGCAGCACGGCGAGGACCACGAACGGCAGCTCGATCAGCGCGCGCTTGCCGATCCAGCCCGGTGGGATGCGCGCGACCACCCACACCGCGACGAGCAGCAGGAAGTACCCGGCGAACGCGGCGAACGCCTCCCGCGGCGTGGCGACCACGCAGAGCACGCCGACCAGGGCGGCGACGATCTTGACCTCGGGCGGCAACCGGTGCACCGGCGAGGAGCCGGGCAGATACAGCGGGTGCGCGTGGCCGGCACCCACCGGTCAGGTCCGTCCGGGGCCCGAACGCCGCCGAAGCAGCCAGAACAGGCCACCCGCCAGGGCCAGCGTGACGAGCACGCCCACGATGCCGGCCAGGCCGACCAGAGCACCGTCACCGCCGACCCCGTAGTCGGCGAACGGGCTGCCGGCCACCGGGCTGTCCTGTGCGTTCTGAGCGATGCACTCTCCGCTGAGCTGCTCGCCGGCTTCGGTCTCGGTCACCTCGCAGCCGCTCAGGGTGACCGTGTCCAGCCCGTCCGGGTCGGGGCTCGCGAGGTAGGAGATGGCCCCCGCGATGACCAGCGAGACGGCCAGGAAGACGATCAGGAACACCGCCACGCGGCCTCCCGACCTGTGGGTGGACGGCGACTCGGTCACGACGCGCTCCCTCCGGCCGGTTCGACGCCACGCAGCTCGATGTCCGGTTGCGCCTGGCGCAGCAGGTAGACCAGGTCCGGTCGTACCGCGCCCACGGCGCCGACGGTCAGCGCGGTGATGATGCCCTCGCCGATCCCGATCAGCCCGTGCAGCCCGACCATCAGCGTGAACACCGTGCCGAGGCTTGCCCCACCGGCGCCACCGATCGCGAACTCGACCGACGAAACCGAGCGAGGCGGCCAGGGTGGCGACGAGAGCAGCCACGAAAGCGGTGACGGCCAGCCCGCCGGTGCCGCGCTGGGCGAGCCGGCGCATCGCGACGGCGATGCCGTATCCCACGAACGTGGAGATGAACGCCATGTTGATGATGTTCGCGCCGAGCGCGCTGAGCCCGCCGTCGGCGAACAGCAACGCCTGCACGGCCAACACGATCGCGATGCAGATCGAGCCGACCCACGGGCCGACCAGGATCGCGACCAGCGCGCCGCCGAGGAGATGCCCACTCGCGCCGGGCAGGATCGGGAAGTTGATCATCTGGACGGCGAAGACGAACGCCGCGACCAGGCCGGCCATCGGTGCCGTCCTGTCGTCGAGGTCGGCCCGGGCGCGGTAGGTCGCATAGCCGAGCAGGATCGCGGCGACCACCCAGCAGACGACGGCCAGTGGTGCGTTGATCAGACCATCGCTCATGTGCATGGCGATCGACATGAGCCGCCCTCCGCTCCGCGCCGCCGCTCGCCCCCGGCGGCTGAGCGGCTGAGCCGAAGGCTAGTCGCCGTACTACTGCAATCGCAAATATGTTGCGACAAATGCACGGACCCGGTCGTCCGTGCGGCGGGTCACCCCATGGCGAGCGCCACGTACTTGATCTCCAAGTACTCCTCGATACCCTCCCGGCCGCCCTCCCGGCCGAGACCGGACTGCTTGATGCCGCCGAACGGCGCGGCCGGGTTGGACACCATGCCCTGGTTCAGGCCGACCATGCCGGTCTCCAGCGCCTCGCAGATCCCGAGTGCGCGCCGCAGGTCCCGGGTGTAGAGGTAGGCGACCAGGCCGAACTCGGTGTCGTTGGCCCGCTCGAGCGCCTCGTCCTCGGTGCGGAACGTGCTGATCGGGGCCACCGGCCCGAAGATCTCCTCGCGGTTGACCCTGGCGTCGGGCGGCACGTCGGTCAGCACGGTCGGCGGGTAGAAGTTTCCCGGTCCCTCCACCGGCTCACCGCCGACCAGCACCCGGGCCCCCCGCTCGACGGCGTCGGCCACCAGCTCCACGACCTTGTCCCGCCCGGCCGCGTCGATCAGCGGTCCGACGTCGACGCCGTCATCGGTCCCACGGCCGACCCGCAGCGCGCCCATCCGCTCGGAAAGCCGGTCGGCGAAGTCCACGGCGAGGCTTTCGTGCACCAGGAAGCGGTTCGCCGCGGTGCAGGCCTCGCCCATGTTCCGCATCTTGGCGATCATCGCCCCGTCGACAGCGGCGTCCAGGTCCGCGTCGGCCATCACCAGGAACGGGGCGTTCCCGCCCAGCTCCATCGAGGTGCGCAGCACCTGGTCGGCCGCCTGCCCGAGGAGCTTTCGACCGACCGCTGTGGAGCCGGTGAAGGACAGCTTGCGCGCGCGGGCGTCACGGATCAACGGCTCCATCACCGGTCCGGACCGGGAGGTGGTCAGCACGTTCAACACCCCGTCGGGCAGCCCGCACTCCTGCAGGATCGCCGCCAGCGCCAGCATCGACAGCGGCGTCTGCGCCGCCGGCTTGATCACCATCGTGCACCCCGCGGCCACCGCGGGGCCGATCTTGCGGGTGCCCATCGCGAGCGGGAAGTTCCACGGCGTGATCAGCAGGGCCGGCCCCACCGGCTGCCGCGTGAGCAGCATCCGGCCGGCGCCCGGCGGGGTCACGGTGTAGTCGCCCTCGATCCGCACCGACTCCTCGGCGAACCAGCGGAAGTAGTCAGCGGCGTAGCTGATCTCGGCGCGCGACTCGGCGAGCGGCTTGCCCATCTCCAAGGTCATCAGCAGCGCCAGGTCGTCCAGCCGATCCATGATCGTCTCGAACGACGCCCGCAGGATCTCACCGCGCTCCCGCGGTGCGTGCCGGGCCCAGCCGGGTTGCGCCGCCGCCGCCGCGGCCAGCGCCGCCGCGCCGTCCTCGGGGACCGCGTCCGCGACCTCACACAGCACCTTGCCGGTCGCCGGGTCCTCTACCGGCAGCACCGCACCACCGCCGCCGCCGCGCCACCCGCCGCCGATCAGCAGTTGCCTCGGTACGGCGTCCAGAACTGCCTGCTCGCGATCTGCCTGCATGACGGCGATGCTGCCACGTGATGGTGCGAAGAACACGCGACAAGCGCAGATCGGGTTGGACCCGCCCGTTCAGAATGGGACCGCGGGGTGGTTCGCTGTGCCGGTGCCGCGCAACGTCCTCGGCGAGGAGATCGCCCTCTGCAGCACCGACCCGGTGACCGGTTTCTACCGCACCGGCTGCTGCGATCACGCCGTGCAGGACCCGGCAGCGCATGTGGTCTGCGCCCAGGTCACCGCCGAGTTCCTGGAGTTCAGCCGGCGGCAGGGCAACGACCTGAGCACCCCGCAGCCGCAGTGGGGCTTCGCCGGGCTGCGCCCCGGCGACCGGTGGTGCCTGTGCGCGGCCCGGTGGGCGGAGGCGCTGGCCGCCGGGGTGGCACCGCCGGTCGTGCTCGAGGCGACCCACGCCCACGCGCTGGAGTGGGTGGACCTGGACGACCTCCGAAAGCACGGGCTCACCCCGGGACACTAGGTGCCGCCCAGCCCGCCGGCCGGGGATCGCGCCCGCCGCGGACCGGGTCGGCGGAGCAGGAAGCCCGGCGCGACGGCCAGCACGGCGGCCGGCACCAGGAAGCCCAGCGCGTGGTTGATCACGTACAGCGGGGTGATCACGACCGGCGAGCCGGCGCCTCCGAGGAAGCGCATCGCCTGGACCACCGACACCGCCCCGGCCCGGTTGGCCGGCGAGCCGGTCAGCACCAGGGTGTTCACCGACACGAGCACGAACTGCCCGCACACCCCGGCGAGCGCCCATGCCGCCGCCACCGCGGCGAGCCACGGAGCGAGCCCCACCACGGCGACGAGCACCGCCCCGGAGACCGCACCGAGCAGGACGCAGCGGCGCGGGCCGATCCGGTCCACCAGGCTGCCGACCAGTCGCGCGGTGAGCAGCCCGGCGACGCCGAACCCGGTCAGCAGCAGGCCACGCTGGGCGGCCGTCAACCCGAACTCGTCGTCCACCCGGAGCGCGACCAGGAACGACATCCCGCCGAGGCAGGCCCAACCGACCGCCGCGACCAGCCCGATCCGCAGCACCTCCGGCCGCCACGCGGTACGCAACCGAGGGGGAGCGGGGTCCGGTCCGGACCGGGCGTGGACGGGCCGATCAGCCCCGGCGGGCAGACCAAGCGCCGCCAACAGCGCGGCCACCGCGGCCACCCCGACGAACGCCCACCGCCAGTCCAGCTCCGCGGCCAGCCCGCCGAGCAGCGGCGCCGAGGTCTGACCGGCCGCCTGCATCGACCCGAACCAGCCGAGGGCCCGGCCGAGCCGCTCGCGAGGGGTCACGGCGGCGACGGTGGCCAGCAGCAGGGGCGTGAAGAACGCGTTGGCCGCGCCCTGCAGCGCCCGCCCGGCGAGGAACACCGCGGCCACCCCGGCCAGCGCGCAGATCAGCGACACCGCGGCGTAGCCGAGGTAGGCGCAGACGACAGTGCGCCGGCGGCCCCACCGCTCGCCGAGCGTGCCGGAGACCAGCATCAGGAGGCCGAAGGGCAGCAGGTAGACGGTCAGCGACGCGGCCGCCAGCTCGGCCGATACGCCGAACGACGCGCCGAGCTCGGGCAGCATCGCGGTGACGACGCCGCCACCGAACGGTCCCAGGAAACCGCCGGCGTAGAGCCCGGCGACGGCGAACCGCCGCCCGGCCGAGCGTTGCGGGGACGGCCCGCTCAGTGCCCAGAGCCGGCGGCGGGGCCGTTACCCGGCCCACGGCGCCGCAGGTACCGCTCGATGTCCGCCGCGATCGACTCGCCGGTGGCCTCGTTGATCGAGATGTCGGACTCGGCCCGCTCCTCGAGCTGGCGCACGTAGTCGCGGACGTCCTCGTCGGCATCGGCCATCTCGCTGACCGTCCGCTCCCAGCTCTCGGCCTGCTCCGGCAGGCCGCCCAGCGGCACCTCGATGTCGAGCACCTCCTCGACCCGGCGCAGCAGTGCCACCGCTGCCTTCGGATCCGGCGCCTGCGACACGTAGTGCGGCACCGCGGCCCAGAACGAGATCGCCGGCACCCCGGCCTGCACGCAGGAGTCCTGCAGCACCCCGACGATGCCGGTCGGGCCGTGGTACCGGGACCGTTCCAGGCCGAATCGGGCGGCCGAGTCCGCGTCGTAGGACGTCCCGGACACCGGGACCGGCCTGGTGTGCGGGGTATCGGTGAGCAGGGCGCCGAGCGTCACCACGGTCGTCACACCGAGCTGCTCGGCGAAGTCCATCAGCTCGGCGCAGAAGCCGCGCCAACGCATGTTCGGTTCGATCCCGTGCACCAGCACCACGTCGTGGTTCGCGCCGGGCGGCCGGCAGACCGACAACCGGGTGGTCGGCCAGTCGACCTGCCGGGTGATCCCGTTCACCAGCCGCACGCTCGGGCGGCTGACCTGGAAGTCGTAGTAGTCCTCGGGGTCGATCGCGACCAGCGGCTTGGCGTCCCAGCACAGCTCCAGGTGCTCCACCGCGGTGCTGGCGGCATCGCCTGCGTCGTTCCAGCCCTCGAACGCCGCGATCATCACCGGGTCGGTGAGCGGCTCCAGCCGGTCCGGGCCGAGTTCCCTACCGGGCCGGCTATCCGGCCGCGGGTCTGCGTCGCCCAGGCGCAGCTCGCGTTCGGTCATCCGTCAAGCCTACGGCGGCGGTCCTCCTCACGCGCCATCCGACCAACCCGGCGTACTACCCTGGTCCGACGTGTCCGCCGAATGGGACTCCCCGCTACTCCGGCTGCTCGCCGAACGCGTCATCGTGGCCGACGGCGGGATGGGCACGATGTTGCAGGCCGAGAGCCTGAGCCTGGACGACTTCGCCGGTCTGGACGGCTGCAACGAGATCCTCAACGACACCCGCCCCGACGTGGTGCGCCGGATCCACCGCGCCTACCTGCAGACCGGCACGGACATCACCGAGACCAACACCTTCGGGGCGAACCTGCCGAACCTCGCCGAGTACGGCATCGCGCACCGGATCCGGGAGCTGGCCGAGAAGGGCGCGCTGCTCGCCCGGGAGGTCGCCGACGAGTTCTCCACGCCCGACGCCCCGCGCCTGGTGCTCGGCTCGGTCGGCCCCGGCACCAAGCTGCCGACGCTGGGCCACGCGACCTACGCCGAGCTGCGCGACGCCTACACCGAGTGCGGCCGTGGCCTGCTGGCCGGCGGCGCGGACGGGCTGATCGTGGAGACCTGCCAGGACCTGCTGCAGGCCAAGGCGGCGATCATCGGCGTGCAGCGGGCGATGGCCGACGAGGGCCGCCGGGTGCCGGTGCTGGCCAGCGTCACCGTGGAGACCACCGGCACCATGCTGCTGGGCAGCGAGATCGGCGCCGCGCTCACCGCGCTGGAGCCGTTGGGCATCGACGCGATCGGGTTGAACTGCGCGACCGGCCCGGCCGAGATGAGCGAGCACCTCCGGACGCTGGCCAAGCAGGTGCGCGTCCCGCTGACCGTGATGCCGAACGCCGGGCTTCCGGTGCTCGGCCCGAACGGCGCTGTCTACCCGCTCACCCCGGAGGAGCTGGCCGCCGCGCTGTCCGGCTTCGTCACCGAGTACGGCGTGCGGCTGGTCGGCGGCTGCTGCGGGACGACCCCGCGGCACCTCGCCGCCGTGGTGGACGCGATGACCGGCCTGACCCCGGCCGGCCCGGCGCCACGGCCGGAGCCGGGGGTCGGCTCGTTGTACAGCGCGGTGCCGTTCCGGCAGGACACCAGCGTGCTGATGATCGGCGAGCGGACCAACGCGACCGGCTCGAAGGTGTTCCGGGAGGCGATGCTGGCCGACCGCTACGAGGACTGTGTGGCGATCGCGCGCGAGCAGACCCGCGACGGCGCGCACCTGATCGACCTCTGCGTGGACTACGTGGGCCGCGACGGCGTCGCCGACATGGCCGAGCTGGCCGGCCGGCTGGCCACCGCGTCCACCCTGCCGATCATGCTCGACTCCACCGAGTCGGCGGTGCTCACCGCCGGGCTGGAGCGCCTCGGCGGGCGATGCATCGTGAACTCGGTGAACTACGAGGACGGCGACGGGCCCGACTCGCGGTTCACCCGCACCATGCGCCTGGTCGCCGAGCACGGGGCGGCGGTCGTCGCGATGTGCATCGACGAGGAGGGCCAGGCCCGCACCGCGCAGTGGAAGGTGCGGGTGGCCGAGCGGCTGATCACCGACCTCACCGAGCGGTGGGGCATGCGGCCGGGGGACATCGTCGTCGACTGCCTCACCTTCCCGATCACCACCGGACAGGAGGAGGTCCGCCGGGACGCGCTGGAGACGATCCAGGCGATCCGCGAGCTGAAGCGGCGGCAGCCTGACGTGCAGACCACGCTCGGAGTGTCCAACGTGTCCTTCGGGCTGAACTCCGCCGCCCGCCAGGTGCTCAACTCGGTGTTCCTGCACGAATGCGTGCTCGCCGGGCTGGACACCGCGATCGTGCACGCGTCGAAGATCGTCCCGATCGCCCGGATCGACTACGAGCAGCGGGCCGCCGCGCTGGATCTGGTCTACGACCGGCGTCGTGAGGCCACCGCGTCCTCCGAGGCCTACGACCCGTTGAACGCGTTCATGACGCTGTTCGAGGGGGTCACGGCGTCCTCGACGAGGGCCAGCCGGGCCGAGGAGCTCGCCGCGCTGCCGCTCTTCGAGCGGCTGCAGCGCCGGATCGTGGACGGCGAGCGGGACGGCCTCGGCGCCGACCTCGATGCCGCGCTCACCGAGCGCCCCGCACTGGAGATCGTCAACGACACGCTGCTGTCCGGGATGAAGACCGTCGGCCAACTCTTCGGCTCGGGGCAGATGCAGCTGCCGTTCGTGCTGGCCTCCGCCGAGGTGATGAAGGCCGCGGTGGCCCACCTGGAGCCGCACATGGACCGGGTGGACGGCGCCGACAAGGGTGCGATCGTGCTCGCCACGGTCAAGGGCGACGTGCACGACATCGGCAAGAACCTGGTGGACATCATCCTGTCCAACAACGGCTACAACGTGATCAACCTCGGGATCAAGCAGCCGATCAGCGCGATCCTGTCCGCCGCCGACGAGCACGGCGCGGACGTCATCGGCATGTCCGGCCTGCTGGTCAAGTCCACAGTGATCATGAAGGAGAACCTCCAGGAGATGAACTCCCGGGGGGTCGCGCAGCGCTGGCCGGTGCTGCTCGGCGGTGCGGCGCTGACCCGCTCCTACGTGGAGAACGACCTCGGCGAGACCTTCCGCGGCGACGTGCACTACGCGCGGGACGCCTTCGAGGGCCTGCGGCTGATGGACGAGGTGATGGCACGCGCCCGCGGGGCGACCCCCGAGGTCGACCCGGCGCGCGCCGCCGCGGCGGCCGAGCGCAAGGAACGGCACGAGCGGTCCCGCCGGATCGCGGCCAAGCGGCGCGCGAAGGAGGCGGCCGACGCCGAGGCGGACGCGCTGCCTGGCGGGCGGTCGGACGTGTCCACCGAGGTGCCGCTGCCGACGCCGCCGTTCTGGGGGTCGAGGGTGGTGCGCGGGATCCCGGTGGCGGACTACTCGGCCATGATCGACGAGCGGGCGACCTTCCTCGGGCAGTGGGGCCTGCGCGGCTCGCGCAGCGGCGGCCCCAGCTACGAGGAGCTGGTGGAGACCGAGGGCCGCCCCCGGCTGCGCTACTGGCTGGACCGGCTGGCCACCGAGGGCGTGCTGGCTCCCGCAGCGGTGGCCTACGGGTACTTCCCGTGCGTCGCCGAGGGTGACGCACTGGTGGTGCTGTCCGAGCCGGCGCCCGACGCCGCCGAGCGTCTGCCGCTTCGTGTTCCCCCGGCAGCGCCGGGACCGGCGGCTCTGCCTCGCCGACTTCTTCCGGCCCCGGCAGCTGGCCGTCGAGCGCGGCGAGGTGGACGTGGTGCCGTTCCACCTGGTCACGATGGGCCAGCCGATCGCGGACTACGCCGCCGAGCTGTTCGCCAAGGACGCCTACCGGGACTACCTCGAGGTGCACGGGCTGGGCGTGCAGCTCGCCGAGGCGCTGGCCGAGTACTGGCACCGCCGGATCCGCGAGGAGCTGCGCTGGCCTTCCGGTGACGTCGGTGGCCGCCGAGGACCCGGCGGAGGTCGAGGCGTACTTCAAGCTCGGCTACCGGGGCGCGCGGTACTCGCTGGGCTACGGCGCCTGCCCCAACCTGGAGGACCGACGCAAGATCGTCACGCTGCTCGAGCCGGAACGGATCGGGGTCGAGCTCTCCGAGGAGCTACAGCTGCACCCCGAGCAGTCCACCGACGCGTTGATCGCGCACCACCCCGAGGCCAAGTACTTCAATGCCTGATCCGGGCCTGATCCCGGCCTGATCCCGGCCTGATCGCCGAGCCTGATCCCGGCGCGACCCGGCGGCCCTGCCGGCAGCCGTGCTCTGGGACATGGACGGCACCCTCGTCGACACCGAGCGGCTCTGGGACGTCTCGCTGGCCGATCTCGCGGTGCACCTCGGCGGCGTGCTCGTCCCCGGCGACCCGGGAGGCGATGGTCGGCACCGACATGGCCACCACCCTCGACATGATGTTCGCCGAGGTGGGCCTGCTCCGCAGAGCCGTCTCGCGATGGACGCGGCCGAGGACTGGTTGCTGCGGCGGACCGCCGAGCTGTTCTCGGCCGGGGTGCCGTGGCGACCCGGTGCGCGGGACGCCCTGCGGCTGCTGCGGGCGGCCGGGCTGCCGGCGGCACTCGTGACCTCCACCCCGCGCGGGCTGACCGAGCTGGTGCTCGACACGGTCGGGCCGGGCGAACTTCGAGGCCACCGTCTGCGGGGACGAGGTGTCGCAACACCAAGCCGCACCCGGAGCCGTTCCGGCACGCGGCCGAGCTGCTCGGCGTGCCGCCGTGGGCCTGCCTGGCGATCGAGGACTCCCCGGCCGGAGCCGCGTGCCGCGGAGGCGGCCGGGTGCGTCGTGCTCGTGATCCCGAGCGAGACGACCGTGCCGGCGGGGCCGCGTCGGACGATCAGAGCCTCGCTCGTCGGCCTGACGCCGGCCGAGGCGAGCCGGCTGATGGCTCCACTGATGACCCTGACCTGCGCGCCAGCCGCACGTCTGACCGTTCACCCTCGGTCAGCCTCCGCTCGTCTCGCCGTTGCGCCAACCGGGTGGCAGGATGAGATCACCATCCGGCGCAGATCACCGCCCGTCAGCGCAGGTCGGCCTTCAGCGCTGCCCGTCCCATGCCGTACCGGATGACACTGTCGAATCGAGGGGGTTGCTGCCGGTGAAGACTTTCGACGAGCTGTTCGTCGAGCTGTGCGAGCGACACCGCACCAGGCCGGATGGCTCGGGCACCGTCGCGGCCCTTGACGCCGGCATTCACGACCAGGGCAAGAAGGTCCTGGAGGAGGCCGGCGAGGTCTGGCTGGCGGCCGAGCACGAGCCGGACGACCGGCTCGCCGAGGAGGTCTCCCAGCTGCTCTACCGCATCCAGGTGTTGATGATCAGCCGTGGGCTGACCCTCGAAGACGTCTACAAGTTCCTCTAGCTCGCCGATCAGGAGTAGACGAATGTTGCGCGTCGCCCTGCCCAACAAGGGCACGCTGGCCGAGCCCGCCGCGCAGATGATGCGCGACGCCGGATACCGCCAGCGCGTCGACAGCCGCGACCTGAGCGTGCTCGACGAGGAGAACGGGGTCGAGTTCTTCTACCTGCGACCGAAGGACATCGCCACCTACGTCGGCGCCGGCGACCTGGCGTTCGGGATCACCGGGCACGACCTGATGGAGGAGTCCGGGCAGCCCGGTCCGTCGGGTCATGGACCTCGGTTTCGGCAAGTCCCAGTTCCGCTTCGCGGTGCACGAGGACAGCGACTGGAAGTTCGAGGATCTCGACGGCCGCGCGATCGCGACGTCCTACCCGCGGCTGGTGCGCTCCCACCTGGCGGCCAAGCGGCATCCGCGCAGAGAAGATCGTCAAGCTGGACGGTGCGGTCGAGATCGCCATCCAGCTCGGCCTGGCCGAGGCGATCGCGGACGTGGTCAGCTCCGGGCCGGACGCTGCGCCAGCACAACCTCAAGACGATCGGCGACCCGATCGCGCAGTCCCAGGCCGGGTTGATCGAGCGCGAGCCGCGGCACGACCGGCTCGACTCGCCGGAGGTCGTGAACGCGAAGCCGGTGTTCGCGAACCGGCTGCTCGGGGTGGTCTACGCGCGCCAGTACGTGATGATCGACTACGACTGCCCGGAGCAGCACCTGCCGTGCGGGCCGAGGCGATCACTCCCGGCGCACAGGGCGCGACGATCGCGCCGCTGGCCAAGGACGGCTGGTTCGGGGTGCGGGCGATGGTGCACCGCGCCGAGGTGAACTTCGTGATGGACAAGCTGAGCGCGCTCGGCGCGACTGCGATCCTGACCACCGAGATCCGCTCCTGCCGCGCGATCGGCGACTCCAGCGTCGGGTGGTACGGCATCGCCAAGGTACCGCCGCCACCGAACCTCTGACGTTTCCCGCGGGTCGCGGACGTGGCTTCCGGTAGATCGCGCGAACCCCGAGCCACGTCCGCGACGCACCCGGCTCAGCGCGCCGACACCCCGGGCGTGTCCCGTGGAATCGCCCTAATCCACTCCCGGCAGCCCGACCATCGCCGCGAACTCGTCGACCGCGTCGGCGAAGTAGCGGTCGTAGTCCAGTACGACGTTGTTCAGGTGCCCGAACAGCTCGAAGCTGATCAGACCGACGACGGATGCCCAGGCCAGCACGCCGCGAGAGGCCGTCGCCGGGTCGCCGTGCGCCAGCGCCGACGGCATCAGTTCCAGGATCGGCAGGCCCAGCGTGTCGTCGGTCGGACCGCGCGTGCGGGCGCGCGGTCAGCGTGCCGTTGTCGGCAGCCTCGTCCAGCAGCGCGCACATCAGCTCCCCGACGCGGGACGCCGGACCGATGGTCGTCTGCGGCGCCGCGTAGCCCGGCACCGGCGAGCCGTAGATCAGGGCCCACTCGTGCGGGTGGGCGCTCGCCCAGGCCCGCGCCGCGTGACACACCGCGCGCCACCGACCGAGCAGGTCGTCACGCGGGACCGTCGACTCGGCCTGTTCGGCCGCCTCGCCGAGCGCGTCGTACGCGTCGATGATCAAGCTGGTGAGCAGGTCGTCCCGGCTGGGGAAGTAGCGGTAGACCGCGGAGGAGGCCATCCCGAGCTCGCGGGCCACCGCGCGCAGCGACAGCGCGGCGGCACCTTCGGTGGCCAGCTGCCGGCGAGCCGCCGCCAGGATCTCGGCGGTCAGCTGGGCGCGCACCCTGGCGCGCACTCCGCTGGCGGTCACGAGCCCGATTGTCGCACGAATTCAGAGCAGCTGACAACAACTGCGAGCAGTGCTCTTGACAGGAGTCGCCCGCTCGTGGAGCATAGGAACGAAAGGAGAGCACTGCTCACAGTTTGGAGGGTTCATCGATGAGCACGCACGTGATCGTGGGAACCGGGGCGGTCGGCAGCACCACGCGCACGGCTGCTCGCGGAGGCCGGGCCAGGACGTCCAGATCGTCAGCCGCTCCGGCGGTGGGCCCGCAGCATCCGAAGGTGCAACGGATCGCCGCGGACGCGTCCGACCCGGCGCAGCTGTCCGACCTCGCGGAGCGGCGCGGTCGCGCTCTACAACTGCGCCAACCCGGCCTACCACCGCTGGGAGACGGACTGGCCGCCGCTGGCGAGCTCGCTGCTGACCAGCGCCGAGCGCACCGGCGCGGTGCTCGTCACGATGGCCAACCTCTACGTCTACGGCCCGGTGGACGGGCCGATGACCGAGCAGACCCCGATGGCGGCCACCGGCACCAAGGGTCGGGTCCGGGCCGCGATGTGGGCGGACGCGCTGGCCGCCCACGAGGCCGGCCGGGCCCGCGTGGTCGAGGCCAGGGCGTCCGACTTCTACGGCCCGGGCGTTACCGGCAACGGGCATCTCGGGTCGCAGTTCGTGCCTCGGTTGCTGGCCGGCAAGCCGGCCCGGATCGTGCAGGGCGACCCGGACGCGCCGCACTCCTGGACCTACATGCCAGACGTCGCGCGACGCGCTGATCACCCTCGGCGCCGACGAGCGCGCCTGGGGCCGGGCGTGGCACGTCCCGACCGCGCCGCCCCGATCGCTGCGCCAGGTCGCGACCGAGCTGTGCGAGATCGCCGGGGTGCCGGACCGCGGGGTGCAGCGTGCTGCCGCACTGGGCGCTGCGGGCCGTCTCACCGGTGGTGCCGTTCGTTCGCGAGCTGGAGGAGGTCCGCCACCAGTTCACCCGGCCCTTCGTGCTGGACTCGACCGAGTACACGACGACGTTCGGCGTCCGGCCCACCCCGTTCGGCGACGGCCTGCGCGACACCGTCGAGTGGTGGCGGCAGCGGGCCGAGGCCGCCTAGAGGACGTCCAGCGCGCTAGCTACTCGGCGCGGTCCAGCAGGGTCTGGTCGGCGCTCGCGGCCCGGGCTGGTCGGGCTCCGGCCAGCCCGGGTAGGGCGGCGGGGTGCCGTCGAAGGCCGGGCAGATCGCGCGGTGGCTGCACCACTCGCACATCCGGCTGGGGCTGGGCCGGAAGTCCCCGGTCTGGCCGGCGCGCAGGATCGCCCGCCACATCGCGTCCAGGGTGCGCTCGAAGCGCCGCAGCTCCGACCTCGTCGGGCTGGTAGGTGAGCGACTCCCGGTCGGCGAGGTAGATCAGCCGCAGCTGGGTCGGCACCACGCCGCGGAGTCTGCAGCAGCGCGAGCGCGTAGAACTTCATCTGGAACAGCGCGCGGGCCTCGGCCACCTCGCGCGGTGCGGCACCGGTCTTGTAGTCGACCACCCGGATCTGGCCGGACGGCGCGACGTCGAGCCGGTCGATGTAACCGCGCAGCAACAGGCCGGACTCCAGCTCGGCCTCGACCAGCAGCTCGCATGCCTCGGGCTCGAGCCGTCGCGGGTCCTCGAGCCGGAAGTAGCCGTCGAGCAGCTCGCCGGCCGACTCCAGCCACTCGGCCAGCTCCGGGTCGTCCGGGCCGTCGAACAGCTCGCCGATCTCGGGAGCCTCCGCCGAGCACGTCGGCCCACGCCGGGGTGACCAGCGAGCGCGCCACGGCGGGCACTCGCTGGGCCGCCGGCAGCCCGTAGAGCCGCTCCAGCGCGGCGTGCACCACGGTTCCGCGGGCCAGCGCCCGGGACGGGCGCTCGGGCAGCCGGTCGATCGCGCGGAACCGGTAGAGCAGCGGGCACTGCTTGAAGTCGCCGGCCCGCGAGGGGGACAGCGCCGGCCGGCGCGCCGGCGGCTGCTCGGTCACGTCGGGCGTGACATCGGTGGCCGCTGGGCCGCAGCGGCGGGAGCCACCTCGGTCGTCTCGGTCACCGGCCGACCATAGACGGTCGGGGTGACGTCCGGTCGGCGTACGCGCCGACACGGCTCGCGTCGCCGATCGGGCTAGCCTCCGGCCGGTGTCTCGCAGTGGACCGTTCCGGCCGGGTGACCGGGTACAGCTCACCGACCCGAAGGGTCGGCGCTACACGCTCGTCCTCGAGCCGGGCGGGCAGTACCACACCCACCGCGGCGGCATCACGCACGACGAGCTGATCGGGCAGCCGGAGGGCAGCCTGGTCGACCTCGTCGGCCGGCACGCCGTACCTCGCGCTCCGCCCGCTGCTCGCCGACTACGTGCTGTCCATGCCGCGCGGCGCGCAGGTGATCTACCCGAAGGACGCGGCACAGATCCTCATGTGGGGGGACATCGGTCCCGGGCTCCGGGTGCTCGAGGCCGGCGCCGGCTCCGGCGCACTGAGCTGCTCGCTGCTGCGCGCGGTCGGCGAGCACGGTTCGGTGATCTCCTACGAGATCCGCCCCGACCACGCCGAGCACGCCGAGCGCAACGTCAGCCGAGTTCCTCGGCGCACGCCCGGCCAACTGGACGCTGACGGTCGGCGACGTCGCCGAGCACGCCGGCGAGGTCGATCGCGCCGTGCTCGACATGCTCGCGCCGTGGGAGGTGCTGCCCGCAATGGTGGACGCGGTCATCCCCGGCGGCGTGCTCGTCGGCTACGTGGCCACCACGACCCAGCTGTCCCGGCTGGTCGAGGCGCTACGGGCGCAGCAGTGCTGGACCGAGCCGTACGCCTGGGAGGCGCTGGTGCGCCCGTGGCACGTGGTCGGTCTCGCGGTACGGCCCGAGCACCGGATGATCGGGCACACCGCGTTCCTGGTGACCACCCGGCGGCTGGCTCCGGGCGTGGCGCCACCGCGGGTACAGCGCCGACCGACGGGCCGCTGAACTCAGGCCGCTGAACTCAGGCGGTGACGGACAGGTCGCAGGCCACCCACCGTCCGTTCTCCTTGATCAGGTCGACGGTGTCGGCTGTCTCGGTCGGGAATCCGAACTCGACCAGCTGCGGCGGGACGTTGCTGAAGGCGATCGTCACCTCGGCCTTGGCGTGGTCGGCGTCGATCTGGGTGACCGCGCCGAGCCGGGCGGTGGCTTTGATGTCCTTGATCGCGTCGAGACCGCCGGTGCCGCCAAGGCGTTCGAGCTGCGCCAGCTGGTCCCGCGCCTGCTTCAGGGCGTCTCGCGACTGCTGGCAGAGCAGCGGATCGAGCCTGGTGTTGTCGCTGAAGAACGACGGGCCGCTGTTGATCGTGTCCACCAGGGCCTGCGCCGTGCCCTGGGCGCTGGAGCCGCTGCTGGCGGTCGGCAGCACGGTCGGCGCCACGAAGAAGTAGAGGCCGGCCGCGATCGCGATGACAATCAGCACGCCGACGCCGGTCAGGATCCACGGCAGCTTCGACCGCTTGGCCGGTTCGGGCGGCGGCCCGCCGGGCGGCTGGCCGTACGGCTGCTGCTGGGTTTGACCCTGGTCGTAGGGGTACTGCTGGGAGGGGTACTGCTGGGTGGCGTCCGGCCCGGCCGGCGGGCCATATCCCGGGGGTTGCCTATGGCCAGGCGGTGGCCCGTAACCCGGGGGCTGCCCGTAGCCCGGCGGCGGGTAACCCGGCGGCGGCCCGTAACCGGGCGGCGGGTAACCGGGAGGTTGTCCTTGCGGCGGTACCTGCCCGTAGTCGGGCGGTTGCTGGCCCGCCTGTTGGCCCCCCTGGGGGCCAACAGGCCCCTGCTGACCGTCGGGATCGGGGGGATACGGGACGGACATGCCGCTCCTCAGGGTGCGTATCGACTTCTGGCCGCTACCCGGCGTGACGAGCGATGCGGCAGCCCGGTTGCTGGACTAGGCCGGATGACCGGTGCAGTAGCTCACGGCTGCGGCTTCTTCGCAAGAACCGCACCGCCCGTATCGTCGAGCTGTCATCCGGCTGAGTGGCGGATCACCAGATCGCCGGGCCGCCGGGTGAGCCGATTCGCAGGTACCGTATGTGAACGGAACACGGAGGGAGGGTGCCGTGAGCCACTACGACGGTCCCGGCAGGCGATCCGAGGACGCGCGAGATCCCAACGGCCTCGGAACTGGTGGCCCAGATCCGCTTCCTCGAGGACGAGGTAGCTCTGCTCCGCCGCAAGCTGACCGAGTCGCCGAGGCACGCGCGCATCCTGGAGCAGCGTCTCGCCGAGTCGGCCAGCCGGCTGTCGCAGCTCAGCGCCCGCAACGAGAAGCTCACCGAGACGCTCAAGGAGGCGCGCAGCCAGCTCGTCGCCCTTCGCGAGGAGGTCGACCGGCTCGCCCAGCCGCCCAGCGGCTACGGCGTCTTCCTGTTCGCTGCACACCGACGAGACCGTCGACGTGTTCACCGCCGGCCGCCGGATGCGGGTCGCCGTCTCGCCGGCAGTCGAGAGCTCGACGCTCGCTCGAGGGCAGACCGTCCGGCTGAACGAGGCGATGACCGTCGTCGAGGCCGGCACCTTCGAGCGCACCGGCGAGGTGTGCGCGCTGCGCGAGGTGCTGCTCGACGCGCCGGACGCCGACGGCAGCGGAGCTCGGCCACCCGCGCGCTCGTGGTCGGGCACGCCGACGAGGAGCGCGTGGTCTGGCTGGCCGACCCGCTGATCGCCGACCCGGACGACCCCGACGCCGTGACGCTCAAGCCGGGCGACTCGCTGCTGGTCGACACCAAGGCGGGCTACGCCTACGAGCGGGTGCCCAAGGCCGAGGTCGAGGACCTCGTGCTCGAGGAGGTCCCGGACGTCGCCTACTCCGACATCGGCGGGCTGAGCCGGCAGATCGAGCAGATCCGGGACGCCGTCGAGCTGCCGTTCCTGCACGCCGAGCTGTTCCGGGAGTACGAGCTGCGCCCGCCGAAGGGCGTGCTGCTCTACGGCCCGCCCGGCTGCGGCAAGACGCTCATCGCCAAGGCGGTGGCGAACTCGCTGGCCAAGCAGGTCGCCGCGGCGCGCGGTGACGACGACCGCGAGGCGAAGTCGTTCTTCCTGAACATCAAGGGCCCCGAGCTGCTCAACAAGTTCGTCGGCGAGACCGAGCGGCACATCCGGATGATCTTCCAGCGGGCCAGGGAGAAGGCCAGCGAAGGCACCCCGGTGATCGTGTTCTTCGACGAGATGGACTCGATCTTCCGGACCCGTGGGTCCGGGGTGTCCTCCGACGTCGAGACGACGATCGTGCCGCAGCTGCTGAGCGAGATCGACGGCGTCGAGGGCCTGGAGAACGTGATCGTGATCGGCGCCTCCAACCGGGAGGACATGATCGACCCGGCGATCCTGCGCCCGGGGCGGCTGGACGTGAAGATCAAGATCGAGCGGCCGGACGCGGAGGCGGCTCGGGACATCTTCTCCAAGTACCTCACCCCGACGCTGCCGATCCACGGCGACGACATGGCCGAGTTCGGCGGCAACCGCAGCGCCTGCATCGACGCGATGATGGAGCGCGTCGTGGAGCGGATGTACGCCGAGACCGAGGAGAACCGGTTCCTCGAGGTCACCTACGCCAACGGCGACAAGGAGGTCCTGTACTTCAAGGACTTCAACTCCGGCGCCATGATCCAGAACATCGTGGACCGGGCGAAGAAGGCGGCGATCAAGTCGGTGCTGGAGACCAAGCAGCCCGGGCTGCGGGTGCAGCACCTGCTGGACGCGATCGTCGACGAGTTCGCCGAGAACGAGGACCTGCCGAACACCACCAACCCGGACGACTGGGCGCGAATCTCCGGCAAGAAGGGGGAGCGGATCGTCTACATCCGCACCCTGGTCACCGGGAAGAACGCCGAATCGGGACGGGCGATCGACACCGCCTCCAACACCGGCCAGTACCTGTAACCGGCCGCACCATTCGACTTGTCGTGGGTTTTCCCAACGACAGGTCGCGGCTGGCTGGGTGGTTTCCCGCGACAAGTCGTGGTCGAACCACCTATAACCGGCGATACACTGCCGCGCCGGCTTGAGTGTTCAATCAGTGCGGAGGTCCAATGGGCGAGACGCGGTGGTTGGACGCGGAGGAGCAGCGCACCTGGCGCAGCTTCCTCACCGCGAACCGGTTGCTGTTCGAACGGCTGGACCGGCAGCTCAACGTGGACTCCGGCATGCCCCACGCGTACTACGAGATCCTGGTCCGGCTGTCCGAGGCGGACGGCTGGGCGCTGCGGATGAGCCAGCTCGCCGACTGCGCCGCGTCCTCGCGCAGCCGGCTGTCGCACGCGGTGACCCGTCTGGAGGAGGCCGGCTGGGTCTGCCGCAGCAGCTGCCCCACCGACCGGCGCGGCGCCATCGCCACGCTCACCGAGCAGGGCTACGCCGCGCTCGCGGCCGCCGCCCCAGGGCATGTCGAGGCCGTCCGCAGCAACCTGTTCGACCAGCTCACCGAGGAGCAGGTCCAGGCGCTCGGGGAGATCAGCGCCGCGCTTGTCGAGCACCTGAGCAACTCGGCCCCTGCGGTTCACACCGCCTGAGCCGCACCGAACGAACGGCACTCTCGTGCGAGAGAGCCGTACAACAGCGCCGTTGATCATGGCTGACGGGGCGCACCAGCACATCGCTGACGGGGCGTACCAGCACGTCCGCGGCGCTCGCGCCGCCGCCGCCGCTCCGCGTGCCGGGATGGCCGCCCGCGATACAGCGCTCGCCGAACAGAGCAGCGCTACCAGGCACACATGTCAGCGCTCGCTCGCCACAGAGCAGCGGTACCCCGCACACATGACACGACATGTGTGCGGACACTCCGCGGTATGTGCCGCCGATCTGGAGGGAAAGGTCACCGGCGCCGCGACTTGTGCCTACCGGGAATCGGCGAAGCCATTGGTCACCGCCCAGGTGGCGGCCTGCGCCCGGTTGGCCACACCGAGCTTGCCGAGCACGTTCGCCACGTGGGTCTCCACGGTGCGCTCGGAGAGCACCAGGTGCTGGGCCATCTGCCGGTTGGACCGGCCGGCGGCCAGCAGCGCCAGCACGTCGCGTTCCCGCGCGGTGAGCGGCACCGAGGCCCGCTGCGCGTTCCGGATCGCGACCAGTAGCCCGTCGGCGGCGCTCAGCGAGGGTGCCATGCCGAGGCGGCGGGCGGTGCCGGCGGCCCGCTGCGCGACCTCGGCGGCCCGGGGCAGCTCACCGCGGTCCAGCAGCACGCGGGCCAGCTCGACCTCGGCCAGCGTGCGGTAGGGGAGCGCACCGGCCCGGTCGTTCGCCGCGATCGCGGCCGTGAGGTGCCGCTCGGCCTCGTCGGGGCGACCCAGCGCGGCGGCGAGCACGCCGACCGGGCGGCCGAGCGAACCCGGGCAGTACACCCCACCCGAGCCGGAGGCCTCGAAGTAGTCGACGAACGGCAGCAGCGACTGGTAGCACCAGTCGGCCACGTCGAGCTCGCCGAACGCGACCGCCAGCACGCCCATGCTGCGCACCGTCGCGACCCAGGTGCCGTTCTGGGGGTGCTCGGCGAGGCTGGGGCGCGCTTTCTCGTAGCCCGCTCGCGCGCCGTCGACGTCACCCGCTTCCAGCAGCCATCCGCCCGAGATCTGCCCAGATCACCGGTATCGGGCCGGCCTGCACACCCCAGCGCAGCTCGTCGACGACGCCGGCCAGCTGGCCCTGCAGGCTGCGCCGCTCCTGGTCGACCGCGTCCAGGATCCGCGAGAACACGAAGTCCCGGGTCTGCTCGGCGGCGAGCCGGCCCGCCGCCAGCGCCGGCTCGACGTCGTCGAACCGGCCTGCGAACAACGCCCTGGCCGCGCGGGCCCGATGCAGGTGCCAGCGGACGAGGGGCCAGCCCAGCCGCTCGGCGAGCAGCCCGAGCCGGAACATCTCGGCGTCGAGCATCCCGACATCGCCCAGCTGGAACGCGGCGTCGATCCGCCACAGCCGGCCCCACAGCTCGATGTCCGGCGGCCCGTCCCCGCCGGCCAGCTCGAGCATCCTGGTCGCCAGCTCGAGCCGCTCGGTCACGCCGGCAGGCCCGCTGACCGCGTTCTGCCGGGCCCGCAGCGCGTCCGAGAGCGCCAGCCGGTATCCGCTGCGCTCGGCGAGCCGCAACGCCTCCCGGCTGGTCGCGTCCACCTCATCGGCGCCCACCGAGTAGTCCAACGCCAGCGCACGCTGCGCCAGCAGCCGGGCGCGATCGGCGTCCGCGTCGAGCGGAAGCACGTCCAGCGCCCGCCGGCACAGTTCGGGGACCACGGCGGCGACCGCCGCGCCGGTGATGCCACGGACCACCAGCGCCGCCCGGACCAGCAGGTCGGCCGGATCGGTGGTCTGCTCGGCCAGCGCGGCGGCCTCCCGGCACCGAGTGAGCGCCGAGTCGGCGAGCCCGGCGACGTACTCGGCGTCGGCGGCGTCGAGCAGTAGCGCGCTGCGCAGCGCCGGGTCGAGGCCGGGCAGCGCGAGGGCGGTGTCGAGCAGCTCCACGGCGCGGTCGAAGGCCAGCCCGTCGGTGGCCGCCGCGGCGGCGTCCCGGCACGCCTGCACGGCCACGGCCCGGCTGGCCGGGTCGACGGCGGCGCGCACCAGGTGGGTGACCGGCTCGCGGTCCAGGAGGCCGTCCTCGACGGCCGACGCGGCACGCCGATGCCAGTCCAGCCGGCGAGCGCCCGGGATCGCCGTGTAGACGGCCTGACGGACCAGCTCGTGGGTGAAGGCCACCCGAAGCGGGACGGGCTCGACCGAGACGAGCAGACCGGCCGCGACCGCCCGTTCGAGGGCGGCGACCGCCTGGTCCGGGGCCAGCTCGCACAGCACGCCGACCTCGTGGTCCAGGCAGTCGGCGCCCAGCACGGCGCACGCGGCCACCGCCTCCCGCGCCGCCGCGGGCAGTCGGTCCATCCGCTCGGCGGTGATCCCGCTCAGCTGCTCGGGCACCCCCAGCGGCCAGACGCCGGACGCCGGGGCGGGCTGCCCGGCGGCGTCGGCGTCCTCAAGCGTCGCCAGCAGCTCACGCACGATCAGCGGGTTGCCGGCCGCATGCCGGTGCAGCACAGGAACCCAGGACTGCTCGGCTCGGCCGCCGACCCAGGCCGCGACGTCGGCCACCGACCAGGGGCGCAGGTTGATCGCCCGGGTGCCGTCGATGCGGCGCAGCTCGGTGACCGCGGAACGCAGCGCCGCCGGCTGCTCGGTGCTGCGGTAGGTCAGCACGAACAGCAGGCCGGTCCGCCCAGCGCCCTGGCACACCAGCCGCAGCGTCGACTCGTCCGCCCAGTGCAGGTCCTCCAGCAGCACGGCGAGACCACTGTCAGCGGCCGCGATGGACAGCCCGCCGAGGACCTCCTCGAAGGCCTGCCACTGCGCGCCGCGCGCAGCAGCGGCCGGCAGGTCGGCGTCTCCCGCGGGCAATGCGTCCCGCTCCGGCCGGCCGCCCAGCGCCTGCCGCCAGGCCCACAGCGGCGGGGCGCCCTCGTCCGGAACGGCCCGCCCGCGCAGCACGTCCAACCCGCCGGCACGTGCGAGCTCGACCAGCTCGGCGACCAGCCGCGTCTTGCCGATCCCCGGCTCACCGGAGATCAGCAGGGTCGCCCCGCCGCCCGCGGCCAGCGCCTCGATCCCCGCACTCAGCTCGGCGAGCTCGGCCGCGCGTCCGATCAACGGACCCGCCCGGTTCATGTCGCTGATCGTCACGCACCGGGCCGCACAACGCCAAACCTCGTCCCGCCGGCGCGCTGTCGGCCTGCTGCTGGCGCGGCACGCTGTCCGTGCCGCGGGCTACGCTCGCCCCCATGAGGACGATGTGACCGCCCGCCGGATCATGGGCACCGAGGTCGAGTACGGCATATCGGTGCCCGGTGACCCCACCGCCAACCCGGTGATCACGTCCACCCAGGTCGTGCTGGCCTACGCCGCGGCCGCCGAGCTGCCCAGGGCGAAACGGGCCCGGTGGGACTACGAGGTGGAGTCGCCCGCTGCGGGACGCCCGCGGTTTCGACCTGTCCGCGCCGTCGATGGCGTCCAGCCGGACCCGAGCTCGACGACATCGGCGCGGCCAACGTGATCCTCACCAACGGCGCCCGGCTCTACGTCGACCACGCGCACCCGGAGTTCTCCACGCCCGAGGTCACCACCCCGCGCGACGTGGTGATCTGCGACAAGGCCGGCGAGCGGGTGATGGAGGAGGCCGCGATGCGGGCCGCCACGGTGCCCGGCGCGGCCCGGATCCAGATGTACAAGAACAACGTCGACGGCAAGGGCGCCTCCTACGGCACCCACGAGAACTACCTGTGTCCCGGGCGACCCCGTTCCCCGCGATCATCACCGGGCTGACCCCGTTCTTCGTCTCCCGGCAGGTGTTCTCCGGTGCCGGCCGGGTCGGCATCGGTCCGTCCGGGGACCGAGCCGGATACCAGCTCGCGCAGCGCTCGGACTACATCGAGGTCGAGGTCGGCCTGGAGACCACGCTCAAGCGCGGCATCATCAACACCCGCGACGAGCCGCACGCCGACGCCGACAAGTACCGCCGGCTGCACGTGATCATCGGCGACGCCAACCTGGCCGAGACCTCGACCTACCTCAAGGTCGGCACCACCGCGCTGGTGCTGTACATGATCGAGGCCGGTGTCCGGTTCGACGACCTGCGGCTCGCCGAGCCGGTCGCGCGCGGTGCACCTGATCTCCCACGACCCGACGCTGCAAGACCACCGTCGACCTCCTCGACGGCCGCCAGATGACCGGCGCTGGACCTGCAGCGCGGCTACCTGCGAGCGGGCCACGAGCACGTCGAGTCCACCGGCGGCGGCAGCGGCGACGACGTCGACGATCACCGCCGACGTGCTGGACAGCTGGGTCGACGTGCTCGACGCGCTGGCCCGCGACCCGATGGACCTGCGCGGACGGGCTGGACTGGCCGGCGAAGCTGCGGCTGCTGGAGGGTTACCGGGCCCGCGACGGGCTGGCCTGGTCGTCGCCACGGCTGCAGCTGGTCGACCTGCAGTACGCCGACGTGCGGCTGGACAAGGGCCTGTACAACCGGCTGGTGTCCCGCGGCTCGATGAAGCGGCTGGTCACCGAGGACGCAGGTGCGCGACGCGATGCACGAACCGCCGGAGGACACCAGGGCCTACTTCCGCGGGCGGTGCCTCGAGCGCTACGCGGCCGGGTGGCGGCGGCGTCCTGGGACTCGGTGATCTTCGACCTCGGCCGCGAGTCGCTGGTGCGGATCCCCACCCTGGAGCCGCTCCGCGGCACCCGGCGCCACGTCGGCGAGCTGCTGGACGCGTCGAACGACGCCGAGGAGCTGGTCGACGCGCTCACCCGGGGATGACTACCGCCGGTCGATCTTCGGCCGGACCGTGGGCGGCGGGGTCGCCGGGTAGGTAGTGTTCATGGGCAGCGACCAGCGAGGGAGGACGCCATGGCGCAGGAGCAGACCAAGCGCCAGGGCGGTGGCGGTGGCGACGACGACGATGGTGCCGGTGCGGCCCGCCGGGCAGGAGCGTCGTGAGAAGCTGGGCGAAGACGTCGACACGATCCTCGACGAGATCGACGACGTGCTCGAGGAGAACGCCGAGGACTTCGTCCGGGCCTACGTGCAGAAGGGCGGCGAGTAGCCGCTCGCCCCGACGGCCAGCCCCGCGCCCGCCGCAGTGCCGACCGGACGAGCAGAGCTGAGGAGAGCGCACCACCGATGGAGCCAAGGTCGGCCCTGCCCGCCGCATACCTCGCCGCAGGGTCCTCGTCGTTCACCGACTTCATCGCCGACCGCCGCCCCGCACCTGCTGCCCGGCCGGATGGCCGGCCAGTCCGGCGGGCCGGTCAGGCAAGCCAGGTCGCCGGCCAACCGGCGTTGCCGCTGAACGTCCCGCACGGCACCACGATCGTCGCGCTGACCTGCGCCGACGGCGTGGTGATCGCCGGCGACCGGCGGGCCACCATGGGCAACATGATCGCCCAGCGGGACATCGAGAAGGTGTTCGTCACCGACACGCTACTCGGCGATCGGCATCGCCGGCACCGCCGGGTATGGCCGTCGAGATGGTCCGGCTGTTCCCGTCGAGCTGGAGCACTACGAGAAGATCGAGGGCGTCCCGCTGTCGCTGGACGGCAAGGCGAACAGGCTGGCCGGCGATGATGCGCGGCAACCTCGGCGCTGCGCATGCAGGGCCTCGCCGTCGTGCCGCTGTTCGTCGGCTACGACCTGCGACGCGGCCGACCCGGCGCGGGCCGGGCGGATCGTCTCCTACGACGTCGCCGGCGGCCGCTACGAGGAGCACGACGGCTACCACGCGGTCGGCTCCGGGTCGATGTTCGCCCGGTCCGCGCTGAAGAAGCGGCACGACTCGGACGCCGACGAGCCGACGCGCCGTCCGGGCCGCCGCTCGAGGCGCTCTACGACGCCGCCGACGACGACACCGCCACCGGCGGGCCGGACCTGACCCGCCAGATCTTCCCGATGGTGGTCACGATCACCGCCGCGGACGGTGCGGTACGCCGGTCCGACGAGGAGATCGGTGAGGTCGCCGCGGCCGTCGTCGCCGGACCGCATGAGCCGACCCGGCGGCTAGGACCGCATCCGCACGCCGGCCCCGACCAGCCCGGAACGAGACCAGGGAGGCCCCCGCCGTGACGATGCCGATCTACGCTTCGGCCGAGCAGTTCATGCGCGACCGCTCCGAGTTGGCCCGCAAGGGCATCGCCCGTGGTCGCAGCGTGGTCGTGCTCACCTACTCCGGCGGCGTGCTGTTCGTCGCCGAGAACCACTCCACCGCGCTGCACAAGGTCGGCGGAGATCTACGACCGGATCGGGTTCGCCGCGGTCGGCCGGTACAACGAGTTCGAGAACCTGCGCACCGCCGGGATCCGGCTCGCCGACGTCCGCGGCTACTCCTACGACCGCCGCGACGTCACCGGGCGGTGGCTGGCCAACGCCTACGCGCAGACCCTCGGTGCGATCTTCTCCGAGCAGCAGAAGCCGTTCGAGGTCGAGCTGTGCGTGGCCGAGGTCGGGCCTGCCAGTTCGGCTGCCGACCAGCTGTACCGGATCACCTACGACGGGTCGATCACCGACGAGCCGCGGTTCGTGGTGATGGGCGGGCAGACCGAGCCGATCGGCACCAAGCTGCGCGAGGCCTACCAGGAGGAGATGGAGCTGGCCGCGGCGATCGACGGTCGCGGTGCGCGGGCTGCAGGCCGCACCGAGCGGCGCGACCAACGGGGCGGGCCAGACCAGCGGCCGGGTGCTCGGCGTCGGCGCGCTGGAGGTCGCGGTGCTGGACCGGACCCGGCCGCGGCGGGCGTTCCGCCGCCTGGTCGGCGCGGCCCTGGTCCCGCTGCTGCCGGCCGAGAACCGGGCGGAGCCGGACGAGGACACCGCCGGTGGCCGGCGGGGACGTCGATGCCGGATCCCGCCGATCCCGCCGATCCGGCCGACGGCGTAGCCGCCGCTGCCGGCGGCTAGCGGCGCAGGTGCGGCCGTGGCCGGTCCGGCCAGTTCTCCTCGTCCCGCCGGTACACCGCGATCGGGTGCTCGGCGACGTGGAAGGAGAACCGCCCGGCCTCGTCGAGCACCTCGCCGTCGGTGGCCAGCTTGGCGTGCCCGTCGAGCAGCTCGACGTCCAGGCTGACGGCGCCTCCCGCTGCTCGTAGGTGCGGGTGTGTCGCTGCACGCCCAGCGCGAGCGCCATGATCGCCCTGGCCCGGGAGAACCGCCGGTCGGCGCGCAGGTAGCGGACGTCGAGCAGCCCGGAGTCCAGCCGCGGCCGCCAGGCCGGGACCATCCCGCGCGGGTGGTAGGGGCCGTTGCCGACGAACAGGATCCACACCGACCGCTCCTTGCCGTCGATCCGGACCCGCAGCGGCCGGGCCCGGCGCAGCGCTGGTGACCAGCGCGGCGGCGAAGGCGGGCCACTTGCCCCAGCGTGTGCTGCCAGCGCTCGCGGCAGCCGCACCAGGTCGGAGTAGCCGCCGAGGCTGGCGGTGTTCACGAAGTACCTGGTGTCGCTGCGGTGCCGCGTCGTCCGGCGCCGTGTGCGCATGTCGACCACGCCGAGGTCGACCGCGACCGCCTCGCCGGCCTGCACGGCGTCCGCCGCCTCCTGCAGGTCGTACACCCCGACGTCGCGGGCGAAGTGGTTCAGCGTGCCGGTGGGCACCACGACCAGCGGTAGGCCGCGCTGGCCGGCCACCGACGCCGCGGCGGCCACCGTCCCGTCGCCGCCGGCCACGCCGACCGCCCGGACCGCACCGTTCCCGGCGGCGGCTCGGCGAGCTGCCGGTCGAGCTGCTCGTGCAGGTCGATCGCCTGGCTCGCGAGCGCAGCACGGTGGCGGCCGGCAGCGCCTCGGCGACCTCGTCGGCCGGATCGTGCTCCGGGTCGCCCGACCGCGGGTTCGCCAGCAGCACCAGGCCGGCGCCCTCGGGCAGCTCGGGACGCGTCGTCCTGCGGGCGGGCGATAGGCCTGGTCGGTGCCCCGGACCGGCCACCACCGGCGGGTGCTCAGCGCGATGCCGGACCGACCGCCGCCCCGGCCACCACGTCCGAGGTCCAGTGCACCCCGACGTGGACCCGCGAGTAGGCCACCGCGGCGGCGAGCGGGGCGATCGCCAGCCCGGCGCGCGGGCTCTCCATCGCGACCGCCGTCGCGAACGCGGCGGCCGAGGCGGCGTGCCCGGACGGGAACGACGACGACGTCGGCGGGTCGGGCAGGGTCTGGTAGTCGGGGAGCTCCGCGGCCGCCGGCCGGCGCCGGGGCAGCAGCGGCTTGAGCACGCCGTTGGCCGTGACGCTGCGTCAACGCGATGGCGAGCACCCCGCGCAGCGCGGCGCGCCGGAGCGAGCCCCTTCCGGGTGGCCAGCACGCGCCGCGATCGCGAACCACAGCAGGCTGTGGTTGGCGGCGGTGCTGACGGCCTTCATCGCGTCGTCCGCCGGCTCGGGGGCTGGCGGCCGATCCACCGGGATATCGCCGCGGTCGATGCTGGTCTGATCGTCCGTCGAAGTCCGACGCCGCGAACCACTCGATCACAGGCGTGACAGTACGGGGTTGCGGTACGCCTACGCTGAGGCCATGCAGCGGCGGATCTACGGCGTCGAGACCGAGTTCGGGGTCACCTGCACCTTCCACGGGCAGCGGCGGCTGTCTCCGGACGAGGTCGCCCGCTACCTGTTCCGCCGGGTGGTGTCCTGGGGGCGGTCGTCGAACGTGTTCCTGCGCAACGGCTCGCGGCTGTACCTCGACGTCGGGCTCGCACCCGGAGTACGCGACCGCCGAGTGCGACGACCTGGCCCAGCTGGTCGCGCACGACAAGGCCGGCGAGCGGATCCTGGAGGACCTGCTCGTCGACGCCGAGCGCCGGCTGGTCGACGAGGGCATCGGCGGCGACATCTACCTGTTCAAGAACAACACCGACTCGGCCGGCAACTCCTACGGCTGCCACGAGAACTACCTGGTCGCCCGGGCCGGCGAGTTCTCCAGGATCGCCGACGTGCTGCTGCCGTTCCTGGTCACCCGGCAGCTGATCTGCGGCGCCGGCAAGGTGCTGCAGACGCCGCGCGGCGCGGTGTACTGCCTGTCCCAGCGCGCCGAGCACATCTGGGAGGGCGTGTCCTCGGCGACCACCCGGTCCCGGCCGATCATCAACACCCGCGACGAGCCGCACGCCGACGCCGAGCGCTACCGGCGGCTGCACGTCATCGTCGGCGACTCGAACATGTCCGAGGTGACCACGCTGCTCAAGGTGGGCACCGCCACCCTGGTGCTGGAGATGATCGAGCAGGGTGTGCAGTTCCGGGACTTCACCCTGGACAACCCGATCCGGGCGATCCGCGAGATCAGCCACGACCTGACCGGCCGCCGCCCGGTGCGGCTGGCCGGCGGCCGGGAGGCCAGCGCGCTGGACATCCAGCGCGAGTACTACGCGCGGGCGGTCGAGCACGTCGCGTCGCGCGGCAGCGCGACCGGACCACCGAGCGGGTGCTCGAGCTGTGGGGCCGCACCCTGGACGCGGTCGAGCGGCAGGACCTGTCCCTGATCGACCGCGAGATCGACTGGGCGATCAAGCACCGGCTGGTCGAGCGCTACCGGGCCGCGCAACGACCTGGACCTGTCCAACCCGCGGATCGCCCAGCTCGACCTCGCCTACCACGACATCCGCCGCGGCCGCGGCCTGTTCGACTCGCTGCAGCGCAAGGGCCTGGTCGACCGGGTGCACCGACGACGGCGAGATCGAGGCCGCCAAGGACACCCCGCCGCAGACCACCCGGGCCAAGCTGCGCGGTGACTTCATCGCCGCCGCCCAGGACGCCGGCCGCGACTTCACCGTCGACTGGGTGCACCTCAAGCTGAACGACCAGGCGCAGCGCACCGTGCTGTGCAAGGACCCGTTCCGGTCCATCGACGAGCGGGTCGAGCGGCTGATCGCCTCGCTGTAGCGCGCCGGTGAGGACGCTCCGGCCGGTGCGCGCGAACCGTCGTTCGGACCGTGCCTGCCGCTCGCGAGCCGCGCGGCCGCATAGGCTGCGACCATGTCCTCAGCACGCGCCGAGCGCCTGGTGAACCTGGTGCTCTGCCTGCTGTCCACGCGGCAGTACCTGACAGCGGAGCGGATCCGGGCGACCGTGCCCGGCTACGCGGAGGCACCGACCGACGAGGCGTTCTTCCGGATGTTCGAGCGGGACAAGGCCGAGCTGCGCGAGCTGGGCATCCCGCTGGAGACCGGGCGCCACTCGGCGTTCGAGCCGGCGGACGGCTACCGGATCCCGCGCCAGGACTACGAGCTCGCCCGACGTCGACCTCGAGCCGGACGAGGCGGCCGCGGTCGCGCTCGCCGCTCGGCTGTGGGACTCCCCGGAGCTGGCCGGCGCTGCGCACGGCGCGCTGGTGAAGCTGCGGGCGGCGGGGATCGAGGTGGACGAGTCCGGCACTGCCGGGGTCGAGCCCCGGGTGCAGGCGACCGAGCCGGTGTTCGGCCCGCTGCTGGCCGCCGTGCAGTCCGGCCGGGTGGTCAGCTTCACCCACCGCGCCGGGCCGACCGCGCCGGAACAGCGACGCACGATCGAGCCGTGGGGTGTGGTGAGCCTGCGCGGCCGCTGGTACCTGGTCGGGCACGACCGGGACCGGGACGCCGCGCGCACGCTTCCGGCTGTCCCGGATCAGCGAGCCGGTCACCGCCGAGCGGCCGGCCCGGCGAGGTGCGGGTGCCGGACGGGATGGACCTGAGGACAGATCGTGCAGGACGCCGTCGGGCTCGCCGCCGGTGATCGGCACCGCCCGGGTCTGGGTGGCGCACGGTCGGGCACACGGTCTGCGTCCGGCTGGGCCGGGTGCTCGGCGAGCAGGACCATCGCGGCGCGCCAGGGCGGGTGCTGGAGCTCGACCTGCGGAGCTGGCGCACGGTGACCCGGTGGATCGCCGGCCACGGCCCGGACGTCGTGGTGCTCGACCCGCCGGACCTGGCGGCGGCGGTGCGCGCGTGCTGGGAGGCGGCCGCCAGGGTGCACGCCGACGGGACCGGCGCCGCATCCGGCCCGCCGCAACCCGGCGCGGCGGCAAGCCGGGCGGGGGCCAGCCGATGAGCACCGGTGTGGCGCAGCGGCTGCCGAGGCTGCTGTCCCTGGTGCCATACCTGCTGGCCCGGCCCGGCGTCCCGGTGTCCGAGGCGGCGGCGGACTTCGGCATCACCGAGAAGCAGCTGCGCCGCGATCTCGAGCTGCTCTGGATGTGCGGGCTGCCCGGGTACGGTCCCGGCGACCTGATCGACCTGTCCTTCTCCGGTGAGACCGTGACGGTCACCGACGACGCCGGCATGCGCCGGCCACTGCGGCTGACCACCGCCGAGGCGACCGCGCTGCTCGTCGCGCTGCGGACGCTCGGCGAGGTGCCGGGCATGGTGGACGCCGACGCGGTGCGCCGGGCGACGGCGAAGATCGAGCAGGTGGTCGGCGGGAGCGTGGACCCTTCGACGCTCGCCGTCGGGCTGTCCGCGCAGGAGGAAGCCACCACCGCGACCGTCCGCGACGCGTTGGAACGGAACCGGGCGGTGCGCATCCGGTACTACACGGCGTCCCGGGACGAGGTCGGCGAGCGGGTCGTCGACCCGATGCGGCTGCTCCTGGTGGAGGGCCGGGGGTACCTGGAGGCCTGGTGCCGGCGCGCCGAGGGGGTCCGGCTGTTCCGGCTGGACCGGGTCGAGGACATCGAGGAGCTGGACGAGCCCGGCTCTCCGCCGCCGGAGGCGCAGCCGACCGACGTCTCCGCCGGGCTGTTCCGCCCGGCACCCGACCAGCTCGAGGCGGTGCTGCGGCTCGACCCGCAGGCTCGGTGGGTGGCCGAGTACTACCCGGTCGACGAGGTGGCCGAGGAGGACGACGGCCGGGTGCGGGTGCGGATGCGCTACGCCGACGACGCCTGGATGGTCCGCCTGGTGCTCGGGCTCGGCGGTCACGCGCGCGTGCTGGCACCGCCGGAACTGGCCGCCGCCGTGGCGGAGCGAGCCCGAGCAGCCGTCGCGCTCGCGCACGGCGACTAGCACCGAATCCATGCGGCGCGGCCCGAACCGTGTCCCCGGCGGCACCGCCGCGTAGCATCGGTTCGACATCCCGCGACGGAGGGACTGCGTGATGCCGAGCCTGGGTGGCTGGGAGTTCGTGATTCTGGTCGGTGTTGTGGTCCTGCTGTTCGGCGCGAGGAAGCTGCCTGACATGGCCCGCTCCATCGGCCAGTCGGCGCGGGTGTTCAAGGGCGAGATGAAGGGCATGAAGGCCGACGAGGAGGCGCGGGAGGCGGACGAGAAGGGCCAGCAGCCGCCCGAGTTGCCGCCGGCATCCCCGCCCGTCGTCGCTCCGACAGAGAGTGCTGAGCCGGCCGAGCACCGCTCGCCGGGCCGCGACGCGACCTGACCCGCGCGCCGGTGCGCATCCCGCTCTTCGGCAAGCGCCGCCGGGAAAACCCCGACGGCAGCATGACGCTCACCGAGCATCTGTACGAGCTGCGCAACCGCCTGGCGATCTCGCTGGGCGCGGTCGCGGTCACGACGATCATCGGTTACATCTGGTTCGGCGTCGGGTTCTTCGGCCTGCCGAGCCTCGGTGACCTGCTCACCGCCCCGTACTGCGCGCTGCCGGCGTCGGCCAGGGCCAGCTTCACCCCGGACGACGCGTGCCGACTGCTCGGCACCGGGCCGTTCGACCAGTTCAACCTGCGGCTGCAGGTCGCGATCACCGCGGGCATCGTGCTGGCCTGCCCGATCTGGCTCTACCAGCTCTGGGCGTTCATCACCCCCGGGCTCTACGCCAAGGAGCGCCGGTTCGCCCTGACGTTCGTCGGGTTCGCCGCCGTGCTGTTCGTCGGCGGCGCGGTGCTGGCCTTCCTTGTCGTCAGCCAGGGCCTGGGGTTCCTGCTCAGCATCTCGAACGACGTCCAGGTCACCGCGCTGACCGGGGAGAAGTACTTCGGCTTCGTCATCGCCTTGCTGCTGATCTTCGGGGTGAGCTTCGAGCTCCCGCTGCTGATCGTGATGCTCAACCTCGCCGGGGTCGTCAGCTACGACCGGCTGCGCCGGGCCCGTCGCGGGCTGATCTTCGGGCTGTTCGTGTTCGCCGCGATCGCCACCCCGGGCCAGGACCCGGTCTCGATGCTCGCGCTGGCGGCCGCGCTGGTCGTGCTGTTCGAGGTGGCGATCCAGATCGCCACGCGTGCACGACCGGCGCAAGCAGCGGCGGAGGGCCGCCGAAGGTTGGGACTCCTGGGACCCCGACCAGCCGTCACCGATCGACACCTCCGCGTCGGAGATCGACACCACCCCGTCGCAGCTGGACCCGACGCCGAGCGGATCACCCGAGCCGAGCCCGCGGTTCGATGACAGCACCTGAGGGGCCCGATGGATGCCGAGTGCTGTGAAGTGGTGATCACCGCGGACAACTCCGACTGGCTGGTGGGTTTCACCCGGTCCCTGGTCGCGGACCGGTTGGCCGCCTGCGGGCAGACGGTGGCCGCGGTCCGGTCGATCTACCGCTGGGACGGCGCAGTGCAGGACGACGCCGAGGCGCGCGTCGCGCTGCACACCCGCACGGCGCTGGTGCCGGACATCGTCGCGCGCGCGGACGCCGAGCATCCCTATGACGTGCCCTGCGTGATCGCGCTGCCGATCAGTGCCGGCAACCCCGCGTACCTGAGCTGGATCCTGGCCGAGACGCGCGAGCCCGCGGCAGCACCGCTCGGCGACGAGGGCTAGCCGCATCCACCGACTTGTCGCGGGTTTTCCGAACGACAAGTCGACGGATCGCGGGTGGTTTCCCCCGACAAGTGGGCGTCGGCCGGCCGTGGCCCGCCGCGCGGAGCGCGCTGGCCGTCGCCCCGGCGAGCGGTGTGACAGCCTGGATGAGTGGCCAGCCGCACTCCCGCCGAGGCCTACTCGGCTTCCCGTTCACGCGCTGCCCAGCCGGAGCTGACCGCGTTCGCCGCGCGGGCTGCCCTTCCGGCTCGACCCGTTCCAGCGCGAGGCCTGCGCGGCCCTCGAGGGCGGGCACGGCGTGCTGGTCTGCGCGCCGACCGGTGCCGGCAAGACGGTGGTCGGGGAGTTCGCCGTCCACCTGGCCCTCGCCCGCGGCGACAAGTGCTTCTACACCACACCGATCAAGGCGCTGTCCAACCAGAAGTACGCCGATCTGGTCCGGGTGCACGGAGCGGATGCGGTGGGCCTGCTGACCGGAGACACCTCGATCAACGGAGACGCCCCGGTGGTGGTGATGACCACCGAGGTGCTGCGCAACATGCTCTACGCCGGGTCGCCGACGTTGGACGGGCTCGGCTTCGTCGTGATGGACGAGGTGCACTACCTCGCCGACCGCTTCCGCGGCGCGGTATGGGAGGAGGTGATCCTCAACCTGCCGGCGCCCGTCCGGCTGGTCGGCCTGTCGGCGACCGTGAGCAACGCCGAGGAGTTCGGCGACTGGCTGGTCACGGTGCGCGGGGACACCACCGTCGTGGTCGACGAGCATCGGCCGGTGCCGCTCTGGCAGCACATGATGGTCGGCACCCGGATGTTCGACCTGTTCGCCGGCGAGGACGAGTCCGGCGCGCTGCGGGTGGACCCGACGTTGCAGCGCCAGACCCAGGAGCTCGAGCGCTCGGTGCCGTCCTGGTCGGACCGGGGACGCAACGGGCGGTCCGGCAGCGGCGGGCGGACTCCGAACGGCGGGCGCCCACCGCGCGGGCCCCGGTTCCGGCCGCCGTCCCGGGTGACGGTGATCGAGCGGCTGGACCGGGCCGGGCTGCTGCCCGCGATCACCTTCATCTTCAGCCGGGCGGGCTGTGACGCCGCGGTGGCGCAGTGCGTCCGCGCCGGGCTGCGGCTGACCACCGAGGCCGAGGTCGAGGAGATCCGGCGCATCGTCGACACCCACACCGCGGACCTGCCGGAGTCCGACCTCGGCGTGCTCGGGTACTGGGAGTGGCGCGCTGCGCTGGAGCGCGGCGTCGCGGCACACCACGCCGGGCTGCTGCCCGCGTTCAAGGAGACCGTCGAGGAGCTGTTCGTCCGCGGGCTGGTCAAGGCGGTGTTCGCCACCGAGACCCTCGCGCTGGGGATCAACATGCCGGCGCGCACGGTGGTGCTGGAACGGCTGGTCAAGTTCAACGGTGAGTCGCACGCCGATCTCACCCCGGGGGAGTACACCCAACTGACCGGCCGGGCCGGGCGCCGCGGGATCGACGTCGAGGGCCACGCGGTGGTGATCTGGCAGCCCGGGACGGACCCGGAGCAGGTGGCCGGCCTCGCGTCCACCCGGACCTACCCGCTGACCAGCTCGTTCCGGCCCGGCTACAACATGGCGGTGAACCTGCTGGGCAGGATGGACCGGGACCACGCGCGGGCGCTGCTGGAGCGCTCGTTCGGCCAGTTCCAGGCGGACCGGTCGGTGGTCGACCTCGCGCGCAGGATCGAACGCAACACAGCCGGACTGGACGACTATGCCGAGGCGATGCGGTGTCACCTCGGTGACTTCTCCGGCTACGCCGAGCTACGGCGGCGGATCCGGGACCGCGAGCGAGCGCTGACCCGGGACAGCTCCGCGGCTCGGCGGGTCGAGGCGGCACGTTCGCTGCGCGAGCTCAAACCGGGCGACGTCATCGCGGTGCCCACCGGGCGGCGATCCGGCCTGGCCGTCGTGCTGGACCCCGACCGCGACGCCACCGACGACCCGCGCCCGCTGGTGCTCACCGAGGATCGCTGGGCCGGCCGGCTCTCGGTCGCCGACTTCGGCGGAGCGGTGCAGCCGCTCGGGCGGATGCGGCTGCCGCGGCGGGTGGACCACCGGGTGCCGCGGGTGCGCCGCGACCTGGCGTCGAGCCTGCGCAACACCGGCATCCAGGCACCGCGGGGCCGGATGCCTGCCCGATCCGGGGCAGGGTCTGCTCCCGGAGCCGAGGACGCCGAGCTGGCCGAGCTACGCCGCGAGCTGCGGGCGCACCCGGTGCACGGCTGCGAGCAGCGCGAGGACCACGCCCGCTGGGCCGAACGGCACCAACGGCTGCAGCGGGAGACCGAGCAGCTCCGGCAGCGCATGGCGGCCACCACCGGTTCGCTGGTCCGCACCTTCGACCGGATAGTCCGGCTACTCACCGAGCGGGGTTACCTCGACGAGCACTGCGAGGTCACCGACGACGGCAGGCGACTGTCCCGGCTGTGGGGTGAGTCGGATCTGCTCGCCGCCGAGTGCCTGCGGCAGGGAGTGTGGGACGGGCTCGGCCCGCCGGAGCTGGCCGCGGTGGTGTCCGCACTGGTGTACGAGTCGCGCCGGGACACCGCTCCGGCCGCCCGGGTACCGGCGGGCTCGGTGAGCGCCGCGCTGGACGCCTCGGCCCGGATCTGGGCCGACCTGGACGCCGCCGAGCGGCGGCACCGGCTGGACCGCTCCCGAGAGCCCGACCCCGGCTTCGCCTGGCCGGTGCAGCGCTGGGCGCGCGGTGAGTCGCTGGCCGACGTGCTGGCCGCAGCCGAGCAGAACGGCCAGGAGCTGCCCGCCGGTGACTTCGTCCGGTGGTGCCGACAGACCGTTGACCTGCTCGATCAGGTGGCAAAGGTCGCCGGCCCCGACACCCCCGTCGGGCGTAACGCCGCCACCGCGGTCAGGGCGATCCGGCGGGGGGTGGTGGCCGCCGGGGCCGGGTAGGCGCCGTGCTCGACCCGGCCCGGCCGACCGCGACGACCTGCCTCGATTCGGCACGGGGCGGACCTGCGCACGGTCCGCGCGCTGTGCTTTGATCGCCTCGGACCCTGCGATACTGCAGGCCGCCTCCGAGAGGTAGCAATGAGCAACCCGCCCGGCCAGGATCCCCAGCCTGCTAGTGAGTCGAGCGACCCGACCGCTGATCCGCCCCCGCCGCCTCCACCGTGGTTGGCCCCCGCGCCGCCGACCGCGTCGCCGACGGAGGAGGCCGACGCGGCTCCCGACGAGCGCACCCAGACGATCCGACCTGACCAGGCAACCGGTTGGGGGCAGCAGACCGGGTGGCCCCAACAGCCGCAGCCGCCCGCGCAAACCCCGCCGCCCCCGCCAGCGCAAACCCCGCCGCCGGGCGTGGCACCGACTTGGGACCAGCAGCCGGCCCAGGCCTGGGGGCAGCCCGGCGCCGCGAACCAGCCGCCGCCGCCCGGCTGGGGTCCGCCGCAGGCGCCGCAGCAGCCGCCGCCACCCGGTGGGTGGCCCCAACAGCCACCGCAGGCCGGCGGCTGGCCGCAGCAGCCGCCGCCACCCGGTGGGTGGCCGCAGCAGCCACCCCAGTCCGGCGGGTGGAACCAGCAGCCCCCGCCGCAGACGCAGGTCCTCGGCCCGGACCAGCAGCAGGCCTGGGGTCAGCAGCAGCCGGCCGGCTGGGGCCAGCAGCCACCACCGGGGTGGGGGCCGCAGCCGGGTCAACCGCCGCCACCACGGGGCCCCGACGGGACACTTCCGGCCGGGGCCGCCGCCGGCAAGAAGTCGAAGGCGCCCCTGATCGTGGTGGCGGTCGTGGTGGCACTGCTGCTGGTGGTCGGCGTCCTCGGATTCGTCTACCCGGGCTTCTTCGTCGGGCCGAAGACGTTCGACGCCGCCGGGCTCCAGGCCGGCATCCAGCAGGTGCTCACCACCGACTACAAGATCCAGGGCGTGACGGCCGTGAGCTGCCCGTCAGGACTGCAGGTGACGGTGGGCGCGAGCTACCAATGCACCGCCACGATCAACGGGCAGCCCGAGCAAGTCACGATCACGGTGACGTCGGCCGAGGGCAACTACGACGTGGCCAAGCCCAGCTGAGCGCCGACCCGGCGTGATCAGCCGGCCAGCGCGGCGGTCAGCCGGTCGACCGGACCGGACAGCCCCCACCGCTCCCGCAGCTCCGCCACCCGGTCGGGGTCGACGGGCGTCCTCGGCAGCGTGTCGGCCCGGCCCATCCGCACCCGCGCGTCCACCGCGACCCGCACCACCGGCTCGACCACCGCGAGGTAGTCCTTGGCGCCCTGGAGCTTGAGCCGTACCGGCGGGCTGATCCGCGTGTCGGACGGGTCGACGACGGCGTCCAACAGCTGCGCCCAGGACTCGAACTTCGACACGATCGCGGCAGCTGACTTGTCCCCGATGCCCGGCACCCCCGGCAGGCCGTCGGACGGATCGCCGCGCAGCATGGCCATCTCGGCGTAGGCCGGACCGGCCCGCTCGGCCGGCACCCGGTACTTGGCGGCGACCTCGAGCGGCCCCAACACCTCGGCCTTGGCGAGCCCGCGCCCGATGTAGATCAGGCGCACCTGGTTCGGCGCGTCCCGGACCACCTGCATCAGGTCCCGGTCGCCGCTGACCACCTCGACCGGATCGGTGGTCTCGGTCGCCGCCAGCGTGCCGATCACGTCGTCGGCCTCGTAGCCGTCCGCGCCGGCGGTGGCGATGCCGAACGCCGAGAGCACGTCGAGCAGCACCGGCACCTGGGCGGCCAGCAGATCGGGGACGTTCTCCACGTTCGGCGGGGCGTTCGGCAGCACCCGGTGCGCCTTGTACGACGGCAGGGCCGCCACCCGGAACGCCGGGCGCCAGTCCAGGTCCAGGCAGGCAACCAGCCGCGCCGGACGCCGGTCGTTGACCAGCCGCGCGGTCATGTCCAGGAAGCCGCGGATCGCGTTCACCGGCGTGCCGTCCGGCGCGGTCGCGGACTCGGGTACGCCATAGAAGGCGCGGAAGTACATGCTCGCGGAGTCGAGCAGCATCAGCGGTCCGGTGGTCACGTCCCCAGCCTGCCAGGGGCGTGCATACGCTTCTCGACATGGTTGTCGATACCCAGGCCGCCGACCGCGTGGCTGCCGATGCCCTGGCGAATCGGATCCGCCGCGCCGGCGACCTCGCGGCGGAGCGGAACCTGGACCTGCTGGCGATCGGCCCCGGCACCGACCTGCGGTACCTGGTCGGCCGCGGCACCGGCTCGCACGAGCGGCTCACCCTGCTTCTGGTGCCGGCGACCGGCCACCTGGCCCCGCCCGCGCTGGTGGTGCCCGAGCTCGAGGAGCCGGGCTGGGCGGACTTGCCGCTGGCCGAGCTCGGGATCGAGGTCCTGACCTGGCGGGACGGTGCGGACCCGTACCTGCTGGCCAGCGATCTCGCGGGTGGGCCGAGCCGGCTCGCGGTGGGCGACACCATGCCGGCCCGGCACGTGCTCGGGCTGCGCGACGCGCTGCCCGGCGTCGCGATCGAGCTCGCCGGCGGCGTGCTGCGTGAGCTGCGGATGCGCAAGGACGCTGCCGAGATCGCCGCGCTCCGGCGCGCCGCGCAGGCGATCGACCGGGTGCAGGCCCGGATGGCGGAGTTCCTGCGCCCGGGCCGGACCGAGGCGCAGGCCGCGGCGGGGATCACCCAGGCGATCGTCGAGGAGGGGCACACCGGGGCGGAGTTCGTGATCGTCGGCTCCGGGCCGAACGGGGCCAGCCCGCATCACGCCGTTTCCGATCGGCTGATCCAGGCCGGTGACGTCGTGGTGGTCGACATCGGCGGCCCGATACCGGAGGGCTACTTCTCGGACTGCACGCGCTGCTACGCGGTCGGCGCCGAACCCGAC
This sequence comes from uncultured Actinomycetota bacterium, assembly GCA_963776255.1. Classification (GTDB taxonomy): domain Bacteria; phylum Actinomycetota; class Actinomycetes; order Mycobacteriales; family Pseudonocardiaceae; genus Pseudonocardia. The sequence continues at coordinate 190,965 of CAVZMB010000001.1, read as the reverse complement.
CCGATGGTGCGCAAGACGTACGCGGTACTGCAGGAGGCGCAGCAGGCAGCCGTCGACGCGGTGCGCCCGGGGCGCGCCGCGCAGAACGTCGACGCGGCCGCCCGTGCGGTGCTGGCCGCGGCGGGGCTGGGGGAGCGGTTCATCCACCGCACCGGCCACGGGATCGGTCTGGACGTGCACGAGGAGCCCTACATCGTCACCGGCAACGAGCTTCGGCTGGAACCCGGCATGACGTTCAGCGTGGAGCCGGGCGTCTACCTGGCAGGGGAGTGGGGGGCCAGGATCGAGGACATCGTGGTCGTCACCGCGGACGGCTGCGAGCGACTGAACACCCGGCCACGCGAGCTCGTCGTGCTCTAGTGTCCCGTGAGCCCGAGCCGAACGCGGGTCAGGCCGGCGCCGGCTGCGCGACGTCGGCGTGCAGGTTCCCGTCCGGGCCGACCAGGCACTGCCCGGTGCTTGCCTCGGTGCGTACGAACTCCGCAAGGCAGCCGGCGAACTGGCCGTGGCCTGCGGCGTTCGGGTGGAAGGACTCCTGTGCCAGGTGCAGCGCGATGGTGCTGAGCCGGCCGGAGGCGTACGCCTCGGGGTTGACAGCGATCCGGCGCTGCCACTCCGCGCTGCGCTGCGACTGGCTGCACGCCTCGTGGCCCTCGGCGGCCCGGGACAGGTCGAGGAACCGGACACCGCTGCGCGCCGCCACGTCCCGCAGTGTGGCCGACAGCGCCGGCACCGCGACCGTGCGACCCCACGCGGCGTCCGCCCGGCGGAACGGGCAGCCGCGCCCGCCGGCCGCCGTCACCATGTGCTCGGTGACCGGGGAGGCGTAGGAGGCGAGCACCACCGAGTAGTCGTCGCCCTGGTAGCCGGCTCGGCCCATGGCGGCGCGCAACGCGTCCACCGCGCTCGCCACCTTCGGCGCCATCGCGGCCAGCCTGCGCTCCCACAGCGGTGCCTGGGTCGGCGCGCAGTCCGGCTTCCACGGCTGCAACCAGGCCTGGATGCACAGCTTGCCGACCATCGTGACCTGCGGGTCATCGTTCGCCCCGACCTGCAGCAGCACGGTCGTCACCCGGTGGGTGCGGGCCGCCTCGGCGAGCGCATCGGCCTGACCGGCGGCGACGTCCGCCGAGCTGGCGCCGGAGCAGGCCAGGTTGATCCCGCGCTCGGCCAGCCCGGTCCGGTGCACGTAGGCGTTCGCCGAGCGGTGGCACCAGTTCCCGTTCTCCCCGCGGGTGCCCGCCTCGTAGTCGCCCGCGCCCTCGCCGGCAGCGGTGGAGTCACCGAGGGCAACCACCGCGGTCGGGCCGGTGGTCGCGGCCCGGGCCGACACCCCAGCCGACGCCCCAGCCGACGCCCCGGCAGGGAGCGGACAGCACGAGCCCGGCCAACGTCGCGAGGCACGCGCCGAGAACGGCACACCTGCGCGACCATGGCGACACGAAGGCTGACGGTACTGCGGCCCGGGCGGCGGCGGCGAGCCTCGATGCGATGCTGCGACGTCCGGGTGATCAGCGGCATCGTTCAGGGGTACCCCGAGACGAAATCCGGGATCGCCACGACGCCTTGGAGGGCTCAGCGCGGGGATAGTCGTAGGTGACCCCGCCGTGCGCGGCGCAGGCGGGTAGAAGGAGGAGCCTGGTGGCTACGACCCTGACCCTGACCCGACCCCGGCACAACAGGGTGATCGCCGGGGTGTGCGCGGGCATCGCGGAGCGGTTCGGCTGGAGTCCGCTGGCAGTGCGGGTCGCGTTCCTGCTGAGCTGCCTGCTGCCCGGTCCGCAGTTCGTGATCTACATCGTGCTCTGGATCCTGATGCCCAGCCGGGACGACTGAGCACGCCGCACGGCGGGTGGGCGACTCGTGTGACCGGTCGGCTACCCGCTGTGCCAGAATCCCGCGCGTGATCGCCGAGCCGAGGTCCGCCGTGCCGCACGTCGCCGGGCATCCCGGACACCTGTGTTGTTGCTGACTGCTCCACGCTTCGACGGCGCCCGCCGTCGGGCGGTTCCAGATCGGCAACCCACCCTGGACGGCTATCGATGGCCCTGTACCTGCCTACCGACCCGGCGCCCACCGGCGACCCGCTGCCCGACCTGAGCGGGCACACCGTGCTGGTCCTGCACGCCCACCCGGACGACGAGGCGATCTTCACCGGCATCACGACGCGCCGACTCGCGGACGCCGGAGCGCGCGTCGTGCTGGTCACCGCGACCGGCGGGGAGCTGGGCGAGGCCATGATCGCGCTGCCGCCCGGAGAGACCCTCGAGCAGCGGCGGATCGCCGAGCTGGAGCGGGCCGCGGACATCCTCGGCGTCGCCCGGCTGGTGCTGCTCGGCTACCGCGACTCCGGCCTCCCGGGCTGGGCGGCGGGCAGCCACCCGGGCGCGTTGGGCCGGGCCGCCGTCGACGCGGTGGCCCGCCGGATCGCCGACCTCGCGCAGGCCGAGCACGTGGGCACGCTGGTGTACTACGACCCGCAGGGCATCTACGGCCACCCCGACCACCTCAGCGTGCACCGGATCGGGACCGCGGCGGCCCGGCTGTCCGGTGCGAGCGGCTACCAGGCCACGGTCGACCGTGAGCATCTGCACTTCGCCGGTCCCGGTGCACATCTCGTGCACGGGGCCGCGGAAGCGCTGTCCGGGGCCCTCACCGGCGCCCTCTCCGGGCCGGACGGCCCGCGTCGCTACGGCCGGGTCACCGCCGAGATCGGCCTGGCGCTGGCCGGCACGCCCGGCGAGCTCGCGGCCAAGCAGGCGGCGATCGCCGCGCACGCCAGCCAGATACCGGCCGGATCGCTGGTTCCGGCCGAGTTCGCGACGGCCTACCAGCTCGAGTGGTACCTCCGGGACGGTCCGCCGGGGTTGCTCGACCTGTTGGGGAACGTGCATGTGCTGGCTGGAACGCCGGAGCGCTCGCCACGTTCGCGGGCCGTACGCTGATCGTCGTGGCGGCTCCGGCGGTGACCCCGGCGCAGCCCGAGCCGGGGACGCCAGGACGACGCTGGCGACCGCGCCTCGGGCTGGTGCTACGGCTGCTCGGCGCTCCCGCGGCCGGAGCCCTGCTCTACCTGAGCTTCCCGCCGCGCACCCTCTGGTGGCTCGCCCCGATCGCGTTCGCGCTGCTCACCGTCGTGCTGTACGGAAGGTCTGCGAGGGGCGGCTTCGGGTACGGCTACCTGTTCGGGCTGGGTTTCCTGCTGCCGCTCCTGTGGTGGATCGGCTACGACGTCGGCTCGGCCTTCCCGGTCCTGCTGTGTGCGGCGGAGGCGGTGTTCAGCGGGCTGGCGTGCGCGGGCATCGCGGTGGTGCTCCGGCTGCCGGGTGGCCCGTTCTGGGCAGCGGGTCTGTGGGTCGCCGGGGAAGCCGCCCGGGCCCGGGTGCCGTTCGAGGGCTTCCCCTGGGGCAAGGTCGCGTTCGGCCAGCCGGACGGGGTGTTTCTACCGCTGGCCGCCGTCGGCGGCACCCCGCTGCTGTCCTACGCGGTGGCGCTGTGCGGCTTCGGCCTGGGGCTGCTCGGCTGGGTGCTCGTAGCCCGGCTTGTCGCCCGGCTACGGGATGCACCGCCACCGGCCGGCCTGCCGTCCAGGGCCGGCGTGATCGGTGCCGTGCTCGCCGCGCTGCTACCGGTGGTCGGCGGGCTCGCCGCGACACCGCTGCTGGCCGGCGACGATGGGCCAAAGATCACCGTGGCGGCGGTGCAGGGCAACGTGCCCCGGCTCGGGCTGGACTTCAACGCACAGCGCCGAGCGGTCCTGGACAACCACGTGCGGCGCACCGCCGAGCTGGCCGCCGATGCGGCCGCCGGCACCGTGCCGCGGCCGGACCTGGTGATCTGGCCGGAGAACGCCTCCGACATCGATCCGGTGAACAACGCGGATGCCCGGGCACTGGTCGACGGGGTGGTGAACGAGCTGGGGGTCCCGGTGCTGGTGGGTGGGCTGCGCTACCCGGCGCCAGACCTGCTCTACAACGCCGCGATCGTGTGGAGCCCCGGTACCGGACCCGGTGCGGAGTACCACAAGCGACACCTGCAGCCGTTCGGCGAGTACCTTCCACTCCGCCAGGTGGCCGCGGTGCTGACCCCGGCCGCCGGTCGGGTCGGCACCAACATGACCGCCGGCGGCCCCGACGAGGGCGTGCTCACGGTGGGCGAGGTGCCGGTGGGCATCACCACCTGCTACGAGGTCGCGTTCGACGAGGTCGTCCGCGACACCGTCCGCGACGGCGCACAGGTCCTGGCTGTCCCGACGAACAACGCAACGTTCGGCCTGACCGAGATGAGCTACCAGCAGCTGGCGATGTCGCGGGTCCGCGCCGTGGAGCACGGCAGGTCGGTCGTGATCGCCGCGACCAGCGGGGTGAGCGCGATCATCTCCCCGGACGGAACCGTGGTCGCCCGGTCGGGGCTGTTCGTCCCGGACGCACTCGTCGCGCAGGTCCCGCTCAGGGACACGGCTACCCTTGCCTCCCAGATCGGTTCACTGTCCGAGTGGCTGCTCACCGGGCTGGGACTGGCGGCCCTTGCCGTCGCCGCGCTGCACGCCCGGCGCACCCGGCGCGCGGGGACGTCCCCGGACGTCGGGAGGGAGGACGAGAATGGCTGAGCACGGCGACCGACTTGCGTCTGTGCTGGTCGTCATCCCGACCTACGACGAACGCGAGAACCTCGCGCCGGTCGTCGCTCGGCTGCACGATGCGCTGCCCGAGGCACACGTGCTGGTGGTCGACGACGACAGCCCGGACGGCACCGGGGACATCGCCGACGAGCTGGCGGCCGCCGACGGGCGCATCCACGTGTTGCACCGCACCGACAAGGCCGGGCTCGGCGCCGCCTACCTGGCCGGGTTCGACTGGGCGCTGCGCTCCGGATACCAGGTCGTGGTGGAGATGGACGCCGACGGCTCGCACCCGCCCGAGCAGCTGCCACAGCTGGTCGAGGCGCTGACCGAGGCCGACCTGGTGATCGGCTCGCGCTACGTCGAGGGCGGCGCCGTGGTGAACTGGCCGGCGCACCGGCACTGGCTTTCCTGGGGCGGCAACCTGTACTGCCGGCTGGCGCTCGGCGTGCAGGTCCGAGACATCACCGCTGGCTACCGCGCGTTCCGCCGCCAGGTGCTCGCCGAGCTAGACCTCGGCGACATCGCGTCCCAGGGGTACTGCTTCCAGGTGGACCTCGCCTGGCGCGCCGTGCTGGCCGGGTTCCGGGTGCGCGAGGTTCCGATCACGTTCACCGAGCGGGTGCACGGCCGGTCCAAGATGAGCCCCGGCATCGTCGCCGAGGCGCTGTGGCGGGTGACCTGGTGGGGCGTCGGGCACCGGGCGCACCGAATCCGGCGGACCGCCCGCCGGGCCGTGCGAGCCTGACCCACCGCCAACCACACCGAGCCCCGGACGGACGAACGCGCCGCCCGTGCTCAGGCGGCGCGTTCGTGGCGCTGGTAGGTCTTGCCGGTCAGGCGCTCCGGTCAGTCGCTCCTGTCAGGCGCTCTGGGACCGTCGGCCGCGCAACTCCTCCAGCCGCTCGTCGAGCAGCTCCTCGAGCTCCTTGGTGCTGCGCCGTTCCAGCAGCATGTCCCAGTGGGTACGCGGCGGCTTGGTCTTCTTCTGCTCGGGCTCGGCACCGTCGATCAGCTTCGACAGGCTCCCGTGCAGCCGGCACTCCCACATCGCGGGTGGTTCGGCCTCGTGGCTGAACGGGACCTCGAACTCGTGACCCTTCGGGCAGGCGTAGGAGATCGACCGACGGGGCGCCAGGTCATGGTCGCGGTCGGTCTCGTAGCTGACGGCTCCGAGCCGGCTGCCACGCAAGACGCGGTCGGCCATCGTGTCGTCCTCCCTCTCGATCAGCGGGATCCCGGTCTGGGTTCCCTGTTGCCCTTGCCGTGGGTGTAACGTTCGGACGCACGGGCGTCGTTCCCGATCCGGACGCCCAAACCGAGTGGCTGCCGGCACACAGCAGGGAGCCACGGCGTTGTCGTCCGGACATGACAGTGTGCCTCACATGACGTGTTAGTAACCTCGGTTGTGACTAGGTCGCACTCTGTGATCTATCTCACACTGGCTGTGGCTTCGCCTGCTCCGTCGGCGCACCGGCCGGCGGCCTGACCGGCCACAGCGCGAGCAGTCCGAGCGCGAGGACCAGCAGGATCCCGACGATGCCGGCCCGGTCCGAGGCGAAGATCAGCGTGAAGAACGCGAACAGGGTGGGGGCCAGGAACGACACCGCCCGGCCGGTCGTCGCGTAGAGCCCGAACAGCTCGCCCTCCTGCCCGGGTTGGGCCAGCCGGGCCAGGAAGGTCCGGGACGACGACTGCGCCGGGCCGACGAACATCGTCAGCGCCAGCCCGAAGATCCAGAACGCGGTGGGGCCGGAGAGGAACAGCAGCGCTGTCCCGGACGCCAGCAGGCCCAACAGGGATGCCACGATCACCGGCTTCGGGCCGAAGATGTCGTCGAGCCGCCCGCCGATGATCGCGCCGAGCGCGGCCAGCACGTTGGCTGCCACCCCGAACAAGAGCACCACGCCCGGATCGACGCCGTACACCGTCACGGCGAGGACCGCGCCGAAGGTGAAGATTCCCGCCAGCCCGTCCCGGAACAGCGCACTGGCGCCGAGGAAGTACACCGTGTGCGGGTTGGTGCGATACAGCTCCCGGATGTGCCGGACCAGCCGCGCGTAGGAGGCGAAGAACCCGATCCGCTCGGCCGCCGGCCGGCCGGCGATCTCCGGGACCGCGAAGAGCACCGGCAGCGCGAACACCAGGAACCACAGCCCGGCGACGATCGCCACGATCCTGATATTGAGCCCGTCCGCGGTGCTGACGTTGAGCAGTCCCGCGGTGTCCCCGTCGCCGGCGATGAACAGCACGTAGAGCGCGAGCAGCAGCACGATCCCGCCGAAGTAGCCCATCGACCAGCCGAAGCCGGACACCCGGCCGATGTTCGCCGGGCTGGAGATCTGGCGCAGCATCGCGTTGTAGGAGACCTCGGCCAGCTCGAAGAAGACCGAGCCGAGCGCGAACAGCAGCAGCCCGAACCACAGGTAGCTGTAGTCGTCGCGGACGAAGAACAGCCCGAGCGTGCAGACCACGACGAGGCCGGTCCACACTCCGAGCGAGAGCCGTCGGCGCCCGCCGGTGTCGGCGCGCTGGCCGCTTACCGGCGCGAGCAGCGCGATCGCCAGCCCGGCCGCACCCAGCGTCCAGCCGAGCCAGCTGTTGACGCTGACCGGCCCGGGTAGGTCGGCCCCGACGGCTTCGGTGAGGTACACGGAGAAGACGAAGGTGACGATCACCGCGTTGAACGCCGCGGAACCCCAGTCCCAGAGCGCCCAGGCCACGATCTGGCCGCGGTTCGCCGTCGACGGTGTGGATGGCTCGACCGGGGCCGCCGCGCTCACGGCGAGGAGCCTAGTGTCGCCGGCCTGCGTGCACTGCTAGACCAGTGTCTACGTCCAGTGCCTACGTCCAGTGCCTACGTCCAGTGCCTACGTCCAGTGCCTACGTCCAGTGCCCGCGGGCCCGCAGCACGTCCCGCAGCACGTCCGGCCGGTCGGACAGCAGCCCGTCGACGCCCATGTCGAGCAGCTCGTGCATCTCGGCTGCCTCGTCGACGGTCCAGACGTGCACCTCGCGACCCAGCCGTCGGGCGGTGGCCATCAGCGCGGGGTCGACGACGGTAAGCCGCCCGTAATGGTGTGGGAGGTGGGCGAGCCCGCCGCGCACCGGCGGCGCGGGCACGCCGCGGCGCTCGCCGAGCCACGCCCGCATCCGCAGCGCGACGGCCGAGCGTCGACCCATCGAGGTCAGCGCGCGCGGGCCGGCGACGCGGCGGACCACGTCCAACCGGCGTTCGGAGAACGAGCCGAGGCAGACCCGGTGCCAGCAGTCGGCGTCGTCCAGCTGCCGGATGGTGGGCGCCACCACGTCGTCGGACTTCAGCTCGATGGTGATCCGGGCGTCCGGGAGCTCGGCGAGCACGTCGGCCAGCCGAGGGATCGGCTCCCGCCCACCGACCCGCACGGTTGCCAGCATGGGCCAGGTCAGGTCGGCGATCGCCGCGGCGCCGTCGGTCAGCCGGCCGAGCGCGGGGTCGTGGTGCACGACCACCACGCCGTCGGCGGTGCGGTGCACGTCGAGCTCCAGGTACCGGAACCCTTCCTCGACGGCGCGCCGGAACGCCGCCATGGTGTTCTCCAGGCCGGCCAGCTCGCCGATGTGCCAGCCGCGGTGCGCGTAGCCGCGCGGGTACGGGCCGTCGAGGTACGGGTGGGCCACGATTGCGTGATCCTGCCAGCACCGGTCATACCGACCTCGGCCGCAGCATGCCCACTTGTCGTTGGAAACCACCCGTCAATTCCGCACTTGTCGTTGTGAAAACCCGCGACAAGTCGGGTGGGGGTGTGGTGTTTCCCGCGACAAGTCGGGTGTGGTGGCGCGGTCAGCGGGGGAGGCGCTGGTGTTCGGTGCGCACCGGGGCCATCAGGTCGCCGTGCCTGGCGAGTCGGTCGGGCAGCTCGGGTGCGGTGAACGTCAGGTCCTCCGGGCGGCGGCAGGCCCGCACCTCGTCCCAGGTCACCGGGGTGGCGACGGTCGGGCGGGCCCGGCCGCGCAGCGAGTAGCTCGCGATCGTGGTCTTCGCCGGGTTGTTCTGGCTCCAGTCGATGAACACCCGGCCGCGACGGCGGGCCTTGGTCATCACCGCGATCACCTTCTGCGGGGTCTCGGCGGCCAGCTCCTCGGCGATCGCCTTGGCGTACTCCGAGGTCCGCTCCGAGCGGGACACCGTGACCGGCACGTAGAGCTGCATGCCCTTGCCGCCGCTGGTCCGCGGGTAGCTGCTCAGCCCGTCGGCGGCCAGCCGCTCGGCGAGCCGCTCGGCCACCCGGCAGCAGTCCACGATGGACACACCTTCGCCGGGGTCGAGGTCGAAGACCAGCAGGTCCGGCTCGTGCCGTGCGCCCCGCGGGCCCACCGTCCACTGCGGAACGTGCAGCTCCAGCGCGGCGAGGTTGGCCACCCACGCCAGGCCGGCCTCGTCGTCGATCATCGGAAAGTCCGCGAAGTCCGAGCCCCGGCCGCTGCCCGGGGTGTGCACCCGGACGGTGCGCAGCCAGTCCGGCGCGTGCCGGGAGACGTTCTTCTCGAAGAAGCTCGGCGCGTCCACGCCGTCCGGCCAGCGCACCAGCGTGGTCGGCCGGTCGGCGAGGTGGGGGAGCATCACCTCGGCGACGCCGAGGTAGTAGCCGAGCACGTCCCGCTTGCGGAACCCGGTGAGCGGGTAGAGCACCTTGTCCGGGTTGGAGAACTTCAGCCTCCGGCCGGCGGCTTCCACGATCATCGACGACTTCTCCCGAGAGCTCGACGGGCGTCCGGACGGTCCGAGCCGAACCGGTGTTGGCGGCCGGCCCCGCCGGGGGAGCGGCGCCGGTGTTGATCTCCCGCCAGTCCCGGCTGCGCTTCCCCGGCCGGTACGGCGAGTCCGCGCGCTTGGCCAGCACGGCCGGCAGGCCCTGCGCCGTCGCGGCGGCGAGCACCGCCGGCCCGTCGCCGGGGAAGGTCGGCGCCGGCCGCCAGTGCGGTCCGTTCAGCGGCAGCGACCGGCCAGCAGATCCTGGCGTTCGTGAACGGCAGCGGCGTGGCGTCCCGGCCGTCGAGGTGCAGCAGGTCGCCGACCCACAGCCCCTGGGCCGTCGATCTCGCCGTCCAGCAGGCCTGCGTGATGCCCAGCGTGGGGCCGAGCCCGCGCAGCTCCGGGTAGGCGTCGGTCGCGGTCGACGCCTTGGCGTCGAGATCCGACCCGGCCGCCCTCCACGCGCACGATCACCCGGGTGCCGCCGAACACGATCTGGTACCGCCAGCCGTCCCTGTCCGTGTCCCCGCCCGGTCCGCCGGAGCTGGCCGGCACGCCGATCATCGGCCGAGCGTCCCGGGCAGCGGCCCCGGTCCGGGTCGGTCGGCGGGTCGGCGCGGCGTACCAGCCAGTCCTTCGGCGCCGCCCTGCGCAGCAACGCGTACCGGCCCTTGACCCGGTCGGCCGTCCAGCACGACCTGCACCTCGATGTCGTTCCACTTCGCGGTGTCGTAGCGGCCGCGGTCCCAGATCGTCATCCGCCCGGCGCCGTACTCGCCGGCCGGGATGTCGCCGGCGAAGTCCGGCGTACTCCATCGGATGGTCCTCGGTGCGGACCGCCAGCCGGATCGTGCCCGGGTCCGTCGGCAGCCCCTTGGGCACCGCCCACGAGGCGAGCACGCCGTCCCGCTCCAGCCGCAGGTCCCAGTGCAGCTGCGGGCGTGGTGCTCCTGGATGACGAACACGGTCGCCGGCGGGTCGGCGGGGGTCGGGTCGTCGGTGGCCGGCATCGGCTCCGGGGTGCGGCCGCGGTCGCGCTTGCGCCGGTACTCCTCGAGTGGCACGCCGACCTCCTCTCGCCCGTTATCGCCCTGTCGATCACGGTCACCCGGCGGCCAGCATGCCCGGGTCAGCTGAGTGCGTCCAAGCCCTCGGTCTTGCGAAGTGGAGGATAGGCATGCTTTCCTTAGGCTTGTCTCGCCCGGTCGTCGGTGGAGGAACGGCCGCGTGTTCGTCTGTATGTGCGTGCGGTCCCGAGGACGAAGTGCGCGACTGCATCCATGGGGCCCGCCCGCGAAGAGGTCAGCAAGCTCTCATTGCCTGTACCGGAGTGGGGGCGTCGTAGAGCATCGAGCGATGCGGCACCGGCCAGTCTGAGCGCGCCGCGATTCTGTGCATTACCACGGAGCGCGTGAGCCTTTACTCGGTAAGACTTACTAAACGTGTGCTGGCCTAAGCCCATCAATCTCCCCTAACTCGGGTCACCGTGTCCTAATACGCGAGTTAGGTGTACCGTCGGGCGCATTCCCGAGATAGATGAGGGGGATGAGCACTCATGCGTGGAGACGACGAGATCATTGATCTGCTGAACGAACAGCTGACCAGTGAGCTCACTGCAATCAACCAGTACTTCCTGCACTCCAAGATGCAGGCCAACTGGGGATTCACCAAGCTTGCCGAGCACACCCGTGCCGAGTCCATCGACGAGATGCAGCACGCGGAGACGACTCACCGACCGCATCCTGTTCCTGGAGGGGCTGCCGAACTTCCAGCGACTGTTCACCCTGCGGATCGGCCAGACCGTCCGCGAGCAGTTCCCGGCCGACCTCGCCGTCGAGCTCGAGGTGGTCGAACGGCTGCGGCCGGGCATCGCGATGTGTCGGGAGAAGGGCGACATCACCACCGCGAACATCTTCGAGGACATCCTGGCCGACGAGGAGACGCACATCGACTTCCTCGAGACGAACCTCGAGCTGATCGACAAGCTCGGCGAGCAGCTCTACCTCAGCGAGCTGGTCGAGCGTCCGCCGTCCCCGGAGCTCGACGACTAGCAGTCCTGATCACCGCGCCCGCTGCGCGCTCCCCCACGAACCGATAATGCACGTTATGTCAGATAGCGCTCTCTCGGTATACCCCCCGCACTTGTCGTGGGTTTTCAGAACGACAAGTGCTCCGCCAGCGGGTGGTTTCCCACGACAAGTCGCCCCTGACGCCACGACGTGCGAGCCCGCGGGCGGCGTGATTAATCGGTCGATCCGGAAACGGTGTACGACGTACGGTCGAGCCATGGGTTACGTATTCGTGATGGTGCGTCGTGTCCGCGAACGGGCATGGCGCCTGGGGATGGCACCGACTCGATAGCCGTTGGGCCCGGCGGGTCGTCGACGCCGCCGGCATCGGGCCCGGTGAGCTCGTCCTCGACATCGGCGCCGGTGACGGCGCCCTCACCGCACCACTGGTCGCGGCCGGAGCGCGGGTGATCGCGATCGAGCTGCACCCGCGTCGGGCCGCACTGCTGCGGGCCCGGTTCGCCGGCCAGCCGGTGACGGTCCTGCGGGCCGACGCCGCCCGGAGCGCCTGGCCGTCCCGGCCGTTCCGGATCGTGTCGGCCCCGCCGTACGGGATCTCCGCGGCCCTGCTCCGGCGGATGCTGCGACTGGGCTCGCGACTGGTCGCCGCCGACCTGGTTCTGCAGCGCGCCGTGGTGAACCGGTGGAACTCCCCCACCGCGCCCGCCGCGGCCCGCTGGCAGCGCCGCTACACCGCCGGCATCGGGCTGCGCCTCCCCCGCGACGCGTTCGACCCACCACCCCGGGTGGACTCCGCTGTGCTGGTGATCAGGGATCCGGTGCGGCGGCCCCGCTAGGCGCCGCGGCTCCCCCCTCCGCCTCTAATGGTCGGGTCCGGACCGGTTCCGCTCCTCACGCGCTCCGCGCGCTGCGATGCTCGCCGGTCCTCCCCCTCCTCCTCAAATGGTCGGGTCCGGACCGGTTCCGCTCCTCACGCGCTCCGCGCGCTGCGATGCTCGCCGGTCCTCCCCCTCCGGAGACGAGCCGGGAGGCCGCCCGGCTCGCCGCGCCCACCAGCGCCTCCAGCGGGCCTCGTCGGCCGGTCACCTTGATGAGCACGGCCAGCGCAGTGGCCGCCACGAGGTGCCAGGCCAGCAGGTCGAGCTCGTCGCCGGGATGGATCGCCAGCGCCACCACGTGCGCGGTGTAGAGGGTCAGCGGGATCGACCCGATCGCACCGAGCAGCCAGGCCAGCGGCGGAACTGCCCTGGCCAGCAGCAGGCTGGCGCCGATGACCGCGATCGCGGTGCCGGTGGTGTGCGCCAGGTCGATCGGCGTGCTCGAGTGCGCGGCCGGCACGGCCAGCCACCACCAGGAGTCCGGCGGCGTGGTGCCGAACCGGGTCTTGTCCAGCACGCTCGGCGGCACCCCGAGCTGCTCGGCACCACCGAGCGGCCCGAGCAGCGCCGCCGACAGCAACCACGAGCCGACCGCCGCCGTGACCCCGCCGACGAGCAGGCCGACAGCGGTCCGGGTGCGTCGCAGGTCCAGCCGACCGACCGCGAGCCCGGCCAGCAGGTAGGTGATCCACGGCAGCACCGGGTAGTAGCCGGTGATCAGCAGGGTGGTCAGCAGGTTCACCGGCTCGCCGAACGCGTCCAGCCCGGGCTGGTCCGCGGTCCCCGGCAGGAGGGACGCGCCGTCCCGGATGGCGTGGCTGAGCACCGGAGCGAGTAGGCACCACACCACGGCCAGCGCGGCGAGCACCGCGACCGGCAGCCGCAGCAATGGGATCGCGAACACGAACAGCAGCGCGTAGTACAGCAGGATCACCGCGACCGGCGGGTCGAGCTCGACGAGCAGCATGCCCAGCACGCCGATCAGCACCGCCCGGACCACCAGCCCGGCGGCGGCACCGAGGTACTGGCGACCGCCGCCGAGGCCACGGTTCCCGCCGGTGGCCAGTGCGATCCCGGCACCGGCGCAGACCGCGAACAACGCCGCCGCCCGCCCGCTGGCGATCACGTCGACCGTGCTCGGACCACCCCGCGGCGCGGTGAGCGGCAGCACGTGCACGCTCATCATCCCGATCAGCGCGAACGCCCGGGCGACGTCCACCCCGACGATGCGGCGTCGACCGCGCGTGTCAGCGGGCGGGCCCGCCGGCGCGGAGCGGGTATCCGGTGCGGACCTCGTCACCCGGCGTTACCGGTCAGCGCCGCCACCGGGCCGTCGACGGGTTCGCCGGCCCGGCGCAGCCAGCTCTCCAGGCTCGACCGGACCGACGTCAGCGAGGGCCGCTGCTGCGGGTCCGCGGCCATGGCCGCCCGCAGCAGCTTGTAGTGCGCGCTCCGGGTCGGCAGGTGGCTCGGCGCCATCCCGGCGGCCGCGGCTCGCAGCCCGGACAACGCGTCGGCGTGCCCGCCGCGGGGCGGGTAGCCGGTCAGCGCGAACGACACCGTGGCGGCCAGCTGCCAGGCGTCGCTGCTCGGGCTGGCCGGCTGCCCCTGCGCCACCTCGGGGGCCAGGAAGTCCGGCGTGCCGAGCACGAACCCGTGCGCGGTGAGCGTGGCGTCACCGGTGCTGCGTGCGATGCCGAAGTCGATCAGGTGCGGCACGCCGGACCGGTCGACGATCACGTTGCCGGGTTTGACGTCGCGGTGCAGCACGCCGCGCTGGTGCGCCGCCGCGAGCGCACCGGCCACCCCCGCCCAGATCCGGGCCGCGGCCCGGTCGTCGAGGATCCCGCGCCGCAGCACGACCTCGCCCAGCGACGGCCCGTCCACGAAGTCCATCACGATCACCAGGCCACTCATCGCGGTGAGCCCGGGGTCGCTGGCCGCGTCCAGCAGGTCGTGGATCCGCACGCAGTTCGGATGCCGGATGGTGCCCAGCGCGCGGGCCTCGCGACGGATCCGCTGCTCGGTCTCGGCGTCCGGGGCGCGCGCCGCCTTGAGGGCGACCAGGGTGCCCAGCTTGCCGTCGGTGGCCAGCCACACCCGACCGAACCCGCCCGAGCCCACCCGCCGGACCAGCTGGAACCGCGCCTCGACCGTGGCCGCCTTGACCCGGGTCGGGTGGTACTCGCGGCGGGTCTGTCTGGGCACCGGCAGCGGACCGGGCGCGCCGGCGAGCCGCGGCGGCCCGGCCCGCGGGTGCCGCGGCGGCTTTCCGGCGGGACGGATGGTCGCCGGTCGTGGGGTCCGGGACGGCGGGCCGATCAGCGGTACCACGAACATGCCGAGGAACGAGCCGACGACGATCCCGATCCAGAGCTGCCCCGTCGAGCCTGCCGGCAACGGGCCGGTCGCGAACGCCACCACCGGTACCGCAAGCCAGAAGAACCGCCCCGGCCAGCGCGGACCGCGGCGCGTCGCGGTGCGGGCCTGCACCATGACGAACAGCGCCGCGAGCACCGGCAGCGGGACGAGTACCAGCAGCGCGAAGGCCAACCACAGCGGCGAGCTCTGGGTGAACGCGTCGGCCGTGGTCACGCCGCCGAGATAGCCGGCCTGCGACTCCAGCAGGCAGGACGGCGCGTTCAGGTCTGCGATCTCGGCGCTGCTCAGCCCCGGGACCGGTAGCCCGGCCGCGACCCGCTCGAAGACCGTTCCGGTTGCTGCGAAGAACGCAAAGGGGACCAGCCCGGCGCTAAGGACGGCAACGCCGAGCACGGTGGCGGCGGTCCGCAAGTCGTAGCCGGCGCCGTGCCTTCGACGCACCGCCGCGACGGTGACCGCACCGGCGGTGGGCACCAGCCCGACCAGTACGCCGAGCGCGGTGGTGCTCCACGCCCAGCTGCCCGGGCAGACGTCCGGCCCGTCGAGGCCGTGCAGCCAGGAGAGCAACGACGCGACCAGACTGGGAAGTGGGTCCACCGCCGTCCTCCCTCCACCCGGCCCGACGGAATCCACTATGGCATCGGACCGGCCGGGGGCGAGTACTGCGTACGGCGTCGATTCGGTCGCGGTGCGGTCAGTCGTCGACGAGCAGCATCTCCATCGCCGGCAGCGCCGCGGCGAGCGTGGCGCGTTGCCGGTCGTCCAACCGGTCGAGCCGGCGTGCCAGCAGCGCGGTGCGCCGGCTGCGCACCTCGGCGAGCGCCCGCCGGCCGGGCTCGGACAGCGTGATCCGGGCGCACCGCGCGTCGGCCGGAATCCGCCGTGCGGCTGACCATGCCCCGCTCGTCCAGCGCGGCGAGCACCCGGCTCATCGTGGGGGCGCTGACGCCCTCGACGCGGGCCAGCTCGGACAGCCGCACCGGCCCGTGCTGCTCGACGGACACCAGCACCGACAGCTGCAGCGGAGGAACGCTCTCCTGCCCGTCGATCCGGATCCGGCGGTGCAGCCGGCCGACGGCCAGCCGCAGCCGGGCGGCCAGGTCGGTGTCCGGCTCGCTCATCTGCCTATTAGACCTTGCGCAGCCGGATCCCGGTCGCGGCGTGATCGCCGCCCTTGGTCAGCACGAGGGTCGCCCTCCCCCGGGTGGGCAGGATGTTCTGCTCCAGGTTCGGCCCGTTGATCTCGTCCCAGATCCGTTCCGCCTCGGCGACCGCGGCCGGCTGGTCGAGCTCGGCGTACCGCCGGAAGAAGGAGGCCGGGTCGCGGAACGCGGTGTCGCGCAGTCGCAGGAAACGGTGGACGTACCAGCGCCGGATGTCGTCCGCCGCGGCGTCGACGTAGATCGAGAAGTCGATGAAGTCGCCCACCGCCAGGCCGGTGCGACCGCCCCGGCCGGGCTGGGCGGGCTGCAGCACGTTCAGCCCCTCCAGGATCAAGATGTGTGGCGCGTCCACGACCTGCCGGGCACCCGGCACTATGTCGTAGGTCAGGTGCGAGTAGACCGGCGCGTCCACCGGCCCGGACGCCGACTTGACAGCGGTCAGGAAGTGCAGCAGCTCGCGCCGATCGTAGGACTCGGGATAGCCCTTGCGGCCCAGGATGCCCCGCCGGACCAGCTCGGCGTTGGGGAACAGGAACCCGTCGGTGGCCACCAGCTCTACGGTCGGCTTCGGCGCCGATCGGGCGAGCAGCAGGCGCAGCAGGCGGGCCGTGGTGGACTTCCCGACCGAGACGGATCCGGCGATCCCGATCACGAACGGCGTCCGGTGCGGCTGTGGCCGGCGCAGGAACTCCTGGTAGGCGCGGTGTAACCCGCCCTCGGCCTGGACGTGCAGGCCGAGCAGCCGGGACATCGGCTGGTACACCTCCCGCACCTCGGCGATGTCGACCTCGTCGCCGAGGCTGGCGAGGCTGGCCACCTCGTCGTGGGTCAGCGGGACGGGCGCCGAGCCGGCGAGTGCGGCCCACTCCGGCCGGTCGAAGTCGGCGAACGGCGACAGCGCGGGCACCCGGTGCATGGGTTCATTCGATCGCGCATCCCGCCGGTGCGCATCATCGGGAAGGCTGGTCGGGGTCGGCGGCTAGCGTGGCGCCGTGGGATTCGCCGCCACCGTCGACCGGGAGCAGGTGATCGCCTACCGGTTCGCCGCGCACGGGCTGCACCGGGAGGCCGAGCCGCCGAGCCGATTGCCGAGCCTGCGGGCGCTCGACCTCGGGGTGCAGGACACGCCACCGGGCTCGGCCCGGCTGGCACTGGCCGCACGCCGGTCCGAGCTGCCGCCCACCGACCCGACCGCCGACGGCGAGCTCACCCTGGCCTGGTCGCACCGCGGCGCTCCGCACCTGCACCGCACCGCCGACCTGCCCGCGGTGGCCGCGGCCGGCTGGCCGCGCAGCGACGCCGACGCCGCCGCTCGGCTGGGTTGGCAGCGGGCCCGGCTGGCCGCGGTCGGCATGGCCGCGCGAGCCGCCTACGACGAGGTCGCGTCCGCCGTGCGCGGCGTGTTCGACGACCTGGCCAACGGCCCGATCACCAAGGGTGCGCTGAGCGCCGCGGTCACCGCGCGGATCTCCCCGGAGCTGTCGCCGTGGTGCCGGCCGTGCAACTGCCACCACGTGTCCGAGCAACTGCTGCGGCTGACCGCACTGCCGGCCGGCGCCCGGCTCGACTTCGACTCCAAGCCGCTCACGTTCAGCCCGCTCCCGGGGTGGACCCCGCCCACCGAGCGGCCCGCCGCGACGAGCGAGCTGATCCGGACCTACCTCCGGTTACACGGCCCGGCGACGGTCAACGAGGCGGCGGGCTTCCTCGGCACCAGCCGCGCGGAGGCGCAGCCGAGCTGGCCGGCCGACCTGGTCGAGGTGCAGGTCGACGGACGGGCCGGCTGGCTGCCGGCCGACGCGCTCGCCGCGCTGGAGGCGGCACCGAGACCAGCGCCGCTCCGCCTGCTCCCGCCGTCCGACCCGTACCTACAGGCGCGGGACCGGGCCGTGATCGTGCCGGAGCGCAGCCGTCACAAGGTGCTGTGGGCGGTGCTCGGCTCCCCCGGCGCCGTGCTGGTGGACGGCCAGGTGGCCGGTGTGTGGCGAGCCAAGCAGGCCGGCCGGGGACGCCTGGAGCTGACCGTGCAGCCGTTCCGCCTGCTCACCGGCGGCGAGCGGGCCGAGCTGGACGCGGAGGCCGAGCGGGTCGGCGCGGTGCGGGGCGCGACCCGGCCGACCGTGCGCCTGTCCGATTAGACTGGGCCCCCCTGCAAGGAGGTCCCGTTCTGACCGCGGCCCTCGGACTGCTGGCCGTCGCCGCGCTGACCGTCGGCACCGCGATCGCTGTCGCCGCCGAGTTCTCGCTGACCGCCCTGGAGCGCAGCCAGATAGACGCGCACGTCAGCCAGGTCGGCGACGTGCGGGCGCGGATCGTGCAGCGGGCGCACCGGTCGCTGTCCTTCCAGCTGTCCGCCTGCCAGCTGGCGATCACGATCACGACGTTGGTGACCGGCTATATCGCCGAGCCGGCGATCGCCGAGCTCTTCCGCCCGGGCCTGGAGGCCATCGGCATGTCGCCCGGGCTGGCCGCGGCGACCGCGACAACCGCTGCGCTGCTGCTTGCCACCGCGTTGTCGATGATCTTCGGCGAGCTGGTGCCGAAGAACCTGGCGCTGGCCCGGCCGCTCAGCACGGCCCGCGCGACGGCGCCGCTGATCGCCGGCTTCGCGGTGGTGTTGGCCTGGCTGATCAGCGCGCTGAACGCGGCGGCCAACGCGATCGTCCGGGGGCTCGGTGTGGAGCCCGCCGAGGAGCTGCGCTCCGCGCGCTCGCCGCAGGAGCTGAGCTCGCTGGTGCGCAACAGCGCTCAGCAGGGCACCCTGGACCGCGGCACCGCGACGATCATGGACCGCTCGCTGCGGTTCACCGAGCGGGTCGCCGACGACCTGATGGTGCCGCGGGTGCGCGTCGTGGCGCTGCCGGCCGACGCCACCGTCCAGGACCTGATCGAGACCGCCTCCCGCACCGGCCACTCCCGGTTCCCGGTCTACGGTCGGGACCTGGACGACGTCCGCGGCGTGGTGCACGTGAAGCAGGCGTTCCAGGTGGACCTCCCGCAGCGTCGGAGCGTGCGGCTCGGATCGCTGGCCCAACAGGTGCCGGTCGTGCCGGGCAGCATGGACGGTGACGCGCTGCTCACCAAGCTGCGGGCCTCCGGGCTGCAAACCGGCATCGTGGTCGACGAGTACGGCGGGACGGCCGGGATCGTGACCCTCGAGGACGTGGTCGAGGAGATCGTCGGCGACGTCCGGGACGAGCACGATCCGGGCGAGCCGCTGGACGTGCGGCAGCTGGATCCGACGACGTGGCTGGTGTCCGGTCTGCTGCGGGCCGACGAGGTCGCCGAGCACACCGGGCTGGAGATCCCGCCCGGTGAGTACGAGACGGTCGCCGGGTTCGTGGTCGCCCGGCTGGGCCGCATCCCGCAGCAGGGCGACGGCGTGGCCCTCGACGGCTGGCAGCTGACCGTGGAGCGGATGGACCGGAACCGGGTCGCCGAGCTTCGGCTGTCGCGCGGCGCTCAGGAGGCCCGCGATGACGGGTGACGTGCTTGCGCTGCTCGCCGTCGTGGTGCTGCTGGCCGGCAACGCGTTCTTCGTCGGGGCGGAGTTCGCGATCATCTCGGCGCGCCGGGACCGGGTGCAGGAGTTGGAGCGCTCCGGCGTCCGCCAGGCCGCCGTCGTGCTCCGGGCCGGCCGAGAGCTGCCGCTGATCATCGCCGGGGCGCAGCTCGGCATCACGGTGTGCTCGTTGCTGCTCGGACGCCTCGGCGAGCCGGCGATGGCCCATCTGATCGAGCAGCCGCTTGCGCTGCTCGGGCTGCCGGAGGTCGTACTGCATCCCATCGCGTTCACCCTGGCGCTCGGGATCGTGGTGGCGCTGCACACGGTGATCGGCGAGATGGTGCCGAAGAACCTGGCGATCGCCGGCCCCGAGCGCGCGGCACTGTGGCTGGTACCGGCGCACTACGCGTTCTGCCGGGCGGTGCGGCCGGTGCTCTGGCTGTTCACCGTCGCGTCGAACGCGGTGCTCCGGGTGCTGCGGGTCGAGCCGGTCGACGAGCTCGACGCCGGCTACACCCGGGGCGAGCTCGCGGAGATGATCGCCGACTCGCAGCGCGAGGGGCTGCTCGATGCGGACGAGACCAGCCGGCTGACCCGCACGCTGCGCTCGTCCGAGGGCGCCATCCGCGACGTGATGCTGCCGCTGGACGAGGTGCGCACGCTGCCGGCGCAACCCACCGTCGACGACGTCGCCCGCGCCGTGGCGTCCTCCGGGTTCTCCCGGTTCCCGCTGCGGGCCGACCATCAGGACGGCGAGCTGATCGGCTACCTGCACGTCAAGGACGTCCTCGACCTCGCCGACCAGCCGGACGCCCGGGTGCCTCCCGACCGGGTGCGGAGGCTTGCCGGAGATCCCCGCCGACACCCGGATCGACGACGCGCTCGCCGCCTTGCGACGGGAACAGGCGCACCTCGCCCGGGCGGTGAACGAGGCCGGCGCGACGGTCGGAGTGGTCACGCTGGAGGACCTGGTCGAGTCCTACGTCGGCATGATCCGCGACGCCACCCACCGCTGAATCGGCGCCAGTTTCGGCCATGTGCCTCGCAGATCCGCACGCGACGTACGCCAACCGGGCAACGCCGCCTCGCCACGTGGCCATCTGGGATCCACAAAACTGTCACCTGGTTAGCCAATACTGGCTCGCACGTGTGGCGGGTGGTCCGGTCTGGGGAGGGAGGTCGCAGGGGAGTTCCCCAGGCCGGGCTGCAGAAACTCTCCGCCGATCACGCAGTCGTACCGGTCCCGAGCATGGGCGCACGCTAGGCCGGCCCGGTACGCCTCGGCGATCTGCCGCTCGACGATCACATGGACCTAACTCACGCTGCCAGTGACTTTGATCGAGTTCACCGCCAGCAGCGGCGCCGTTGTGTTGCTGCCGATCTGCGTGTCGTAGCTGAAGCTTCTAGTCACAGTGACCTCGGCCCGGAACAGGTCATCGGCCACGACGTTGTCGAGGTCACTGACCGCCCCGGCCAACACCGTGTTCGTGGCGTAGTCGGCGAAGCCATACCGGGGCTTGTGTTCGACACCGTCGACACTCGCCCGCAAGAACTGCGAGCCCGTAGCGGTGTCGGACTGCGTGACCACGCCGTAGACGATGATCCGCTCGCCCTCGTGTGCCTCGGGGTTCCTCGCGATCAGAGACCACTCTCTGGCCGTGATCTTCCGGTGCGGACCGGTCGGCGCCGTCGGAGGTGGAGGCGCCGCCAGGGTCGCCGGCGCGGCGGTTGTCATCGGGGCAGTTGCGACACCCGGTCGTGAACTGCCGGTGCCGGCAACTGTTGTCACACCCACCACGACGGCAACGACGAAAGGCAAAGCGAGCATGAACGCTAGGCAGATGATCACCGCACTCCGAGCCGAAAGGCCCCTACGCCGTGGAGGCAGCTGGCGATGCCCAGGGCCCCGCTGGCGCGGAATCGGTTGGGCGGGGAGCTGCGACATCTGCCGCGCGTGATCTTGGGGAGCCATCGCCTTCGGCCAGGCCACGTTGGACCTTTCGGCCACTCCTAATCAGCCGTTACACACAGGCCGAGTCGGACGATCACCCGTCCACCTCGGCGATGAGTCGCGCGTCGAGCCAAACCGATCGCCGAACGCTTGAGCCTCGGCGAGCTCCGCACCTCACCGGCCTCGCCGACATCGGGCGCCTCATTCGCGCGGCGGACACAATGACGATCTCGACCATCTCGCGTCAACGTCGGTGCCTACCCCGGTCGCCCGTACCCGCTCGGTCGGCGGACGATGTTGGCGCATCAGCAGCCAGCAACTGATGAACGTGACCGTCGACCCGATGACAACGCGGCCAGCACATACACGACCGTCATACCCAGCGCAACTATCATCGGACGCAGCGTCTAGCTCCTCGATCGCGGAGAACAGGGCGCGTTGGCGAACTTGCCAGTCAGCCTGCGTAGGCTTTGACTAGGCTTCCTCGCGATTCCTCGGGCGCGCGGTCAACCAGTTCGAATGGCGTACACGATGATTGCGAGCTACGCCCTGTTTACCCGCAAATCCACAAAACCGAACTGTGCGACTTGCAAAACCGGCGAGCCAGTTGGCGAGTGCGTCGAGTAGGTCAGCCCACCCAGCCGGCCTCACGGCCTACTGTTTCGTCCAGGTGCCGCAGCGCTCCGACTTGAAGATCTCGCCCTGCTTGAGGGTGACCTGCTGCGGGCCCGGGCTGACGCTGTTCGCGATGATCGAGCCGACCTCGCCGCTGTCGTTCTTGGCGCGCTCCCAGTAGCAGCCGAACGAGCCGCCATCGCCGGGTGCCCTGTACTTGCCGGGAGCGACGGCGACCCCCACCTCGTAGGTGCCATCGTCGAAGCTGGTCTGCGGAGATGGGGCTGCGGGTGCTGCCGACGCGATGGCGGTGGCCCCGGTTGTGCTGGGCAATGCCGGCGCCGACGTTGAGTTCGGTGTCGGGGCGGCAGCGAGCACAGTCACCCACGCCACGCACACGATGAGTCCGACCGCCGAGCACGCGATCCCGGTGATCGCCGCCCCGCGGTTCGTAGCCTCGCCGCGGTTCGCTCGCAGCAATCCGAGGATGCCGAGCACCAGCCCGACGATGACCATTGGCCAGGCGACGACCCCGACCAGCGGGATGAACGCGAACACCAGCCCGACGATGCCGAGCACCATGCCCGCCGAGCCCAGGCCGTTCCGCGCCGCTGGTGGCAGTGGTGGACCCGGTGGGTAGTAGTGGTGCTGCCCGTAGGGCTGCTGCGGGTAGGTCACTGGGGAGCTCCTCGGTTCCTCGGGTCCTGTCAGCCCTTTCGGGCAGCGTGTGACCGGCGTTACGTTCGCTTTACGGGGTCACGCCTGTCGTAGGTCGACCGTCATCACGAACCGCCGCTGGTCCGCGGCGGCAGGTCATGGTCGTGTTCGAAGCCACAGAGCAAGCTGCACCCGGCCACGCCGTCCGGCTCGTCGCAGACTGCTTCGAGCTGGCCGTCGAGGTGCGCGAGGCTGGACGTGCGGGCCAGCCCATACAACCTGACCGCGCTCGGCTACTCCCCGGTGCCCGTGGAGACCGCGCACTGGCGGGCCGGCTACGCCCGGGCCCAGGCTGCGTTCGCGCGGCGGGCCGCGCCGCTGCGGGAACGGTTGATCAACCTGTGCCGCACGCTCGACCGCCGACGAGCTATGACGAGCTATGACGAGTAGGCGGAGACCGGCGGGCAGGCGCACACCAGGTTGCGGTCGCCGTGCGCTGCCTCGATCCGACGCACCGGCGGCCAGTACTTGCCCTCGCGCCGGCCGCCCGGGAACGCCGCCACCTCCCGCGGGTACGGGTGGTCCCACTTCTCCACCAGGCAGGCCGCGGTGTGCGGGGCGTTGCAGAGCGGGTTGTCCTCGACCGGCCACTCCCCCACGGCGACCCGGTCGATCTCGTTGCGGATCGCGGCCATCGCGTCGCAGAACCGGTCCAGCTCGGCGAGGTCCTCGCTCTCGGTGGGCTCGACCATCAGTGTGCCGCTGACCGGGAACGACATGGTCGGGGCGTGCAGCCCGTAGTCGGCCAGCCGCTTCGCCACGTCGTCCACGGTGACGCCGGTCGACCGGGTGATCGGCCGCAGGTCGAGGATGCACTCGTGGGCGACCAGCCCGTTCGCTCCGGTGTAGAGCACCGGGTAGTCCGGCGCGAGCCGCCGGGCGACGTAGTTGGCCGCCGCGACCGCTGTCAGCGTCGCGCGGCGTAGCCCGTCGATTCCCATCATCCGCAGGTAGGCCCACGGGATCGGCAGCACCCCGGGGCTGCCGTACGGGGCGGCCGAGACCGGGCCGACCACGCCGCGGCCCGGCAGGTACGGCGCGAGGTGCTCGGCGACCGCGACCGGTCCGACGCCCGGGCCACCCCCGCCGTGCGGGATGCAGAACGTCTTGTGCAGGTTGAGGTGGCTGACGTCGCCGCCGAAGCGGCCGGGCCGGGCCAGCCCGACCAGCGCGTTCAGGTTGGCCCCGTCCACGTACACCTGGCCGCCGGCGTCGTGCACCAGCGCGCACACCTCGCCGACGCTCTGGTCGTAGATGCCGTGCGTCGACGGGTAGGTGATCATCAGAGCGGCCAGCCGGTCGGCGTGCTGCTCGATCTTGGCCCGTAGGTCGACCAGGTCGACGTCGCCGGTCGCCGGGTCGGTGCGCACCACGACCACCCGCATGCCGGCCATCACCGCCGACGCCGCGTTGGTGCCGTGCGCGCTGGACGGGATCAGGCACACGTCGCGGTCCGCCGCACCGCGCTCCCGGTGGTACGCGCGGATCGCCAGCAGCCCGGCGAACTCGCCCTGGCTGCCCGCGTTCGGCTGCAGGCTGACCGCGGCGTAGCCGGTCAGTTCGGCCAGCCAGCGCTCCAGATCCGCGATCAGCTCACGGATTCCTTCGGTGTCCCGATCCGGGAGGAACGGGTGCAGGTCCGCGAACCCCGGCCAGCTGATCGGCTCCATCTCGGCGGCCGCGTTCAGTTTCATGGTGCACGAGCCGAGCGGGATCATCGTGCGGTCCAGGGCCAGGTCGGCGTCGGACAGCCGGCGCAGGTAGCGCATCAGCCCGGTCTCCGACCGGTGGGTGGAGAACACCGGGTGGGTGAGGTAGTCCGAGGAGCGCAGCAGGGCCTCCGGCAGCGCGTTCGGCTGATCACCATCCAGCTCGTCGAGCTCGGCGGCGACCTCGAAGGCGGCGCACACCGCGGCGAGGTGATCCCTGGTGGTGAGCTCGCTACAGGCCACCCCGACCGTGTCCGCGTCGGCCCGGCGCAGCGCGATGCCCGCCTCGCGGGCGGCGGCCACCACGGCGTCCGCGCGACCCGGCACCCGGGCCAGCACGGTGTCGAAGAACTCCGCATGCACGACCGGCACGCCACCGCCCCGCAGCGCGGCGGCCAGCACCACTGCCGACCGATGCGCGCGCAGGGCGATCCGGCGCAGGCCGTCGGGGCCGTGGTAGGTCGCGTACGCCGAGGCCACCACGGCGAGCAGCACCTGCGCGGTGCAGATGTTGCTGGTCGCCTTCTCCCGGCGGATGTGCTGCTCCCTGGTCTGCAGTGCGAGCCGCAGCGCGGGGTTGCCGTCGGCGTCCCGCGAGACCCCGACCAGCCGCCCCGGCAGCTGACGTTCGAGGCCGGAGCGCACCGCCAGGTACCCGGCGTGCGGCCCGCCGAAGCCGAGCGGCACACCGAACCGCTGCGTGCTGCCGACCGCGGCATCCGCTCCCAGCTCTCCGGGCGGCTGCAGCAGGGTCAGGGCCAGCGGGTCCGCGGCGACCACCGCAAGCCCACCCCGCAGGTGCGCCTCGGCGATCACCGGCTCGGGGTCCAGCACCCGCCCGGACGCACCCGGGTAGGACAGCAGCACGCCGAACAGCTCGCCGTCGGGCAGGCTGCGCTCCAGGTCGGCCACCACCAGCTCGATGCCCAACGGCTCGGCGCGGGTGCGTAGCACCTCGATCGTCTGCGGGAGGGTGTCCGCGTCCACCACGAACCGGTCCGAGCTGGACCGGCCGGCCCGGCGAAGCAGCGTCATCGCCTCCGCCGCCGCGGTCGCCTCGTCCAGCATCGACGCACCGGCGACCGGCAGCCCGGTGAGGTCGGCGATCATGGTCTGGAAGTTGAGCAGCGCCTCCAGCCGGCCCTGGCTGATCTCCGGCTGGTAGGGCGTGTACGCGGTGTACCACGCCGGGCTCTCCAGCACGTTCCGGCGGATCGCGGCCGGGGTCACCGTGCCCGAGTAGCCGAGCCCGATCATCGGCACCAGCGGGTTGTTCCGGGCGGCCAACGCCCGCAGCTCGGCGTGCACCTCCGGCTCGGACGCCGCCGGCGGCAGGGTGCCGGCGGGTGGGTCCGACTCGCGGATCGCGGACGGCACCGCGCGGTCGGCGAGCTCGTCCAGCGAGCCGACACCGACCGTCGCCAGAATCCTGGACAGGTCGTCGGCGTCCGGACCGATGTGCCGGTCGGCGAACGGCAGACCTCGTTCGAGCTCGACGAGGGGGATGTGGGTGGGACGCATCGGGACCTCCCCTTTGTGGCGGGCAGAGCTATCCGGGGACCACTGCCCTCCCCCTCTGTCCCACCCCATGACGTACTGGGGCACCTGAGAGATTCACCCGCCGACCACAGCGGGCTTTCCCCTTCGGCGGGCGGCTCACACCGCCGCTTTCCAGAGGCGTCTCACCCGTGCGGTCCGGTTGCCTGAGAGGTTCCGGGGAGGAGTTGCTCCGTTGGCGCCCGATCGATCGTGCTGACCGGGACTCTCCCGCGCGGGGTCGGCGACTACCCGGTCCAGGGTACTCCGGCGCGCTCGCCCCGCAGCGCGGTCAGCCCTGACACGCCCAACGAGGTGCACGTGCAAGGCGGCACCCATGATCAACGGCGCTGATGTGCGGCCCTATTGCACGAAAGTGCCGTTCGTTCGGAAGGGGTCGGGACGGGGTGCGGGTGCGGCCGGGACGGGGTCAGCCGGTGCGGCGGCGGGCCCTTCGCTTGCTCAGCTCGTCCCGGCTGGGCTGCGGGTCCTCGGTGGTGATCGTGCCGTCCGCGCGCTCGATCGGGAAGTCCCTGATCGTGCCGGTGATCTCCTTCATCGCACCGCCGATCGCGATCCCGAACACGCCCTGCCCGCCCTGCAGCAGGTCGACGACCTCTTCCGGGGATGTGCACTCGTAGACGGTCGTGCCGTCGCTGAGCAGCGTGATCCGGGCGAGGTCAGCCACCCCGCGGGCGCGCAGGGCCTCGACCGCCACCCGGATGTTCTGCAGCGACACCCCGGCGTCCAGCAGCCGCTTGACCACCTTGAGCACCAGCACGTCCTTGAAGGAGTACAGCCGCTGGGTGCCCGAGCCGGAGGCGGTGCGGATCGAGGGCACCACCAGCTCGGTGCGGGCCCAGTAGTCCAACTGCCGGTAGGTGATCCCGGCCACCTGGCAGGCCGTCGGCCCGCGGTAGCCGACGAGCTGATCGGGCACGCCGTCGTCCGAGCCCGCGGGAAGCAGCCCGGCGACCAGCTCCGGGAACAGCTCGCCCTGCTCCGGGGGTGGTGTCGTGTCCACCGCACCTACCTCCCCTGCAAGGCGAGCGAGCCGGCTAATGCCACTCGTGACATTCGACGGTAGGCGGGCTGGTCGGCACGGTCAATCCGACGCGCGGGCCGGCCCGGCGCAGGTGCGCTGCGTCGGTCAGGGCTGCGTCGGTCAGGGCTGGGCGCCGCGGAAGTCCTCCGGCGACACCGAGTCGAGGAACTCGCGGAACTTCTCGACCTCGTCCTCCTGCTCGTCCGGAATGACCAGCCCGGCCTCGGAGAGCACGCTCTCCTCGGCGTGGATCGGCACCCCGACGCGCAGCGCGAGCGCCACCGAGTCACTCGGTCGGGCGGACACCCGGATCCCGCCGTCGAAGACCAGCTCGGCGAAGAAGGTGCCCTCCTGAAGATCGGTGATCCGGATCTGCTCCAGCCGGCGGCCGAGTGCTGAGATCACGTCCTTGAGCAGGTCGTGGGTGAGTGGCCGGGCCGGCTTCACACCCTGCTGCTCCAACGCGATCGCGGTCGCCTCGACGGACCCGATCCAGATCGGCAGGTACCGCTCGCCTTCCGTCTCCCGCAGCAAGAGAATCGGCTGGTTGGCGGGTAGCTCCACTCGTACGCCAACGACGCGCATTTCGCTCATGCGCCTAGCCTCCTTCTCCGGCTCCAGCCGGAATCCGGCACTCGCAGCACGGTGACGACGCTACACGGGCGAGTGGCCCCGCGTCCGCCTCCAGGTGGCTGTTGTCGCCCGGGACAACGCATTGATTCCACCAGCGGTCACCCCCAGTGGCTACCCCGAGTGGTTACGCCGAGTGGTTACCCAATGTCATCAAAATGGGACCCGGCAGCATCACTCGGCGGCGTCATCCAGCGCCTTGGCCGGCTCCGCCCCGCGGTCCGCTGAGGAACACCAGCCGGAACTTGCCGATCTGCACCTCGTCGCCGTTCGCCAGCACGGCGGTGTCAACCGGCTCGCGGTTGACGTACGTGCCGTTCAGGCTGCCCACGTCGACCACCACGAACTCGCCCGCGTCCCGGCGGAACTCGGCGTGCCGACGCGACACCGTCACGTCGTCGAGGAAGATGTCGCTCTCCGGGTGACGGCCGGCGCTAGTCGTCGGACGGTCCAGCAGGAAGCGGGAGCCGGCGTTGGGGCCCCGCTTGACCACCAGCAACGCCGACCCGGCTGGCAGCGCGTCGACCCCGGAGACCTCCGGCTCGGCCGGCGGGGCGGCGGCCTCCGCCTCGGACAGGAAGTCCGCACGGAAGACCGAGGTGGTCTCCGGAGAGTGTTCCGGCGGTACGCCAGGCCCGTCGTTGGTGGTCACCTCAGGGACTCCTCCTCGCAGTGCACGTGACCGGCGCGCTCGTCGACGCCGGCACCGCCGTTCGCCCGGGCGCGGCCCAACCTACACCGGGCGCCGGACGGCGGGCTCGCCCTCGATTGCCGGTCATGACTCCTCGGTGAGCGCGGCGTAGCCAGCAGCATCGAGCAGCCCGTCGACGGCCCCGGTGCCCGGCTCGTCGGCTATCCGGATGGTGACCATCCAGCCCTCGCCGTATGGGTCTGTGTTGACCCACTCGGGGTGGTCGGCGAGGCCGTCGTTGACCGCGACGACCTCGCCGCCGACCGGGGCGTAGATCTCCGAGAAGGCCTTTGTCGACTCGATCTCGCCGAGCACCTCGCCGGCGCCGACCGCGGCGCCGACCGAGGGCAGTTCGACGGTCACGACGTCACCCAGTTCTTGCTGGGCGTGGTCGGTCACACCCACCCGTACGAGCCCGTCACCGAGCTCGCGGACCCACTCGTGGTCGCTGGTGTACCGAAGCTCGTCGGGGATCATGGCCGCGAGGGTAGCGAGGTCGGCGCGACTCAGCTCGCCCGGAGGGGTCCGGACCCGACCTGGCCGGGCGGCGCACGCATGGCGCGGAGGAACTGGACGAAGTAGAGCAGCCCGGACCACAGGTACAGCGCGGTGCCCCAGGCCAGGAAGGCGTAGCCGAACGGTCGGCACAGCATCGCGAACCAGGACTCCCCCTGCCCGGCGAGCAGCAGCGGAAAGGCGTAGAGCAGGCTGAAGGTCGCTGCCTTGCCGAGGAAGGTCACCACGAACGGCCCGTACCCGCGACGCCGCAGCAGCGGAAGGCACGCCGCGAGCACCAGGTCCCGCCCCACCAGCACGACCACCAGCCACACCGGCACGATGTCGCGGACCAGGAACGCGGCCAGCGCCGCGAGAATGTAGAGCCGGTCGACCGTCGGGTCGAGCAGCTCGCCCAGCCGGCTGGACTGGTTGAACCATCTCGCGATCTTGCCGTCCAGCCAGTCGGTGATCCCGGCGGCCGCAAGCACCACCACCGCGAGCGCGTCGGCGTGCGGACCGAGCAGCAGCCACAGGAACAGCGGGACGCCGGCCAACCGCAGCAGGCTGAGCAGGTTGGGCAGCGTAAGCCACCGCCGCCCGGCGGCGTCGGCCTGGCGGTCGGCCTTACTGCCGCCCGGCGGACGCTGACCCGGTGCGGCAGCCACTCCCCGAGCGTAGAACGGCGCGATGAGGGCCAGGATGAGGACATGGACGCCACCGCCCTGAGGGAACTGCAGGCCCCGCTGAAACGCCGCTACCGGGAGGATCCCGGCGCCGCTTTGGTGACACTGCGGGCCGACGGCGAGCTGGACGCGGTCGGTGTGGCGTGCAAGGTCAGCACCGGCCGGGCGCTCGCGGAGGCCGGGCTGCACCCGGCGAGCGGCGGTGACGGCACCCAACTGTGCTCCGGCGACATGCTGCTCGAGGCGCTGGTCGCCTGCGCGGGCGTGACGCTGCGCGCCGTGGCCACCGCGCTCGACGTTCCTATCCGGGGCAGTGTGCACGCCGAGGGCGACCTCGATTTCCGTGGCACGCTCGGCGTGGACCGCGAGGCGCCCGTCGGGTTCCGCTCCATCCGGCTGCGCTTCGACCTATACGCCGACCCTGACGTCCAGCTCGAGCCGGCGGCCGTGGAGCGGCTGCTGACGCTCACCGAGCGTTACTGCGTGGTGCTGCAGACGATCCGGTCCGCACCCGGCGCCGAGGTGACCGTCACCTGGCCCGGGCGGGACGACCCTCGTTGAGGCCTGACCGGCCGGCGGGACCAGCATCCGGCAGCCGGGTGGCGGTTCTCGGCCCGGCTCATGTCACTCGGATGGCCGCAGGAGTCGCCCAACTGTGACGGATCAGGGCCTTGGCAAGCCCGGCCGGAACGGGAACAATTTGTGAAGGGCCCGTTGTCGGGAGGTTGTCGCGCGGGCCAAACCGCTCCAAGCTGGGGAACCTGAATGTCTGACGATCATCGGCGATCACGCACGTCGGTCCCCGGTGTCCAGGTCACCGTCCTGGGTGCCTTCGACCTGCTCATCGCCGACGGATCCGTCCCGCTACCGCAGGACGGCCGTCGGCTGCTCGCTTACCTCGCGCTGCACGGCGGACCGCAACCGGCGCGGGTTCCGATCTCGGTTGCCGCCCCGGAGGTGGTCGACGCCGTCGACGCCGCCGCACCCGGTGTGCTGCTGCGTAGTGGCGGCGAACCCGACGCGGCGGTCACGCTGGCCGGCCACGTTCGGGTCGATCTCACCGAGGCCATTGTCGCCGTCCGGGCGCTGGAGGACACCGAGCGCTACCGTCCCGAGCTGCTCGATCTGCTGCGGCGGGACGTGCTCCCGGACTGGCCCGACGGGTGGGCGGTGATCGAGCGGGAGCGGTTCCGCCAGATCCGGCTGCACGCCCTGGAGTCGCTGTGCCGCCGGTTGACCGACGTGCAGCGAACCGACGAGGCGATCGAAGTCGGTCTGGTCGCGGTGGCCGCCGACCCGCGGCGCGAGTCGGCTCGGCGGGCGTTGATCGAGGCACACCTCGCACAGGGCAACATCTCCGACGGGGTGGCGGTGTACGACGACTACGTCGAGCTGATGCGGGCCAGCGCGGCCCCGGTGCCCACGCCGGAGACGGTCGGGCTGTTCCAGTCCTCGCCGCCGTGGCCGGTGCTGCATGTGCGCCGGTCGGCGTTGCCGGCGATCGGCACTGTTCCGGGCCGCCGTCACGAGGCACCGTCCCGCCGCCGGATGGTGACCGGCAGCGGCTCGGCCTCCCGGAGCTGAGCCGCCGGCCTGCCGCGCCGGACGACCGTGGCGTCGAGCATCGCCACGAACACCACGTGCGGCACGGTGAGCGCCATCAGGACCGAGAGCATCGGCACCAGCAACGGTGTCGAGCTGGCCACCGCAACCAGTGCGGCCAGGCCGACCAGGCTGCCAAGGGTCGGGATCGCCGCCGACCGCGCGAAGCGGCCAAGCGGGCGCTGCCACCGAGCGGCGAGGAGATCCGCGGTGTTCCGCGGGTCCGCCACCAGCAGCCGGGCGACGTGTCGCAGCGAGTGCCAGCAGCCGAAGTAGATCCCGAACGCGGCCAGCGGCGGGGTGACCGTGAACAGCAGCCACAGCGCGAGCAGCTCGACGACCGGTAGCCGACGGCCGGCGGTGTGGTCCCGGATGATGGTCAGCACCCCGCAGCTCAGCAGCAGCGCCAGCAACGCGAGCCGGACCGACGGGGACAGCAGCTCGGTGACCCGCGGATCGAACGCGTCCAGTGCAGCGTCCAGTGGCTGCGGCCAGAAGACCAGCGGCAGTACGAGCACCGGGGCGCCGCGGGCGTAGACCGCGCACCACCGATCGATCCCGCGCGGCGGCGGACTGCCGTCCCGTTCCGCACCGGTGGCGACGTCGCCGAGACCGAAGTGCGCGACCGAGAGCACCATGAGGCACAGCAGCGCCCACGGCCCGGCGAAGGCCAGCGCCAGCCAGGCCACCACCGCCGCCAGTACGTAGCCGGCCACCACCGCCGTCATGCCGCGGGGACCCAGCGACGCCCGCCCGGTCCACGCCGGCACCAGGTGATCCACCGCGCCGTGCGGAAGGCCGACGAGCACCCCGGCCGCCAGCAGTGCCGGCCCGGCCACCACCAGCGCATCGGGCGCCGTCATGGCCAGCAGCGCGATCGCCGCGACGACCGCGAGCGACGCAACCGTCGCCGCGATTAGCAGCGCACGGCCGGGCGGAAACCGGCCAGGAGGGGTGTTCTGCGGATCTGAGAGGGTCTGGACGCTCATGCGACTCCTTGATCGAACGTGTGATCGAGCGATCAATTGTCACTAGAGGCCGCATGGCGGACACGCGGAGTGATCGAAACCCCCCGTATGCCAGGGGTCATTCGCGGTTCGGCGCTACCCCTCACTGGAATGGAGCCGTGACATTCGGCCCAGTGGATACCGCCGTCCGGCTCAGCGGAGTTCCACCGTGCCGGAGTGCCGCCGTGTCGGGTGGTCAGCCCAGGCAGCCAGGGCC
This sequence comes from uncultured Actinomycetota bacterium, assembly GCA_963776255.1. GTDB lineage: Bacteria > Actinomycetota > Actinomycetes > Mycobacteriales > Pseudonocardiaceae > Pseudonocardia. The sequence continues at coordinate 158,750 of CAVZMB010000001.1, read as the reverse complement.
GAGCAGCGCCTTGAGGTCACCCATCAGCGCCGAGCTCGCGGTCACCCGCAGCCCGTCGTCCAGCCGGAGCACCGTCGTGCGGGTGCCGTTCACCAGTCGCAGGTGCACCTCGGCCGTACCCGGGTGGCTGCCGAGCACCTCCTTGAGCCGGGCGACCAGCGGCGGTGTGCACCGCGAGGCCGGCACGCTCACCCGGACCGCGGTGGGAGGGCCGCCGTTCGCACCGGACAGCTCGGGCACCGAGAGGTCGTTCGCGATCAGCGCGATCCGGTCGTCCCGCCGGCTGACCCGGCCCTTCACCACGACGACGGCGTCCTCCATGACATTCAGCGCGACCTCGGTGTAGACCCGGGGGAAGAAGAGCACCTCGATCCCCCCGGCCAGGTCCTCCAGCTGCCCGGCGGCCCACGGCTCGCCATTGCGGTTCACCCGCCGGGTCACCGCGGCGAGGATGCCGCCCACCGTCACCATTGCGCCGTCGGCGACGCTGCCGTCCAGAATGGACGGGATCGGGGTGTCGGCCTTCGCGGCGAGCAGCTGCTCGAGACCCTTCAGCGGGTGGCCGGACACGTAGAGGCCGAGCATCTCGCGTTCGATCGCGAGGCGGTGCTTGGTGTCCCACTCCTCGTCCGGGACCGGCACGTCGAACACGCCGCCGATGTCCGCCGGGTCCGCGTCGCCGAACAGGTCGAACTGCCCGACCGAGGCCGCCCGCTTGGTGTCCATCACCGCGTCCACCGCGTCCGCGTGCACCAGCAGCAGCCCCTTGCGCGGGTGCCCGAGCGAGTCGAAGGCGCCGGCCTTGATCAGTGACTCGATCACCTTCTTGTTGCAGACCGGGCCGTCGACCTTGCGCAGGAAGTCCGAGAAGTCGGTATAAGCGCCCTTGTCCCGCCGCGCCGCGACGATCGCGTCGACCACGTTGTCGCCCACGTTGCGGATCGCGCCGAGCCCGAACCGGACGTCGTTGCCGACCGGTGCGAAGTTGCGCACCGAGTCGTTGACGTCCGGCGGCAGCACGGTGATGCCCATCCGCCGGCACTCGGCGAGGTAGATCGCCGCCTTGTCCTTGTCGTCGCGCACGCTGGTCAGCAACGCGGCCATGTACTCGGCCGGATAGTTGGCCTTGAGGTAGGCGGTCCAGTAGGACACCAGGCCGTACGCGGCGGTGTGCGCCCGATTGAAGGCGTAGTCGGAGAACGGCAGCAGGATGTCCCAGAGCGTCTTGACCGCGTGCTCGGAGTAGCCGTTGTCCTTCATGCCCTGGGCGAACCCGGCGTACTCCTTGTCCAGGATCTCCTTCTTCTTCTTGCCCATGGCGCGGCGCAGCAGGTCGGCCTTGCCGAGCGGGTAGCCGGCCAGCCGCTGGGCGATCGCCATCACCTGTTCCTGGTAGACGATCAGCCCGTAGGTCTCGCCCAGGATGTCGGCGAGCGGCTCGGCCAGCTCCGGGTGGATCGGCGTGACCGGCTGCCGGCCGTTCTTGCGGTCGGCGTAGTCGTTGTGCGCGTTGGCGCCCATCGGCCCCGGCCGGTACAGCGCGCTGACCGCGGAGATGTGCTCGAACTCGGTGGGCACCATGCGGCGCAACAGGTCCCGCATCGGACCGCCGTCGAGCTGGAAGACCCCGAGCGTGTCGCCGCGGGCGAGCAACTGGTATGCCGCCGGGTCGTCCAGCCCGACGGCGTCCAGGTCCACCGCGGACTTGTCGTTCAGCTCGATGTTCTCCAGCGCGTCGTCGATGATCGTCAGGTTGCGCAGGCCGAGGAAGTCCATCTTGAGCAGCCCGAGGGTCTCGCAGGCGCCCATGTCGAACTGCGTGATGATCGCCCCATCGGCCTCCCGACGCTGGATCGGGATCACGTCGATCAGCGGCTCGGACGACATGATCACCCCGGCGGCATGCACGCCCCACTGCCGCTTGAGCCCCTCCAGCCCGCGCGCGGTGTCGATGATCTCCTTGACCTGCGGGTCGGTCTCGTAGAGCGCGCGGACCTCGGCGGCCTCCGAGTAGCGCCGGTGCTCCGCGTCGAACACCCCGGACAGCGGGATGTCCTTGCCCATCACCGCGGGCGGCATCGCCTTGGAGATCCGGTCCGCGACCGCGTACCCGGGCTGGCCGTAGAGCACCCGCGCCGAGTCCTTGATCGCCGCCTTGGCCTTGATCGTGGAGTAGGTGATGATCTGGGCGACCCGGTCCTCGCCGTACTTCTCGGTGACGTAGCGGATCATCTCGCCACGCCGCCGCTCGTCGAAGTCCATGTCGATGTCGGGCGGCGACACCCGGTCCGGGTTGAGGAACCGCTCGAAGATCAGCTTGTGCTGGATCGGGTCCAGGTCGGTGATCCCCAGCGCATAGGCGACGACCGATCCGGCCGCGCTGCCCCGGCCGGGTCCGACCCGGATGCCGACCGAGCGGGCGTAGGAGATCAGGTCGGCGGTGACCAGGAAGTACCCGGGGTAGCCCATCTGGCAGATCACGCCGACCTCGTACTCGGCCTGCTTGCGGTGGGTCTCCGGGACACCGTTCGGGAACCGGCGCGCCAGGCCCCGCTCGACCTCCTTGACCAGCCAGGACTGCTCGCTCTCCCCCTCCGGGACGGGGGCCCGAGGCATCAGGTCGCGGCCCTCGGTGAACTCGAGGTGCACCCGCTCGGCGATCGCCAACGTGTTGTCGCACGCCTCGGGGATCTCGGAGTCCCACAGCGCACGCATCTCGGCCGGCGACTTGAGGTAGAAGTCCTGCGCGTCGAACTTCAACCGGTTCGGGTCGGCCAGCGTCTTGCCGGTCTGCACGCACAGCAGCACCTCGTGCGGTTTGGCGTCCTCCTGGTAGGTGTAGTGCAGGTCGTTGGTGGCGATCACCGGCAGGTTGAGCGTCTTGCGCAGCCGGAGCAGGTCGTCGCGGTACCGGCGCTCGATCGCCAGCCCGTGGTCCATCAGCTCGCAGTAGAAGTTCTCCGGCCCGAAGATGTCGCGGTAGTCGCCGGCGGCCTGGCAGGCGGCGTCGAACCTGTTCTGCTGGAGCAGCCGGGCTACCTCGCCGGACGGGCAGCCGGTGGTCGCGATGATCCCCTTCCCGTAGGTCTCCAGCAGCTCCCGATCCATCCGCGGCTTGTAGTAGTACCCCTCCAGCGAGGCCAAGCTGGCCAGTCGGAAGAGGTTGTGCATGCCGGCCGTGCTCTCGGCCAGCAGCGTCATGTGGGTGTACATCTCGCCCGGGTTGTCGGCCCCGTCTGCGCCGCCGCCGATGCCCCCGCCGACGCCATTACCCGCCCCGGACAGAGCGCTGCGCTTGCGCTCGTGCCGGGAGCCGGGGGCGAGGTAGCCCTCCATCCCGATGATCGGCTTGATGCCGTGCTGGCCGGCCTTGCGCCAGAACTCGTAGGCGCCGAACACGTTGCCGTGGTCGGTCATCGCCAGCGCCGGCATCCCCATCCGGGCCGCCTCGGTGAACAGGTCGTCCAGTCGCGCCGCGCCGTCGAGCATGGAGAACTCGGTGTGGGTGTGCAGGTGGACGAACGACTCACCCGGCATCTAGCGAACTGCTCCTTCCGCGCGCGGCCGGCGGCGGCGATGGATACGGGCCGGCGATCGGCAAAGCTGACGGGGCCCCAAACGTTGGCATCTGAGCCGGCCGGCGAGCCGGGCGACCGATGGGGACCCGGAGAGGGTAACTCCGCAGCCCGACGGTCCGCCGGTATGGTCGCCGCGGGTCGCAGATCGGCTGCTCACCGATCGCCGGCGGGTCGCACCGCCGACGAGCGTGGCGGGCTCAGGACACTAGGCCGCCGAGCGCTTCTCCGCGGGCTGCTCGTCGATCACAGAGGCGTAGATCGCCTCGAACCGGGCGAGCGTGCTGCCGAGCTCGTGTCCGGCCACGATCTCGGCGCTCTCCGCGCCCATCCGCGCCCGCGCCGCGGGGTCGGCGAGCAGGCCGGCGAGCCGCTCGGTCAGCACCGGCACGTCGCCGGGCGGGTACAACCAGCCGTTGCGTCCGGGCACCACCAGGTGCGGCAGCGCCATCGCGTCAGCGGCAACCACCGGCAGTCCGGCCGCCATCGCCTCCATGGTCGCGAGGCTCTGCAGCTCGGCGATCCCCGGCATGCAGAACACGTCGGCCCGCGCGTAGGCGTCCAGCAGGTCTGCCTCGCTGACGAACCCGGCGAAGTGCACCCGGTCGGCAACCCCGAGCCGCTCGGCGAGCGCTTGCCAGGTGGCGCGGCAGGACCCGTCCCCGACGATCTCCAGCCGAGCGGTGCGATGCGCCGGCGCCCGTCCGGCCAGGCCGGCGAACGCGCGCAGCAGCTCGTCCACCCGCTTCTCCTCGTCGAGCCGACCGACGTAGAGCACTGTCGCCGGCCCGCCGCGCCGGGTCGACGCCGAGCGCCGGTACGGCGCAAGGTCGATCCCGCAGGACACCGGGACGGCCGCGGTCAGGCCGGCCTCCTCGACGAGCAGCTCGACCGCGCGGGGGGTCGGTGCGGTCACCATGACGGCCTTGCCGTACACCCGGGCCAGGTCCGCCCAGGCCCAGCGGGCGGCCGGCCGCTGCAGGAAGCGGGGATCCGGAGGTGCCCGAATATGTTCTCCGGCATGAGGTGGTTGGTGGCGACGATGGGTATCCCACGCTGCATCGCCTGGGTGCTGAGGACCCGGCCGACCAGGAAGTGACACTGCACGTGGACGACGTCCGGCCGCACCTGGTCGAGCAGCGCGACCGCGCGCGATCGGGCCACCCACGGCGCACTGACCCGGAACCCGCGGTGGAACGGCGTGCTGTACGAGGCAAGCCGGTGCACGGTGACGCCGTCCTCCACGCGGGTGCTTGCCGGACCGTCGCTGGACGGCGCCAGGACGTGCACCTCGTGCTCCCGGCCGACCAGCCCCGCGGCCAGGCGCTGCGCGAACCGCGCGGCGCCGTTCACATCGGGCGCGTAGGTGTCGGCACCGATCACGACGCGCAGTGGGTTCACGAGGCCCTCCCATCGGGCGTACCGGCACGTTCGGCTACTTCAGGGTGGTAGCGCGCAAGCAGGAAAACTCCTGCCATCGCGAGTCCTGCGCAGACTAGGCCACCGACCATCGCGGCCGGGGAGGCCCTCACCGTCTCGCCGAGGAACGCCGCCCCGAGCGCGACCCCGACCAGCGGATCCATCACGGTGAGGGCGCCTATGACCAGCTCCGGGGGGCCGGAGGTGAACGCCTGTTGCACGAGCACGCCGCCGGCGAACAGCCCGAGACCGATGCCGACCACCGAGCCGACCACCGTCGGGTCGTCGTACCACGGGTTGTCGGTCTCCGCCATCCGTTGGGTGATCGCCCGCAGCAGCGTGGAGACCAGCCCGAACGCAACGCCGGCCGCGGTGGCGAAGGACAGACAGCGAACCCAGCTCTTGGTGGTGGTGGCCAGCGCGACCAGCGCGCCGCACAGCGCGGCCGCCGCGAGGCCCGCCTTCAGCTCCGCACCGTCCGGAATCGGGCCGGAGACGGCGCGGCTGGCGGCGAGCGCCACGAAACCGGCGATGCCCGCAACGCTGGCCGCCGTCCCGGCCACCGCCGGCATCGGCAGCCGCCAGCCGTTGTCCCGCGCCGTCAGCACCACCGATATCGGCAGCGCGAGCACCCCGATCGGCTGGACGATGATCAGCGGTGCGAACGTCAGGGCCGCGACGTGCAGCAGCGCCCCGCAGGTGGCCAGGGCGAAGCCGACCAACCAGGCTCGCCGGGTGACCAGCTCGAGGAGCTGGCTGGTGCCGAGCCCACCCGCCCCCTCGGCCACCGGGCCGACCGCGCCATGCTGCTTGCGGGCAGCCAACGCGAAGCACACCGCGGCGGCACAGGCCAACCCGATCGCCAGTAGCGTCACCGGGTGGCGCTCCTGGCTCCGGCGGCACGGCGGGCCGCGAGGGCGATGACGGCCAGCAGCGCGATCTCCATGACGAAAACCACCCGCTGCACCGCGCCGCGCGGGATGAACTCCGACCAGCCCGGGAACACCATCGGGATGTGGCTGAGCAGGAACAGCGTGCTCAGGATGCCGGTCGCGACCGAGAACCAGTACACCCACACCGCTGTCTGGTGCCACTCGCGCACCAGGATCGCCCTCTTGGCGAGCAGGAACCCGGCCAGCGGCAGGGTCGCGAACTGGACAGCGCCGGCCGCCCGGTGCACGCCCGCGGAGAAGTCGGCCGGGGTTCCCGGGATGTTCGTCGGGAACACCGCGCCGATCGCCATCGCCACACACCACACCAGCAGCAGAGTCTGGACCATTCGGATGTCGGGCAGCTCGGCGATACGGCGGCTCAGCGCCGCGACGGCCGCGATCGCTGCGGCGATCCCGAATCCCAGTACCGCGCCGCCGTACGGGAGCACTATGTAGTCACTGATCGGTTGGTTGACCGGGTCGACGATCCCGTGCCCGGCGACGTGCACGTAACCGAGGGTGAGCAGCACGACGGCGAGTGCGGCGAGGGCGAACGTTGCGGGAGCCCGGCGAGACTGGCGCCGCCCGGCACGCAACGACACGTTCTCGGCGGCTGCGCTCCCCTCGATCGCGGCCATACCCGCCATGTTTGCAGGCCGGTCCCGACGAATCATCCGTCTCGTCACCGATTCGCGACCTAGGGTCACCCGGACGTATGTATCGCGTCGCCGGTCCCCATGCGTACCTCCCGCGGACGAGCCGCCCGCCGCTGCATCTGGATCACCCGGGCGTTCACCGAGAGTACTGGTGCGCCTCGGCGCGACCGCTCTCGGCCGCGGATGCCGGCGTGCCTTCACGTTCCCTCGCGTAGCACGTCGAGAGCGTGTTGCAGGTCGGCCGGATACGGACTGGTGTACTCGACCCGGCGGCCGTCGGCCGGGTGCGCGAAGGCCAGCGTGCGGGCGTGCAGCCACTGGCGGGTCAGTCCCAGCCGGGCGGCGAGCGCTGGGTCGGCCCCGTAGGTGAGATCCCCGACACATGGATGGCGCAATGCGGCCAGGTGCACCCGGATCTGGTGGGTACGCCCGGTCTCCAGCTCGATGTCCAGCAGCGTCGCGGCCGGGAACGCCTCCAGCGTCTCGTAGTGGGTCACCGCGGGCTTGCCGTCGGCGACCACCGCGAAGCGCCAGTCCTGCCGAGGGTGGCGGTCGATCGGCGCGTCGATGGTTCCCCGGGTCGGATCCGGGTGGCCCTGGACCAGCGCGGAGTAGCGCTTGGTCACGGTGCGCTCGCGGAACGCCCGCTTGAGCTCGGTGTAGGCGGCTTCGGACTTGGCGACGACCATGACCCCGGTGGTGCCGACGTCGAGCCGGTGCACGATGCCCTGACGTTCGGCCGCGCCGGAGGTCGAGACCCGGACGCCGAGCGCTGCCAACCCGCCGAGCACGGTCGGACCGTTCCATCCCGGGCTTGGATGTGCCGCGACCCCGACCGGTTTGTCCACCACGACCAGGTCGGCGTCCTCGTACAGCACGACCAGCCCGTCGACGATCTCCCCGGACGAGGGTGCCGGTGGCGCAGCGTGCTCGGGCAGCTGCACCTCCAGCCAGCTGCCCGCGACGAGCCGGTCCGACTTGCCCGCCGGGTGGCCGTCCAGCGCGACCCGTCCCTGCTCGACCAGGGACACCACCGCGGTGCGGGACAGCCCGAGCAGCCGCGCCAGCCCGGTGTCGACCCGCAGCCCGGACAGCCCGTCCGGCACCGGCAGCGCCCGGCTGGTCTGTCCGGCGTCGGCGGAGGTCGGGGTGATCGGCCCCGGGGTGATCGGCCCTGGGCCGGCTGGATCAGTCACTGCTGCGCTGCTCGCCTTTCCTGATGGTCGGGTCCGAACCGGTTCCGCGCCTCGCGCGCTCCGCGCGCTGCGATGCTCGCCGGTCCTCCCCCTCCTGGCCGCGGTCTCGTCCCCTGCTCCGGGTGCCGTCGGCCTCCCTGCCGAGCAGCACCAGCAGCACCAGCAACCCGGCGCCGATGCAGATCGCGGAGTCCGCCACGTTGAACACCGGGAAGAAGCTGCCGTCCGGGGCGAACACCGACACCATGTCCACGACGTGCCCGCGGAGCGGTCCGGGTGCCCGGAAGATCCTGTCGACCAGGTTGCCCAACGCGCCGCCGAGCACCAGACCCAGTGCCACCGCCCAACCCACGGACCGCAGCCGACCGGCCATCCGCACGATCACGATCACCACGCCGATCGCGATCAGGGTGAGCAGCCAGGTCAACCCGGTGGCGATTGAGAACGCCGCGCCCGGGTTGCGGAACAGCACGAGGTAGACCGCTCCGCCGAGCAGCTCGACCGGCGGTCGCCCCTCCAGGGTCGCGACCGCGACCACCTTGGTGATCACGTCGAGGGCGAGCACCCCGGCCGCGACCGCCGCCAGCAGCACGATCGTCCGCGGACTTCGAGTCGGGCCGGCGTCCTCCGGGGCCGGGGGCGGAGTCGCTGCCGGGCGGGCCATACCCGGCATTCTTCCTCAGCCGCCCGGCCGACCGTCGGACCGCCGGGTCAGACCGAACTAGTCCGCGCCGGTCTCGCCGCGCCAGCGGGCCAGCCGCCCGGCCCGGTCGACGGCGCGCAGCCGTCGCTCGGTCGCCCCGCGTGCGCCCGCCGTGGTGACCACCAGCAGTTGGTCGCCCTCGCGCAGCCGAGTGTCGAGGACCGGGGTGAAGCCGTTGCCGTCGCGGACCACCAGGCTCACCGTCGCCCCTTCCGGCAGCCGCAGCTCGCGCAGGTACACCCCGCGCAGCCGGGACCCGACCGGCACGGTGACCTGCAGCAAGTCGGCCCCGAGCTCGTCGAGCGGCGCGGCGTCGACCTCCAGCTCACGTGGCTCGCCCTCGCTCGCCACCCCGAGCAGCCGCGCGACCGCGGGCAGCGTGGTCCCCTGCAGCAGGGTGAGCACCACGACCGCGATGAACACGACGTCGACCAGCATCGGGCCGCTCGGCGCACCCTCGGTCAACGCGATCAGGGCCAGCACGATCGGCACCGCCCCGCGCAGCCCGGCCCAGGACAGGAACCCCTGCTCCCGCCACGACCAGCGGAACGGCAGGACGGCCGCGATCACCGAGAGCGGACGAGCGAGCAGCAGCAGGACCGCGCACGTGATCAGCGCCGGCACCACCGCGGAGCCGAACTGGGACGGCGAGGCGTAGAGCCCGAGCAGCACGAACAGGCCGATCTGGGCCAGCCAGCCCATCCCTTCGGCGAAGGACCTGGTCGCCCCGCCGTGCGGCAGGTTCGAGTTCCCCAGCACCAGTGCGGCGACGTAGGTGGCGAGCAACCCCGAGGCGTGCAGCCCGGCGGCCGCTGCGTACCCGAGAATGCAGACCGCCATGGTCGCCAGTGGGTACAGGCCGGTCGCCGGCAGGGCGGCCCGGCGCAACGCCCAGCCGCCGCCGAACCCGAGCGCTGCGCCGACGATCCCGCCGACGACCAGCTCGTAGACCACCAGCGCGGGAGTCGCCCAGCCGAGCGGATCGGTGCCGGCCAGCAGCACCACGGCGATCACCACCGGGGCATCGTTCAGCCCGGACTCCAGCTCGAGGGCCCCGGCGAGCCGTCGCCGCACCCCGACCGTGCGCAGCACGCTGAATACCGCCGCGGCGTCCGTGGAGGCCAGCACGGCGGCCCACAGGAACGCCGCCCGCCAGTCCAGGCCGAGCAGCATGTGCAAGGCCACCCCGGCCACCCCGATGCTGACCAGCACCGCCACCGTGGACAGCGAGATCCCGACCCCCAGCACGGGACGCACGTCCGACCACTTGGTGGTCAGCCCGCCCTCGGCCAGGATGAGCACCAGCGCGGCCAGGCCGAGCGCCTCGGTGAGCGCGGCGTCCTCGAACTGGATGCCCAGTACGGACTCCCCGAGCAGCACCCCGATGCCGAGGTAGAGCAGCAGCGACGGCAGGCCGAGCCGCACCGAGGCGCGGACGGCCACGACGCCGAGCAGCACGACCGCCGCTCCGACGCCGAGCACCACCTCCAGCGGGAGGCTCATGCGTACCGCCCCTGCTCGTCTGCATCTCGAGCCGCAATTCCAGCAGAGCGCGGGTCGCTGATCCCCCGTGCACGGTTCCACCGCGCCGTGCGGGCGCTCGATCTGCTGAGCGAGAGTGCCGTTTGTACGGCCCTATTGCACGAAAGTGCCGTTCGTTCAGGGGTGGGCCGGCCGGGCGGCACCGGTGATCACCAGGTGAGGGTGGCCACGGTGCGCGGTCCGGTCGGCAGCTCGGCGACCGCGTCGGCGACCTCGTCGACGCGCTCCGGCCGCAGGCACAGCTGACGGGTGATCCACTCCGGGTCGCGGATCGAGCGGGTGCGCTGCCAGCGGGTGACCTCCGGCCTGATGTCCACTTCGGCGAGCACCGCGACCGCGTCGTCGACGGTCGCCGGTCGCGGGCGCACCAGGCCGTGGAACCGCTCCCAGAGCGGGTCCAGCCAGGCCAGCGGGTGCTCGGCGACCATCTCCACCACGACGCCGCGCCGGGCCGCCCGGCCGAGTGCCAGCGCGAACGGGGCGAGCTCGGTGGTGTTGTGCACGACGTGGTGACAGACCACAACGTCCTGCTGGCCGGCCGCGTCCGCGATGGCCGGCCATTCGCCCAGCAGCGTGCCGTGTGGCACCCCGCGGGCGGCGCAGCCGGCCGCGAACGCGGCCAGCATGGCCGGGTCCGAGTCCAGCCCGGTGAGGTGCCGAGCCCGGCTGCTCAGGGCGAGAGCCGCGGCCCCCGCGCCGCAGCCGACGTCCAGCACGGTGCCGCCCTGCTCGCCGAGCAGCGCCAGCGCGGCGGCGCGGGACGGGGTGTCGTCCGGCTCGGCCGGCGGCTGGAACAGCTTCGGGTCGTGCCGCCACGGGTTGGCCGGTGCGGTGGCCAGGATCTCCGCCGGGATGCCCCGCCCGCGCTGCAGCTCCCGCCAGCGCGCTGCCGCCCTGGCCGAGGCCGGGGCTTCAGGCACGGCGGACGTCGACCCGCACCTCGGCGCCGTCGGCGACCGTGCCGGCGAGCATCGGCTCGGCCACCGGGCCGTAGTCGACGCTGGTGGCGAGCACTTCGCCGGCCAGGAACTCCTGGTGCGTCCGCACCGCCTCGACCACCTGCGGGGGCGCGTCCAGGGTGAGCGTGATCCGGTCCGAGACGTCCAGATCGGCGATTCGCCGCGCCTGCTGCACCAGCCGGACGACGTCCCGGGCCACGCCCTCGGCGGCGAGCTCCGGGGTCACCTCGGTGTCCAGCACGACCAGCCCGGTGTTGCCCGGCAACGCCACCGTCTCCGCCGGGTCCTCGGCGACCAGCCGCTCGGTGAACTCACCCGGCAACAGCTCGATCCCGGCGGCGGTGACCGAGCCGTCGGGGTGCTGCTGCCACTCGCCGGCCTTGACCGCACGGATCACCTTCTGGGTGTCCGCCCCGAGCCGCGGCCCGCAGACCCGCGCGTTCACGGTGAGCTCGAACCTTCCGTGGGTGGCGACGTCGGTGGTCAGCTCGACGGCCTTGACGTTCACCTCGTCCCGGAGCAGCTCGGCGAACGGCTCCAACGCGGGCGCGTCCGGGGCCGCCACCAGCAGCCGAGCCAGCGGCAGCCGGACCCGCAGGCCGCGGGCCTTGCGCAGCGACAGCGCGGCGGAGACCACCTCGCGCACCCGGTCCATCGCGGCGACCAGGTCACCGTCCGCGGCAGCGGACAATTCGGCAGAGTCGCGCGACATCTCGGTTCTGGCGGGCCAGTCGGTGAGGTGCACCGAACGGCCGCCGGTGAGCCCGCGCCAGATCGCCTCGGTGGTCAACGGCAGCAGCGGCGCGGCGACCCGGCAGGTCAGCTCCAGCACGGTGTGCAGCGTGTCGAGGGCGTCCCGGTCGCCGGCCCAGAACCGGTCCCGGCTGCGCCGCACGTACCAGTTCGTGAGCACCTCGGCGTGGTCCCGGACCGCCACGCAGGCCCCCGCGACGTCGTAGCCGTCCAGCGCGGCGGTCACCGCGTCGACCAGGTCGGCCGTCTTGGCCAGGATGTAGCGGTCCAGCAGGTGCGGGCTGTCGGTGCGCCACACCGGCCTAACACCGGCGGCGGTCGCATACAACGCCTGGAAGTACCAGGTGTTCCACAGCGGCAGCAGCGCCTGCCGCACGCCCTCCCGGATGCCCCGCTCGGTCACCATCAGGTTCCCGCCGCGCAGGATCGGGCTGGCCATCAGGAACCAACGCATCGCGTCCGACCCGTCGCGGTCGAACACCTCGTCCACGGTCGGGTAGTTGCCCTTGGACTTGGACATCTTCTGCCCGTCGTCGCCAAGCACGATGCCGTGTGCGACGCAGCTGCGGAACGAGGGCCGGTCGAACAGCGCGGTGGCCAGCACGTGAAGCGTGTAGAACCAGCCGCGGGTCTGCCCGTTGTACTCGACGATGAAGTCGCCCGGGTAGTGGTACTCGAACCACTCGGTGTTCTCGAACGGATAGTGCACCTGGGCGAACGGCATCGACCCGGACTCGAACCAGCAGTCCAGCACCTCGGGAACCCGGCGCATTGTCGAGCGCCCGGTCGGATCGTCCGGGTTGGGCCTGGTCAGCTCGTCGACGTAGGGCCGGTGCAGGTCGGTCGGGCGGATCCCGAAGTCGCGCTCCAGCTCGTCCAGCGAGCCGTAGACGTCGGTGCGCGGGTAGCGCGGGTCGTCCGAGACCCACACCGGGATCGGGCTGCCCCAGAACCGGTTGCGGGAGATCGACCAGTCCCGGGCGCCCTCCAGCCACTTGCCGAACTGGCCGTCCCGGACGTGCTCGGGCACCCAGGTGATCTGCTTGTTCAGCTCGACCATCCGGTCCCGGAATTCGGTGACCCGCACGAACCAGCTGTCCACCGCGCGCTGGATCAGCGGGGTCCCGCAGCGCCAGCAGTGCGGGTAGGGGTGCTGGTAGGTCTCTCGCCGCAGCAGCGAGCCGGCCGCCCGCAGGTCGTCCATGATCGCGACGTTGGCGTCGAAGACCTGCTGCCCGGCGTACGGCGGCACCTCCTCGGTGAACTCGCCCCGGGCGTTCACCGGGTTCACCGCCTCGATACCGGCGGCGTCGGTGACGACCTTGTCCTCCTCGCCGAACGCCGGGGCGATGTGCACCAGCCCGGTGCCCTCGTCGGTGGTGACGTAGTCAGCGGCCAGCACCCGGAACGCGTTCTCCCGCCCGGCGAAGAAGTCGAACGCCGGTACGTAGTGCGAGGTCCACCAGATCCGCGCCCTGGTAACGGCGCAGCACGGTGGGCCGCTCGCCCAGCTCGCGGGCGTAGGCTCGGCAGCCGGTCCTCGGCCAGCAGGTAGCGCTCCCCCGCGGTGAGCGCGGACTCCACCAGCACGTATGTCAGGTCCGGGTGCACCGCCACGGCCAGGTTGGACGGCAGCGTCCACGGCGTCGTGGTCCAGACCAACGCGGACGCGCCATCCAGCTCGGGGTCGCCCGACTCCAGCTTCAGCGCGACGGTGATCGCCGGGTCCTGCCGGTCGGTGTAGACGTCGTCCATCTTGGTCTCGGTCGCCGACAGCGGCGTCTCGCAGCGCCAGCAGTACCAGAGCACCCGGTAGCCGGTGTAGATCAGGCCCTTGTCCCAGAGCGTCTTGAACGCCCACATGACGCTTTCCATGTAGTCCAGGTCGAGCGTCTTGTAGTCGTTGTCGAAGTCCACCCAGCGGGCCTGCCGGGTGACGTAGTCGCGCCACTCCCGCGTGTAGCGCAGCACCGAGATGCGGCAGGCGTTGTTGAACGCCTCGACGCCCATCGCCTCGATCTCGGACTTGTGCTTGATCCCGAGCTGCTGCTCGGCCTCGACCTCGGCCGGCAGGCCGTGGCAGTCCCAGCCGAACCTGCGCTCGACGTGGCGGCCGCGCATGGTCTGGTACCGCGGCACGACGTCCTTGACGTAGCCGGTGAGCAGGTGGCCGTAGTGCGGCAGGCCGTTGGCGAACGGTGGGCCGTCGTAGAAGACGAACTCGTTCGAGCCGTTGGTCGCCGGCCGGGCGGGCCTCGACCGAGGCGGGAAACGTGCCGTCGGCCGCCCAGAAGTCGAGCACGTCTAGCTCCAACGTCGGGAACGACGGCTGCGACGGAACGCTCGGGTATCCCATCGGGCAGGTCTCCTCGTGCTGTGTCGCTCGGCACGGGGACGACATCAGCCGCGGTACCACCCCGCTTGCCGCCCACCGGAACGCACTGCCTGCCTGGCCGGCTGACGACCACTCGTTGCCGCGGCGATGACGGTCCGCGTCCGTCCGGTTCTACTGGGGCCTGCGTTCGATCGAACACCTGGCCCGTTCTTCCGGAGGCTCCCCGGTGATGGCCGGATCAGCGCCTGTACCTCAAGAATACGCGGCACCGGCCGGGCGACGTGAACGGGTTTCGGGTTACCGGTTGGACGGCATCCGGTGCAGGTTGCTCAGCGTGCGGTCCGGGTTGCACCAGCCGCACGGCGTGAAGCCCAGCTCGACCGCCTCGCGGACCGGCAGCGAGATCACCGTCCGGCCGGGCAGGAACCGGCAGGCGGCCAGGTGGTAACGCGGTCGCTCGTCGATCACGACCACCTCGTCGGCGAGCTCGGCGACCAGCGCTGCGGTCTCGGGGTCGCGCGGTTCCTCGGGTGGCTCCGTATTGAGCCCGGCCGGCACCAGCAGCGGACCACCGGCGTAGGTGGCCGCGTCGTCCGCCCCTGGCCCGTCGTCGGCAGGCTTCTCCTCGGCTGGCTTCTCGCTCGCTGGCTTCTCGTCCGCGGCAACAGCCTGGTCGTCCGTCGACTTGTCGTCCGCCACCGGCTCGGCAGCTGCCTCGTCCGTGGTCGTCCGACAGGTTTGTCGGCGGCAGGGTCGTCGGCGGCAGGGTCGTCGGCCGCCGCGCTGTCAGCCGCTGCCGGGTCGACGCTGGACGCGTCAGCCGCCGGCTGCCCGTCGGCTGTCTGATCGGTCTCCGCGGCGTCCGCGCCCGGACCGTCAGCTCCCGAACTGTCAGCTCCCGACCCGTCGGCCTCGGCCGCGTCGCCGCCTTTCCCGTCGGCCGGTTCCTCGTCGGCTGCCTCCTCGGCCGGTGCCTCGCGTCGGCCGGTGCCTCGTCGGCCGGTTCTTGGTCGGCCGGTGCCTCCTCGGGCGGCGCCTGGTCCGGGCCCGCCTCGGGCGCTGCGTCGTCGGGCGCCTTCCGGTCCGCGGCTGCGGCCGCCAGCGCGGCACCTCCGGCGACGGCCGCCACTGCTCCGCCGGACGGCTTCCCCTCGGCCTCGTCCGCTGCCGCTACCGGCGCGGACGGCTCCGCTTCCGGGGCCGGCTCGGCCTCAGCAGACTCGGTCACCGCAGGCTCGGCCACCGGCGGTTCGGCGGGAGCGGCCGCTCTCGGTGCAGCCCCGCTCGGGATCCGGTCCTGCTCGGCCGGGACCGGCGCGACGACCTCGGGTGACAGCCGATCGCCCGATCGAGTGTATGTCGACGTTGCGCCGGACGGTCGCCCCGCAGAGCCGGGCGGCATCGTTCCGCCGCTCAGCACGATCGTGTCGTCCGCGCCGAAACCCCCCGGTGGTATCGGGATGGCCTCGGTAACCGCCTCATCGGGTATCCGGTCGACGCCACCCGCGGGACGGCTTGGGCGGCGGCGCCGGCGCGATCCGATCGGGGGCCCGCGCGGCGGCTCGCCGTTGCATCCAGTCGATCACCAAGGCCGCCGCCGCGACCACGCTGACCCCGACCGACACCCACGCCCAGAGCGCGGTCTCGGTCAACAGCGCGACGACGAGCAGGGCGAACGCGATGAGGACGAGGATCAGGACGAGCAGCAGCACAGGTCTCGACCGTCAGCTTCCCGCATCCGCTCGCGAGCCGTACCCGCTGGATGCGTAGCTGGGCCGTGAGTCGACACCGACCGCGTCCCGGCCTTCCAGCCCACGCAGCTGAGACTCGAGGTAAGTCTTCAGCCGGGTGCGGTACTCGCGCTCGAAGGTCTTCAGCTCGTCGATCTTCTTCTCCAGAACCGACTTCTCGCGCTGGACCGAGCCGATGATCTCGTTCTGGCGGCGCTCGGCCTCCCGCATCATCGAGCCGGCCTTCTCGCGCGACTGGCGTTCGAGCGTCTCGGCCCGGGTCCGCGCGTCATTGAGCATGGTCTCCGCACGGGTCCGCGCCTCGTTCACCAGCGTGTCCGACTTGGCCCGCGCTTCGGAGAGCAGCTGCTCGGACTTGATCCGTGCGTCGACCAACATGCCGTCGGCCTCGGACTTCGCCTCGGCGGTGAGCCGGTCGGCCATCTCCTGGGCCAGCCCGAGCACCTTGGCCGCCTGCACGTGCGGGTCGGCGCCGAGGTCGTCGCCGGCGAGCTGCGGATGTGGCGCGGCCATCGGCGGGGGGCCGGGCGGCCTGGGGACAGCCACCGTCGGGTCGGGCGGCCGGTGGATCTGGGTCGTCTGCATCGGGGGCTGGGAGAGCTGCATGGGCTGCATCGGAGGCGGCCCCTGGGGAGCGCGCGCGCCGGCGGCCCGCGCGTCATCCAGCTCGGCCTGGGTGTTGCCCAGCTGCAGTTCGACTCGCTCCACCTGCTCGCGCAGGTCGCTGTTCTCCTCGATCAGACGCGCGAGCTCGGCCTCGACCAGGTCGAGGAACGCGTCGACCTCGTCCTCGTTGTAACCGCGCTTGCCTATCGGTGGCTTGCTGAACGCGACGTTGTGCACGTCGGCGGGAGTCAACGGCATTGGATCACCTCAAGCAGTCTCGCGGGTCGGACCCGATGCGTACGGGGGAATCACACCGGTCTCGGCTCGGCAAAGTACATCAGTATGGACACGGCCAGCAGCAGAACAATAATCGAGAGGTCTAGCCCGATCCCTCCGATGCGCACCACCGGGATCACTCTGCGCAACAACCGCAGCGGCGGGTCGGTCGCGGTGTAGACGGTTTCCATCGCTACTGCGGAAGCGCCCGAGGGGCGCCAGTCGCGCGCGAAGCTCCGGACGAACTCGATGACGATCCGACCGAGCAGCAAGAGCCAGAACACGAAGAGCAGGTAGTAGGCGATGAACCGGAAAACGTCCACGACCCAAATCTAGTCCTGGTCGAACAGTCCGTTCTGCGCGAGCCTGCGGGCGTCCGACGCGGCGACGTCCACGCCGGGCGGCGAGAGGAGGAAGACCCGGTTGGTCACCTTGTCGATCGACCCGCGCATCGCGAACGCGAGGCCGGCGGCGAAGTCGACCAGCCGCTTGGCGGCCGCCTCGTCGAGGTCGCTCAGGTCCATGATCACCGGACTGCCGTCCCGGTAGCGCTCGCCGATCGTGCGGGCCTCGTTGTAGCTGCGCGGATGCAGGGTGGCGATCTTCCAGATGGCGGGCCGGGCGGTCGGGTCGATCGGGGTCGGCACGACGGACGGCCGCGGGCCTGGCGCGGGCGCGGACACCCGGGCCGGGTCGACGGCCAGCGACCCGTGCACCGGCGGGCTGGTGAGTCCCTGCCGGGTGGATTGCCGATCCGTCCAGCGTGGCCGGTCGTCCCGCGGGGCGCGCTCCGGCTCGAGCTCGGGGTCGTACGGCTCGTCGGTGTAGTCGAGGTAGGCGTCCATCTCCTCGGCCGGGACCATGCCGAAGTAGGCCTTCAGCCGGTGCATCGCGCCCACGGACTCCTCCCCTACCACCGCTACGCCGGAAGTTCGTGCTGGTCAAGCACCTTGATCGGCAACGGCACCATCGGAGGTTAGCCGCCGCGGGCCGAACAGCGCCGTTCCGACACGCACGCAGCTCGATCCGTGCCGGATCGCCGCCTCCAGGTCCCCGCTCATCCCGGCCGAGATCACGATCGGCGGCCGGGTGCACCACCCGTAGCGCGGCCGCGGCCTCGGCCAGCACCGCGAAGGCGCGGTCCGGATCGGCCTGCAGCGGCGCGATCGCCATCACGCCATCCAGCCGCAGGCTCTCGCACGCAGCGACCGCGTCGGCCAGCCGGAGCAGCTCCGCCACCGGCACCCCGCCGCGGTTGGGGTCGGCGTCCAGGCTGACCTGCAGCAGGACCGACAACGGCCCGCGCCGATCCCCGCGGTCGACCGAGCGCCGGACCGCGGTGTCGAGGGCGTCGGCCAGCGCCGGCGTGTCGATCGACTCGATGCGCGCCGCCCAGCTCGCGGCGGCGCGTGCCTTGTTGCGTTGCAGCCGGCCGACCAGGTGCCAGCGCAGCTCCGCAGCCGGCCGGAGCTCGGCGACCTCGGCGATCTTCGGGCCGGCCTCCTGGACCCGGTTCTCGCCGAAGGCGGCCAGCCCGAGGTCGACCAGCACGGCGACGTCGGCGGCCGGCACGCCCTTGCTGACGGGCAACAGCTCGACCTCTGCCGGGCTCCGCCCGGCGGCCCGGCAGGCCCGGTCGAGGCGCGCGGAGAGCTCGGCGAGCGCGGTTTCGAGGTGCTGTCGGCGGTCGGCAGTCACTCTGCGTAATCTAGCCACGTAACGGCCGCGCTGCGCCCAGTGGGCCGCTGCCTGCGATGACTGTACAGCTGTTGATCTTCGAAGGTGCAGCGTGGGTCCACGCCGACCAGTGGGACACCGAGCCCGACGAGTTGCAGCTCGAGGCCGGCGCGCAGATCCAGACCGGCGGTGCCGGCGGCGGTCGTGCACGCGCTGCCCGGCAACCGGTCCTCGACCTCGGCCTGCAGGCCCGCAGGCACCTCGTAGCAGCGACCACAGATAGCCGGTCCGAGCAGCACCTCGATCGTGTCAATGTTGGCGCCCAATCGGGTCATCGCCGCGACGGCTGCCGCGAGTACTCCGGCCGCGGCGCCGGCCCGTCCGGCGTGCGCGGCGCCGACGACACCCGCCACCGGGTCGGCCAGCAGCACCGGGACGCAGTCCGCGGCGAGCACCGCCAGGGCCAGCCCGCGGCGCGCGGTGACCAGGGCGTCCGTCGCGGCAAGCTCGGTGGCGGTCGGGCCGTCGACCGCGGCGACCCGGGTGCCGTGGACCTGCTGCATCCACACGATGCCGTCAGTTGCCAGGCCGAGCTCGCGGCTCAACCTCGACCGGTTGGCCGCCACCGCCACCCGGTCGTCGCCGACGCCGTAGGAGAGGTTGAAGCTGGAGTACGGCCCGCCCGACCGTCCCCCGGCGCGGGTGGTCAGCACCCGCCGCACCCGGGGTCGAACGGCTCCGCGGCCCCCGCCCCGGCTGCGCGCGGCGGAGCCAGCGCTCACGGGCGGCGCATGAACGGCGGAACGTCCACGCCGTCGGTGTCAACCGAATCGACCGGCTGCGCCCGGCGCAGCTCGGCGGCCATCGGCTCGGTGCCGCGCACCGGCGCGGACCTTGCCGGTGGCAGCAGCTCCGGCTCGGCGAACGGGTCCATGCGCCGCGCCGGAATCGCCTCCCGCCACGGATCCGCCGCGTACTCGGGCTCGCTCCCGGGGCTCCCGGTGAGAGCGCCGGGCTGGACGGGCGGGAGGTACCCGCCGGCCGCCTCGCCCGCGGACTGGCCGTTCGGTTGCCCGTCGGGGCGCGGCGACCGCACGGCCGTGGGCTCGAGCTTCTTGTGGGTCGGGATGCCGGCGTCGAACCCGGCGGCGATCACCGTCACCCGCACCTCGTCGCCGAGCGAGTCGTCGATCACCGTGCCGAAGATGATGTTCGCGTCCTCGTGCGCGGCCTCCTGCACCAGCGAGGCCGCCTCGTTGATCTCGAACAGCCCGAGGTCCGAGCCGCCGGCGATGGACAGCAGCACGCCGTGCGCGCCGTCCATCGAGGCCTCGAGCAGCGGCGAGTTGATCGCCTTCTGGCGGCCTGTCACCGCCCGGCCCTCGCCGCGCGCGGAGCCGATGCCCATCAGCGCGCTGCCGGCCCCGGACATCACGCTCTTCACGTCCGCGAAGTCGACGTTGATCAGGCCGGGGGTGGTGATCAGGTCGGTGATGCCCTGCACACCGTAGAGCAGCACCTCGTCGGCGGACCGGAACGCGTCCATCAGGCAGACGCCCATCGTCGCCGAGCTGCAGCAGCCGGTCGTTCGGGATCACGATCAGCGTGTCGCACTCGTTGCGCAGCTGCGGGATGCCGTCCTCGGCCTGCGCCGCCGCGGCGCTTGCCCTCGAAGGCGAACGGCCGGGTGACCACGCCGATGGTCAGCGCGCCGAGCTTGCGGGCGATGGTGGCCACCACCGGCGCGCCGCCGGTTCCGGTGCCACCGCCCTCCCCGGCGGTGACGAAGACCATGTCGGCGCCCTTGAGCACCTCCTCGATCTCCTCGCGGTGGTCCTCGGCGGCCTTGCGGCCGACGTCCGGGTTCGCCCCGGCGCCGAGGCCCCGGGTGAGCTCCCGGCCGATGTCCAGCTTGACGTCGGCGTCGGACATCAGCAGCGCCTGGGCGTCGGTGTTCACCGCGATGAACTCGACGCCGCGCAGGCCGACCTCGATCATGCGGTTGACGGCGTTGACGCCGCCGCCGCCGATGCCGACGACCTTGATCACCGCGAGGTAGTTGTGCGGTGGCGTCATGCTCGGCACCTTCCAGTTGGCGGGGATGTCCCGCGATGGGCCCGGGCGTCACTGTTGGGCGGCACTGTGCCTCGCGCAGCAACGCTAGATCGTCTACTGATGGCGGTCCAGCAGGCGCGCCGGGCCGTCGAGCACCGGATCAACGCCGCGATCAGCGCCTTACCGTGGGCAAATCCGGGCTGGCGACGTCGTAGACGCGACCCGGCTGGGTCAGCAGCGGCACCAGCACCGCCGCCTTGCGGTCGGAGCGCTCCGATGATCCCCAGTGCACCGTGCGGTCGCCGGTGAGCCGGAGGGTGATCGCGTCCGGAGCGCTCGCCGCCACCGCCTCCAGCTCGCCGCGCACCGGCTCGGGCAGCGCGCCGAGCACCCGGAGCGCGGCCACCGTCGCCGGGTCGTCCGGTGCCGGCGCGACGACCTCCAGCACCGGCAGCGCGGGCGGCGGATCCGGCGCCGCCGCATAGGGGTTACCCGCGGTGTCCACCAGCCGCCTGTCCCCGAGCCCGGACGTGATCGCGACCGCGGCCCGCTCGGCGACCTCCAAGTGCACCGTCGACGGCCAGTGCCGGGAGACCTCGACCACGCCGATCCCGGGCATCGCGGCGATCCGGCGGGTGATCGCGTCGGTGTCCACCTCGACCAGCGGCGTGCCCGGCGGCACCGCGGCCGCGGCCCGTACCGCATCCGCCGCCGCGCCGGTGACACCGGCGACCTCGACGGCCCGCACGGTGAACAGCTCGGTCCGGGTCAGCAGCAGGTGCCCGGCGACGACCAGCCCGGCCGCGGCGAGCAGCACCACGATCGCGATCATGAGCCGGCGCCGACGGAAACGGCTCGCACCTGCACGCCTCGGGGCGCCCGCCGACGCGATCGGGACGCCCGACCTCGCCGCTGTCCGAGGTCGTCGCGGCGTCGGGACGGTCGCCGGCCGCTCCGTCCGTCGACCGGCCCGCCGCGTCGCGGTCGGCCGGCTCACCGCCGCTCCAGCTCGGCGAGCACCTCCGGACCGAGCACGGTGATGTCCCCGGCGCCCATCGTGATCACCAGGTCACCCGGTCGGGCCAGCTCGGCGAGCACGGCGGGGACCGACGCCCAGCGCGGGACGTACCGCACCCGCTCGGGCGGCAGCCTGACGTGCCCGGCTATCAGCGCCCCGGTCACGCCCGGCTCGGGCTCCTCACGGGCGCCGTACACGTCGAGCACCACGACCTCGTCGGCCATCCCCAGCGCCGCGCCGAACTCGGCGGCGAACTGCCGGGTCCGGGAGTACAGGTGCGGCTGGAAGGCCACCACCAGGCGCCCCACCCCGGCGACCTCCCGCGCGGCCCGCAGCTGGGCCGCCACCTCGGTGGGGTGGTGGGCGTAGTCGTCGTAGACCGCCACCCCGCCGACCCGACCCTTGAACTCGAACCGCCGGTGTACGCCGATGAACGCGGCCAGACCGGCGATCAGGTCCTTGACGTCGGCACCCAGCACGGCACCGGCGAGCAGCGCGCCGAGCGCGTTCAGCGCCATGTGCTCACCGGGGACCGCCACGGCGATGATCATCTCGGCGCCGGCTAGCCGGACCACCGCGCGAGCGCCCGAGCCGTCCGGTTGGTAGCCGAGCAGGGTGGCGTCGCGGGGGCCGCGGGCGGTCCGCCCGTACCGGCGGACCTCGATCCCGTCCGACTCGGCCCGGTCGGCCAGGGCGGCCGACCCCGGGTCGTCGGCGCAGGCGACCACGGTCCCGCCCGGCAGGATGCGGTCGACGAATGCGGTGAAGCTCGACCGGTAGGCCTCGGTGCTGAGGTGGTGGTCGAGGTGATCGGTCTCCACGTTGGTGATCACCGCGACCTGCGGGCTGAACCGCAGGAACGAGCCGTCGCTCTCGTCCGCCTCGGCGACGAACAGGTCACCGCTGCCGTGGTGGGCGCCGGCTCCGGACGGCGCGAGGTCGCCGCCGATGGCGAACGACGGGTCGAGGCCGCAGTGCTGCAGCGCGACCGTGAGCATCGAGGTGGTCGAGGTCTTGCCGTGCGTCCCGGTGACGCAGGCGACCCGGCGGCCGGCCATCAGGGCGGCCAGCGCCTCGGAGCGGTGCAGCACGGTGAGCCCGGCGTCGGTGGCGGCCGCCAGCTCCGGGTTGCCGGCGCGGATCGCGCTGGACACGATCACCGTCGGTCTGCCGTCGGCGCCGAGCAGACCGAGGTTCGCCGGGTCGTGCCCGACCCGTACCTGCGCCCCGAGGGCGCGCAGCGCGAGCACCGTCCGGGAGTCCTTGGCGTCCGACCCGGACACCGCCGCCCCGCGGGCCAGCAGGATGCGCGCGATCCCGCTCATGCCGGCACCCCCGATGCCGATCAGGTGCACCCGGTCCAACTCGGTGCCGGCGTCGGCCCGGCCCGGCGATGTGCCGTCCGAGACGTCCGGGAGGCCGCTCATCGACGGGCCCCCGCGCGCACCGTGTCCAGCACCATCCGGGCCAGCACCTCGTCGGCCTCGGCGTGCCCGCTCCGCCGCGCCGCGGCGGTCATCGCGGCGAGTCGGCTCGGGTCGGCGAGCAGCCCGCTGAGCTCGTCGAGCACCCGAGCGCCGGTGAGCTCGGCGTCCGGGACCAGCACCCCGCCGCCGGCGGCCACCACCGGCGCGGCGTTGAGCGCCTGCTCACCGTTGCCGTGCGGCAGCGGGACGTACACCGCGGGCAGCCCGACCGCGGACACCTCGGCGACCGTCATCGCCCCGGCCCGGCAGAGCACGGCGTCCGCCGCGGCGTAGGCCAGGTCCATCCGCTCCAGGTAGGGCAGCCCGACGTAGCGGCCGTCGCCCCGCGGGTCGGGAAGTGCGGCGTGCCGGGCGCCGTGGGCGTGCAGCAGCGCCACCCCGGCGGCGCGCAGCCCCGGGGCGGCCTCGGCCAGCGCGGCGTTGATCCGGGCGGCACCCTGCGAGCCGCCGAAGACCAGCAGCACCGGGGCGTCGGCCGGCAGCCCGTAGTGCGCCCGGGCCGGCGCCCGCAGTGCCGCCCGGTCCAGGCCGCTGATCGATCGGCGCAGCGGGATGCCGATCACCTCCGCGCCCGGCAGCCCGGTACCGGGTACCGCGGCCGCCACCCGGACGGCGAACCGGGCGCCGACCTTGTTGGCCAGCCCGGCCCTGGCGTTGGCCTCGTGCACCACGATCGGGACCCGCCCGCGGGCGGCCAGGTAGGCCGGCAGCGCGACGTAGCCGCCGAACCCGACGACGCACGTCGGCCCCGACCCGGCTCAACACCGACCGGGCGGCGCGGACCGAGCGGAGGACCCTGCCCGGCAGCCAGGCGAGCTCGACGGTCGGCCGGCGCGGCAGCGGCACCGGCGGGATGAGCTCCAGCGGATAGCCGCGCGCCGGGATCAGCGTCGGTGTCCAGCCCGCGCTCGGTGCCGAGCGCGGTGACGGTCGCGTCCGGGCACACCCGGCACACCGCGTCCGCCAGCGCGAGCGCCGGCTCGACGTGGCCGGCGCTACCGCCGCCCGCCACCACCACCGAGATCAGGTTCACCGGGGCCCACGGTACGGCCTCGGTGGTTTCAGCCCGAGCAGCCGGGCCACCCGCCCCTGCCCCCCTTGCCCCCGGCCCCCGACCGTGCCCCCGACCCTGCCCCCGACCCTGGCCCGACGCGCTACGGCGCAGCGCCACGATCGCCTCCGGCTCGTGCCGCGCCGCGTTGGCCAGCACCCCGAAGACGAACATCGTCACGACCAGCGACGACCCCCCGGAGGAGATCATCGGCAGCTGCAGGCCGGTCACCGGCAGCAGTCCGACCACGTAGCCGATGTTGATCGCCGCCTGGGCGACCAGCCAGACGGTGAGCGTCGCGACCACGACCTTGAGCCACGGGTCGACGCTGCGCGCGGCGATGCGCAGCCCGGTGTAGGCCAGCGCACCGAACAGCGCGAGCACCGCTACCGCGCCGACCAGCCCGAGCTCCTCGCCGACGATCGCGAAGATGAAGTCGTTGTGCACGTTCGGCAGGTAGCTCCACTTGGCCCGGCCCTGCCCGAGGCCCACCCCGAACAAGCCCCCGTCGGCCAACGAGTACAGCGCCTGGCGCGCCTGGTAGGCCGCGCCGAGCGGGTCGGACTGGGTACCGGACAGGAAAGCGGTGATCCGGCTCTGCCGGTAGCCGGCGACCAGCCCGAGCACGACCGCGCCGAGCAGGGCGCCGGTGGTGACCGCGACCAGCAGCCGGATCGGCGCGCCGGCGAAGAACAGCAGCGCGACCAGCACCACGCCCAGCGCGATCGTGGTGCCGAGGTCCGGCTGCACCACGACCAGCGCGCAGATCACCAGCGCCACCGGAACCACCGGGGACAGTGCCTTGCGCCACTGGTGCACCGCGGCCCGGCGGGCGACCAGCACGTGCGCACCCCACAGCGCGAGCGCGACCTTGGCCGGCTCCGCCGGTTGCAGGGTGATCGGGCCGAGATCGAACCAGCTCCGGGCCCCGTTCCGGACGTCGCCGATGCCGGGTATCAGCACCGCGACCAGGGCCGCGATGCAGATCACCAGCAACATCGGAGCCAGCATCCGCAGCCGGTGCGGCGGGATCCGCAGGCCGACCCAGAACAGCACCAGCCCGGCGAGGCAGAACAGCAGGTGCCTGATGAACACCGCGTACGACCCGCCGCCGGCCGCGATCGAGCCGGCGGCCGACGCGGAAAGCACCATCACCAGGCCGAACAGCACGAGCAGCCCGAACAGCCCAAGCACCAGGTGCAGCGAGGTGAGCGGACGGGCCAGCCAGGCGGTCAGCATCCCGGGCAGGCCGGACAGCTGGTGGCGCGGGGCGGGGGTCGTGCCGGAGGGCGTCACTGCCCGGCCCACGGCGCCTGCCCAGGTGCGTCCGTCGGATCGGACGGGGCCGACAGCGCGGCGACGGCATCGGCGAACGCGGTACCGCGCGCGCCGTAGTCGCGGAACTGGTCGAGGGACGCCGCGGCCGGCGCGAGCAACACGACCTCGCCCGGGCGGGCGAGGTCGGCGGCCAACCGGACGGCCTGCGGCATGGCCTGATGATCCCCTGCCACCACGTGCCGGACGGGGACATCCGGAGCGTGTCGCCGCAGCGCGTCGGCGAGCGCGGTGCGGTCCCGGCCCAGCAGGACCACCCCGGCCAGCCGGTGCGCATGGGTGGCGACCAGGGCGTCGACCGAGGCGCCCTTGAGCAGGCCCCCGGCGATCCAGACCACCCGCCGGTACCCGGCCAGCGAGGCGGCGGCGGCGTGCGGGTTCGTCGCCTTCGAGTCGTCGACGTAGCCGACGCCGCGGTGCTCGCCCACCACGCCGCCCCGGTGCGGCCCGGGCCGGAAGTCCGCCAGCCCGGCTTGCACCGCTGCCGCTTCCAGCCCGTAGGCCCTGGCCAGCGCCGCGGCGGCCAGCGCGTCGACGAGGCCGTGCGGCCCGCCCGGCCGGACCTGCTCGGCCCCGGCCAGCTCCAGCCAGGGCGCGAAGGCCCGGTCCACCAGGGCGCCGCCGGCGATCCCGAGCCGGCCCGCTGCCGGCTCGCGCATCGTGATCCCGATCTTGCGTCCGGCGGGCGCGGCTTCGAGGAGCGCGGCGGCACCGGGGTCGTCGACGCAGGCGACCGCGACCGGGCCGGTCAGCACCTTGGCCTTCGCCGCGGCGTAGCCGGCCATCCCGCCGTGCCAGTCGAGATGGTCCTCGGCGACGTTCAGCACGCAGCCCGCGGTCGGGCGCAGCTGCCGGCTCCAGTGCAGCTGGAAGCTGGACAGCTCCACCGCGAGCGCGGTGTGGCCCTCGCGCACCGCGGTGATCACCGGGTGGCCGACGTTGCCGCAGGCGACGGCGTCCACGCCGCCGGCGGCCAGCATCGACGCGAGCATGCCGACCGTGGTGGTCTTGCCGTTCGTGCCGGTCACGGCCAGCCAGGCCGGCGGGCTGGGCAGCCGGGCCTGCGCCCACCGCCAGGCCAGCTCGGGCTCGCCGATCACCTCCGTGCCCCCGGCCGCGGCGGCCCGCAGCAGCGGATGGTCGGGACGCCAGCCGGGGCTGGTCACGACCAGCTCGGTGCCGGGCGGAACAGCGGTGAGGCCGTGCACCGGATCGGCGCCCTCGGGCGCCGCGTCCAGCATGTCGGCCTGGTCATCGGTGATCGTGACCTCGGCACCGGCGGCCAGCAAGGCCGCCGCGGCGGCGAGCCCGGAACGCCCGGCACCGGCAACCAGGACGCGGCGGCCGTGCGGGAAGGCGTACCGCTGGGCGTCCGGCGCGGATGAGGTGATCATGCCGCCAGCGACGCTATCGCACGCTGCTCGCCGGGCCGCCCGGCGTCCCGGCACACACTCCCCGATCGCGGCACATGAGTCAGGACATGTGTGCCGCGACCGCAGATGTGTGCCGCGGTCGAAACTGCGCACGACGGATCGCCTCACAGACCGGCCGAGGCGGTCAGCCACTCGCTGTAGAAGATGCCGAGGCCGAGCGCGCAGCAGATCACCGCGAGCAGCCAGAACCGGATGATCACCGTGGTCTCGGCCCAGCCGGCCAGCTCGAAGTGGTGATGGAACGGGGCCATCCGGAACAGCCGGCGTCGGGTGGTCCGGAACACGATGATCTGCAGCGCCACCGAGAGCGCCTCGACCACGAACACCCCGCCGAGCACGACCAGCAGCAACTCGGTTCGGGTGACCATGGACAGGCCGGCGAGCAGGCCGCCGAGGGCCAGCGATCCGGTGTCCCCCATGAAGATCCGGGCCGGGGCTGCGTTCCACCACAGGAACCCGATGCAGGCGCCCATCGCGGCGGCCGCCACCAGCGCCACGTCGAGCGGATCCCGCACCTGGTAGCAGCCGGCCGTGGCGGCCCGCCCGCAGGAGTGATCGAACTGCCAGAACGCGACGATCACGTAGGTGCCGAGCACCATCGCCGAGGTCCCGGCGGCCAGCCCGTCCAGCCCGTCGGTGAGGTTCACCGCGTTCGACCAGGCGCTCACCAGCAGGTAGCAGAAGATCACGAAGCCGACCGCGCCGAACGAGAGCACCGTGATGTCCCGGACGAACGAGAGGTTCACCGAAACCGGGGTGAGCCCCGACGGGTTGGCGAACTGCAGCCCGAGCACCCCGAAGGCCACCGCGACGACGAGCTGGCCGACCAGCTTGGCGGTCTTGTTCAGCCCGAGATTGCGCTGCCTGCGGATCTTGATGAAGTCGTCGAGGAAGCCGACCGCGCCGAGGGCCGTGGTCAGCACCAGCACCAGGATCGCCGACGGTGTCGGCAGGCCCTGCTCGCTGGCGAGGTGCGCGGCGAGGTAACCGGCCCAGATCGCGACCAGGATGGCCACCCCGCCCATCGTCGGCGTGCCGCGCTTGGTCTGGTGGCTGGCCGGCCCGTCCGCCCGGATCTCCTGGCCGAAGCCCTGCCGGATGAAGAACCGGATCAGGCTCGGGGTGAGCAGGATCGAGACGCCGAGGGCCACCGCGGCCGAGATCAGGATTCCTCTCACCGATGGGCCTCCGCGGGGTGCACGAACCCGGCCGGGTCGAGCAGCGCCGTCGCGACGCGGTCCAGCCCGACCGCCCGGGACGCCTTGATCAGCACGACGTCCCCCGGCTCGAGCTCGGCGGCGAGCAGCTCGGCCGCCTCGTCGACGCCGGCGACGGCGGCCACGTCCGGGCCGTAGCGAGCGGTGCCGACCGCGAGCACCCGCTGCACCCCCAGCGCCGCGGCCCGGGCGGCGATCTCGGCGTGCGCGGCGTCCGAGGTCGGTCCCAGCTCGGCCATCTCGCCGAGCACCGCCCAGCCCCGCCGCCCACGGCTGACCGCCGCGAGGGCGTCCAGCGCGGCCCGCATGGACTCCGGGTTCGCGTTGTACGCGTCGTTGATCACCGTCACGCCGTCCGGGCGCTCGGTGACCTCCATCCGCCAGCGGGACGCCGGAGCGGCCGCCTCCAACGCGGCGGCGATCCCGCCGGGAGACCCGCCGAGCTCGAGCGCCACCGCCGCGGCGGCCAGCGCGTTCGGCACGTGGTGCGCGCCGACCAGCGGCAACGCCACCTGCGCCGAGCCGTGCGGGCTCACCAGCCGGAACCGGGGCCGTCCGGCTCGGTCCCAGCGTGACGCTCGGTGGCGCGCACGGTCGCGGTGCCGCCGAGCCCCACGCCGACCACCCGGGCGGCGGTGCGCCCGGCCATCGCGGCCACCCGCTGGTCGTCCGTGTTGAGCACGGCCACCCCGCCGGCGTCCGCGGCCGGCAGCGCCTCAACCAGCTCGGCCTTCGCGGCGGCGACCGCATCGGTGGAGCCGAACTCGCCGAGGTGGGCCCGACCGACGTTGAGCACCACGCCGACCCGTGGCGGCGCGATCCGGCACAGCGCGGCGATGTGCCCCGGGCCGCGGGCCGACAGCTCCAACACCAGGTGCCGGGTGTCCGGGCCGGCCCGCAGCACCGTCCAGGGATGACCGAGCTCGT
Source organism: uncultured Actinomycetota bacterium (assembly GCA_963776255.1). Classification (GTDB taxonomy): domain Bacteria; phylum Actinomycetota; class Actinomycetes; order Mycobacteriales; family Pseudonocardiaceae; genus Pseudonocardia. The sequence continues at coordinate 129,847 of CAVZMB010000001.1, read as the reverse complement.
TGTTGAACGACCCGGGCGGGGCCACCGTCGGCCCCAGCGGGGCGAGCACGGCCGCCAGCAGGTCCTTGGTCGAGGTCTTGCCCGAGGACCCGGTCACGCCGACCACCGCCAGGTCGCGGCAGTTGGCCGCAGCACGTGCCCGGCCAGCCGGGCGAGGGCGGCCAGCACCGCCGCACCCGAGCCGTCGCGGTCCGCCGCGGCGAGGTAGGAGCCGGTGTCGAGCGCCACCCGGTCCGGGAGGGCCGGGACGATCACCGCGGGCGCGTCGACCGGCCTGGCGGCGAGCACGGCGACGGCCCCGGCCCGCACCGCCGCGCCCGCATAGTCGTGCCCGTCGGCCCGCTCCCCCGGCAGCGCCAGGAACAGCCCGCCCGGCTGCACCGCACGTGAGTCGAACTCCACCCCGGCGCTGACCAGGGCGTCACCGTCGGCCCGGTGCAGCCGGCCCCCGACGACGGCCGCGACCTCGGCCAACCGCAGCGGGATCACCGCGCGGCACCTCGGAGCGCAGCGGCCAGTTCAACGGCATCGTCGAACGGGTGCCGCACGCCCGCGATCTCCTGCCCGGTCTCGTGACCCTTGCCGGCCACCACGACCACGTCGTCGGCGCGGGCCCGGCGCACCGCCTCGGCGATGGCCGCCCGCCGGTCGCCGACCTCGAGCACCTCCGCGCTCCCTCCGACACCGCCGGCCCGGCGCGCTCCGGCCAGCACCGCCGCCCGGATCGCCGCCGGATCCTCGCCGCGCGGGTTGTCGTCGGTGACCACGACCACCTCGGCGCGCTCGGCCGCCGCGGCGCCCATCACCGGGCGCTTCGCGGCGTCCCGCTCACCACCGGCGCCGAGCACGACGATGATCCGCCCGCCGGTCAGCGCGCGCACCGAGTCCAGCAACGCCGCGACAGCGGCCGGCTTGTGGGCGTAGTCGACCAGGGCGAGAAACGGCTGACCGGCCTCCACCGGCTGCATCCGCCCCGGCACCGTGACCTCCGCCAGCGCCGGCCCCGCCACCCGCGGCGGAACGCCGACCGCGTCCAGGCAGGCCAGCGCGAGCAGCGCGTTGCCGACGTTGAACGCGCCGGGCATCCGCAGCTCCACCCGGGTCGGCGGGTGCGGGCCGTGCACCACGAACCCCTGCCGGCCGGCCGGGCCAGTGGTGATCTCGGCGGCCCGCCAGGTTGCCGGTCCTCGGGTGGACACGGTCACCGTCGCCGGGCGTACCAGTCGGATCCCCCACTGGTCGTCGACGCTGACCACCTCGGCCCGGGCCCGGCCGTCGAACAGCCGCGACTTCGCCGCGAAGTAGTCGTCCATGTCGGCGTGGTAGTCGAGGTGGTCGTGGGACAGGTTGGTGAACGCCGCGACCGCGAACCGGACGCCGGCGACCCGGTCCTGGGCCAGCGCATGGCTCGACACCTCCATCGCGACGTCGGTGACCCCGTCCTCCCGCATGGTTGCCAGCAGCGCCTGCAGGTCCGGGGCGTCCGGGGTGGTCAGCCCGCTGGCCAGCTCACGGCCGGCGACCCGGGTCCGCACCGTCCCGATCAACCCGGTGCGCCGGTCGGCGGCCCGCAGCCCGGCCTCGATCAGGTGCGTGACGGTGGTCTTGCCGGCGGTGCCGGTCACCCCGATCACGGCGAGCTCAGCGGTCGGGTCGCCGTAGATCCGGGCAGCCAGCGCTCCCAGCACCATCCGCGGCTGCGGGTGGACCAGCACCGGGACACCGCCGTCGCGCACCGCCGGGCGGCTCGCGCCGTTCGGGTCGGTCAGCAGCGCTGACCGCGCCGGCGGCCAGCGCCGCTGTCGCGAAGTCCGCTCCGTGCGCCCGGATACCGGGCAGCGCGGCGAACAGATCTCCCGGGCGAACGGCGTCGGCTCGCACCGCGATGCCGGTCACCGCCGGGCCTGTCCCGCCCGGCACGCCGGCTCGTGGCGAACCGGCAAGGGCTGCCAACTCGGCGAGCGGGGTCGGTGGCACTCCAGCCGGACGAGGTGGCGCCGGGGCAGTCACTGGCGGGGCTGCGGCCACGACGCAGAAGGCTACCGATGCACTGATCACGTCCCGACGGCACGCCGGGGCGCCGGGCGGGCCACCGCCAGCCGGTAGGACGACCGGCGCTTTTCCTTCAGCGTGCTGAGGTCGGTGATGGTGAGCCCGGCGGCGTGCAGGACGTTGCGGAACTCGTCCTCGTAGGTCACCCGGCCGAAGTCGACGGTGGTGACCAGCTTGGCCAGCGGTTTGAGCCGGTCCAGGACCGGCGACCTGCGGTGCTGGAAGGTCTGGGTGAAGAACACCTGCCCGCCGGGAGCCAGTCGGCTGCGGGCCTGGCGCAGCGCGGCGACCGGGTCGGGCAGCACCATCAGGCTGGCCCCGAAGTAGACCACGTCGTACGGCCCCTCGCCGTGAGCCTCCACCGACTCCTGTCTCACGACCACCCGGTCGGCCAGCCCGGCAGCGGTGATCTCCGCCCGGCACCGGACCAGGTAGGCGCTGTCGATGTCCAGGCCGACGACGTGCAGGTCCTTGTCCGCCAGCAGGTCGGCACACCGGACCAGGGCGGCGCCGGTACCGATCCCGACATCGAGCACCTGGGCGCCGTCGGGGAACCGCTCGAACGCCGCCCGGTACCAGCCGGCGGTCAGCGCGCGGAACATCCGGTCGTACAACCACGCGCGCCCCGCGGCCCACGCGGTGCCGGGCCAGTTGCGGGACCTCGTCATCGACTGATCATTCGTGGCGCTCGGAGTCGCGACTCTCGGCGTCATCGTCCTCCTCCCGGTTCGTACTCCGACACATACCCGCGGGTGCGGGCACACATGTCCAGAGCTGTGTGCCGAGTTGCCCAGCTGTGTGCGGCGGGATCTAGGGCTGCAGGATCTGGACCGGCGGCGGTGGTCCGGCGCTGACCGGGATGCGCTCCCGCTGGGCGATCGAGCCGGCGATGTCGCGGAACAGCGGCGCCGCGCTGTCCCCGCCCGGCGGGGCGTCCAGCATCAGGCCGACCACGTAGCGCGGGTTCTCCGCCGGCAGCATCCCGGCGAAGGTGATCCAGAAGGTGTGCCCGAGGTAGCAGCCGCAACCGGGGTCGACCTGCTGGGCGGTGCCCGTCTTGCCGGCCACCTCGTAGCCGCTGACCCGGGCCAGCGGTCCGGTGCCGCGCTGGCCGGGAGCGTCCTGGGTCACCGCGCGCAGCATTTCGCGCAGCTCACCGGCGGTCTGCGCGGAGACCACCCGGACGGGTTCCGGGCGGGGCTCGGGTCGCTCCGTCCCGTCCGGACCGATGGTGGCCGCGACGATCCGCGGCGGCACCCGGACCCCGTCGTTGGCGACCGCCTGGTACATCCCCGCCATCTGCAGCACTGTCATCGACAGCCCCTGCCCGATCGGCAGGTTCCCGAAGGTCGTGCCCGACCACTCCGCCCTCGGCGGCACCCGACCGGGGCTCTCCCCTGGCAGCTCGACGCCGGTGCGCTCACCGAGGCCGAACCGGCGCAGCATGTCGGCGAAGCGCTCCTCCCCCACCTGGTGCGCGGTCATCAGCGTGCCGACGTTCGACGACATCGCCAGCACGCCGGTCAGGGTGAACTGCTGCGGCGGGTGCGGCCAGGCGTCGCTGACCGTCGTGTCGGCGATCTCGAAGTGATCCGGAACGGTGAGCACCGTGTCCGGCCTGGCCACGCGGTGTTCCAGCGCCGCCGCCATCGTGACGACCTTGTTCACCGAACCGGGCTCGTATGGCGAGGTCACGGCCGGGTTGCCGAGCTGCTCGGCGCCGGCGGCATCGAGGTCGTTCGGGTCGAAGGTCTGCGAGTTGGCCAGCGCCCGGATCTCCCCGGTGCCGGCGTCCAGCACGACGGCATTGCCGCCGCGGGCCCCGGTTCGCTCGACGTGCTGGACGAGCAGCCGTTGCACGGTGTACTGCAGGTCGGCGTCCAGGGTCAGGCGCAACGTCGAGCCGGGTGTCGCGACCTGCTCGGCGCGGGTGCTGCCCGGGATGACCGTGTCGCTGCCCTCCGCGGTGTCGACCACCCGGAACCCGTTCGCGCCGGCCAGCGACTCGTCGCGCGCGCTCTCCAGGCCGACCAGGCCGCGCAGTGAGCCGCGCTGGTTGTCCCAGCCGACCGTGCCGACCACGTTCGAGGCGAGCGTGCCGCCGGGGTAGCGCCGGGACTCCCGGTCCTCCAGCCTGATCTCCGGATAGCGCTGTACGACCCCGCGCGCGGTCTCCGGGTCCATCCCGGTCGCCAGCACGACGTAGCCCCGGTCCTCCTTGAGCGCCGCCAGCAGGGCGGCCGGGTCCTGGCCGGTGTGCTGGGCGAGGTCGGCGGCGATGCCGGCCAGGTAGCCGGCCGCATGCGCGCCGTGATTGGCCCTGATCAGCCTCGGGTTGGCGGTGAGCACGCTGGTGTCCACGCTGAAAGCCAGCGGGTTCCCCGAGCGGTCGAGGATGTCACCGCGGCCGGCGACGACCGCCAGCCGGGTGGTGCGCTGCTTGGCGGACTCGGCAGACAGCTCCCCGGCCATCACGGTCTGCAGGCCGACCAGCTTGACTCCGGCGATCAGCAGCGCGACGACCAGCAACACGCGGGCCGCCCGGTAGCGCCGACGCGGGTCGGGCCCGCCGGCCGACGGTTTCCCGGCCGGCGGCTTCCGCGCTGAAGGTATCTGGGCTGGGGGATTTCGGGCCGCGGACGGGTCGGGACGCCGCCGGCCCGGGTTGCCGGCGCCGCTCGGCGTGGCTCTACTCCGGGAGGCGGTTTTGGCAGGCATTACCGACCCCCGGCGTCGGGTGGCATCAGCCTGCTCCGGCCGGGGGCGCTGCCGCCGGAGCTTCCGCTGCCGGAGCTTCGCTGCCGGCGGCTGCCGGGGCTTCCGCTGCCGGGGCTTCCGCTGCCGGGGCATCCGCTGCCGGTCCCGCGGGCGCCGCCGGATCCGCTGCGGGTGCGGCGGGCGGCGCGGGCGGCGGTGGCGGTGGCGGTGGCGGGGACCGCCCGGGGCCGCCCGACCACCCCGACGGTGCCGTCCGCCGCCACCACCAGCCGGGCGACGTCGGTGGTCGCGACCATGCCGAGCGCCTTGGCCGCCTCGGCCAGCGCCGGCGCCGACTGCATGGTGGCGACCTCGGCGCGTAGCCGCGCGTCGCGGACGGCGAGATCGTGCGCCTGACTACGGGCGGCCTCCAGCCGGAACGAGTCGCCGGCCGCCGCGGTGGACAGCCACAGCGTGGTCGCCAACCCCCCGATCAGCAGCGTCATCACGAGCAGGCAGAACCGGGCCCGGCCGGAACCGACCTGGCCGGTGACCGCGCGCTGGCGGCCGTTGCGCCGCGCGTAGGCCCGTTCCGCGGACTGTGGCCTGGCCTTCCGGCGCTGCGCCGGGACACCGGTCGGGGCGGCCGGCGCCTGCTGGGCCTGCCGCGACCGGCTCGGACGCCGGGCGGCCTCGCGCAGCGCGCTCGAGCCGTTTCGCCGCGAGCCGGCTCGCGGGCGATCGGCGCGGCCGCCCGCCCCCCGTGCGCCGGTCGCCTTCTTGCCGACAGCACGGGTCGAGGTCTTCGGCCGCTCGATGGTCGGCGCGCTCATCGCGCCTCCCGATTCCGAGCGATCGCGATGCGTTCCGCCGCCCGCATCCGGACCGACGCGGCACGCGGGTTCGCCGCGACCTCGGCCGGGTCGGCCGTCTCCGCGGCGCGGCCGAGCAGCCGGAACCGGGGGCCCTCACCCGGCAGCGGGACCGGCAGGTCGATCGGGGTGTGGTCCGCGGCGGCGTCGGCAAGCGTGCGCTTGACGATCCGGTCCTCCAGCGAGTGGTAGCTGAGCACGACGACCCGCCCGCCAACCCGCAGCACGTCCAGCGCCGCCGGCAGCGCGGCGCGCAGCAGGTCGAGCTCGCCGTTGACCTCGATGCGCAGCGCTTGAAAGGTGCGCTTCGCCGGGTTGCCGCCGCTACGCCGCCCGGCGGCCGGGATCGCCTCGTCCAGGACCTCGACCAGCTCCGCACTCCGCCGCAGCGGGGCCCGCTCCCGACGGCGGACCACGGCGGCGGCGATCCGGGCGGCGAACCGCTCCTCGCCGTACTCCCGCAGCACCCGGGCGAGCCGCTCGGCCGGATAGGTGTTGAGCACGTCGGCCGCGGTCGGTCCCTGGCTGGGGTCCATCCGCATGTCGAGCTCGGTGTCCCTGGCGTAGGAGAACCCGCGATCGTCGGCGTCGAGCTGCATCGACGAGACACCGAGGTCGAACAGCACCCCGTCGACCTGCGGGATGCCGAGCGCGTCCAGCACCTCCGGGATGCGGTCGAACGAGGCGTGCCGCAGCACGACCCGGTCGGCGTACCCGCCGAGCCGCTCGGCGGCGTGCCGGAGGGCTTCCGGGTCGCGGTCGAGCCCGATCACGGTCAGGTCGGGGTGCGCGGCGAGCAACGCCGCGCTGTGCCCGCCCAGCCCCAGCGTCGCGTCGACGAGCACACGTTGAGGCCGATCAGGTCCCGGCCGCAACGCCGGGGCGAGGACGGCCGCCACCCGGGACAGCAGCACCGGGACGTGCTGCGGCGCGGGGTGCTCGTTGGTCACCGGAGCCTCCCTCCCGCTCGGCCGGTCGGGGTGCCAGCCGAGGTGCCGGCCGGTGCACCGGCCGGTACCACCAGGTCTCCCGCTCCGCCCGTGGGCCGGACCTGGCGCCGGGGAAGGTGCGCCAGGGTCGGGCTCGGTGGAGGAGAGGCCTCGCGGCACCGGCCGGCGGTACCGGCCGGCCGACCGCCGGTCAGAACACTCCGGGCAACACCTCTTGCTGGGCTTGCGAGTACTCGTCCTCGTGCAGCTCCTGGTAGCGCTGCCAGGCATCGGCGTCCCAGATCTCCAGCCGGTTCATCGCACCGATGACCACGCAGTCCTTGCTCAGCCCGGCGTAGCGGCGCAGCTCGGCCGCGATGGCGATCCGGCCCTGGCCGTCCGGATGCTGCTCCTCGGTGCCCGCGAACAGGTAGCGCTGGTAGGCCCGAACGCTCTCGTTGGTGAACGGGGCCTCGGAGACCTTCGTGGCCAGTTGCTCGAAGACCTCCCGCGGGAACACGAAAAGGCAGCGATCCTGACCCTTGGTGATCATCAGACCGCCGCGGAGCTCGTCGCGGTAGCGCGCCGGCAGGGTGAGCCGCCCCTTGTCGTCGAGTTTCGGCGTGTGGGTGCCGAGGAACATCCACAGCACCTCCCGCAGGGATCAGCTCCAAGGATCACCACAGTACCCCACTTTCCACCACGGTCAACCATCATCGGCTCAGTCGATCGCTCCAGGTCGACAGTCCGCGCAGCTCAACGGCGTGGGGAACGGTGGGGCGGGACCGGCGTCCGGGTGCCGCCGGGCCGCCCCGGAAACCGTGCCGGGTGCCGCAACTCCGCCGAATGCCGCCCTGGGTTCGCCCGGCCGCCGGATGATCGCGAAGAACGGCTGCCGCGGCGGCCTTCGGGGTGGGGCGGTGGGTCGAAGTGGGGGGTCGAAGGCGGCCGGTGAAAACCTCCCCTATCGGGTGATGGCCTCGCGCTGGTTTGACACACTTCCCCGCAGGCTCCCCATTGACGACGCAGGAGGTCGGGTGACGACGAGCAGCCTGTCCGGCGCCGCTTCGATGGAGCCGGCGGAACGGCCGTCCCCGAGCCCGCACGCGGTGTCCCATCCGATCGCCCATGCCGCATGATGCAGTCGGTGCCGCTGCCGCTGGCCGAGGTTGCCGAGATCAGCGCCCGGATCGCCCGCAACGTGCAGCGGGTGATCATGGGCAAGCCGGAAGCGATCCACCTCGCGCTGATCACGTTGCTCGCCGAGGGCCACCTCCTCGTCGAGGACGTGCCGGGGGTCGGCAAGACCTCGCTGGCCAAGGCGCTGGCCCGGTCCATCGGCGGCTCGGTGAGCCGGATCCAGTTCACCCCCGACCTCATGCCGAGCGACATCACCGGTGTCTCGGTCTACCGGCGGGAGTCCGGCGAGTTCCAGTTCCGCGCCGGCCCGGTCTTCGCCAACGTGGTGATCGGCGACGAGATCAACCGCGCGTCCCCCAAGACCCAGTCCGCGCTGCTGGAGTGCATGGCCGAGCACCAGGTGACGGTCGACGGCGAGACCTACGCGCTGGCCACCCCGTTCATGGTGGTGGCGACCCAGAACCCGGTCGAGATGGACGGCACCTACCCGCTTCCCGAGGCACAGCGGGACCGGTTCACCGCGCGGATCAGCATCGGCTACCCGGATCCGGCCGCCGAGCTCACCGTGCTCGACGAGCACTCCGCCGCCGACCCGTTGGTCGCGCTGCGCCCGGTGGGCGACGCCAGGTCGATCACCGGCGCGATCGCCGGGGTGCGCCAGGTGCACGTGGCGACCGAGGTGCGCCGCTACGCCGTCGAGCTGGTCGGCGCGACCAGGCGGTTGCCCGAGGTGCGGTTGGGTGCCTCCCCGCGTGCCACGCTGCACCTGGTCCGCGCCGCCCGCGCCCAGGCGGCGCTGGCCGGCCGCGACTTCGTCGTGCCGGACGACATCCAGGTGCTCGCCGTGCCCGTCCTCGCGCACCGGCTGCTGCTCACGCCGGAGGCGGTGGTGGGACATCGCACCGCGGGCGAGCTGGTGCAGGGACTGCTCGCCCGGGTACCGGTGCCGCGGCGCGAGCCGCGATGAGCACGGGACGGCCCGATCCGCGCCGACGCCGGCGCCGGCGCCGGCCGAGGCTGCGGCCGATCGGATCGTCCTGGACCACGCGGGGTCGCTGCCTGCTGGCCGGCGGCGTTGCGACGGCGGTGTGTGCGCTGGTGCTGAACGAGCGTGACCTGCTCGTGGTCGGGGTGTTCGTCTGCGCGCTCCCGGTGCTCGCCGTCGGGCTGATCCACCTGGTCAGGGCCGGCGTCCGGGCGGAACGCGTGCTCGACCCGCCCCGGCTGGCGGTCGGTCGGCACGGCACGGTGCGGCTGCTGCTCCGGCAGTCCGGGTCGGCTGTGCTGCACCCGTTCGGACCGGGCCAGCTGACCGTCAGCGACGCCGTCCCGGACCCGGCCAGCGGGACAACCGGCTCGCCGGCGTTCGGGCTGACCGGGCTGCCAAGGGGCGCGCAGGTCGAGTTGCGCTACCCACTGACGCCGGTGCTGCGCGGCCGCTACCCGATCGGGCCGCTGACCGCGCATGGCACCGACCCACTCGGCCTCGCCGACTTCGAGCTGACCATCGCCCGCCCCAGCGCCTTGCTGGTGCTGCCGACGGTGGTGGCGCTGAGCGGCGTCCCGGCCAGTCTCGGCGCCGATCTGCTCGAGACCCGGCACGCGCATCGCCAGCAGGGTCCGGGCTCGCCCGATGTCACCGTGCGGGAGTATCGCTACGGCGACGATCTGCGGAAGGTGCACTGGCGCTCGACGGCGCGGCTGGACGAGCTGATGGTCCGGGTGGAGGAGCGCGCCAAACGCGGGGGCGTCACGATCCTGCTCGACCGTCGGGTCGTCGCGCACCGCGGTCGCGGACCGCACGCCAGCCTCGAGTGGGCGGTGTCCATGGCCGCCAGCGCCTACCTGCACCTGACCGGACGGGGCATCGCCGTCGCGCTGGTCACCGAGGACGGCCTGCCGGTCGCGCCCGGCCGAACCGGGGACGCCGTGCTGGACGCGCTTGCCGAGCTGGCACCGACGCCGATGGCGACGCTGTCCGGCCCCGCGCTGCCCGGAGCGGGGGCCGACGCGATGATCGCGGTGCTCGGTGCGACCGACGCCGAGGACCCGGACCGGCTCATCCGCCGGGCACCGACGCCGTCCGGGCACGCCCTGCTGCTCGACGTGGCGGGATGGACGCCACCGGTCGACGCCGACCATCCGGCCGGCGCGCCCTTCCCGATCATCGGCTCAGGCACGCCGGACGAGGCGGCGCGGACGCTGCGCGCGGCGGGCTGGACGGCCACCGTCGTTCGTGCCGGGGTCGCGGTCGACGTCGCATGGGAGCGCCTGTGCGCGTCCGTACCGGTCCGGCGATGACATCCCCCGGCAGCTTCCCGGATCGCTCCGACGGCCCGGCCGAAGCGACGCCGCCCGCGGTAGTCCCGGTCGGCAGCAAGGCCGTCGCGCTGGCCCAGCCGGGCCTTTCCTGGGCGGCAGGCCTCGCCGTCGTTACGGCGTCCACGGCGCTGGCCGGGGTGCTCTCCGGCTGGACGTGGCTCGGCGCGGTGATCGTCACGGTCGGTCTCGTGGTGCTGACCGGGACCGTGCTGCGGGCCCTTCGCCTGCCGCCCGGCCTGGTCGCCGCCGGCCAACTGCTCGCGTTGAGCTGCCTGCTCACCGCGCGGTTCACCGAGGACGGATTACTCGGCATCATCCCGACCCCGGAAGCGGCGGCCACCCTCGGCCGGCTGATCGCGGACGGGGCCGCGCAGATCGAGACCAGCCTGCCGCCGGTCCCGACCACGATCGAGCTGCTGATGCTGATCACGGTCGCGCTGGGCCTGGTCGCGATAGCGGTCGACGTGCTCGCCGTCCCCGGGCGCGCACCCGCCGCCGTCGGGCTGGTGCTGCTGTGCGTCGTCGCGATCCCGGTGGCGCTGGTCGACGACGGCCTCCCGGTCTGGACGCTCGCCTGTGGTGCGATCGGGTTCGCGGTGCTGCTCGCGGCGAACCGGTCGCGGTGGGGCCGGCCGGGATGGGTGGCCGGCACCGCTGTCGCGCTCGGCCTCGCGTTGGCGGTCGGGACGCTGGCGACCGGCGTGGGGACGTCCGGACGGGCGCTCACCGGCGGCGCCGGAGCGGGCGCGCTGGGCCTCAACCCGTTCACCTCACTGCGCGGCTCGCTGGAGAATCCGAACAGCTTCGAGCTTCTCCAGGTCCGCGGGATGGCCGAGCCCGGCTACCTGCGGGCGGTCACGCTCGCCGAGTACGTGCCGCAGCGCGGCTGGCAGATCGGGGACACCGGGGACACCGTGCCGCTGTCCGACGACCTGCCGGGCGCCGGTGGCGGCGCGGACGCCGAGCAGGTCGAGCTGGCGGTCAGCAACGTGGCCTACCGGGACAACTGGCTGCCGCTGTACGGGGTGCCGCTCGGCGTGTCCGGGCTGAACGGCCAGGTCTGGAGCTACGACCCGCTGACCGGCGTGGTGCGCAGCGAGGATGCGCGGCAGGAGGCGGCCTGGCGGCAGCGCGCGGCGGTCCCGGGCGCCTCGGCGGACGTGCTGCGGCAGGCTCCGGACCGGGCCGCGGCGGACCGCGGTCGGCTGGACGCGCGGTACACCGACACCGCCGGGATCGACGAGCGGGTCACCGAGCTCGCCCGCCAGGTGACCCGCGACGCCGACACCGACTTCGACCGGGCGGTCGCGCTCAACGAGTATTTCCTCGACCCGGCCAACGGGTTCACGTACAGCCTGCAGACCGCGCCCGGCAACACCGGGGACGCCCTGGTCGACTTCCTCACCCGGGGTCGCGCCGGCTACTGCGAGCAGTTCGCCTCGGCGATGGCCGTGATGCTGCGCGCGGTCGGCGTGCCGTCCCGGGTCGCGGTCGGCTTCACCGCCGGGGTCGACACCGGCGCCGTACCGCTCGGTCGGCTCCCGCGACGCGCACGCCTGGGTGGAGGCCTACTTTCCGGGCCACGGCTGGCTGACGTTCGATCCGACACCGCTGGCCGACGGGCGCGGCGTCGTACCGCCGTACGTCGCGGAGGCCACCGGGCGCGAGGCAGGCCCGGTCCCGGCCGACCCGCCGGCACAGGAGCCGCCACCGGTACCGACCGAGCCGCCGCCGGTCCCCGCGGACGATCCGGCCGCGGCCGCCCAGCCGCCACCGCAGCAGCCGCCGGTGCCGGTCGGCGTGGTCTGGGCCGTGCTCGCGGTGCTCGCCACGGCTGGGTTGGTCGCCGCCCCCGCCGCGCTGCGGTCGCTCGCCCGTCGCCGCCGGCTGGCGACCGCGGCATCGGGCGGCCCGGCGGCGGCCTCGGCCGGCTGGCAGGAGGTGATCGCCGAGTCGGTGGACCGTCGGGTGGACCTGCCGCCGACGGACACCGTCCGGGCCGCGGCCGACCGCATGATCCACCGGCACGACCTGGACCCGACCGCCGCCGCGGCGATGTGGCAGCTGGTCGGCGCGGTCGAGGAGGGCTGGTACGCCGAGCGCGGTCCCGACGGTGACCGACTGGTCGCCGCGGTGCAGGCGGTCACCGCGGGGCTGCGGCGCTGTGCGCCGCTCGGAGTGATCGGCCGGCTGCTCCCCCGCTCGTTGCTGCACGGCACCTCGATCCGCCGCGCGGCGCGGGACTGGGCGGCCAGCAACCGGGCGGCGATCAACCGGGCATCGGCCCGGCTGGCGTCGATCAGCCGGGCGGGCGGCGACCCGACCGCCCCGGCGGCGCCGGAGCGCGAGGAGGAGCCCACCCCGCTGGGTCGGTGAACCCAGTCCGGACCGCCCTTGGTCAGCCCGGTGCGATCACTCCGGCCGCCAGTGCGAGAAGGCCTCCTGCACCTCGTGCGGTGAGTTGGCCAGCGCGGATCGATCGGGTTCGGCCGCGGTGACGTGGCCGAGGTGGACGACGACGTCGAATGCGTCCGGAGTACGCACGTCGGCGTAGTCGTTGCCGAAGCGCTGTCTGCGCACGGCCCGCACGGTCTCCGCGTCGGCCCCGGTCAGCCGGCGCAGGTCGGAGACGAGGTCTCCGTCGTGGCTGGCGGCCAGCACCGCGTCGAGGCTGCCCGGCTGGGGCGCGTCAAGGTCGGTGAAGAGCGTGCCGGTGTAGAAGTCGGGCCCGGTGTTCAGGGTTTCGCCGGTTCCCGTGGTCGTGCCGATCACCAGGTAGTCAGTGCCCAGCCGATCGGCCAGGTGCATGCCCATCGTGGTGGCGGCGGGCACCCCGGGCAGCGTGACCGGCCAACGTCGCACGTGCAGGTTGTGGGCGGCCAGCACGACCCGGTTCTCCCGGCGCAGGATCCAGTCCACCGTGTCCGCGATCGCGGCCTCCCGGATGAGCAGCGCACCGCGCTGGTCGCCGCGAACCAGCTGGCGGGCCATGGCGTCGATCGCCACCGTGAGGCGGAGCGATCGGAGGGCTCGCGCAGAGCCGTCCACGGTCGTCCGCTGTAGATGGTCGAGGCGCCCCGCGGTCACGCGGGCCGTCAGGTCGGCGAGGCCCGCGGTCAGCGCATCCCGTCGCTCGGGTGCCAGCTGGGCATATCCGGCGAGGGCCGCGGGAATGGAGAACGGCGACGTCGCGGCGAACGCGGCGGCCGTCTCCCGGATTCCGGCGTCGGCCCGAAAGTCGGGCTCGGCCTGCGACAGGTAGCCGAGCACGGCGTCCAGGCCGGGCAGCAGCGATGCGTTCGAGCCGGAAAGGTCGATCCCGTAGAACCCCACCGGCTGCGCGGCCGTGCGGTTGTGCCGCCGCATCCACTCCAGTTGGGCGCGGACCGGCGCCCACAGTCCCATCAGGGACGTCATGCCGTTCGCCATCACCTGGCCGAGCCGGTCGCCTTCTTCGTTCGTGGCGTCGTCCGTGCGACCTCGGACCCAGTCGTCGACCTGCCAGCCCTCGGTGAAGCCGGACTCCGTCGCATACGCGCTGAAACCGTGCCGCTCCACCAGGTAGCGCAACAACCGGTGGCGGAGCCGAGCGAACTCGCCGTTGTAGTGCGCACCCTCTCCGATCGCGACGACCCGCGCGTCTCCGATCGCCTGGTCCAGCCAGTCGAGGTCGTCCAGTGACGCCTCCGGATCCAGCGTGCGCAACGGGATCACCGCCTGGTGACTGAGCCGGACCGGCATCGTCGACGCGTTAGTGGTCATGCCCGCACCTCCTATCCCAACTTTGGGAACGGTAGCAGATGTGGGATCGTTCCGGGCGTGGACCCGCTCGACCTGCTCCTGCACCCGGTTCGGGTGCGCATCGTGCACGCGATGTCCGGTGGGCGTACCCGCACGACCTCCGAGCTGTGCGCCTTCCTGCCGGATGTCCCGCGGACCAGCGTGTACCGGCACGTCGGGCTGCTGGCCGAGGCGGGGGTGCTGGAGGTCGTCGACGAACAGCGCGTGCACGGCGCCGTGGAGCGGCACTACCGGCTACGCGGCGAGCGAGCGGTGATCGACGCCGAAGCGGCCGCGGCCATGTCCCTGGACGACCATCGCCGGGGGTTCGCCGCGGCGATGGCCGCGCTGCTCGCCGAGTTCAACGCCTACCTCGACCGGGACGGAGCCGACCCGACCGGCGACTCGGTGGGCTACCGGCAGGGCACCGTCTGGCTCACTCCGGACGAGCTCGCCGGGATGATCGAGGAGTTTCGTGCTGCCTTCGCGGCCCGGGCCGGCAACCCACCCACGCCGGAGCGCAGCCGCTACCTGGTGAGCGCGATCTTCTTCCCCGCCGGCGAGGCCGGTCAGGCCGCGCTGGCCGGCGCCAGCGAGTCGGCGAACTGAGTCCTGTACAGCACCGCGTAGCGACCTCCCGCGGCGAGCAGCTCGTCGTGCGTGCCCCGCTCGACGATCGTGCCGTGCTCCACGACAGCGATCTCGTCGGCCGCCCGCACGGTGGACAGCCGGTGCGCGATCACGATCGCGGTGCGGCCCGCGAGCGCCTCGGCGAGCGCGGCCTGCACGGCGGCCTCGGACTCCGAGTCCAGGTGCGCGGTCGCCTCGTCGAGGATCACGACCCGGGGTCTGGCCAGCAGCAGGCGGGCGATCGTCAGCCGCTGGCGCTCGCCACCGGAGAGCCGGTACCCGCGCTCGCCGACCACGGTGTCGAGCCCGTCGGGCAGCGCGGCCAGCACATCGCCCAGCCTGGCCCGGCGGATCGAGTCCAGCAGCTCCTCCTCGGTCGCGTCCGGCCGCGCGTACCGCAGGTTCGCCCGGATCGTGTCGTGGAACAGGTGGCCGTCCTGGGTGACCAGGCCGACCGCGCCGCGGATGGCGTCGAACCGCAGGTCGCGCACGTCCACACCGGACAGCTCGACCGCCCCGGAGTCGACGTCGTACAGCCGCGGCACCAGGCCGGCGATCGTGGACTTGCCGGCGCCGGACGAGCCGACCAGTGCAAGGAGCTTCCCGGCAGGCACCTCGAGGTCGACGCCGTGCAGCACCTCCTCGCCGCCGCGGACGTCCAAGGTGGACACCTCCTCGAGGGAGGCGAGCGACACGTCCTCGGCCGACGGGTAGCCGAAGCGCACGTCGCGCAGCCGCACCGAAACCGGGCCGTCGGGCAGTGCCCGGGCGTCCGGCTTCTCGGTGATCATCGGCTTCAGGTCGAGCACCTCGAACACCCGCTCGAAGGAGACCAGCGCGGTCATCACGTCGACCCGCGCGTTCGCCAGCGCGGTCAGCGGCGAGTAGAGCCGGGTGAGCAGCAGGGCCATCGCCACCACCGTGCCGGCGTCGATGACGCCGGTCACCGCGAGGTAGCCGCCCAGCCCGTAGACCATGGCCTGGGCCAGCGCGGAGACCAGGGTGAGCGAGGTGAGGAAGACCCGGGAGACCATCGCGGTCTTCACGCCGATGTCGCGCACCCGGCCGGCCCGATCGCCGAACTCGTCGGCCTCCTCCTGCGGGCGGCCGAACAGCTTGACCAGGATCGCGCCGGGTGCGGAGAACCGCTCGGTCATCTGGGTGGTCATCGTCGCGTTCAGGTCCGCGGACTCGCGGCGCAGCGACGCGATGATCCGACCCATCCGCCGGGCGGGCAGCACGAAGACCGGCAGCAGCAGCAATGCGAGCAGGGTGACCTGCCAGGCCAGCGCGATCATCACGGCCAGCGCGAGCACCAGCTGGATCACGTTGGAGACCAGTCCGCCGAGCGTCCCGGTCAGGGCGGACTGCGCCCCCATGACGTCGTTGTTGAGCCGGCTGACCAGCGCGCCGGTGCGGGTCCGGGTGAAGAACGCGACCGGCATCCGCTGCACGTGCTCGAACACCGCGCGGCGCAGGTCGAGGATCAGCCCCTCGCCGATCCGGGAGGAGAACCATCGGGAGACCAGCCCGAGCGTCGCCTCCAGGATGGCCAGGCCGGCGATGGCCAGCGCGAGCGTGATCACCGTAGTGGTCGCCTGGGACACCCCCGCTCCCCCGACGATCGCGTTCACCACCGCCCCGGCGAGCAGCGGGGT
Source organism: uncultured Actinomycetota bacterium (assembly GCA_963776255.1). Taxonomy (GTDB): domain Bacteria; phylum Actinomycetota; class Actinomycetes; order Mycobacteriales; family Pseudonocardiaceae; genus Pseudonocardia. Next base: position 113,767 of record CAVZMB010000001.1, on the reverse strand, counting down.
GAGCACGCCCATACCCGCCGACGCCACGGTGAGCAGCAGAAAGACCAGCAGCGCGCCGCGGTGCGGGCGCGCGAACCGCCAGATGCGCTTGAACGTGCCCTTGGCCACCGTCTTCGGTGCCTGCGCGCCACGGGTGACGCCGCGCATCATTCCCCACGCGTTGTCCACGGCGTGACCTCCTTGCTTACAGCGTTACAAGTCTCAACGCGACGCGCGGCCGGCTGCTTCCCGATCACTCGGAGCTGAACAACGCACGCAGCCGCCGCAGCTGGGCGGCCCGCTCGGCGGCCAGCGCGGTCGCGGGATCCGCGCCGCCGGCGACGCCGGCCAGCAGCCCGAGTGTCTCCCGTACCGCGCCGGTGGGCGCGGCAAGCACGGCCCGCACGAGTTCCTCGGTCGCCGCGGCGAGCTCCGCCAGCGGAACCGCACGGACCGCGAGGCCGATGCGCACCGCCTCGTCGGCGGCCACCGCCCGCCCGGTCAGACAGAGCTCGACCGCCCGCGAGTACCCGACGGCGTGCACCAGGGGGTACGTGCCGCCGAGATCGGGCACCAGCCCGAGCCCGGTCTCGGCCATCCGGAACTGCACGTCCTCAGCGACGATCCGCAGGTCGCAGGCGAGCGCGAGCTGGAACCCGGCGCCGATGGCGTGACCGTGCACCGCGGCGATCGTCAGCCGGGCCGGATCCCGGAGCCAGCCGAAGCCGGCCTGGAACCCCGCGATCATGGCGTCGCCCTCGGCCGCGGACGCCCGGGCCACCTCGGCGATGCTCCGGCCGGCTTGCTCGCCAGGGCCGACCCGGTCGGGCCGGAACAGCCGCCGGTCCAGCCCGGCCGAGAACGCGCGGCCGGCACCCCGGACCACCACCACCCGGACGTCGGGGGGCAGCGACCGCCCCACCGCCGCCAGCGCGGTCCAGGTCTCCGGCGTCTGCGCGTTGAGGACCTCCGCACGGTTCAGCGTGATCGTCGCGCGCGGCGGCTCGAACTCGACACGGACTCCGCCGGCGTCGAGCAGTGCGGTGTCTACCTCGGTTGGGGCGCTCACAGCACCCCAACATAGGACTACTTCTTCTTGGCTCGGGTCGCGCCGCCGCGCCCGCGGAGCTGGACCCCGGTCTCGCTGAGCACGCGGTGTACGAAGCCGTAGGAACGGCCGGTCTGCTCGGCGAGCGCGCGGATGCTGGCGCCCTTCTCGTACTTCTTGCGCAGGTCCCCGGCGAGCTTGTCGCGGGCAGTGCCGGTGATCCGGGCGCCCTTCTTCAGGTCGGCCACCTCACTCGGCCTCCTTCCGTTCCCCTACCGTCGGTGTTGCTCGGGGTCGGCTCCGCCTTTCGCTCCGCTCCCGCGGAGCTCACCGGCCCCTCGCCAAACTGCTGATCATGCCATGATGATCGACCGAAGCGATCAACGCCAGGAGATCGACAAAGTCATCGCCGAACGGTTCGGCCAAATGGATCAAGCGGTCGGGTGATCCACGATCAAGCGAGCTGGACCAGCTCCAGGTAGTCGCTCGACCAATGATCTTCGGTCCCGTCCGGAAGGAGGATCACCCGCTCCGGGCCGAGCGCCGCCACCGCTCCCGGATCGTGGGTGACGAGCACGATCGCGCCGGCGTAGCGGCGCAACGCGTCCAGCACCTGCTCCCGGCTCGCCGGGTCGAGGTTGTTGGTGGGTTCGTCGAGCAGCAGGACGTTGGCCGTCGAGGACACCAGACCGGCCAGCGCCAGCCGGGTCTTCTCCCCGCCGGACAGCGTGCCGGCCGGCTGGTCCAGCTGCGGCCCGCTGAAAAGGAAGGAGCCGAGCAGGGTGCGCAGCCGCTGTTCGGGCACGTCGGGTGCGGCGTGTCGGGTGTTCTCCCACACGGAGGCGTCCCGGTCCAACGTCTCGTGCTCCTGGGCGTAGTAACCGACCCGTAGCCCGTGTCCCGCGATCACCTCGCCGGTATCCGGCGCCTCGGTGCCGGCGAGCAGCCGCAGCAGCGTCGTCTTGCCCGCGCCGTTCAGCCCCAGCACCACAACCCGGCTGCCCCGGTCGACGGCAAGATCGACCCCGGCGAAGACCTCCAGCGAGCCGTAGGACTTGGCCAGCCCGCGGGCGGTCAGCGGGGTGCGGCCGCACGGGGCGGGGTCCGGGAACCGGATCCGGGCCACCTTGCCGGCCCGCTGCACCGGCTCCAGCCCGGAGAGCAGGCCCTCGGCGCGGCGGGCCATGTTCTGCGCCGCGACCGCCTTGGTGGCCTTGGCGCGCATCTTGTCGGCCTGCAGCTTCAGCGCGGCCGCCTTGCGCTCGGCGTTGGCCCGCTCCCGGCGTCGGCGCTTCTCGTCGGTCGCCCGTGCCTCCAGGTATCGCGGCCAGCTCAGCTGGTAGACGTCGAGCTCGCTGCGGGTCTCGTCAAGGAACCAGATCTTGTTCACCACCGAGGACAACAGCTCGGTGTCGTGGCTGATCACCACCAGCCCGCCGTCGTGTCCCAGCAGGAACGAGCGCAGCCAGCCGATCGAGTCGGCGTCCAGGTGGTTGGTCGGCTCGTCCAGCAGCAGGGTGACGTCGCGCCGGCTGGCCTCGTCGGACGCCGCGAACAGGATGCGGGCCAGCTCGACCCGCCGGCGCTGCCCGCCGGACAGCGCGCCCATCGGTGCGTCCAGCACCCGGTCCGGGAGCCCGAGGTGCGCGCAGATCCGGGCCGCCTCGCTCTCCGCCGCGTACCCGCCGAGCGCGGAGAACCGCTCCTCGACCTGCCCGAAGCGGCGCACCGCCCGGTCCCGCTCAGCAGGCTCCACCAGCTCGGCCAGCACGCTCTGCAGCTTCTCCAGCTCGCGAAGCAGCTCGTCGAGCCCGCGGGCGGACAGCACCCGGTCCTTGACGGTGGGCGACAGGTCTCCCTCGCGTGGGTCCTGCGGCAGGTAGCCGACCGCGCCGGTGGTGCGCACCGTGCCGCCGTAGGGCTGGACCTGGCCGGCGAGCACCCGCATCGTGCTGGTCTTGCCGGCCCCGTTGCGCCCGACCAGGCCGATCCGGTCTCCGCGCTGCACCCGCAGCCGGCCGCCGGTCAGCAGCGTGCGCGCGCCGGCGCGCAGCTCGAGGTCGGTGGCGGTGATCACGGGAGTTCCAGTCTAGCCGTTGGTCCGCGGTCAGTAGGGTCGGACGGATGACGGTCCCCTACCAGCGCGAGGACCTGACCGGCCGGGCCGCCCTGGTGACCGGCGCCAGCCGTGGCATCGGGTACGCGATCGCCGCGGAGCTGCTCGCCCGCGGCGCGGCGGTGGCGATCACGGCGCGCAAGGCCGAGGCGCTGTCCGCGGCGGCTGACAAGCTGCGCGCCGGGCTCGGTCGCTCCGACCCGGACCTGGTGCTGGCCCTGCCCGGCAACGCCGGCGAAGCCGAGGCCCGTGAGGACGCCGTACGGCAGACCGTGCAGCGCCTCGGCGGACTGGACATCCTGATCAACAACACCGGGATCAATCCCAGCTGGGGCTTCCTGATGGACGCCGACCTCAACGCGGTGCGCAAGATCTTCGAGGTCAACGTGATCTCGGCGCTGGCCTTCGTCCAGCTTGCCTACCACGCATGGATGCGCGAGCACGGCGGCGCGATCGTCAACCTGGCCTCGGTCGGCGGGCTGCGCTCGACCGGCGTGATCGCCGCCTACGGCGCATCGAAGGCCGCGCTGATCCGGCTGACCGAGGAGCTCGCCTGGCAGCTCGGGCCGGGCATCCGGGTGAACGCCGTGGCACCGGCCGTGGTGAAGACGAAGTTCGCCACCGCGCTCTACTCCGAGCGAGAGGACGAGGCCGCGGCGGCGTACCCGATGCGCCGGCTCGGCAGCCCGGAGGACGTCGCCGGCCTGGTCGGGTTCCTGGTCTCCGATGCGGCATCCTGGATCACCGGCGAGTGCATCCGGGTGGACGGCGGGCTGCTGGCGACCGGCACGTTGGGCTGAGCCGATCCGGGCGCCACGGTGATCACGGGACGATCGTGAAGCGTCCGCCGGTCAACGGCCGCAGCACGTCGAAGTGCCGGTGGTCCAGGGTGGCGATCGTGCGGGTGTGGTACCGCCGCGCCAGTACCACGTTGGAGGCGTCGGCCACCCCGACCTGCTGGTCCCGGTAGCGGCGGATCACCGCGGCCGCGCGGTCGAGGTCGGCGCCGGCGAAGCCCGGCAGCTCCCACGCGCCGGCCGCGAGCTCGCGGAGCACGGCGAGCTCGGCGGGCACGCCGAGCCGGCTGCCGACGAGGTAGTCGAGCTCCGCGATCACGTACGGCGACACCACCAGCGGCTCCGATGAGCCGGTCAGGACCGCCGACACCGCATCATGGTCGGGCTCGTCGGCGTCGTAGAACGCCAGCAGCGCGCTGGTGTCGACGATCACCGGTCGCCGAATCCGGCCAGCTGCTCGTCGGCCTCGCGGGCGATCGGCGCGCCGCTGGAGAACAGTCCACCGCGTGGCCGCGGGCGCTCGCCCCCCACCGCCGACCGGATGGAGTCCCGAACCACCTCCGCCTCCGAGATCCCGAGGCGCCGCGCCGCACGTTTGACGGCCTCCGCCAGGTCGTCCGGCAGGTACACGGTCGTCTTGCGCACCTACGTATGGTACCACCGCTGGCACTAGTGGATCGGCGGTCGCAGCGATCCGCCCGCGCAACCGGCGGCCACGGCGACGGCGGCGGAACCGATAATCATTTGGTGACCCGTCCGCCGGCGGTACCCGCGAGACGGTCGAGCTTCGTCGGCCGCAAGAAGGACCTGGCCGCGTTGCGCCGGCTGCTGGCGCACACCCGGCTGCTCACGGTGCTCGGGCCCGGCGGCGTCGGCAAGACCCGGCTGGCGACGGAGTTCGCCCAGCGACAGGCGTCCGGCTTCGCCGACGGCCAGGCCCTCGTGGAGCTCGCCGGGGTGCGCGACCCGCAGGTCATACCCGCCGCGGTCGCCGCTGCGGTCGGGATCACGGTCGAGCGACAGGACGCGTTGGAAGTTCTGGGTCGGCGGCTGCGGGACAAGCAGCTGATGCTGGTCGTGGACAACTGCGAGCACCTGGTCGCGCCGGTCGCCGAGGTCGTGAGCAGGCTGCTGACCGACGCGCCGCGCCTCGTCGTGCTGGCCACCAGCCGGGAACGGCTCAACATCGAGGGCGAGACCATCTGGCGGCTGGCGCCATTGCCGCTACCCGAGCCCGGCGCATCGGACGACACGGCGGCGGCGTCCGACGCGGTGCTGCTGTTCGTCGACCGCGCGCGCAGCGTCCGGCCGGGGTTCGAGCTGGGCAGCGGCAACTCGGCGGCGGTCGTGTCGGTCTGCCGGTGGCTCGACGGCATCCCGTTGGCCCTGGAGCTGGCGGCGGCCCGCACGTCCGCGCTGTCGCCGGCCGACATGGTGCGGCGGCTGGACAGCCGGCTGCGGCTGCTCAGCCAGGGGCCACGCGACGCAGACGCGCGACACCGGACGCTGCGCGCGACGCTGGACTGGAGCTACCACCTGCTGGAGGACCCGGAGCGGACGTTGCTCCAGCGATTGTCGATCTTTCGGGGCCGCTGCCGGCTCGACGCCGTCGAGCAGGTGTGCGGGTTCGCACCGCTCACCGCCGACGACGTCATCGACGGGCTGCAGCGGCTGGCCGACAAGTCGATGCTCCAGGCGGAGCCGGCGGCCGACGGCACGATCCACTACCGGTTGCTGGACACGATCCGGGAGTACGCCCGCGCGGCACTGGCCGACGGCGGCGGCGTGGCCGAGTTGCGCGAGCGGCACATCGCGTTCTACGAGCGCCTCGCGGCGGAGGCCTTCGAGGCTCGCCAGGTGCGTGGTGCGATCCCCGAGCACCGTCGCCTCTGGGACGAGATGGCCGAGGTCCGGGCCGCCCTGGACGGGGTTCGGGACGACCCGGACCGTGAGGTGGCGTTGCTGGCCAGCCTGGACCAGCTGTGGATGATGTACGCGCCTCGCGAGGGACTGCAACGGCTGGCCGCGACGCTGGACCGCCGCCCGCTGCGGGCTACCCGTGGGGTCACCCGCGCACTCTGGGCCACCTTCGGCCTAGTGGGCCTTGCCGGTGCCGGGCGTCCGCTGGAGGGCGGACCGGGTGCCGGGCACCCGCTGGTGACCCCACAGCGACTCGCCGAGCTGTCCCGCGAGCTCGGCGACGACGCGGTGGCCGCGCACGAGCCGCTCCAACTTGCCTATCACGCGGAGCGCGGGCGCCGCGATCTCGACGGCGCATACGAGTACCTGCTGCAAGCTGTGGACTCGCTGGACCGCACCGGCGACCGGCCCGGCCTGGCGATGGCGCTGACATCGTTGGGTGGGGTCGAGATGCAGCGCGGCAACCTGGATGCCGCCCGGTCGTGGATCGAGCGCGGCCTCGACGTCGCCGCCGCAGCCGACGACGACTACGGCGCGGTCGGCGCCTACTACACCCTCGGCTGGCTGGAGATCCTCTGCGCCGACCTCGACGCCGCACGGGCCGCCTTCACCGCGGCTCTGGACGCGGTCCTGGACCCCGACCTGCTGTCGGTTGCCCAGCAGGCGGAGGGCATCGCCGAGACGGTCCGCGTCGACGAGCCGGCGCGGGCGCTGAGGCTGTACGGCGGCGCGGCTCGGCTGCGCGAGGAGCTCCAGACTCCGGTGGGTCCGCCGTGGTCGAGCTGGGTCCAGCCGGGGATCGACGCGGCGCGCGGTGCGTTGGATGCGAAGGCCGCGCACCGGGCCTGGGAGGCCGGACGGGCGCTACGGCCCGAGGCGCTCGTCGCGCTGGCCCGGGCCACCGGCAGCACCGCGGAGACGGGTCGAGGGCGCCTGAGCAAGCGCGAGCTGGAGGTCGCACGACTGGTCACCGCGGGACAGAGCAACAAGGACATCGCGCAGCGGCTGTTCCTGTCCGAGCGGACCGTGGAGAGCCATCTGGACCACATCATGGGCAAACTGGGCTTCCACTCGCGTACCCAGGTCGCCGCGTGGATCACCGATCGCGGACTGGCCGACGCGTCGGAGTACTGACCGAGCGGAGTTCCGTACTTTCCACGATGTTGCGAGCCGCGCCGGCACGAAGGCTGATGGGCATGACACCGAACCCCAACGCAGACCAGGCGCCCGACGGAGCCGGAAGCCCGGCACCCCGATCCGGGGAGACGAGTGGCGAGGCCCGCCGTCGCGCGGCTCGGCTGCTCCGTGCCCTTGCCCATGCCTACACCGCCTCCGCGCCGTTCTACCTGCATTCGCTGGCTGTCGGTCCGGTCGTGGTGCGTTCCGACCGAGAGGACACCCGATGACCACCGCACCCGCCCGCACCGAGATACCGGTCCTGGAGAACCTGCAGGTCGGCATCGTGCCGGCCGACGGCAGCTACGCAATCCGCGTCGAGCCGATCCTCAAGCGCATCCGCGCCGTCGTGAACGAGGTCGCCATCGCCGACAGCACCCGGACGCTGATGATGTGGGAGTCCGGCCGGCTGGCCCTCTACTACTTCCCGCTCGAGGACGTCCGTACCGACCTACTGGCAGCCAGCGGAACGGTCGTGCGGTCGGCGCACAAGGGGGATGCCACCTACTACTGCGTCACGGTCGGCGAGCGCACCATCGACGACGCCGCCTGGCGCTACCTCACCGCGGCCCCGGACGGCCCCGACGTCTCCGGCTACCTCGCCTTCCACTGGCAGTACATGGACCGCTGGTTCGAGGAGGACGAGGAGGTCTTCGTGCACGCCCGGGACCCGTACCACCGCATCGACGTGCTGCGGAGCTCGCGCCGGGTGGAGGTGATCGTCGACGGCCAGACGGCGGCCGAGACGACCGACTCGATGATCTTGTTCGAGACCTCGTTGCCACCGCGCTACTACATCCGCAAGGACGACATCCGCTTCGACCTGCTGCGGCCATCGACGATGCGCACGGCGTGCGCGTACAAGGGTCCGACCAGCACCTACTGGGCGGGCGCCGGATCGAGCCGCGCTCTCGCCTGGTGCTACGAGACGCCGCTGCCCGAGGTGGCGAAGATCGCCGGTCGGGTGGCCTTCTACAACGAGCGGGTGGACGCGATAGTGGTCGACGGCGTCACCCAGCCCACGCCGGCGACTCCCTGGTCCTAGTGTCCCGTGAGCGGGCGAGGTACCTCGCTCACGGGACACTAGTCGGCGTCGAGCCCCTGGTCGACGACGGCGATCAACACGGCGGTGGCCCGCGTGGCGGCCTGGTCGAGCACCACCCGGCGCGGCTCCGGGACGTCCAGCACCCGCGGCTCGGCGCGGGCCAGCAGCGCGGTCAGCCGGGGATCGGCGCGCAGCGCGTCGAGGGCCTCGGAGTCGCCGCCGAGGACCAGCCCGTCGAGCCGGCCGGCCTCCGGCAGCAGCACCCCAACGGCCGCGTCGGCGGCGGCGCGCAGCGCGACCCTGGCCTGACCTTCCCGACGGCGGGCGAACCGACTGGCCGACGATCCCCCGGCCTTGGCCCGGCCGTGCACCGGTCGCGCCCCGGTGCGCGAGCTGACCACCCGCCCGCCGACCGCGACCCCGACGCTGTACCCGCCGAGGCGTACCAGCAGCAGGCCGATCCGCCGCGGCACGGCGAGGTGTGCGACCAGCCGCTCGACCAGGTCGGCGGACTCCCCCGGCGCTTCGGGCAGGCCGCCGAACGGGACCTCCACGCTGGCCGTCGCGCCGTCGGCGGCCGTCACCCGCAGTCGCGGCGCCGCCCACTCGGTGCGGCCGATGCCGCCGTGGCGCTCGGCGAACCGGCCGAACCAACCGGCCACCCGGTCGGGCTCCACCTCGACGGCACGGCCACCTCCGGGTAGCTGGCTGACGCGGGCCACGGCTCCCCTGGTCCGCTCACGCCTCGCCGGCGCGCGGACCGGGCCGTGCGGTACCGACCAGCTCGGTGGTGAGCCGTTCGATCCGGTCTCGCCATCCGACCAGCGCCGTGTCCCGCTGGTCGACGAGCTCGCGCGGGCCGGTCTGGGTCAGCACCAGGCGAGCACCCTGTCCGGTGCCCTGGCCGAGCTCCCAGCGCACCCGCCCCGCCGGACGGTCTGCCCCAATCCAGTCGAACTCGATCACCTTCGGCGGATCGACGACGGTCACCGCCGCGGTTTGGACGCCTTCGGTGGTCAGCGCAGGCGGGACCGGCCCACCGACCACCGGCGGCGTGCCACCGGCCAGCGCGGCCCACACCGTCTCGGCCGGCCGGATCAACTGCCGCTCGAAGCGCACCCGCCACCCGTCCCGGGTGTCCTCGGCCACGCCTTCCGCCAGGCCGAACGCCGCGACATAGCGCTCGTGCGCGGCGTCCATCGATTCCCGGTCGGCAGCTGCGACCGGTCGTCCGGCAATCAGATCGTCCAGCGCGTCCAGGCAGGCCTGCCAACCCGCGGCGAAGCTGGCCGCGCCGGCCCGATCCGCGAACGTGTGGGTGAAGATCAGCAGGCTGCCGCCGTCGGCCGGCTGCAGCTCCCAGCGCAGCAGTTCGTCGGCCCAGGTGTAGGCCAGCACCCGGGGCGGGTCGAACTCGGTGATCACACCGTCCATTGTCGCGCCGTCTGCGTCGCGGTCGACGAACGTCACAGTGGCGCCCTCGGCCGGCTCCAGTCGCACGTCGAACGGGAACCACTGGCTGAGCTGGGTCGGCTCGGTGAGGGCCCGCCAGACCTTCTCCGGCGGGTGCGCCAGTCGGCGCTCGATGCGCAGTGCGGTCCGGTCGCCGACCGCGCTCAAGGTTTCGGTCATGATCCGTCCTCCTATTCGGATGGCTCGTCGGGTGGTTCGCCGGGTATCGAGTCCAGATGCCGCTCCAAGGCGTCCAAACTCTCCGTCCACAGTCGACGGTAGGGCGCCAGCCAGGCGTCCACCTCGGCGAGCGGCTCCGGCCGCAGCTCGTACCAGCGTCGCTGGCCGTCCGGCCGGACCCGGACCAGCCCGGCGTCGCGCAGTACCCGGAGGTGCTTGGACGTGCCCGGCTGGCTCAACCCGAGCCGCTCGCTGAGCTCACCGACCAGCCGTGGCCGGACCAGCAGCAGGTCCAGGATCCGACGGCGGGTCGGCTCGGCGAGTACCGGGAACGGGACGGACATCGCTACTGAACATACCCCACTAGCTATATTTCCGCAAAGGCATGTACGCAGGACCACGGGCGCGATGGCCGGCCGGTCCCTACCGTGACTGTCGTGCTCGACGTTCTGGTCGTCGGTGGTGGGCCGGCGGGGCGCGCGGTCGCCGCCGCCTGCGGCCGCGTCGGGCTGCGCACCACGCTCGTCGATCGTTCCCCGGAGCGCCCCTGGCGGGCCACCTACGCGGCGTGGGCCGACGAGCTGCCGAGCGGGCTGCCCGGTACCGCCATCGCGACGTCCACCCCGGCGCGCGCGTTCGGCCGGACCGGACACGACCTGGGTTGGTACTACACCGTGCTGGACGTCGACGGGCTGCGGGCCCATCTGGACGCCGAGCTCGCCGCCGCCGAAGTGACCGTCAGCTCCGGCCGGGTCACGGCGATGACCGCCCGCGACGCGGGCAGCGCGGTCGAGCTCGCCGATGGTTCGGCGCTCACCGCCCGGCTGGTCATCGACGCCGGCGGGCGGTGGCAGCCCCTCGCCGCCGGGCGCGCGGGCGGGACGGCGGCCGAGCAGACCGCGGTCGGGGTCGTGGTGAACCAGGACCTCGCCCGGCCGCTGCTCGAACCCGGCACATCCCTGATCATGGACTGGCGCGCGGACCACGGCGAGGACGGCTGGCCGACCTTCCTCTACGCGGTTCCGCTGGGCGACGACCGCGTGCTGCTGGAGGAGACGTCGCTGGCCAGGCGGCCCGGGTTGGGGCTGCCGGAGCTTCGGGGTCGGCTGCACAAGCGGCTCGCCGCGCACGGGATCACGGTCCCGGAGAACGCCGTCGAGGAGCGGGTGCACTTCCCGCTGGACACCCCCCGGCATCCCGATCACCCGGCGCTGGGCTTCGGCGCCGCGGCACCGCTGATGCACCCGGCCACCGGCTACAGCGTGGCCACCTCGCTCCGACTCGCGCCGCGGGTCGCGGCCGCGGTCGCGGGCAGTCCCGGCTCGCCGCTCGACGCGGCCCGCTCGGCGCTGTGGCCCCGCTCCGCCCGCCTGGTGCACGCCTTCCGCCGGAAGGGGCTGGAGGCGCTGTTGCGGATGCCCGCCGAGCAGGTCCCGGAGTTCTTCGAGCGCTTCTTCGCGATATCCCCGCGGCACCGCTGGGCCTACCTCATTGGTCGGGAGGATCTACCCGGGACGGCCGTCGCGATGGCTGCGCTGTTCCGCGAGGCGGACCTGGCGATGGGCCTGCGGCTGGTCGGGTCGGTGCGGCATCGGGTGCGGTAGAACCGGCCAGGGCGTCCGAGCGGCTCAGCAGGTGCACCGCCAGCGCGGCCAGCCAGCCGAAGCCGACGATCAGGGTGGTCCGTTGCAGCAGGCCGGCCACCCCGGCGAGCGCCGGTAGCCCGCGGAAACCGGCGCTGGTCAGCACGAAGGCGACGGAGAACACGATCCCGCTCGCCAGCGAGTAGCCGGCCCAGCCGCGCTGGCCGGTGATCGCGAACCGCCGGGCGAACACGAAACACGCCGCCGGCAGCCCGACGAAGACCAGCGTGGACAGCAGGTTGTGCGCGGTGCCGGTCGGGGTGGGAGTGCCGACCGGCGAGGGGCCGGGCGGGTACCCGTTGACGGGGTCGGTGGGGAACAGCCCGGCGCCGATGAGTCCGACCGCCACCGCCGCGAGCAGCACTGCCGGCCAGAACCCACCGCCGGAGCGCCGGAGCATCCGCTGCACGCCGACGGCGAACGCCAGCAGCAGCACTCCACAGATCAGGAAGTTCGCGGTCTGCACCCACCCGGCGCCGGTGAGCGAGAGCGAGCTCACCGGGTGCCGCAGCGGGTCGTAGTCCGGCCGTGCCGTACCGGCTATCAGGAACACGACGACGAAGAACACCGCTCCGATCGCCCCGCACGCGAGCAGCAACCTGTCCAGGCGGTGACGAGCCGCCGGCCGGCTCGGACACCGCCGGGCCGTCCACGTCTACGCCCGCGACGAAGGTTCGCCGGCCAGCGCCAGCACCTCGTCGAACCCCTCGCCGAGACACTCCAGGAGCAGCTCCGGGTCGGTGACCGCGGCCGGGTCGGTGTTCACCCCGATGCAGCAGGTGCCGTCGTGCGAGATCATCGTGATCATCGCCGCGCAGCCGGGCAGCGGCCCGAACGGGAACATATGCGTGATCCGCGCGCCCGCGATGAACACCGGATACGGGATGCCTGGGAAGCTGCTGGCCTGCACGTCGGTCGCGGCGGTGATCGCGCCGGAGGCTCCGGCCAGCAGCGGGGCGGGCAGCAGCGCCAATGCGGGCGCCAGCATCGGCACCACGTCGACCGCGGCGGACCGCCGAGCCGTGAGCACGAACCCGCGCACCGCCTCGATCCGGCTCGCCGGGTCCGGATCGCCGACCGGTGCGCTGAACCGGACGCCGGTGAACCGGTTGCCGCCAAGCGGGTCGTCCTCGGCGCGCAGGCTGATCGGGATCGCGACCGGCATCGTCTCGATCGGCGAGCCGCTGCGCTCGTGGTAGCGGCGGAACCCACCGAGCAGTGCGGCGATGAACCCGTCGTTGACCGAGCCACCCGCCGCCTTGGTACCCGCCTTCAGCCGGGCCAGGTCCACTTCGAGCAGGTCGAAGCGCCAGCCGCCGCCGCGCGCACGCAACAGCGGGGATCCCGCTCCGGCCGGGACGGCCGCGCGGACCACTGCCGAGCCGGTGTCCAGCACCCGGCGGGCCAACTCCTGGGGATGCAGCAGGCCGCCGAGCGCGGACCGCAGCACGGAAGGGCGGGCCGGCGCCGGCGGGCGTTGCGGCGTGACGGCCGGGCCGGCCGGCTCGGCCTCGGCCGGCGCCACGCTCGCGGTCGGCTCGGCGGTTCGGCTGTGCAACCGGGCCAGCAGCTGAACGGCCCCCAGCCCGTCGGTGACGCTGTGGTGGGTCTTCACCAGGTACGCCGCCCGCTCGCCGGACAGGCCGGTGACCAGCATCGCCTCCCACAGCGGCCGATCCCGGTCCAGCGGGGCGTGCGCGAACTCCTGCGCGAGGTCGAGCAGCTGTCGGTCGCTCCCCGGCGCGTCCAACGTCCGCCGCTGCAGGTGCCGGTCCAGGTCGACCCGGTGCACTGGTACCCACCTGGGCGCCCCGATCCCGAAGGGCGGTTCGGTGACCCGCTGGCGCATCCGTGGGATGGCGGTCAGCGCGCGTTCGTGCGCGGCGCACAGCCGGGACCAGTCCGGCGCACGGTCCAGGATCTCGAGCAGCGCGACGTTCGAGCGCAGCCGCTCGTCACCGGCCTCGGCCCGCCACATCACGGTCTCCAGCGGGTTCATCTCCGGGCTGGTGCCCCAGCCGCGCGGAGCGGCCAGCGGCGCGGCCCCGGACGGCGCGGCGGCGGGCTGCGGTGCTGCCACGTCTGGCGAGGTCGCCGGGTCGGTCTCGCCGAGGGTCTCCAGGTAGCTGTTGCGCACCCGTTCGACGTGCTCGTCCAGGTCCTCGACCGTCCAGCCCTCGGTCGGGATCGGCGGCAGCACCACAACCTGGACGGTGCCCGGGCGGGTCGTCCAAGCGCCGCGCCACATCAGCTCGCCGGCGTTGCAGATCACGATCGGCACGATCGGCGCCCCGGCCTGCATCGCGACGTGGAACGCGCCCTTCTTGAACCGGCCCAGCGCGGGCGTCGCCGACCGGGTGCCCTCCGGCGCCATGACCAGCGAGACCCCGTCTTTCAGCCGCTGCACCGCGGGCGCCAGAGCCTCCTTGGCCTGCGCGGTGTTGCCACGGTCCACGAACGCCACATCGGCGAGCCGGAACGCCAACCCGAAGCCGGGGACGTCCGCCGCCTCCTTCTTCGCCACCCCGGTGAACCCGCCGCGCAGCAGCTTGGCCAGGATCAGCACGTCCAGCGCGCTCTGGTGGTTGAACAGGAACACCGCCGGCCGCGGCGAGACGAGATGCTCCGCGCCCTGCACCTCGAACCGGATCCCGGCCAATGCGCTGCCCAGGTCGCCGGCCAGCGCGATCCCGAGGTCGATGCCGTCCCGGCGCCGCCCGCTCAATGCCCCGAGTGCGAGGCCGGTGCCGAACCCGCCGAGCATCCCGGCGACGGTGGCCGCCGTGCGGGCGAGCTGCTCCACCCCGGCCCGGCCGCGCGGCGCGAACTCGGTGACCGGCCACCCCTTCCGGGCCGCGACCTCGGCCAGCCCGCGCTGCGGGTTGAGGGCGTGCGGGCGACCGACGGTCTCCAGGAAGGGCACGTCCTCCTCGCCGTTGGAGTACGCGTAGCTGTCCGCGAGGTCGATGGCGTGCTCGGCGGCGAACGCCTTCACCGCGGCCGCCTTCCCGGACCGCCACAGCGGCGGACCCCCGGGCCGCCCGGTGCAGATCCCGTTCACGATCTCCACCGGCGTACACAGCAGGTGGGTCACGCCCATCGCGCGCGCCGCCGGCTCGACCTGGAACCGGGTCGCCGAGGAGGCGAACACCACGGTGTGCCCGGCCTTGCGATGGGCGGCCACCAGTCGCCAGGCCTCCGGGTACAGGCTGCCCGCGATCCCCTGCACGAACAGCCGCTCCCCCAGCTCGGTGAGCTCGTCCGCCGAGCGGCCGGCCCAGGCCCGCAGGCCGAGCTGGAAGAACTCGCCGAAGTCGTGCTCGGAGTGCACCCCGCGCAGCCCGAGCAGCAGCATCCGACCGGCGTCCAGCGGGTTCAGCTGCATCGAGCGCAGGTGGTGGCGGGCGAACGCGTTGATCGAGTACCCGTCGATCAGGGTGCCGTCGAAGTCGAAGAAGGCCGCCACCTGCGGACCGGTCGGCCCGTTCTCGACCTCGGCGAGCAGCTCCACCGGGGTCGGACGGCTAGGGCTGGACACCGGCCGCCTCCCGTCGCCGGCGGGCGTCGATCTCGTCGATTACGGCCACCCGGCCGACCGTGTCACGCAGCTCGGCGGCGAACGCGACTCGGCGTTCGCGGAGCTCCTCGCGCCCCGCGTCGACCAGGTCGCGGTTGGTGGCGAGCTTGAGTGCGCTGGCGAACAGCTCGCCGGACAGCGACTCCGGGCCGTGCAGCCTGCCCTGCAGCAGCATCTGCTGGCCGACCCCGGCGCACTCGGCCAGGAACTCCTTCTCCACGACGGGCGAGCGCGGGTCGCGCGCGGCCAGCTGCTCGGCCACCACCAGCTGGGCGTCGAGGAAGCTGCGCAGCACCCGGTGCGCGATCAGGAAGCCGGCCTGCTCCAGCAGCTCGCGGCCGTCCCGACGCTCCCAGTCCGGGTCGAGCAGGCGCAGCTCGTCGACGAGCTCGGCGCGGTAGGTCTCCCGGTCCGGGAAGAAGAACTCGAACTTCAGCAGGTCGCGCAGCCGGTCGGCCTCCTGCTCCCACGTCGGCCGGCTCGACCGCAGCAGGGTCAGCTCCGCGATCGCCCGGCTGACGAAGTGGTGGATCGCGCTGTTCCGGTAGAACGCCGCCACCAGGTGCTGGCCGCGCTCGATGGCGTACACCGGCTCCACCCCACCGGTGTACTCGGTCACCACGTTCTCCCTGGCCAGCGCGCGGAGCACGCCGCGAACCCCAGCCGGGCGGCGCAGCAGCTCGAGGCCGCTGCCGGGCAGCTTGCGGGCCTCCACGTAGTCCATGACCGGTTCGAGCACCTGGCGCACCTGCCCGAGGGTGAGCGCGCGGTCCCGCACACCGAGCAGGGCGAGCGTGACCAGGGCGGTGGCCAGCACCGGGGAGGCCCGGTTGATCCGCACTGCGACCTCGAACGCGACCTTCTGCAGCGCCAGCCGGCGCGCGGCCGGCTCGGCCGCTTGGCCGTCCGCCGGTAGCTGGGCGCGCAATGCGATCGGCTCGGCAAACCGGACCTGGACGTTGCCGACCCGGGTGAGCTGGTTGCGCGCGTAGGAGGCAAGCCAGGCCAGCCCCTCGCCGCGCTTGGCGCCGCCGCGCTGCTCGGCGGCCATCGCGGCCACCTCGCGCAGCTGGTCGTAGGCGATCGAGACCGGCACCAGGTAGACGTCGTCGACCCGGTCGTGCTCCACCGCCTCGGCCACGTAGCGGAGCAGCCCGTACCGCGGCGGGCGCAGCTTGCCGGTCCGGGACCGGCCGCCCTCCATGTACCACTCGAGGTTGAACCGCTTGGCCAGCAGGTAGGCGAAATACTCCCGGACCACCGTCTTGTAGATCTCGTCGTCGGCGAAGCTCCGCCGGATGAACACGATTCCGGCCCGCCTGGCCAGCGGTCCGAGCGGCCAGAACCGCAGGTTGTCCCCGCCAAGCACGTGGTTTCGCGGGAAGTCGTGCTCGGCCAGCACGTCGGCCAGCACCAGCGGGTCGGCGTAGGAGCGGTGGCAGGGCAGGAACACCAGCGGGAACCGTCGGTTCAGCTCGCGCAGCCCCTCCAGCCCGTCGACGTCGACCTGCACCTTCCAGGCCCTGGAGTGCAGCGGGCGCAGCGCACCGGACAACAGGTCGACGGCCAGTGGGCTCATCGCCGCCACCAGACCGCGCAGGTCCTCCGACGCCCTGGCGGCGACCTCACGCTCGGGGAGCTCCAGCGGGTCCGCCAGCGCGGCGATCTCCCGGCGGAACGCACCGCTGCTCTCGATCGCCTCGACGATGTAGCGCGGCACCTTGTACCTGGCGCCGCCCGGCACCGCTCGCTCCGCCCGGTCCAGCGCCAGTCCGGCCAGTCCGGTGACGAAACCGGCGAATGCCCGGGTGTCCGTGGATGAACCACCCCGGTGCTTCAGCCAGCGCTCACGCAGCGCCGACACCGCGGCCGGTTCGGCGACGACGATGGCGCAGCGGTCCTGCTCACGGGCCGCGATCCGCTCCTGCGCGCGGGGGGCGGGCCGGCGTGGGTCGGTCAGCCGCAGCACGTCGGACCAGCGCGCCCGCCGCACTCCGCCGCGCTCCCTTGGCAGCCAGGCCACCCGCACCGGTGTGATGACCGTGTCGTCCGCCAGGTCGGCCAGCCGATCGGCGAGGGCGCCGGTCCCGCGCACCACCTCGACCGGAGCGCCGTGGTCGTGCGTCGCCTCGTCCAGCCACTGCTCGACCAGCCGTCGCTCGACGGCGGTGCTGGACTCGTCGAGCACCAGCACCGGCGCGTCGCCGACCAGCGGCAGGTCGGGGAACCGTCGCATCGCCTGCGCCTCCTGGCGGCCGCTGCTCATGGACCACCAGTCATACCGCACGACGGGTCCGGCGTCTGCCCCGCTGATCAATCCGATCCGCTGCCGGCGCCCGTGGCCGGGCGCTCAGCCGGGGTCGACCGCATCCGGGAGGTCATCGGTCTCGTCGACCCGCCGCAGGTCGGCGTGCGGTACCAGGACACCGCTGGCATCGCCGCCCGCGCCGTCGTCCGTATCGGCATCCTCGGTTCCCGCATCGTCGGCGCCCGCGTCGTCCGCGGGCCGTTCGAGGCTGTCCTGCTGCCGATCGAACGGGTCCAGCTCACGCCCGTCGGTGACCGGTGTCGTGTCGGCCTGCTCGCCGGGGTCGGTCGTGCCGGAGTTCGGGTCGACCGTGTTGCCACCGCCGCCGAAGTCGAGCCCGGCATCGCCCGGCTGACCCAGCATCTCGACGGCTCGGTCGCTGCTGAAGGTCGGCGAGAGCGCGACGGTCGGCGCGCCGGCCCCGAACGCCGCATCGCCCTCCGCCGGCTGGATCTCGGTCCCCGCATCGTTCTGCCCACCGGTGTGCTGGCGCAGGGCGACGAGGTCGGCGTCCAGCTGGGCGCGCAACTCCGCGGGAATCTCGGCGCCTTCCTCGTCCGGGTCCGGCTGCGCGGGCGGGTCGGTGTGCGTGGTCTTCCCGGTGGTGTGGTCGACGGTGTCGCTGGAGCCGTCCGGGAGCAAGGTGGTCGTGGTGTTGTTGGTTGCGTTCGACACGATCGTCGTGCCGTCGCCGAACTTCACCACGTACACGCTGCCGTCCGCGCTCTCGTGCTCGGACACCACGTCGTTGGGTCCGACCGGGGGGTCGGCAGAAAGCGTGTCCTGTTCCTTCAGCGCGGCCCGCATCTGATCGCCGGTCGGGTTGCCGGCGCCGGCCGGGTCGGTGGTGTTGTCCTTGGCGGCGTCCAGTCCGGGACCGATCACAGGGAGGTCGCCGGCTGCGTTGGCGATGGTGCGCGCGCCGTCGGCGGCCCCCTTTGCGAGCATGCCCTCCAGCCCGCCGTAGGGAGCGCCGTCCCCGGAGTCCGGCGGCGGCGGTCCGGGATCGGTCGGCGCCTCGCCGGACGAGCCCCGCCCCGCCGCCGCTACGTCCTCTCGGGTCACGACGCCGGAAGCGCCTCCTTCGCCGGTGTCTCCGGAACCACCGCCGTCGGCACCGCGCCCAGCGGCCGCCGACTCCGCAGCACCCCCGTCGCCACCCCCACCGATCAGCCGCGCCGCGAGCTCGTCCTCGGTCGGACGGTCCTTGCCCAGGAAGATCTCCGGCGGTTGCTCCTCATCCGTACCGGTCAGATCGGTGGCGCTCAGGCGGAAGTCTTCGGCGGGGTTGTCGCCGTCGGGCTTCAGGCCGACCTCGTGTTCCTCCCGAGGTGTGCTGTCCTCGGCTGCCGACTGCTCCTCGCCAGGCGGGCCACCCGGGTCGTCGACGCCGTCCGCCGGTGCCGGTCCGTCGTCGGCGCTTACCACCGTCGGTTCCTCGGTCACCGCGAGAACAGGGTCGCCGTCGTCTTGGTCGACCGTCAGCCGGCTCCCGATGTCATCGAAGGCTGGGGGCTTGCTCGCCATCACTACATCCCTCCGTCCGCCTCGTCAGGGACAGCATGATCGGCGCGGCGTGCCCGGGCATCCGTGCACGCACGGATATCGGCCCGATGTGCTCAGCCGGTGCCGAGACCGTTCGCCAGGGCGGCTCTGGCCAACTCGACCCGGGAGGCCACCTCCAGCTTGCGATAAGCGGCCGACACGTGCGACTCGACGGTGCGGCGGGACACCCCCAACCGGACCGCGATGTCGGCGTTGGCCAGCCCGTAGGCGAGCAGCGCGACCACGTCCCGCTCGGTGCTGGTCAGGGCGGCGACCCCGAACCGCGGGCGTGGCTCCGGGCGGCGCGCTGTCCGGCTCACGACCGCGCAGGCCAGCGCGTCGGCGTCGGCGCCGATCCCGGCCCACAACAGCGCCGCCTCGGCCGCCACCCGGTCCGCCTCGCCGCGTCGCCGGCGAGCGTGCAGCAGGTTGGCGGCGTCGGTGAGCGCGGCCGCCGCGAGGGGTCGGCGTGGGCCGGCGTGGGCCAGCTTGGCGGCCACCAGCGCCCGGTCGGGGTCGACGTCCCGCCAGGCGGCGGCAAGTTCGGCGGCCACCCGAATGCTGCCGGTGTCACCGGCGTCCGCAACCTCGTCCAGTGTGGACGCCACATCCGCCACCCGCGCGGAGTCGCCGCGGTGCCTGGCCAGCCGGGCGAACGTCGCCCCGAACGCCGGCAGCGGCGAGCGCACGCCGAGGAACGCGAACAGGTCCCACACCTCGGCCAGGGCGACGAACGCGGCGTCCATGTCACCGCGCAGCTCGCAGAGCCGGGCGGCGGCGATCCGCAGCTGCTCGTAGCCGAGCTGCGCCCGCTCGCCGCGGGCCAGCCACGCCTCCGCGGTGTCGACGTGCTGCTGCGCGAGCTCCGGCTCACCGCGGTGTAGGGCAATCTGGGCCAGGAAGGCGTGGCACCACACCGCCACCCCGAACCCGTCGACCCCCTCGAAGTAGCCAAGGGTGGCCTCGGCGGCGGCCCCCGCGTCGTCGAACGAGCCGGCACGCAGCGCGCCGAACGCGTCGACGGCGTCGTACCCCGGCACCGCCCAGGCGGTACCCCGCCGAAGGGCGACCTCGCGCCCGCGGCGCGCGGTGTCCGTCAACCGGTCCAGCCGGTCGGTCTCCAGCCAGACGATCGCCGCGATGAACCACGGTTGGAAGACGTGCGCCTCGGCCGCACCGGGCTGCTCGGCGAGCCGCACGATCTGCTCGGCATGCCGGGTGGCCGCCGGGATGGCCATGTCGAACAGGTCGAGGAAGCACAGCACCGCCCCACCGGCGACCTGCGCCGACAGGTCCCCCGACCGCCGCCCCTGGGCGACGGCCAGCTCACCAGCGGCGCGGGCACCGGGTTGGTCGAGCGCGAGAAACCGGGAGAACGCGATCTCGCCTTGCACCCGGGACCGACCGGCCGGATCGGTGATCAGCTCCCCGCAACGCTCCATCTGGGCGACCGAGTCCGCCGCCCTGCCCTGCACGAACGCGGTGAACGCCAGCTCGCGACGCAGCGCTGCCTCGAACGTGGGGTCCAGCCCGTCGCGCAGCAGCGCGGTACCGAGCGAGTCGGCCTCGGTGACCTGCCCGGCGCCGGCGAGCGCCCGCACCCGGGCCAGCAGCAGCTCATGCGGCGGATGTTCGTCGCACAGCCCGAGCGCGACGTCGACCAGTCGCAGGGCGGCCACCGGGGCGGCCGCGACGGCCTCCACCGCTGCTTGCTGCAGCCAGGAGACCGCCTCCTGGTCACCGGCCACGGCGCCCTGGGCGAACTGCTCGGCGACGACCGCTGCCGCGGCTCCGGTAGCGGCGAGCGAGCGCGCGGCGTCGCTGTGCAAGGCCCTCCGGGCCGGCGCGGTGAGGCTGGCGAGCACGGTGCTTCGGTACAGCTCGTGGCGGAACGCCCAGGTGTCCGCCTGCTCGGCCAGGAAGCCCGCCGCCCTGGCCCGGTCCAGGTGTGTGATCACCTCGCTGGCAGGTAGCGCGGCGACGGTGGCGACCTGCGCCGGGTCGACCGCGGCGCCGAGCACGGCGGCGACCTGCAGCGCACGCAACGCATCCGGATCGAGCTCGCGGAGCCGTGTCGCGAGGACCTCACCGCCGGAGCGGCCGCCCGCCGGCGCGGCGTCCAGCGCCGCCTGCACGAGCAGTGGGTTGCCCGCTGCCCGCCCCAACACCGCCGCCAGCTCGGTGTCCGGCTCGCCGCCAAGGACGGCCACCGCCAGCGCCGTGACCTCCTCGGCCGACAGCGGACCGAGTTCGAGCGAGGTCGCGCGCAACGAGTCGAGGACGAGGGCCGCCCGGGTGCCGGGCGTCGCCAGGCGGCTGGTGGCGACGACTGCCAGCGGCAGCGCGGGGGCGCGCTCGGCAACCGCGCGCAGCCACGCCAGCGTGGCCGGGTCGGCCCAGTGCAGATCCTCGACGGCCAGCAGCAACGGTCCGCGGGCCGACTCCGCCTCGACGACCTCGAGCATCCGGTCCGCCAGCAGGAACGCGGCCGCGGCGCTGGCGCCCGCCTCGAGCACTGTGCGGGTCGCGACCGCTGGACCCGCCAGCCGGTCCAGCCGCAGGTCGAAGGCGTCCAGCGCGGCGCCAAGGGTGCGCTCGACCTCGAGCTGTTCGGCCCGGCCGGTCCGGACGGTCAGCCCGGCGCGTGCGGCCGTCGCGGCCGCGGCCTGGACCAGGGTGGTCTTCCCGGCGCCCGGTTCACCGACGATCAGGATCGCGGAGCCCGCGCCGGAGGCTGCCGCGTCGATCAGACTGTCGAGCAGGGCGCACTCGGCCTTGCGCCCGACGAACGGTGCCACCACGGCGCCCACAGCGCCAGGAGTCTAGGTCCGCGCGCTCGCCCACCGTAGGTCCGTTTGGCGTCCTTATCCGAGGTCGAACGCGGCGTCGCGGTCCGGTCCGGTGTCCTCACTGGACTTCGGATCCGCGCGGGCCAGCAGCGGCGCGTCGTCGGCCTCGTCGAAGCCCTTCCCCGCGTCCGAGATCGGTTCGAGCTCGAACGCCGGGCCGTCGATCGGTTCACCGTCGAACCGGCCGAGGGCACCGGCCGCGACATCGTCACCGCCGCCGAAGCCCTGCGGTTCGGACGGTGCGCCGCTCGAGAGGTCCGCTCCGGTGCCGAACCCCGGATCGTCGCCCAGACCGTTGGCCTGCTCGGCCCGCAGCCCGGAGTAGATGTCGCCGAGGGCGGCGGGGCCGTCGCCGTCGGCCTTCGGATCCCAGCCGGCGGTACCGATATTGCCGAACGACCCGCCGTCCGGATCGATCTCCGGTGGCCCCTCGTCCCGCACGAACGACGACTTCAACCGCTCGATGTCGGCCAGTGACGGCCCGCCGGTCGGTGGCGGAGGCGCATCGGTGCCCGCGTCGCCCTGCGTCCCGGGAAGATATCGATGTCCTGCTGGTTGGCGTCGCCGCCACGTGTGCACAACGTCGTCACCGGTGGAATCGCCGGTGCGCCACGTCGCCTTCGCCGAAGCTGATTCCACCGCCACCCGAGTCGACGTCCTGCTGACCGTCGTCGCTGCCTGACCGTCATCGTCGATCCTGGTCGTCGTTGTCCTGGTCGTCGTCGTCCTGTGACGCCCTCGCCGGTGCTCTCGGAGCTGTCGTCGGTGTCGTCGTCCTGGTCCTCCCCGGTCGCCCTCGTCGGTACTACCGTCCTGCGGCGTGTCCCTGCCGTCCGGATCGGTATCCGTATCGTCCTGCGGTTCGCCGTCGACGGGTGGCTGGTCGGCCGGTGGGCGTGACTCGTCGTTCTTGTCGTGCTCGGCAACCTGCCCTCGGGTCAGGCCGTCCGATGGTGGGTCCGCCATGATTCGCTCCTCGGTGTGGCGGTGGGCGCCGGGCCGGCGTCACGTCCGCCCGGTTGATCTTTCATCCGACGTCGAATGCCGGGTCGCGGTCCGGTCCGGTGTCCTCGCTCGCCATCGGTGTCGTCGTCCCCGCCATCCCCGGCGCCGTTTTCGTCTGTGCCGCCGTCTTCTGCGGTCGTCATCGCTGTGTCCTCCAGTCGACCTGCGTCGATATCGACGCGTTGTAGGTCGTGCACTACGGGAACGGTGCCGGGCGGCGCGTGCACGGTCATCCGTGCGCACACGGAGATTTGACCGCGCCTGAGTGGCGCGTTTGAACGGCTCTATTGCACGAGAGTGCCGTTGGTTCGGCGGTAGCCGCAGTCAGGTTGTTCGGCGGCGGCGGCCCGGCTCAGCCGATGTCGAGCGTGACGTTGCGCAGGTGCTCCGTCTCCGCCACCGGTCGCGGGTCCCCGGGCTGCAGCAGGCTGCTGTCGCCGGAGTCGTCGTCCTCGCCGTCGTCTACTGGTTCGAGCGTGTCCTGCTGCCGATCGAACGGGTCCTGCTCCGGCCCGTCCGTCTGCCGCCCGACGTCGTCGCCGTTCGCAGGGTCGATGGCACCGTCGTCGGGCAGTCGACTCCCGCCGCCTCCGCCGCCCCCGAAATCGATGTCGGAGCTGCCCGGCTGGCCCAGCATGTCGATCGCCCGCTCGTCGTTGGCCTTGATCGAGATCTCCGAATTGGGCGCACCGACACCGAACACGCCGTCATCACCCTCCGCCGGCTGCGTCTCGGTCCCCTCGCTTCCCCGGTTCTCCCCCAACGCGTCGATCGAGTCCCGGAGCGCCTGCTGCTCCTCCGGCGTCAGGACGGTCTCGGTGTCACCGGGCGGCGTACCGGCCCCGGCCGGCGCCGACTCGTCGGGCTTCGGCGGAGGCGGTACCGTCGTCTGTTCGCCGGTCTTCGTATCGATGATCGTCATCGACCCGTCCGGGTGGATGATGGCGTTCTGCCCGCCCGCGAGGTCCTGGACAACAGGGGCCTCCCCGCCGCCAGTCGTCTCGACGTACGTCCCAGCCTCCGGTTGCCCCGCGGGCGCCACGGGATCCGCGCCGCGCGCCCGGATCACCTCATCGAGCGTCGGCTCCCGCGGGTGGCTTGGTCGCCGTTGCCGCTGCCCTCCCCGCCGTTGACCGGTTGACGTCAATCGTCGGACGGCTGGTCGGCCGGTGGGCCTGACTCGTCGGCCTCGCCGTCCTTGGCGGACTGCCCGGGTCAGATCGTCCGCTGGTCTGCTGGCATGACTGCTCCTCATCGTCCGGGCAGGTAGCACGCTGCGCTAATCGGGGCCCAGTCACATCCGTGCACACACGGAAGTTTCGACACGGTGACGTGCGGCATTCAGCTCAGCCGACGCAACCGCAGTCCCCGGACGTCGCCGAACTAGCGCGAACGGGGGCCCACCAGGCAGAGCCGATATTGCCCAGGGCTAGCCGCCGCGATCAGCGCGTCGGGCGTCCGGATTCCGGACTCGCGACGCACGCGCCTGCCACGCGCGGCGACCCAACGGCCGATCGGCAGCTCCCGGTACGAGGCGAGCGGCAGGGTTGCCGAGACCGAAGTCCGGCGGCGCGTGCACCCAGCCCCCGGTCAGCTCGCCGTCGGCACCCGGATCCCAGCCGGGCGCGCCGACAGTGGCGAACGAACCATCGCCGTGTCCTCCTACCGTCGCCTGGGGCTAGCCGATGTCGAACCCAGGGTCGCGATCCGGTCCCGCATCCTCGCCGGATTTCGGATCCGAGCGGCCCAGCAGCGGCGCGTCGCCGCTCTCGTCGAGCCCTCGGCCGTCCGCCTCGATCGTGTCGACCTCGAGCGCCGGTCCGTCGACAGGCTCCAACCCGGTGCCCGGTTTGCCGTCGAACCCGCCGAGGTCCCGGGCGGCGACCGGGTCTCCGACGGCGAACCCGTCCGGTGCCGGCGAAGCGTCCGTATCCAACTGTCCGGCCGGCTCGCTGTCCGCGCCCTTGCCGAACCCCAGATCGTCCACGCTCAGGTCGCCGGAATGTGCCGCCCGTAGCCCCGAGTCGATGATGTCGCCCAGCACGGCAGACCCGTCGCCGTCGACACCCGGATCCCAGCCGGCCGTGCCGACATTGGTGAACGACCCACCGTCGGGATCGATCGGCGGCGGTCCGTCTTGCGCGATAAGGGGATCGGGCATGTCCGGACGGTTCGCCGGCGAGACGGGGTCGCCCTGCGCCGACTGCTCGTCATCGCCGCTGACCTCCACACCATCGCCGCTGACGACCACGCCGACGTCGATGTTTTGGTCGGCGGCTGACCTGTCGTCGAGATTGACATCTGTCTGGTCCCCACCGCCGACGAGTTCCTGGTCGGTGGCGTCCTCGTCCGGGGGGTCAGTGGTGTCGTCCGCGGTGGCGCCCTCGCTCGCCGCGTCATCCGAGGCGTCGTCGTCGTCGGAATCCGGGCGCAGCTCGCGAAGTCGGGAGAGATCCGACTCGAACTGCTGGTGCGGCGGGACGCTCCCGTCAGAGTTGGTGACGGTGTCACCGGTGGGCTCCTCGGCGGGCTTGCCCTCGGCGGCGTCGTCGCGCTTCTGATCGTCTTCCGACTCCGTCTGCCCGGTCACCCGAGTCCGGATGTCGTCGTCCAGCGCGGGGGGCTTCGTCATGGCTCTCGGTCCTCCTGGATACGGTGCCGGTCAGCACCTCTGCGGCCGAGAGGTCGGTGCGTTGCCGTCAACGACATCCACGGAAGAAGGCGATCGGCGGTTCATCGTATTGGCCGGCAATGAGATGAACTGCGGCATTCGGCTGCATTCGGACGCAATGAGCAAACCGTGCACGACGCCAACGCGAAGGGCATCCGTGTGCGCACGGAGATTCCGACCGGCCCGTCAAACTAACGTCGTCAGGTGCCGCAGCACCCGGGCGACCGCTGGCGGCGGGCTGCAACCAAGGATGAGCAGCGCCAGCAGCAGGGCGGGTACGACCCGCGGTCGACGGCAGGGTCGACGGCAGGGTCGACGGCAGGGTCACATGTTGAAGCCGAGGGCGCGCAGCTGCTCGCGGCCCTCGTCGGTGATCTGCTCCGGGCCCCACGGTGGCATCCACACCCAGTTGATCAGGATGTCGTCGGCCAGGCCGGGGCCGCCGTCCGGGCTGCGGGTCAGCGCCGCGCGGGTCTGGTCGGTGATCACGTCGGTCAGCGGGCAGGCCGCCGACGTCAGCGTCATGTCCAGCACCGCGACCCGGTCCTTGTCGACGTGGATGTCGTACAGCAGCCCGAGGTCGACCACGTTGATCCCCAGCTCGGGGTCGACGACGTCGCGCATGGCCTCCTCGAGGTCCTCCCGCGACGGCGTGTCCGCTGACGGTTCGGGCGCGTCGGGCAGGTGCCTCGACGCCGCGCTGCACCTCGGTCATCCTCCGGCTCCGTTCTGCTTGTCCGTGCTGATGGTCGGGTCCGGACCGGTTCCGCTCCTCGTGCGCTCCGCGCGCTGCGATGCTCGCCGGTCCTCCCCCTCCGTTGGTTCCCCGCAGCACCGCGTCCTTGAAAGCCATCCAGCCGAGCAGCGCGCACTTCACCCGGGCCGGGTAACGCGCCACGCCGGCGAACGCCACCGCGTCGCCGAGCACGTCCTCGTCCGGCTCGACCTGGCCGCGACCCTGCGCCATCTGCTGGAACGCCTCCAGCGTACGCAGCGAATCCGCCACGCTCCGCCCGACGACGAGGTCGGTCAGCACGGACGTCGCCGCCTGGCTGATCGAGCAGCCGAGCGCGTCGTAGGAGACGTCGCTCGATCGTCGCGTCCGTCGCCGGTCCCGGACAGCTTGACCCGCAGCGTCACCTCGTCGCCGCAGGTCGGGTTGATGTGGTACGCCTCGGCGTCGAACGGCTCGCGCAGGCCGCGGCCGTGCGGGTTGCGGTAGTGGTCCAGGATCACTTCCTGGTACATCTGCTCCAGCCGCATCAGCCCGGCACCCCCATCACGCTTCCCCCCGAAGAACTCCTGAGCCTCGCGCACCGCCTCGACCAGCACCGTCACCTCGTCCAGCGTGTTGTACACGTGGAAGCTCGCCCGCGCGGTCGCCGCGACCCCGAACCGGCGGTGCAGCGGCCAGGCGCAGTGGTGCCCGACCCGGATCGCCACGCCACGGTCGTCCAGCACCTGCCCGACGTCGTGCGCGTGGATGCCGTCGACCAGGAACGACACCGCGCCGCCGCGCTCGACGGGCTCGGTCGGTCCGACGATGCGCACCCCGTCCAGCTCGCCGAGCTGCGCCAGCGCGGCGGCCGTCGAGTTCGTGCTCGTGTGCGGCGACGCGGTCCATCCCGATCGTCTCGAGGTAGTCCACCGCGGCGGCCAGCCCGACCGCCTGCGAGGTCATCGGCACGCCCGCCTCGAAGCGCTGCGGCGCCGGGGCGTAGGTCGACACCTCCATGTGCACCTGCTCGATCATCGAGCCGCCGAGCAGGAACGGCGGCATCTCGTCCAGCAGCCCACCGCGGCCGACCAGCACCCCGACCCCGGACGGGCCGAGCATCTTGTGCCCGGAGAACGCCAGGAAGTCCACCCCGAGCTCGCCGATGTCCACCGGCGAGTGCGGCACCGACTGGCAGGCGTCCAGCAGCACCAGCGCGCCGACCGCACGGGCCCGCCGCACCATCTCCGGCACCGGGTTCACCGTGCCGAGCACGTTGGACTGGTGCACGAACGCGACCAGCTTGGTGCGCTCGGTGATCGGATCCCCGTTTTCAGCAGAGTCCAGGTCCAGCCGGCCGTCGTCGGTGACCCCGAACCAGCGCAGCGTGGCGCCGGTGCGGCGGCACAGCTCCTGCCAGGGCACCAGGTTGGCGTGGTGCTCCATCTCGGTGACCACGATCTCGTCGCCGGGCCCGAGCTTGAATCGCTCGGCGGCGGGCTCGAGACCCGATCCGATGCTCGCGTTGCTCATCGCGTACGCGACCAGGTTGATGCCCTCGGTCGCGTTCTTGGTGAACACCACCTCGTTCGGCGCCGCGCCGACGAACGCCGCGATGCGAGCCCGGGCGGACTCGTAGGCGTCGGTGGCCTCCTCTGCCAGCTGGTGCGCGCCCCGATGCACCGCGGCGTTGTGCCGCTCGAGGAACGCCCGCTCGGCGTCCATCACCTGGCGCGGTCGCTGCGAGGTCGCGCCCGAGTCCAGGTAGACCAGCGGCTTGCCGTCCCGGACAGTCCGGGACAGCAGCGGGAAGTCGGCCCGGATCTTCGATGTGTTCAGGCCGGGCTCGGTAACCCTCGTGTCGACGCCCTGGGCAACAGTCGTCATGTGGGCACCTTGCCGTTGTCGGGCTCATTGCTACCGGATTGGGCGAACCGCACGTAGCCGTGCTCGTCGAGCTCCTCGGCCAGCGCGGCACCGCCGCTCTCCACGATCCGCCCGCTGGCGAACACGTGCACGTGATCCGGGCTGATGTACCGCAGGATCCGGGTGTAGTGGGTGATCAGCAGCACCCCGACGTCACCCTTCGCCCGGAAGGTGTTGATCGACTCGGAGACCACCCGCAGCGCGTCGACGTCCAACCCGGAGTCGGTCTCGTCCAGGATGGCGATCTTGGGCTGGAGCAGGGCGAGCTGCAGCACCTCGTGGCGCTTCTTCTCGCCGCCGGAGAAGCCCTCGTTCACGCTGCGCTCGGCGAACGCCTGGTCGATATCGAGGTCGGCCATCGCGGCCTTGACCTCCTTGACCCAATGCCGCAGCTTCGGCGCCTCGCCGCGGACCGCGGTGGCGGCGCTCCGCAGGAAGTTCGACATCGAGACGCCGGGCACCTCGATCGGATACTGCATGGCCAGGAAGAGGCCGGCGCGGGCGCGTTCGTCGACGGTCATGGCCAGCACGTCGGCGCCGTCCAGCAGGATCTCGCCGGAGGTCACCTCGTAGCGGGGGTGCCCGGCGATCGCGTAGGCGAGCGTGGACTTGCCGGAACCGTTCGGACCCATGATCGCGTGGGTCTCGCCGGTCCGGACGGTCAGGTCGACCCCGCGCAGGATCTCGGCGTTCGCCGCCGCGTCGGAGGAGCCGCGCACGCTGACGTGCAGGTCCTTGATCTCCAAGGTGGACATCGGTGTGGTGTACTCCGTCAGCTCGATGGGGTTCGGGTATCGGTGTCTGCCAGCTCGGGGTTCAGCTCGGCCTCGATGGCGGCCTCGAGCCGCTCGCGCAGCTCGGGCACCTTGACCTTGTCCAGGATCTCCAGGAAGAAGCCGCGCACCACGAGCCGGCGGGCGAGCTCCTTCGGGATGCCCCGGGACTGCAGGTAGAACAGCTGCTCGTCGTCGAACCTTCCGGTGGCGCTGGCGTGCCCGGCGCCCGCGATCTCCCCGGTCTCGATCTCCAGGTTCGGCACCGAGTCGGCCCTGGCCCGCTCGCTGAGCAGCAGGTTCCGGTTCAGCTCGAACGTCTGGGTGCCCTCGGCGGCGGCCCGGATCAGCACGTCGCCGATCCACACCGTGTGTGCGTCCTGCCCGCGCAGGGCGTTCTTGTAGAGCACGTTCGACCGGCAGTTCGGCACCGCGTGGTCGACCAGCAGCCGCTGCTCGAAGTGCTGACCGGCGTCGGCGAAGGCGAGCGCGGCCAGCTCGGCGTCCCCGCCGGGCGCGGCGAACTGCACGGTCGGGCTGACCCGTACCAGGTCGCCGCCGAGTGTCACGGAGATCGTGCGCAGGGTGGCGTCCCGGCCGACGCGGACGTGTTGGGCGCCGACGTGCACCGCGTCGTCCGCCCAGTCGTCCACCACGTACAGCGTGAGCCGGGCGCCGTCGGCCAGCACCACCTCGGTGTTCGAGGCGACAGCGCCGGAACCGCGGTGCTCGAGCACGACCACGGCCTCGGTGTGCGGGGTGGTGCGCAGCTGCAGGTGGCTGACCGCTGTCGCGCCGGCTCCCGGGCCGGTGAGGGTGACCGTCACCGGGTCCGGGGTGCCGTCCAGGGTCACCACCGTCGCCTGCTCGAACCGGCTCCACGCCTGCGCGGCCACCCGGTCCGCCGGGGTGCCGCCGGCACCGAGCCGCGCGTCGTCGCCGGCCGACCCGTTCGACCGTCACGCCCGCCCCGACCGAACGAACGGCACTTTCGTCCGATAGGGCCGTACGGATGTTCCGTTGATCAGTGGACTCGCGGGGTCCGTCGGCCGTCGCGACGGCGATCTCGACGGTGCCGTCCAGCGCGGCCGAGCCGTCGTGCAGCCCGTGCAGCCTGCGCATCGGGGTGAACCGCCAGTCCTCCTCGCGGCCGCCGGGGACCTCGAAGGCCTCGACGTCGTAGGAGGAGAAACGCTCGGCGCGGGATGCGACCGGCGGGACATCGGCGCCCTTCTTCGCGCCGACCAGCTCCGGAGCCAGCCCGCTGACGGTCTGGTCATCAGCCGACGGCCCCTTCCATCTGGAGCTCGATCAGCCGGTTCAGCTCCAGCGCGTACTCCATCGGCAGCTCGCGGGCGATCGGCTCGACGAAGCCGCGGACCACCATGGCCATCGCCTCGTCCTCGGTCAGCCCGCGCGACATCAGGTAGAACAGCTGGTCGTCGCTGACCTTGGACACCGTCGCCTCGTGCCCCATCGTCACCTCGTCGGTGCGCACGTCGACGTACGGGTAGGTGTCGCTGCGGCTGATCGTGTCGACCAGCAGCGCGTCGCACTTCACCGTCGAGCGGGAGTTGGTCGCCCTCGGGTTCACCCGGACCAGGCCGCGGTAGGAGGTGCGGCCGCCGCCGCGGGCCACCGACTTGGAGATGATCGTCGAGGAGGTGTTCGGCGCCAGGTGGGTCATCTTGGCCCCGGCGTCCTGGTGCTGGCCCTCGCCGGCGAAGGCCACCGAGAGCACCTCGCCCTTCGCGCCCTCGCCCATCAGCAGCACGGCCGGGTACTTCATCGTGACCTTGGAGCCGATGTTGCCGTCGATCCACTCCATGGTCGCGTTCGCCTCGGCCTTGGCCCGCTTGGTGACCAGGTTGTAGACGTTGTTGGACCAGTTCTGGATCGTGGTGTACCGGCAGCGGGCACCCTTCTTCACGATGATCTCCACCACCGCCGAATGCAGGGAGTCGGAGGAGTAGATCGGCGCCGTGCAGCCCTCGACGTAGTGCACGTAGGCGTCCTCGTCGACGATGATCAGCGTCCGCTCGAACTGGCCCATGTTCTCGGTGTTGATCCGGAAGTAGGCCTGCAGCGGGATGTCGACCTTGACGCCCTTGGGCACGTAGATGAACGAGCCACCGGACCACACCGCGCTGTTCAGCGCGGAGAACTTGTTGTCCCCGGACGGGATGACCGAGCCGAAGTACTCCCGGAACAGCTCCGGCTGCTCGCGCAGCGCGGTGTCGGTGTCCAGGAAGATGACCCCCAGCTCCTCGAGGTCCTCGCGGATCTGGTGGTAGACGACCTCGGACTCATACTGCGCGGCCACGCCGGACACCAGCCTGGACTTCTCGGCCTCGGGGATGCCGAGCTTGTCGTAGGTGCTCTTGATGTCGGCCGGCAGATCGTCCCAGCTGGCCGCCTGCTTCTCCGTGGAGCGCACGAAGTACTTGATGTTGTCGAAGTCGATCCCGGACAGGTCCGCGCCCCAGCGCGGCATCGGCTTGCGCTCGAACAGGTCCAGCGCCTTCAGCCGGAAGTCCAGCATCCACTGCGGCTCGTTCTTCATCCCCGAGATGTCCGCGACGACCTCGTCGGACAAGCCCACGCCGGGCGCTCGCCCCGGCGACGTCGGAGTCGGCCCAACCGAACGCGTAGCGGCCCAGCGAGTCGATCGTCTCCCGCTGGGTCAGCGGCTCGGCGGTGCTAGTCATTCGAGCTCCCTCGTGGTGGTGGTGTGGTGGGCCGGGCAGGCGGACTCGACTGGATCAACTGGACTCAACCGGTATCGATCGGGACGACTGCTGGTACATCGGGTTGGCGCCGGGCCCGTTCGGGCAGGCCGAGCGGGACATGGGTGGTGCAGGTGGCGTCGCCCCTCGCGATCGTGGCCAGCCGCTGCACGTGGGTACCCAGCAGCTCGGCGAAGGCCCGGGTCTCAGCCTCGCACAGCTCCGGGAACTCGGTTGCGACGTGGGCCACCGGGCAGTGGTGCTGGCAGAGCTGCGCGCCGGGGTGCTCGGTGGTGCCGGCCTGCTGGGCGTCGGCGGCGTAGCCGCGAGCGGTCAGCGTCAGGGCGAGCGCGTCGGCCCGGCACCGCGACGCTGCCGTGCTCGGCGATCCGCTCGCGATCCTCCCCGACGAGCTCGGTGGCGCGTCGCTCGGCGAAGGCCCGGACCGCCTCCGGGCCGCCGGTCTCCATCAGGTAGCGCAGGGCGGCGACGGCCAGGTCGTCGTAGCTGTGCTCGAAGCCCACCCGCCCGGCATCGGTCAGCAGGTACTCCCTGGCCGGCCGGCCCCGACCGCGCGGCCGGTTCCGGGGTGGCTGCCGGGTCGTCGCCTGGCCGGCGGTGATCAGCGCGTCGAGATGGCGGCGCACCGCCGCCTCGGTCAACCCGAGCTCGGCGGACACCGCCGCGGCGGTCACCGGCCCCTGCTCGAGCAGCAACCGGGCGACGGCTTCCCGCGTGCCGCCGTCGGCGCCAGGCGATCCTGGGGCGGTCGGCTCGGCACGCGGGTCGGCAGACCCGGTACTTTTCACAACACCAGTGTTGCGTATATCGGCCGCAGAGGCAAAACGGGGTCATCCGGTTGGGTGCGGTCGTGGTGCTGCTCCGCTCGGACCGGCCCACCGACCCACGGATACCCTTCGGGCCATGGTCGCGCCGAGAGTCGGCGACCCGCGGGACTCGACCGGTTCGTCCAGGGTCGATCCCGCCACGGCGCCCGAGGCGACGCCGCCTGATCAGGCGCCGCCGGACCAGGCTCGGCCGAGCTCGGCCACCCAGCCGGAGGTCCGGTCCGCCGCGGTCCGGGAGGCCGGCAACGCGCTGCGGACGGTTCGCCAGTTCGGCCTGACCGGATCCCTGCTGATGGCGGTCGGCGCGCTGGGGTCGGGGGCGCTGCCGGTCCCCAACCCGCTCGGCGGACTGCGCCTGCTCGGTCTCCCGGCGCGCAACGTGACGCTGGCGATCGCGGTCACCTACGCCGGAATGGCGATGGTCGTGCTCGCCTGGCTCTGGCTCGGCCGGCTGCTGCGCCACCCAGGCCGGACCGGCCGGCGCCGACCAACCGTCAGATCATCCGCACGATCGTGCTCTGGGCGGCCCCGCTGGCGATCGCGCCGCCGCTGTTCAGCCGCGACGTCTACTGCTACCTCGCGCAGAGCGCGATCGCCGCCCTCGGGCTGGATCCGTTCCAGCTCGGCCCGGCGGACGCGCTGGGCGTCGACCATCCGCTGACCAGCGGTGTGCCCACGATCTGGCGGACCACCGGCGCCCCGTACGGTCCGCTGTTCCTCGTGCTCGGCAGTGGCATCACCAACCTGACCGGCGACGACGTGCTGCTCGGCGTCATCGCGCACCGGGTGCTCGTGCTGGCCGGCCTCGCGATGATCATCTGGGCGCTGCAACGGCTGGCCCGTCGGCTCGGCGCCGACCCGACGGCCGCGCTCTGGCTCGGCGCCGCCAACCCGCTGGTGCTGTTCCACCTGGTCAGCGGCACGCACAACGAGGCGATCATGCTCGGCCTGATGCTGGTCGGCCTCGAGCTCGCGCTGGCCCGATCGTGGCTGCTGGGTGCGGTGCTGATCACGGCGGCGGCGGCGATCAAGTTGCCGGCCCTGCTGGCGCTGGGCTTCCTCGGGATGCACCTGGCCCGTCGCTGGGGCGGACGGGCGCGCGACGTGGTCCGGGCGGCCGTGCTGCTCGGACTTGTCGCCGGATCGCTGCTGGCCGGGGTGTCGCTGGCCAGCGGGCTGGGCTTCGGCTGGACGCAGACCCTCGGCGTGCCAAGCCTCATCCAGAGCTGGATGTCGGTGTCCACCGACCTCGGCCGGATCACCGGCGGCATCGGCATCCTCGCCGGACTGGGTGACCACACCGACACCGCGCTGACGCTCACCCGGGTGGCCGGGTTGCTGGCCGCCGCCGTGATATGCGTATGGCTGCTCATCGCCACCCTGCGCGGGCGGCTCGACCCGGTGACCGGGACCGGGCTCGGGCTCGGCGCCGTCGTGCTGCTGGGCCCGGTGGTCCACCCGTGGTACCTGCTGTGGGCGGCGATCCCGCTGGCCGCGACGTCGGCGGCGCCGCGTTACCGCCGCGCCGCGGTCGCGGTGTCGGCGCTGCTCGCGATGGTGGTTCCGCCTACCGGCACCGACTTCGCGTTCCGGGCCTTCCAGCTTCCGATGGCGATCGCCGCGGGCGGGCTGATCCTGCTCGCCGCGCTGTTCCTGGTCCGGCGGCGCATCCCGAGCTGACTCGGTCGGCTTCGCCAAGGCGCCGGGCGCTCGGTGATCCCCAGCCTCCTAGACTCCGGCTGTGAGCTCCACCGCCGCCGTGGCCGTCTCCGGCCTGGTGAAGCGCTATGGCCGGGTGACCGCGGTGGACGGGCTGGATCTCCGGGTCGAGCCGGCGTCGGTGCTCGCGCTGCTCGGCCCGAACGGTGCGGGCAAGACGACCACCGTGGAGATCTGCGAGGGGTTTCGCCGGGCAGACGCCGGCACGGTGCGGGTGCTCGGGATGGACCCGACCGGAGCGCCGGAAGCCCTGCGGGCCCGGATCGGGGTGATGCCCCAGGGCGGCGGCGCCTATCCGGGCGTGCGGGCCGGTGAGATGCTCCGGCTGATTGCGGCCTGCTCGGCGAACCCGCTCCCAGCGGACTGGCTGCTCGCCGTGCTCGGCCTGGACCGCGCCGCGCGCACGCCGTTCAAACGGCTCTCCAGCGGCCAGCAACAGCGGCTCGCGCTGGCTTGTGCGGTGGTCGGGCGCCCCGAGCTGGTCTTCCTCGACGAGCCGACCGCCGGGATGGACCCGCAGGGCCGCCGGCTGGTCTGGGAGCTGATCGACGCCATGCGCCGCGACGGGGTCGCGGTGCTGCTCACCACCCACCTGATGGAGGAGGCCGAGCAACTGGCCGACCACGTCGTGATCATCGATCAGGGCCGGGTCGTCGCGGCCGGCTCCCCGGCCGTGCTGACCGCGCCGGGCGCGGAGCGCGAGCTGTACTTCACCGCCGCGCCGGGGATGGACCTCGGCCTGCTGGCCGAGGCGTTGCCGGCCGACTCCCAGGTCTCCGAGGCGAGTCCCGGGCGGTACCTGGTGCGCGGCCGGATCGACCCCGCCGTGCTGTCCGAGGTCACCGCCTGGTGCGCCGAGCAGGGCACGCTCGCCGCCGAGGTCGTGGTGGCCCGGCGCAGCCTGGAGGACGTCTTCCTCGAGCTGACCGGCCGGGAGCTGCGGTCGTGACCGCGTCCGACCCGGCGCGCTTCCCGGTCGGGACGTTCCGCCCGGAACCCGGACGCGGCTCGCTCGGC
This sequence comes from uncultured Actinomycetota bacterium, assembly GCA_963776255.1. GTDB lineage: Bacteria > Actinomycetota > Actinomycetes > Mycobacteriales > Pseudonocardiaceae > Pseudonocardia. The sequence goes on along the minus strand of CAVZMB010000001.1, from coordinate 78,732 downwards.
CGGATGCTGCTCACCCAGAGCGGCCTCGAACTGCGGCTGGCGCTGCGCAACGGCGAGCAGCTGCTGCTCACCCTGCTGATCCCGATCACCCTGTTGGTCGGGCTGACCGTCGTCGAGCTGGTGCCGCTCCCCGAGCCGCGGGTCAACTACGTAGTGCCGGCGGTGCTGGCGCTCGCCGTGATGTCCACCGCGTTCACCGGGCAGGCGATCAGCGCTCGGCTTCGACCGCAAGTACGGCGTGATCACCAGGCTGGCCGCCACCGCGCTGCCCCGCTGGCTGCTGGTGGCCGGCCGGCTGGTCGCGGTGCTCGGCGTGCTCGCGATCCAGACCGCCGTGCTCGCGGCGATCGCGCTGGCGCTCGGCTGGGCTCCCGCGGTCGGCGGGCTGGGATGGGCGCTGCTGCTCATCGTGCTGGGCAGCTGCCGCCTTCGGTGGCCTGGGCATCCTCTTGGGCGGCACGCTGCGCGCGGAGGTGGTGCTCGCGGTGGCGAACCTGGTGTGGTTCGTGCTGCTGCTCGCCGGGGGGATCGTGGTACCGGTCGACCGGCTGCCCGCCGGTACTCGGCACGATCGCCGGGTACCTGCCGTCCGGCGCGCTCGCCGAGGGGCTGCGGACCGCACTGATCGTCGGCACCGCCCCGGCGCTGCGGGACGTGCTGGTGCTGCTGGGCTGGACCGCGGTCGCCGGGCTGCTGGCCATGCGGACGGTCCGGCTGCGCTGACCGGCCGCCGGATACCTACGATCACGGCGTGTACCGCCGGCCCCGCACCACCCCGCCCGGTCTGATGCGTGGGCTGGCGATCGCCGCGCTGATCACGCAGGCGGGGATCGCGGTGACCGGATCCGTGGTCCGGGTCACCGGCTCGGGGTTGGGCTGCCCGACCTGGCCGGAATGCTTCCCCGGCAGCCTGGTCCCGATGCCGCACCCGGAGATCGGGCCGCTGCACCAGTGGGTCGAGTTCGGCAACCGGTTGCTCACCGTGCTCGTGATCGCGGTCGCCGGGGCCTGCCTGCTGGCCGCGTGGTGGGTGCGACCGCGCCGCCGCCGGCTGGTGTGGCTGGCCGCGGCGATGCCGCTCGGGGTGCTCGCGCAGGCGGTCGTCGGGCGGGGTGAGCGTGCTCGCCGGGCTGGTCTGGTGGACGGTGGCGCCGCACCTGCTGGTGTCGATGGTGCTGGTCTGGCTCGCGGTGCTGCTGGTGCAGGCCACCGGCGAAGGCCCCGGGCCGCCGCGGCCGACCGTCGTCCCGCCGGTACGCCGGCTGGTCGTGGTGTCGGTCGTCGTGCTCGCCGCGGTCCTGGTCGTGGGCACCCTGGTCACCGCGGCCGGCCCGCACGCCGGCGACGCCGAGACGCCCCGGCTGGCGGTCGCGGTGGCGAGCGTGGCGCAGCTGCACGCGACCCTGCTGGTCGGATACCTCGGGCTGCTGGTCGGCCTCGGGTTCGCGCTGGCCGCGACCGCGGTGCGGCGGTCCGTCTGGCGGCGGTACTGGCTGCTGGTCGGGGTGGTGCTCGCGCAGGGGGCGCTGGGCGCGCTGCAATACGCGACTCGGGGTTCCCGAGGTGCTGGTGTCGCTGCACGTGCTCGGTGCCACCGTGGTGACCGCCGCGGCAGCGGCGCTCTGGGCGGCGACGACCGAGCGCCCGCGGTAGCGTCGCAGCCGATCAAGGAGGTTGTTCATGCGCGCGGTGCAGGTCGGCCGGCACGGCGGCCCGGAGGTGCTCGAGCTGGTCGAGCGGGACGACCCGACTCCCGGCGAGGGCGAGCTGCTGGTCGAGGTGGCCGCGGCCGGGGTCAACTACATCGACACCTACCAGCGCACCGGCGCCTATCCGACCGAGCCGCCGTTCGTGCTCGGCATGGAGGGCGCCGGCCGGGTGGTGTCGGTCGGGCCGGGCGTCCGGCCGACGCCCGGGACGTTCGGACCGGTGACCGGGTCGCCTGGGTCGACGCGGCGGGCAGCTACGCGGAGCGGGCGATCGTGCCGGCGAGCCGCGCGGTGCCGGTGCCGGACGGGATCGACGACGAGGTCGCGGGCGCCGCGCTGCTCCAGGGCATCACCGCGCACTACCTGTTGCACGACACCTACCCGGTGAAGTCGGGCGACTCCGTGCTCGTGCACGCCGCGGCCGGCGGGATGGGCTCGCTGCTCACCCGAGTGGGCGACCGCGCTCGGGGCCCGCGTCATCGCCACCTGCTCGACCGCGGCGAAGGAGAAGTTGGTCAGGGCGGCCGGCGGAGCGGAGGTGATCCGGTACACCGAGGTCGACGACCTCGCCGCCGAGGTGCGCCGGCTCACCGACGGCACCGGCGTCGCCGCCGTCTACGACGGCGTCGGCAGGGACACGTTCGAGGCGAGCCTGTCCAGCCTCCGACGGCGCGGGACCATGGTGCTCTACGGCGCCGCCAGCGGCGCGGTGCCGCCGCTCGACCCGCAGCGGCTGAACAGCGGCGGGTCGCTGTTCCTGACCCGCCCGAAGATCAACGACCACATCGTCGGCCGGCAGGAGCTGACCGACCGGGCGGCTGCGGTCTTCCAGGCGATCGCGGACGGAACGCTGGAGATCCGGATCGGCCATCGCTACCCTCTCGCCGACGCCCGGACGGCCCACGAGGACCTGCAGGCCCGCCGTACCACCGGAAAGCTGCTGCTGCTGCCCTGAGCGTCCCGACCCGACCTTGCTAGGCAGCGTGGCCCCGTTCGACCTCGCCCGGCTTTCCGGCCGGTTCGTCGGTGCGTGGGCCGCGTTCCTGGCCAGCATCGCGATCTACACCGCGATCCGTCGCCGTGCCGCCGAGGCCTGGCTGGCGGGCCTGGTCCTGACGCTGTGGCCGCTGCTGGCGCTCGCCACCGCGCTGCGGGTGCCGGCCGAGCTCGCGGCGGACCGGCGAGTCGGCTACCTGCTGACCCTGCTGCTGCTCGCGGTGCTCGGTGCGAGCGCCCTCGCGCTGGCGGGCCCGGTCAGGAACCGGCGTAGAACCGCACCGGCCCCTGCACGGACACGCTGACGGCGTCGCCGACCTGTACGGCCTGGGCCCCGGTGACCCGGGAGCGCAACAGGTGGCCATCGCGGTCCAGCACCACGGTGGCGTCGTGCCCGTGGAAGATCACCTGATGGACCCGGGCCGGCAGCCCGCCGTTGCCGGGCGCGGACAGCCGCAGCTGCTCGGGACGGACCAGCACCCGCCCCTCACCGTCGGCAGCGGAGTCGCCGGCGTCGAGCTCGCCGAGCACGGTGCGCACCCGGCCGGCCACGCAGGTCGCCGCGACCACGACCGCCTCCCCGACGAAGGTGCCGACCGCGATGTCGCGCGGCTCGGTGTAGACCTGCCGCGGCGGCCCGGCCTGGACCACCCGGCCGTCGCGGAGCACGGCGACCTGGTCCGCCGTGCCCAGCGCCTCCTCCTGGTCGTGGGTGACCAGCACCGCGGTGGTGCCGGCCGCCTGCAACGCCTCCCGCACCTGGGCCCGCACCTCCGCGCGCAGCCCGGCGTCGAGCGCGTTGAAGGGCTCGTCGAGCAGCACCAGGGCGGGGCGCGGGGCCAGCGCGCGGGCCAGCGCGACCCGCTGCTGCTGGCCGCCGGAGAGCTCGGCCGGCATCCGTCGGCCGAACCCGCCGAGCCCGACCAACTCCAGCAGCTCCTGCACCCGATCGCCGCGCCGGTCCGTCCGAGACAGCCCGAAGCCCACATTGGCAGCCACCGACAGGTGCCCGAAGAGCGCTCCCTCCTGCGGTACCAGCCCGATCCGGCGACGCTCCGGCGGCACGTCCACCCAGCTGCCGTCCGGATCGACGCCTGCCACGACCCGCCCGGCCAGCCGGACCTGACCGCTCGTGACCCCGTGGAAGCCGGCGACCACCCGCAGCAGGGTGGTCTTGCCGCACCCGGACTCGCCGAGCACCGCGGTCAGCGAGCCGGCCGGCACCACGAGGTCGACGTCGTGCAGCACCGGCACGCCGGGGTAGCTCGCGCTGACCCCACGTAGCTCCAGGTCGGCGATCACCGGCCGACCCCCTCGATCGAGGTCCGGCGGCTGCGCCGCAACACCCGGTCCAGCAGCAGCGTCGGCACCACGGCCACCGCGACCAGCACGACCGCGTACGGGGCGGCCGCGGCGAACTGACCCGCCCCGGTGAGCGTCCACAGGTCGGTGGCCAGGGTGTCGGAGCCGGTGGGTTTGAGCATGAGCGTGGCCGGCAGCTCCTTGGCGCAGGTGAGGAACACCAGCGCGGCACCGGCGGCGATCCCCGGCGCCGCGAGCGGCAGGGTCACCCGGCCAAGGGTGGCCAACCGTCCCTTGCCGAGCGAGCGAGACACGTCCTCCAGCTGTGGCGGCGCGGCCGCGACAGCGGTCCGCACGGCACCGATCGCGAGCGGCAGGAACAACACGGCGTAGCCGAGCACCAGCAACGGAATCTCCTGGTAGATCCCCGGCAGGAATCGGATGCCGAGGAACACGAGCGCCAGCCCGACCGTGATCCCGGGCAACGCATGCCCGGCGTACGAGGCGGTCTCCAACGCGCCGGTCAGCCGACCACGGTGGCGAGCGGCGAGCACCGCGACCGGCAGGGCCAGCACGGTGGTCAGCAGCGCACCGAGGCCGGCGACCTCCATCGTCATCACGGCCGCCGAGGCGAGCCCACCGAGGTCCACCCCGAAGGAGGAGCCGACCAGTGTCCAGTGCGTCAGGCTGACCGCCGGGATGCCCAGTGCCACCCCGACCACCGCCACGACGAAGGCCACGGCGGCCCACCGCCAGCGGCCGAGCCGGACCGGGGCGGCGTTCCGGCTGGCCCCGCCGCCGACCCGCAGTGCGGCCCGACCACGGGCCCGCGACTCGCCCCAGGTGATCAGCGCGGCGATCGCGACCAGCACGCAGCCAAGCACGGCGGCCGTGGTCCGGTCGAACGTCGACCGGTAGCTGGTGAAGATGCCGAGAGTGAACGCGTCGTAGCGCATCAGGGATACCGCGCCGAAGTCGCTGAGGACGTAGAGCGCGACGAGCAGCCCGCCGGCGGCGGAGGCCGGCCAGATCCGGCGCAGCGTGACGACCCAGAACACCCGGAAGGGGCGATAGCCCGCCGAGCGGGCCACCTCCTCCAGGGCCGGGTCGGAACCGCGCAGCGCCGCGGCGACCGGCAGCAACACGTACGGGTAGCTCACCGCGGTCAGCACGCCGAACGCGCCGAGGAAACCTGCCATCCACGGCCACTCGGAGATCCAGGTGAAGCCCGCGACGTAGGACGGCACCGCCAGCGGCAGCACGAGCGCCACCGCCCACCACCGGCGCCCGGGGAGGTCGCTGCGCACCACCAGCCAAGCGCCGACCACTCCGATCGCCAGGCAGGCCGCCGTCACCGCACCGGCCAGCGCGATGCTGCGCACCGCGAGCTCGACGGTGCGCGGCCGGGCCAGGATCTCCAGGAAAACGTCGAGGCCGGGCTCGAACGCGCGGATGGCCAGGTACACCAGCGGGACGACCGCGACCAAGCCGGCCAGCACCGCCCCGGCGATCAGCACCGGAGACGGCGACCGCCCGTCCCGCGACGGCGGACGGCGGCGGGCACGAACCGGCGGTCTACCGACCGGCCGCTCGAGCGTGACCACGCGCGTCAGGCCAGCCCGGTCTGCTGCAGCAGGGCGAGGGTCTGCTGCAGAGACGCCAGGTTGGACAGGTCGATGTCCGGCGGGTTGAGCGATTCCAGCGGGGGCAGCTGGTGCTTCGTCGAGGTGATCCCGGCGCGCACCGGATACTCCGCGGTCACGTCGGCGAAGTACTGCTGGGCCTGCGGCGACTCCAGGAACTCCACCGCTTTGCGGGCCAAATCCGGCTTTGTCGGTGCCCTTGATGACCGCGGCGCCCGCCACGTTGACCAGGCCCAGCGGATCGTTCGGCACATAGTGCAGCCGGGCGGTGACCTTGTCCTGGCCTACCTCGGCGACCTTCTCGTACCAGTAGTAGTGGTTGATCAGAGCGAGCGCGATCTGCCCGTTGTCGACGGCGTCCAGCTGGAGCACGTTGTTGTCGAACGCGACGGGGTTGTTTGCCTTGAACTTGGTGAGCCAGTCCCTGGCGCCGTCCTCGCCGCGCAGCACCCGCAGGCCGGTGACGAAGGACTGGAAGGACGCGTTGGTCGGCGCGTAGCCGATCTTGCCCTGCCACTTCGGGTCGAGCAGATCGTCCAGGCCGCGGGGCAGGTCAGCCTCGGTGACCTGGCGCGGGTCGTAGGCCACCACCCTGGCCCGGGCCGAGGTCCCCACCCAGGTGCCGTCGTCGGCCCGGTACGCCGGCGGCACGGTGTCCAGCACCGGAGCCGGGAGCTGGTCGAGGCGCCCGACCGCGGACAGCGCGCCGAGCGCACCCGCGTCCTGGGAGAAGAACACGTCGGCCTTGGTTCCGTCGCCCTCCTCGAGCAGTTGGGCGGCGAGCTCGGCGCTGCCGGCGTAACGGATCTCCACGTTCCCGCCGACCGCGGTCTTCAGCTGCTCGAGCAGCGGCCCGACCAGCGCCTCGTTGCGGCCGGAGTAGATCGTCAGATCCGCCTGCTGGGCGCACGAGGTGAGCCCGGTCAGCACCACGAGCACACCGATGATCACGCCGATGGCCGACCGATTGCGCACCGACTCTCCCCACCGCAGCTGCCCAAGGCTCACCTGAGTGAGGTGAGTCTAACCTTGCGGAACCCCGGGCTCGAAACTCCTGCCGCACCGGCCGCACGCTCCTCCTCAGAACCCGCCGCACACACCCGCGGTCGCCGGCACACAGGTCACGACATGTGTGCCGGGGACCCGCGCTATGTGCGGCTGTGTGCCGGTGGTCCTGCCGCGGCGGAGCGGCGCTGCCGATGGCGACCGGCCGCGGGCGCGCGGCTAGAACGGGAGTGAGACGACCGGCAGGCCGAGCGCGGCGTCCACCGCGATCGCCAGGAACAGCACGCACAGGTAGGTGTTCGACAGGTGGAACAGTCGCATCGGCTCCGCCGGCTCGCCGGAGCGCACCGCGGCGTGCAGCCGGTGTGCGGCCGCGACGAACCACGCCCCGCCGGCGAGCGCCACCGCGAGATAGATCCAGGACGTCGCGGGCACCAGCAGCAGCGACCAGGCCGCCATCACCCACGAGTAGGCGAGGATCCGCCGCGACACCGACTCGGCGGGTGCCACCACCGGCAGCATCGGCACGCCGGCGGCGGCGTAGTCCGCCCGGTACCGGATCGCCAGCGCCCAGAAGTGCGGCGGGGTCCAGAAGAAGATCACCCCGAACATCACCAGCGCGGGCCAGCCCACCTCGCCGGTCACCGCCGCCCAGCCGATCAGCACCGGCATGCAGCCCGCCGCCCCGCCCCACACGATGTTCTGTGCGGTGCGGCGCTTGAGCAACAACGTGTACACCAGCACGTAGAAGGCGATCGCGGAGGCCGCCAGCCCGGCGGCCAACCAGTTCGTGGTGAAACCGAGCCAGAGCGCGCTCGCCATGCCGAGCGCCAGCCCGAAGACCAGCGCGTGCGACCGCGGCACCTCGTGCCGGGCCAGCGGTCGGCCCCTGGTGCGCTTCATCAGCGCGTCGATGTCGGCGTCGACCACGCAGTTGAGTGCGTGCGCGCTGGCCGCCGCCATCGCGCCGCCGATCAGTACGGCGATGATCAGTCCGACCGGGGGGATCCGTCGCTCGGCGAGGAACATCGCCGGGACCGTGACCACGAGCAGCTGCTCGATGATCCGGGCCTTGGTCAACGCGAGGTAGGAGCGCAGCACGTCGGAGGGTCGGCGCGGCGGTGCGGACGGTACTGCCGCGCTCACCGGTGCCTACCTCGCTCGGGGGACTGCAGTGCACGTGTTCGGACCCCGCGATCGTAGCCCGCGGCCCGCTGCGCGCCGGGTGGCGGGTGGTCTCACCAGCGCCGTTGACCAGCACGGCCGCACCAGATCAGCCGCACCGCCCGCAACGAACGGCACTTTCGTGCAATAGGGCCGCACATCGGCGCCGTTGATCTCGGGAACGCGGATCTGCGCGGTCACCGGATGCTCCCTCGCTGGGGGGATTCGCGGTCGTCCGGGCCGCGGCGAACATTGCCGTGTCCCTCCCCAAACCGCGGGCATCCCGGGGCCGGGCCGCGGCGAAGAGATCACTCTCCAGGCGGCCGGTACCGGACTAGGGTGAACGCCAACCGCGGGCCCGGGCCGCCGGGTGACCGACCACCTCAGGAGCGCAACTGCCGTGACAGCAACCGACCACGCCAAATCGGACGAGCTGGCCGCGCTAACTACGCCACACCTGCCCGACGACTGGACCGAGCTCGACAGCCGCGCGACCGACACGATCCGGGTGCTCGCCGCGGACGCCGTGCAGAAGGTCGGCAACGGCCATCCCGGCACCGCGATGAGCCTCGCGCCGCTGGCCTACCTGCTGTTCCAGCGCGTGCTGCGGCACGACCCCTCGGATCCGAACTGGGTCGGCCGGGACCGCTTCGTACTCTCCGCCGGACACGCCAGCCTGATCCTGTACATCCAGCTGTACCTCTCCGGCTACGGCATGACGCTGCAGGATCTGGAGTCGCTGCGCACCTGGGGCAGCCAGACCCCCGGTCACCCCGAGCACGGCCACACGCCGGGCGTGGAGACCACCACCGGCCCACTCGGGCAGGGCGTCGGCAACGCGGTCGGCATGGCGATGGCCGCCAGGTTCGAGCGCGGCCTGCTCGACCCGGACGCCGCGCCCGGCGAGAGCCCGTTCGACCACCACATCTACGTGATCGCCTCCGACGGCGACATGGAGGAGGGCGTCGTCGTCGGAGGCGTCCTCGCTGGCCGGTCGTCAGCAGCTCGGCAACCTGATCGTCTTCTACGACGACAACCACATCTCGATCGAGGACGACACCGCCGTCGCGTTCAACGAGGACGTGCCGGCGCCGTTACGAGGCCTACGGCTGGCACGTGCAGCGGGTCGAGGGCGGCGAGGACGTGGTCGGGATCCAACAGGCGATCGAGGCGGCGCAGGCGGTCACCGACCGGCCCGTCGTTCATCTGCCTGCGCACGATCATCGGCTACCCGGCGCCGGACAAGATGAACACCGGCAAGGCGCACGGCGCGGCGCTGGGCGCCGACGAGGTGGCCAAGGTCAAGGAGATCCTCGGCTTCGACCCGGAGCAGAGCTTCGTCGTCGAGGACAAGGTGCTCGAGCATGCCCGCGGCGTGCTGGACCGCGGCAAGGCGCTGCACGTCGAGTGGCAGCAGCGCTTCGATGCGTGGGCGGCGGCCAACCCGGAACGGGCCGCGCTGCTGGACCGGATGAGCCGCCGCGAGTTGCCGCCGGGCTGGGACGCCGACCTCCCGCACTGGGACCCCGCCGACGAGGCCAACGCCAAGGGCGTCGCCACCCGCAAGGCGTTCGCCGCGGTGATCAACGCAGTGGCCGAGACCGTGCCCGAGCTGTGGGGCGGATCGGCCGACCTTGCCGAGAGCAACAACACGGCTATCAAGGGAGCGGCCTCGTTCGGACCGGACACGATCACCACCAAGGACTGGGGTCAGTCCAGCCCGTACGGCCGAGTGCTGCATTTCGGCGTCCGCGAGCACGCGATGGGGTCCACGCTGAACGGGATCGCGCTGCACGGCGGCACCCGCCCGTTCGGCGGCACGTTCCTGGTGTTCAGCGACTACATGCGGCCTGCCGTGCGGCTGGCCGCACTCATGCAGCTGCCGGTGTTCTACGTATGGACGCACGACTCGATCGGGCTGGGCGAGGACGGACCGACGCACCAGCCGATCGAGCACATGGCGGCGCTGCGCGCCATCCCGGGGCTGTCACATGGTGCGCCCGGGAGACGCCAACGAGACCGCGGCGGCGGTGCGCACCATCCTGGCCAACCCGACCGGACCGGCCGGCCTGGCGCTGACCCGGCAGAACCTCCCGGTGCTCGACGGCACCGACCCCGATGGCGTGGCTCGCGGCGGGTACGTACTGGCCGACGCCGACGGCGGGCAGCCAGAGGTGATCATCATCGCCACCGGCTCGGAGGTGCAGCTCGCGGTCGAGGCACGGACCGTGCTACAGGCAGACGGGGTGCCCACCCGGGTGGTGTCGATGCCCTGCGTGGAGTGGTTCGACGCCCAGGACGAGGCCTACCGGCGCAGCGTGCTGCCGCCGGAGGTACGGGCCAGGGTCGCCGTGGAGGCGGCGGTACCCATGACGTGGTACCGCTTCGTCGGGGACACCGGCAGGATCGTGGGCATCGACCACTTCGGCGCGAGCGCCGACTACCAGACTCTGTTCCGCAAGTTCGGCTTCACCACCGAAGCCGTCGTCGAGGCGGCCCGCGCGACGTTGGGGCCGGTCCGTAGTTAGGGAGTCCGCAATGAGCGACCGAAAGGACCGCCTCGCAGAGCTATCGAACGCGGGCGTGTCGATCTGGCTTGACGACCTGTCCCGGGAACGGTTGGTGTCCGGCAACCTGCAGCAGCTCGTCGAGGCCAGGCACGTCGTGGGCGTCACCACCAACCCGACGATCTTCGCGAACGCACTCGAGCACGGCGAGGCCTACGACGAGCAGGTACGCGAGCTTGCCGGCAGGCAGGCCTCGGTCGCCGACGTGGTCCGTGAGATCACCGTCACCGACGTGCGGAACGCCTGCGACGTGTTCCGCCGTACCTGGGAGAGCACCGGCGGGGTCGACGGGCGGGTGTCCCTCGAGGTCGATCCGGACCTGGCGTTCGACACCGAGGCGACGATCGCCGAGGCGCTGGACCTGTGGAAGTCGGTAGACCGCCCGAACCTGCTGGTCAAGATCCCGGCAACCGAGGCCGGGCTGCCGGCGATCACTCGGACCCTGTCCGAGGGGGTCAGCGTGAACGTCACGTTGATCTTCTCGATCGAGCGGTACCGGGCGGTGATGGACGCCTTCCTGGCCGGGATGGAGCAGGCCGCGGCCAACGGCCACGAGCTGGGATCGATCGCCTCGGTCGCATCCTTCTTCGTGTCGCGGGTAGACACCGAGGTGGACAAGCGGCTTGACAAGATCGGCACTCCAGAGGCGCTGGAGCTGCGCGGCAAGGCGGCGATCGCCAACGCCAGGCTGGCCTACGCGGCGTTCCAGGAGGTGTTCGCCGGTGAGCGCGCGCGGCGGCTCGTCGCGCAGGGCGCCCGCCCGCAGCGACCGCTGTGGGCGTCCACCGGGACCAAGAACCCGGCCTACCCGGACACCTACTACGTCACCGAGCTGGTGGTGGCGAACACCGTCAACACGATGCCGGAGAAGACGATGATGGCGTTCGCCGACCACGGCGAGAGCCGCGGCGACACCGTGACCGGGCGGGGCGCGGAGGCGCAGGCGGTGTTCGACGCGCTGGTCGCCGTCGGCATCGACGTGGACGACGTGTTCCAGGTGCTGGAGAAGGAAGGGGTCGAGAAGTTCGTGACCTCCTGGCGAGACCTGCTGGCCACGGTGCAGGACCAGGTCGATCGGGCCCGCTCGCAGTGACCAACGGCGCCGACGACCACTGGGTCAACCCGCTCCGGGACCCGAGGGACAAGCGGCTGCCCCGGATCGCCGGACCCTGCGGGCTGGTGATCTTCGGTGTGACCGGTGACCTGGCCCGCAAGAAGCTGATGCCCGCGGTGTACGACCTGGCCAACCGCGGCCTGCTGCCGCCCGGCTTCGCGCTGGTCGGCTTCGCCCGCCGGGACTGGGCGCACGAGGACTTCGGCAGAGGTCGTACTGGACGCGGTCAAGGCGCACGCCCGCACCCCGTTCCGGCCGGCCGTGTGGGACCGGCTCGCCGAGGGCATCCGGTTCGTCCCCGGGACCTTCGATGACGATCACGCGTTCGACAGGCTGCGCGAGACGATCGAGCGATCTGGACACCATCCGCGGCACGAACGGCAACCACGCCTTCTACCTGTCCATCCCGCCGAGCGCCTTCCCGGTGGTGCTCAAGCAGCTCAACCGCGCCGGGCTGGCCGGCGCCGACGTGCACACCGGCTGGCGCCGGGTGGTGATCGAGAAGCCGTTCGGCCACGACCTGAAGACCGCCAAGGAGCTCAACGCGATCGTCAACGAGGTCTTCCCCGAGGACTCGGTGTTCCGCATCGACCACTACCTCGGCAAGGAGACGGTGCAGAACCTGCTCGCGTTGCGCTTCGCCAACCAGCTCTACGAGCCGATCTGGAACGCGAACTACGTCGACTCGGTGCAGATCACGATGGCCGAGGACATCGGCCTCGGCGGCCGGGCCGGCTACTACGACGGGATCGGGGCGGCTCGGGACGTGATCCAGAACCACCTGCATGCAGCTGCTGGCGCTGACCGCGATGGAGGAGCCGGTCTCGTTCCGCCCGCACGAGCTGCGGATCGAGAAGATCAAGGTGCTGTCCGCGACCAAGCTGATCGAGCCGATCAGTCGAGACCACCGCACGCGGGCAGTACACCGGCGGCTGGCAGGGCGGCGAGCTGGTGCCGGGGCTGCGCGACGAGAAGGGCTTCGACCCGAACTCCAAGACCGAGACCTACGCCGCGATCAGCCTCGAGGTGGACACCCGGCGCTGGGCCGGGGTGCCGTTCTTCCTGCGCACCGGCAAGCGGCTCGGCCGGCGGGTCACCGAGATCGCGGTGATGTTCAAGCGCGCGCCGCACCTGCCCTTCGACGCGTACATGACCGAGGAGCTGGGGCAGAACGCGCTGGTCGTGCGGGTCCAGCCGGACGAGGGCGTGACGACGCGGTTCGGCTCCAAGGTGCCAGGCACCACGATGGAGGTCCGCGACGTCACGATGGACTTCGCCTACGGCACGGCCTTCACCGAGGCCTCCCCGGAGGCCTACGAGCGGCTGATCCTCGACGTGCTGCTCGGCGAGCCGTCGCTGTTCCCGGTGAACCGCGAGGTGGAGCGCTCCTGGGAGATCCTCGACCCGGTGCTGGAGGGTTGGGCCTCCCTCAGCGAGTTCCCCGACCCGTACCCGGCCGGCAGCTGGGGCCCGCCGCGGGCGGACGAGATGATCGCCCGCTTCGGTCGCACCTGGCGGCGGCCGTGACCGCCGACCCCTCGACCCGACCATTCGAGCTGGAGACGACAGATGATCGTTGACCTGCCCGCCACCTCGACCCAGGGGTCAACCGCAAGCTGATCGAGCTGCGCGAGACCGGCGGCGTGCTGGCCCTGGGCCGGGTGCTGACCCTGGTCGTGGTCACCGACGGACGGGCCGGACGTGGAGAACGCCATCGACGCGGCCAACGAGGCGAGCCGCGAGCACCCGTGCCGGGTCATCGTGCTGGCCCGGGGCGCGAAGCGGGCCGCTGCGCGGCTGGACGCCCAGATCCGGGTGGGCGGCGACGCCGGCGCCAGCGAGGTGATCGTGCTCCGCGGCTACGGCGCGCTGGCCGGTGACGAGCCGAGCGCCGGCATGGTCGTGCCGCTGCTGCTGCCGGACACGCCGGTGGTCGTCTGGTGGCCGGCGCGAGGCGCCGCCGGTGCCGTCGGAGGACCCGGTGGGGACGGCTCGGGAACCGGCGGATCACCGACGCGCTCGCCGCGGCGAACCCGGCCCGCGCGCTGGAGCAGCGCCGGCTGAACCACGTGAGCGGCGACACCGACCTGACCTGGTCACGGATCACGCCTATGGCGGGCGCTGATCGCGGCGGCGATGGACAACCCGCCCACGAGCCGGCCACCCGGCGGTGGTGACCGGCGAGCCGGTCTCGCCGTCGAGCGACCTGATGGCGGGTTGGTTGCAGACCCGGCTGCAGGTGCCGGTGCGGCGGCTGCGCAACGACGCGGGCCCGGGCATCGTACTCGGTCCGGCTGGACCGGCCGTCCGGGCCGATCGAGCTGGTGCGCCCGGACGGCAAGATCGGCACGCTGCGCCAGCCCGGGCAGCCCGACCGGCTGGTCACCCTGACTCGACGCGCGGTGAAGGACTGCCTGGCCGAGGAGCTCCGCCGGCTCGACGTCGACGAGATCTACGCCGAGGCGCTTTCCGGGCTGTCCGAGATCACCAAGGGCCGGTCGACGGCCAAGGTGGGCGCTCGGTGAGCCACATCGAAGTGGTGGTGCACGCCAATCCGCAGCTGCTCACCGCCGCGACCGCGGCCCGGCTGGTGACCCGGCTGGTCGACATCCAGGCCGGCGGCGACGTCCCGATGATCGTGCTCACCGGGGGCGGCACCGGCATCGGGGTGCTCGAACAGCTCCGCGAGGCACCGGCCCGCGACGCGGTGGACTGGTCGGCCGTCGAGCTGTTCTGGGGGGACGAGCGGTTCCTGCCGGCGGGGCACCCGGAGCGCAACGAGACCCAGGCTCGGCAGGCCCTGCTCGACCACGTGTCGGTGGACCCGGCCCGGGTGCACCCGATGGCACCCTCGGACGGCGAGTTCGGCGAGGACGCCGACGCGGCCGCGGCCGGCCTACGCCGCGCTGCTGGCCGAGCACGCCAGGCCCGAGGACCACGCCCCGGTACCCAGCTTCGACGTCTGCATGCTCGGGATGGGCGAGGAGGGCCACGTCGCGTCGATCTTCCCGCACTCCCCCGCGGTGTACGAGACCGAGCGCAGCGTGGTCGCGGTGCACGGCTCTCCCAAGCCGCCGCCGACCAGGATCAGCCTCACGCTGCCCGCGATCCGGCAGTCCATCGAGGTCTGGCTGATCGTGACCGGGGAGCCCAAGGCGAAGGCCGTGGCGCTCGCGCTGAGCGGCGCGGGTGAGGTGGCCGTGCCAGGCACCGGCGCGCAGGGGCAGCGGCGGACCCTCTGGCTACTGGACCGGGGTGCGGCGGCGAAACTCCCGCGCGAGCTCCAGCCGCCCGTGGCGTGAGCCCTTCGCGCGCCGCGCAGGTGATCGTGGACGCCGCGAACGTCGTCGGGTCGCGCCCGGACGGTTGGTGGCGGGATCGGGCAGGTGCCGCCCGGCGGTTGCTCGACCGGCTCGCGGCCGCGCTCCGCACGGGTCCGGCGGCGCTGGCCGCCGCGTTGGGCGCCGAAGGGGCCGAGCCACACGTGATCGTCGTCCTGGAGGGCAAGGCCCGGGACGCCGCGCAGCCGGGTCCGGTCGACGACGACCTGCCGCTGACAGTGGTGCAGGCACCCGGGGTGGGCGACGACAGCATCGTGCAGACGGCCGCCGAGCTTGCGGACGACGCCGACTCGGCCGGCGCAATCATCGTGGTCACCGCCGACCGCGGCCTGCAGGACCGGCTGCACGCCATCGGCGTCCGCACCGCCCGCCCCGGAGCACTGCTGCGCGCCCTCGAGTGAAATCGCGGTCAGCTGATCAGCTCATCAGCGTCGAGGCGATCACCTCCCCGACCACCCGGTCGGGCGGGCGGGTGACCAGCGGACCGATATTGCGCTCGATCCACGGCGAGCCGACCTCCGCGTTCAGCCGTTGCAGCGCCTCGGGGTGCTCGCCGAAGATCAGCATCACGAGATGGTCGTCGGCGATCTTGACCAGGTGCACGCCGATGATGCCGTCGACGGCCATCGCCGCCTTGAGCGCGTTCTGCTGCAGGTCGCGGACGGTCTCCTCGGCCGGCGGCACGCTCACCGTCAGATGGTTGATCACCGCGTGCACCGGGTCACCCCTGCTCGTCGGGAAGCCTGCCATTGAGGTAGTCGTCGTAGGCGGACAGGTCGAGCAGGCCGTGGCCGCAGAAGTTGAACAGGATCACCCGCTCCTCCCCCGCCTCCTTCGCCGCCAGCGCCTCGTCGATTGTTGCGCGGATCGCGTGCGCCGCTTCCGGCGCGGCGATCCTGCCCTCCGCCTTGGCGAACTGCACGGCCGCCTCGAACACCTTGCCCTGCGGGTAGGCGACGGCCTCCATCCGCTTGTCTCGTACCAGCGCGGAGATGATCGGCGAGTCGCCGTGGTAGCGCAGCCCGCCGGCGTGGATGCTCGGCGGCACGAAGTCGTGGCCGAGGGTGTACATCTTCAGCAGCGGGGCCATCCCCACGCTGTCCCCGAAGTCGTACTCGAACCGGCCCTGGGTGAGCGTCGGGCAGGACAGCGGTTCGACCGCGAGCAACCGGACGCCATCGTCCGGGACGAACGGGCCGGCGATGCCGCCCAGGTTCGAGCCGCCGCCACACGGGGCGATGACGACGTCCGGCAGCCGCTCACCGGCCAGGGCGAGCTGCTCCTTGGCCTCCAACCCGATCACCGTCTGGTGCAGCAGCACGTGGTTGAGCACCGAGCCGAGCGAGTAGTGGGTGTCCTCCTTCGGCGCGGCCGCCCGGACCGCGTCGGTGATCGCCAAGCCCAGCGAGCCGGGGTGGTCCTCCTCGATCCACTGGCGACGGCACGACGGAGGCACCCCAGGTCTCCATGATCACCCGCCGGTAGGGCTTCTGCTCGTAGCTGGCGCGCACCATGTAGACCTCGCACTCCAGGTCGAACTGGGCGCAGGCGAAGGCCAGCGCGGTGCCCCACTGGCCGGCGCCGGTCTCGGTGGTCAGCCGGGTGATGCCCTCGGCGGCGTTGTAGAAGGCCTGCGGCACGGCGGTGTTCGGTTTGTGGCTGCCGGCCGGCGAGACCGATTCGTCCTTGTAGTAGATCCGCGCCGGGGTGCCGAGCGCCTGCTCCAGACGCACCGCACGGAACAGCGGCGTCGGGCGCCACAGCCGGAGGATGTCGAGCACCTCGCCGGGGATGTCGATCCACGGATCGGCGCTGACCTCCTGCCCGATCAGCGCCATCGGGAACAGCGGCGTGAGGTCGTCCGGTCCGAGCGGCTCACGGGTGGCCGGGTGAAGAGGCGGGTCCAGCGGCGTCGGCAGGTGCGGCGCCACGTTGAACCACGCGCTCGGAATCTGGTCGGGGTCGAGCGTCCAACGGGTCATCGGCGCAGGCTATTGCTTCCCGCGACCTGCCGAAACGCCCGTTCGGGCCTGAGCCTGCGGACCGCCCTGGCCGGCGCTCAGATTCTCGCGCTGAGTCCGCAGCCTGGCGAGCGCCTCGTCGAGGATCGCCGCGCCGTCCTCGTCCGAGCGCCGTTCCTTCACGTACGCGAGGTGGGTCTTGTACGGCTCGTTGCGCGGCGCGGCGGGCGGGGCCTCGACGTTGGGTCCGGCGGGAAGCCCGCAACGCGGGCAGTCCCAGGTGTCCGGTTCCTCCGCCTCGGTCGCGAACGTGGGCGTGGTCTGGTGACCGTTCGCGCACCAGTACGACACCCGACGCCGCGGCGCGGTCTCGCCGCGCTCGCTCTCTCCCATCGGACCCGCCCCGACTCGGGTGCCGCGGATAGCGTTGCCACTGGCCATCTCTCGGGCTCCGCTTCTCAGCTCTCGATCTTCACCAGAAGTCCGGTCCCGACGATCGAGATCAGCCAGATCGCCCCGACGAACAGGGTCAGCCGGTCCAGGTTCTTCTCCACGACGCTTGATCCGGAGAGGCTCGACTGCATCCCGCCGCCGAACAGGCTGGACAGGCCGCCACCACGGCCGCGGTGCAACAGGATGAGCAGTACGAGCACGACGCTGGAGACGATCAGGACGATCTGAAGGGCTAACCGCATGTGATCCTCGCTCGGGAACAGACCCCGAAAGAATACGCCTGCGCCAGGTCCGCACGACGCGCGGCACTCTCCTACGGCAGCGGACCGCCGGCCGCGATCGCGCAGAGCTTGGCGAACTCGTCGGCGTCGATGCTCGCCCCACCCACCAGCGCACCGTCGATGTTCGGCTCGGCCATCAGTTCTGCGATGTTGTTGGCCTTCACCGACCCGCCGTACAGGACGCGTACCGACTCGGCGGTGGCCGCGTCGTACCGCTCGTCGATCCGCGCACGCAGCGCGGCGCACACCGCCTCCGCGTCGGCCGGGGTGGCGACCCGTCCGGTTCCGATCGCCCAGATCGGCTCGTAGGCGATCACCATCGTCGGCCACCTGCTCGGCCGAGACGCCGGCTAGCCCGGCGTCCACCTGGCGCGTGCAGTGCGGCACATGACCTTCCGCCGCGCGCACCTCGAGCCCCTCGCCGACGCACAGGATCGGGGTCAGCCCGTTGCGCAGCGCGGCCTTGACCTTGGCGTTGACCAGCGCGTCGTCCTCGTGGTGGTGCTCCCGGCGCTCGGAGTGGCCGACGATCACGTAGCTGCAGTCCAGCTTGGCGAGCATCGGGCCGGAGACGTCGCCGGTGTACGGGCCGGAGTCGTGCGGGGAGAGGTCCTGGGCGCCGTGCACCATCAGCAGCTCGTCGCCCTCGATCATGATCTGGATGCTGCGGATGTTCGTGAACGGCGGCAGCACCGCGACGTCGATCTTGTCGTAGTACTTGTCCGGCAGGGCGAACGCCAGCTTCTGGACGAGCGCGATGCCCTCCAGGTGCGTGAGGTTCATCTTCCAGTTGCCGGCGATCAACGGAGTGCGCGGCACGGTTAGTCCTCCAGTACGACCAGTCCGGGGAGCTGCTTGCCTTCCAGGTACTCCAGGGACGCTCCACCGCCGGTCGAGATGTGTGTGAAGTCGCCCTCGTTCAGCCCGAGGGCCCGGATCGCGGCGGCCGAGTCCCCGCCGCCCACCACGCTGACCCCGACCTTGGCCACCGCCTCGGCGATGCCCTTGGTGCCGGCCGCGAACGGCGACACCTCGAAGACGCCCATCGGGCCGTTCCAGAACACCGTCCGGGCGAACTCCAGCACCTCGGAGAAACCGGCAACCGTCTCCGGGCCGATGTCCAGGCCCTTCATCCCGTCCGGGATGCTCTCCACCGGCACGATCTGCGGCTCGGCGTCCTCGCTGATCTCCGATGCGACCACGATGTCGACCGGGAGCATGACCTTGTCGGTGTCCAGGAACCGGTCGCAGGCCTCGATGAAGTCCGGCTCGACCAGCGAGTCCCCGATGTCGAAATCGAGCGCGGCGAGGAACGTGAAGCACATCCCGCCGCCGACCAGCAGCGCGTCCACCCGGGGCAGCAGCGCCTCGATCACGCCGAGCTTGTCCGACACCTTCGAGCCGCCCAGCAAGACGACGACCGGTTCCTTCGGGTGCTCGATCAGCTCGCGCAGCACCTCGACCTCGGTGACCACCAGGTCCCCGGCGTAGCTGGGCAGCCGTTCGGCGACCTCGACGACCGAGGCCTGCTCGCGGTGCACCACGCCGAAGCCGTCGGACACGAACGCCCCCTCCGACCCGACGGCGGCGACCAGCTCGTCGGCCAGCGCGCCGCGTTCGGCGGCGTCCTTGGACGTCTCGCGTGGGTCGAAGCGGATGTTCTCCAGCAGCACGACGCGCGGCGTCCGGGCGCGGCGCGCCGAGCTCGACCAGCGGCACCTCGGCGTCGAGCAGCTCACCGAGCCGGGCCGCGATCGGGGCCAGCGACAGCGCCGGATCCGGTCCGTTCGGCCGGCCGAGGTGGGCGACGACGGTCACCGCCGCCCCGGAATCGAGCAGCCGTCGGATCGTCGGCACCGAGGCACGGATGCGGCCGTCGTCGGTGATCGTGGAACCGTCGAGGGGGACGTTCAGGTCGGCCCGGACCAGCACGTTCCGGCCGCCGACCCCGACGGCGATCAGGTCGTCGAGGGTTCTCACAGCTTCGAGGCGACCAGCGCGGTGACGTCGACGAGCCGGTTGGAGTAGCCCCACTCGTTGTCGTACCAGCCGACGACCTTGACCTGGTCGTCGATCACCTTGGTGAGCCCGGCGTCGAAGATGCACGAGGCGGGGTCGGTGACGATGTCGGCGGAGACGATCGGGTCCTCGGTGTAGCGCAGGATGCCCTCCAGCCAGCCGTCGGCGGCCTCCTTGAGCGCCGCGTTGACCTCCTCGACGCTGGTCTCCCGGCCGACCGTCGCGGTGAGGTCGGTGACCGAGCCGGTGACCACCGGCACCCGCAGCGCGTAGCCGTCCAGCTTGCCCAGCAGGTGCGGCAGCACCAGGCCGATCGCCTTCGCGGCGCCGGTCGAGGTCGGGACGATGTTGACCGCGGCCGCCCTGGCCCGGCGGAGGTCCTTGTGCGGGCCGTCCTGCAGGTTCTGGTCGGTGGTGTAGGCGTGGATCGTGGTCATCAGGCCGCGCTGGATACCGAAGGCGTCGTCGACGACCTTGGCCATCGGCGCCAGGCAGTTCGTCGTGCACGAGGCGTTGGAGATGATCGTCTGGGAGCCGTCGTAGGCGTCGTCGTTGACCCCCATCACCACGGTGAGGTCCTCGCCCTTGGCCGGCGCGGAGATCACCACCTTCTTTGCCCCGGCGTCGACGTGCTTGTGGGCGGCCTCGGCGTTGGTGAACAGGCCGGTCGACTCGACGACGATGTCGACCCCGAGGTCCTTCCACGGCAGCTCGCCGGGATCGCGCACGGCGAGCACCTTGAAGGCACTGCCGTTGACGACGATCTCGTCGTCGGTGGCCCGGACCTGGTGCGGCAGCCGGCCGAGGATGGTGTCGTAACGCAGCAGGTGCGCCAGCGTGGCGTTGTCGGTGATGTCGTTGACGGCGACGACCTCGAGGTCCACGCCGTTCGCCGCCCGCTGGGCATCGAGCGCGCGCCAGAAGTTCCGTCCGATCCGCCCGAATCCGTTCACGCCAACCCGGACCGTCACGCCTGCCTCCTCGAACCTCTCGCCTGTGGTGGTGTGCGGCCGCAAACCGACGCACGTATCTTGGGCACCGATCTTGGTTCAAGCCTAGTCGGTCGTGCTCCCCGCCGAAGGGTGAGCCCGCGGGTGAGCTGTGCCGGCCGCCGGCGCGAGCAGCACGCCCACTCCACCCCGCGCCCAAATCCGCAATGAGCGGGCTTATTGCGGGTTCACGGCGGCCGTTCAGGCCGAATAAGCCCGCTCATTGCGGGTTGGATGGCGTGCCGTGCTCGTGCGCGTGGCGGGGTGGGGCGTGCGTTTGGGCGGGGCGTTGGCGGCGTGCGCGTGGCGGGGTGGGGCGGTGAACTCGGCAGGGCTCAGAACATGTCCGGGGTGACGGCCGAGTCGGTGTCCGGCACGCCCAGGTCGGCGGCGCGCTTGTCGGCGGTCTGCAGCAGCCGCCGGATCCGGCCGGCGATCGCATCCTTGGTCATCGGCGGGTCGGCCAGCTGGCCGAGCTCCTCCAGCGACGCCTGGGTGTGCTCGACGCGCAGCTTGCCCGCCGCCAGCAGGTGATCCGGCACGTCGTCGCCGAGCAGCTCGAGGGCGCGCTTGACCCGGGCCGCGGCCGCGACGGCCGCCCGCGCGGACCGGCGCAGGTTGGCGTCGTCGAAGTTGGCCAGCCGGTTGGCCGTGGCGCGCACCTCGCGGCGCATCCGGCGCTCCTCCCAGGCCAGCACGCTCTGGTGCCCGCCGAGCCGGGTGAGCAGCGCGCTGATCGCGTCACCGTCGCGGACCACCACCCGGTCGGCACCCCGGACCTCGCGCGCCTTGGCCGCGACGCCCAGCCGGCGCGCCGCCCCGACCAGCGCCAACGCCGCCTCCGGCCCCGGACAGGTCACCTCGAGCGCCGAGCTGCGACCGGGCTCGGTGAGCGAGCCGTGCGCCAGGAACGCCCCGCGCCAGGCCGCCTCCGCGTCACACACCCCGCCGGACACCACCGCCGGCGGGAGCCCGCGCACCGGTCGGCCACGACCGTCGATCAGTCCGGTCTGCCGCGCCAGGTCCTCGCCGTCGCGCACCACCCGGATCACGTAGCGCGCCCCCCGGCGCAGCCCACCGGAGGTGATCACGTGCATGTCCGGGTTGTGCCCGTAGACCTCCTGGATCTCCGCGGCGCAGCCGTCGAGCCACCGACCCGGTGTCCAGCTCGGCCTCGATCACCACCCGCCCGCCGACGATGTGCAGCCCGCCGGCGAACCGCAACATGGTGGAGACCTCGGCCCGGCGGCAACACGGCTTGGTGACCACGAACCTGCTGAGCTCGTCCTTGACCGCTGCGGTCATCGCCACCTGAGCTTCTCCTCTCCCGCTGGGCCGCCGGTCGGCGCGCTGCTCAGCACCCCGCCCAGCGCCAGGGCCAGCGCGTTCGGGTCGTGCCGCGGGGAACCGTCCGCGGCCGCCACCGCGGCGAGGTGCGCCTCGCCACCCAGCCGACGCGCCGCCCGCTGCAGCAGCTCGGGTACCACCACCGCGTCCACGTCGGCGAGCACGGCGTCGACGCGAAGCGCCGGCGCGTGCTCGGAGAGTACGTCCAGGTGCCGTTCGGGCGAGAACCCGGCCGTCTCTCCCGGTTGCGGCGCGAGGTTGAGCACCACGATCCGCCGGGCCGGGGTGTCGACGAGCGCCCTGTGCAGGTCCGGTACGAGCAGGTGCGGCAGCACGCTGGTGAACCACGATCCAGGACCGAGCACCACGGCGTCGGCCGACCGCACGGCGGCGACGGCGGCGGCACACGCCGCCGGCTCGGATGGTCGCAGCAGCACCCGGCGCACCCGACCGGGCGTGCTCGCCACCGCGACCTGGCCGCGGATCCGGCGCACCTGGGACGGGTCGCCGTCCAGACCGGTGACGTCCGCCTCGATGGTCAGCGGTCGCTCGCTCATCGGCAGCACCCGCCCGTGCACCCCGAGCAGCCGGCACGCCTCGTCCAGCGCCGCCACCGGATCCTTGAGCACGTCGATCAGGCCGGCGAGCAGCAGGTTCCCGACCGCGTGCCCGGCCAGCGCACCGGTTCCGCCGAAGCGGTGCTGGAACACCGAGCGCCAGGACACCCGGCCGTCTCCCCAGGTAGCGCCGCCGGCCTCGTGGTCGGGCTCGTCCGCGGTCTCATCCTCGGGCTCGTCCTCAGCCAGCGCGGTCAGCGCCATCCGCAGGTCACCGGGGGGCAGAATGCCCAGCTCGCCACGCAGCCGCCCGGACGACCCACCGTCGTCGGCCACTGTCACGACCGCGGTGACGTCCTCGGTCAGGGTCCGCAGCGCGCGGAGCGTCGCGTACAGCCCGTGCCCGCCGCCGAGCGCGACGACGCGCAACTGGTCGGCGTGACGGATCGGAACGGTCGGCCGGCTCACTCGCGACCCAGGTCGCGGTGCACGACGCTGACCGGCAGCCCTTCACCGGTCAGCCGCTTGCCCAGCTGCTCGGCCATCGCGACGCTGCGGTGCTTGCCGCCGGTGCAGCCGATCGACACCGTCATGAACCGCTTGCCCTCCCGGCGGTAGCCCGCCCCGACCAACTGCAGCAGCTCGACGTACCGGTCGAGGAACTCCTCGGCCCCCTCCTGGGTGAGCACGTAGTCGCTGACCTCGGTGTCCCGCCCGGTCAGGTCGCGCAGCTCCGGGATCCAGAACGGATTCGGCAGGAAACGGACGTCGGCCACCATGTCGGAGTCGATCGGCAACCCGTACTTGTAGCCGAAGGAGAGCAGCGTCACCCGGGTGTTGGTGTCCAGGTCGGAACCGAACGACTGCTCCAGGGTCGCACGCAGCCGCGGCACCGTCAGCCAGCTGGTGTCCACCACGAGGTCGGCCGCGTCCCGCAGCGGCCAGAGCAGCTCACGTTCGGCGGCGATCCCGTCCGCCAGCCGCCCCTCGCCCTGCAGCGGGTGCCGGCGGCGCACTTGCTCGAACCGGCGGATCAGTACCGTGTCCGCGGCCTCCAGGAACAGCAGCTGCGGGCGGTAGCCCCGCTCGTCCAGATCCTTGATCACCGCGGACAGGTCGCGGGTGAACGCCCGGGAGCGCACGTCGATCACGACCGCGATCCGGGTGATCTCGCCGGTGGCCTTCGCGCCGAGCTCCATCATCGTGGTGATCAGCTCCGGCGGCAGGTTGTCGACCACGAACCAGCCGAGATCCTCGAGCACCTTCGCCGCCGTGCTGCGTCCCGCCCCGGACAGGCCACTGATCAGCGCAACCTTGATCCCGGACGGGTCGGTGCCGCCCTCGCTCATGTCGCCTCCCGGTCAATCGCCTGGGGCGGTCTCGGGCTGACCTACTGCCGAGTCTTGCAGTACAGAGTCTTCCAGTGCCGCGTCTTCCAGTGCCGCGTCTTCCAGTGCCGCGTCTTCCAGTGCGGGGCGCGCCGGTGGCGGCGGTTCCCCGGCAGCGCCGGCCAGCGCGGCGACCACGGCCTCCGCGGTCCGGCGGCCCATCCCCGGCACCGCGGCGATCTCGGCGAGGTCTGCCTCGCGCAGCTTGCGCACCGAGCCGAAATGCTTGAGCAGCGCGCGTCGCCGCGCCGGGCCGAGACCCGGCACGTCGTCCAACTCGGACCCGGTCATCCGTACCGAGCGCTTCCGGCGGTGGTAGGTGATCGCGAACCGGTGCGCCTCGTCCCGGATGCGCTGCAGCAGATAGAGCCCCTCGCTGCTGCGCGGCAGGATCACCGGGTCGGGGTCGGCCGGCAGCCATACCTCCTCGAGGCGCTTGGCCAGCCCGCAGACCGCCACGTCGGTGATGCCGAGCTCGGTGAGCACGTCCGAGGCCGCGGCGACCTGTGCCATGCCGCCGTCCACCACCAGCAGATTGGGCGGGTAGGCGAACTTGCGGGCCCGCCCCGTCTCCGGGTCCACCCCGGGGCGCTCGTCCCGTTCCTGCAGGTAGCGGCGGAAGCGGCGGCGCACCACCTCGGCGATCGCTGCGGTGTCTCCGCCGTCGGCTCCGCCGCGGACGTCGAAGCGCCGGTAGTCCGACTTCCGGGCCAACCCGTCCTCGAACACGACCAGCGCAGCGACCACGTCGCTGCCCTGCACGTGGCTGACGTCGATGCACTCGATCCGCAGTGGGGCGGTGTCCAGACCGAGCCCGTCCTGGATCTCCTGCAGCGCGGCCGACCGTGCGGTCAGGTCACCGGCCCGACGCAGCTTGTGCAGCGCGAACGCGTCGGCCGCGTTGCGCTCGACGGTCTCGATCAACGCGCGCTTGTCGCCACGCCGCGGCACCCGCAGTTGCACCCGGCTGCCGCGCAGCCCGGACAGCCACTCGGCGAGAGCGTCGGCGTCCGGTGGCAGCTCGGGCACCAGCACCTCGCGCGGCACCGGCTGGGCCGAGTCGTCGGACGACCCGTTGAGATCGACGGCCAGCGCGGCCTGCTCGCCGTAGAACTGGGCGAGGAACTGGCCGACCAGCGACGCGGTATCGGCCGGCTCCACCTTCTCGATCACCCAGCCGCGCTGCCCGCGGACCCGGCCACCGCGGACGTGGAACACCTGGACCGCGGCCTCCAGCTCGTCCGCGGCGAAGGCCACCACGTCGGCGTCCGTGCCGTCGCCGAGCACCACGGCCTGCTTCTCCATCGCACGGCGCAGCGCGCCGAGGTCGTCGCGCAGCCGGGCCGCCCGCTCGAACTCGAGGTCGTCGGCAGCGGCCTGCATCCTGCGCTCCAGGTCGCGCATCAGGCGCTCGGTGCGGCCGGAGAGGAACTCGCAGAAGTCCTCGACGATGTTCCGGTGCTCGTCGGCGTCCACCCGGCCCACGCACGGCGCCGAGCACTTGTCGATGTAGCCGAGCAGGCAGGGCCGGCCGATCTGGCCGTGCCGCTTGAATACCCCAGCGCTGCAGGTGCGCGCCGGGAACACCCGCAACAGCAGGTCGAGGGTCTCCCGGATCGCCCAGGCGTGCGCGTACGGGCCGAAGTACCGCACCCCCTTGCGGCGCGCGCCGCGGTAGACATGCAGCCGCGGGTACTCCTCGTTGAGTGTGACCGCGAGCACCGGGTAGGACTTGTCGTCCCGGTAGCGCACGTTGAACCGCGGGTCGTACTCCTTGATCCAGTTGTACTCGAGCTGGAGCGCCTCGACCTCGGTGGCGACCACCGTCCACGAGACGTCCGCCGCCGAGGACACCATCTGCCGGGTGCGCGGGTGCAGCATCGTCAGGTCGGCGAAGTAGGAGTTGAGCCGGCTCCGCAGGCTCTTCGCCTTGCCGACGTAGATCACCCGGCCCTGCGCATCGCAGAATCGGTAGACGCCCGGGTCGTCCGGGATGGTGCCGGGGGCGGGGCGGAAGGAGCTGCGCTCGGCCATGGTGCACCCCAGGGTAGGCCGCCGTGCGAACCCGGTTGGCCGGGCGCTCCGGCCACCCCCGCGTACTCGAATAAGCCCGCTCATTCCGCATCCGGCCGCGCCCGAGGGCGGAATAAGCCCGCTCATTGCCGGGGTGGGCGCTCGGCACTCCTCAGGACGGCGGTGCGAGCAGCTTCTCAGGACGGCAGTGCGAGCAGCTTCTCGGCCAGCGTGTCGAGTCGGTCGGCGACCACGTGCGGCGGGTCCACCACGTCCGGCACCTTGCCCTCCAGCCGGGTCACGAACCCGCCGACCAGCCCGGCCCGCATCGCGCCGTGCACGTCCCAGGAATGTGCGGCGACCATCGCGGTGGACCGGGGCACGGAGTCGGCCTGGTCGCACGCCCAGTGGTAGACCCGGGCCGGCGGCTTGAACGAGCCGATGTCCTCGCAGGAGAACACCCCACGCAGGTAGGTGTGCAGCCCGGCACGCTCCAGCGCCGCCCGAGCGGACGCCGCGGAGCCCTGGGTGAAGGCGTAGATCGGCACCCGGGCGGTGGCCAGCGCGGCGAAGGCGGGCTCGGCGTCCGGGTGCGGCGGCAGCACCCGGAAGCCGGACAGCACGTGCTGCACGGCCTCCTCGCCGATCTTGTATCCGGCGGTGGTGAGCAGCGCGGCGCGGGCGACATCGGCGAACGGTCGGGCCCGGCCGGCAAGGGTGAGCGCCATGCCGTCGCGCACCGTGCGTGCGAAGAACAGTTCCAGCTCGTGCTCGGGGCGACCGATCTCGACGAACCGGTCACGCATGCCGTCCAGGCGCAGCAGGGTCTCGAGGACGTCGAACAGCACCACCCGTGGCCGGCGGGCCTCCGCCCGATGCGGCGCGCTCATCACGCACCACCTCCCTCAGGATGGTCTGTCAGCCTGGAGACGGCTTTCCTGGCTGTCGCGGAGCGTAGCGCTGAACCGACCGCATCAGGCGGCGAATCCGCAAGCCGCGCAGCGGTGCGAGCGCGTAGCCGGGGTAGCTGGCCAACCAGGCCTCGCTGCCGATGCTGACCGCGTCGGCGCCGGCCCAGAAGAACTCGCGGCAGTCGGCGCCGGTGCGCACCCCGCCACCTCCGATGATCGGCAGCGCGACGCCGGCGTCGCGTAGCTCGGCGACCACCCGCAGCGCGATCGGCTTGATCGCGCGCCCGGACAGCCCGCCGTAGCGGTTCGCCAGCCAGGGCCGTCCGGTACCCGGGTCGAGGCGAAGCCCCTTCACGGTGTTGATCGCGCTCAGCGCCGACACCCCCGCCCGGGCGGCCCGTCGGGCGGCGTCCAGGTAGTCGTGGTCGGCGGACAGCTTGAGGATCACCGGATGCGCGCTGCGCGGCACCGCTTCGACCAGCACCTCCTGCACGATCGCGGCGAGATCGACCTCGACGTTGTGGCAGGAGACGTTCAGCTCCACCGCGGCGATGTCCCCCGCCGGCACGGCGGTGTTCACCGCGTCGACCAGGCTGACGAACTCCTCGGCGGAGAACCCACCCAGCGAGATGATCGTCCACTGGTCCCGGGTGCGCGGGTAGTAGTCGCGCAGGTAGGCCTCGATCCCGACGTTGCACCAGCCGAACGCGTTCAGCCAGCCGGCGTCGGTGCGGCGCAGCACGGTGCGGTACCGGCGCAGCAGTGCGGGCAGCTCGCGCAGCGGCCACACGTCGCGGGTGGTGAAGTGCCCCTCCCGCGGCTGCACGGTCAGCGTGCGGGTGGTGACCGCGCCGAACTCGGGCAGCGGCACGAACCGGGCCACCGGGCTCATCCCGTACCCCAGCGCGGAGTTCGCCGCGCCGTAGCCGAGCAGGCTCGCCGAGGTCACCAGTCGGTTGCGCAGCCTGATGTCGCCCAGCCGCACGGCGGAGGCGTCCGGCTCGGCGACCCGTGCGCGCCTGACACCGTCGTCGCTCACGAGCCGCAGTCGCGGCACTGTCACGGCGCTCAGGGTAGGCGCTTGCGGTCCACATCACGGGCCGGCACGGCGGCGGCGTGCAGCTCACGGAGCGCGGAGACGGCCCTCACCGCGCGCTGCCGGTCGCTGGACTGGATCGCCATCAGCGGCAGGTACTCGTCGTAGTCGAGGTCCAGCCGGGCCCACGAGGCGCCGTCCGGGAAGGACACTCCGTGCACGTCCGACCACGGCAGTCGGCGCACCCCGAGCAGGTTGCGCACCTCGACGCCCTCGGCGTCGGCCCGCACCCGAGGCCGCGCGAACAGCAGCGCACCGCCGGCCATCAGGGCGCCGAGCAGGATGAGCGCCCACTGGTCGGCCTCCCGGAAGTACACCCCGGTGGGGGCGATCCGCAGCAGCACGGCGGCTACCGTCAGCACGGTCAGGAACAGCGCCGCGGTCACCGAGGCAGCCCAGCGCAGCACGCGCGGGCGCACGACCAGCTGGTGCGCCCGGTCGCCGCGGTGCGGCCTCCCGATCATGTCGGTGCACGCGGTGAGCCGCGGAGGTCGCGCAGCGCGACGGCGGTCTCCAGCGCGGCCCGGCAGGCGTCGCCGCCCTTGTCCTCCGCGGACTCCGGACGACCGCAGCGGTCCTCGGCCTGCTGCACGGTGTCGCAGGTCAGCACCCCGTTGCCGATCGGGGTGCGCTCGTCGAGGGCGACCCGGGTCAACCCGGCGGTGACCGAGTCGCAGACGTAGTCGAAGTGCGGGGTCCCGCCGCGGATCACCACGCCGAGCGCCACCACGGCGTCGTGCTCGCGGGCCAGCTCCTGGCAGACCACCGCCAGCTCTAGCGAGCCGGGAACCCGCACCACCGTCGGCTCGCTGACCCCGGCCTTGGCGGCGACCGCCAGCGCCCGCTCCAGCAGGGAGTCGGCGATCTCGGCGTGCCAGCGGGCGGCAGCGACGGCGACGCGCAGCCCGGCGGCGTCCAGGGCTCCGCGGTCCTCGGCGCGGCCGATCCGGCTCACGCGCCCTCGTCCAGCCCGGGCAGGTCGTGGCCCATCCGGTCCCGCTTGGTGCGCAGGTACCGGAGGTTCTCCCGGGTGGCGCGGATCGGCAGCGGCACCCGCTCGACGATCTCCAGGCCGTAGCCTTCCAGCCCGGCCCGCTTGTCCGGGTTGTTGGTGAGCAGCCGCATCGAGACCACCCCGAGGTCGCGCAGGATCTGCGCCCCGGTGCCGTAGTCGCGGCCGTCCGCCGGCATCCCGAGCGCGAGGTTCGCGTCGACGGTGTCCGCGCCGCCGTCCTGCAGCTGGTAGGCCTGCAGCTTGTGCATCAGACCGATCCCGCGGCCCTCGTGTCCCCGCACGTAGAGCACCACGCCACGGCCCTCGTCGGCCACCGCGGCCAGCGCGGCCTCCAGCTGCGGCCCGCAGTCGCAGCGCAGCGAGCCCAGCACGTCGCCGGTCAGGCACTCGGAGTGCACCCGCACCAACACCTCGCGCCCGTCGCCGATGTCCCCCGCGACCAGCGCGATGTGCTCGATGCCGTCGATCAGCGAGTCGTAGCCGTAGGCGGTGAACTCGCCGTGCGCGGTGGGCAGCTTGGTCTGGGCGACCCTGGCGACCTGCTTCTCGTACCGCCGCCGGTACGCGGATCAGATCGGCGATCGTGATCAGTGTGAGGTCGTGCTCGGCCGCGAACACCATCAGCTCGTCGTACCGGGCCATGTCGCCGTCGTCCTTGGCGGACACGATCTCGCCGAGCGCGCCGGCCGGGCGCAGCCCGGCCATCCGGGCCAGGTCGACGGCGGCCTCGGTGTGCCCGGGCCGCCGCAGCACGCCGCCCGCCTTGGCCCGCAGCGGCACCACGTGGCCGGGGCGGGTGAAGTCGGAGGGCCGGGAGTCGGCGGCGGCGAGCATCCGCGCGGTGCGCGCCCGGTCGGCGGCCGAGATGCCGGTGCTGACGCCCTGCGCGGCGTCCACCGAGACGGTGTACGCGGTGCCGCGACGGTCCTGGTTGCTGTGGTACATGGGCGGCAGGTCGAGCCGGTCGCAGTCCTCGGCGGTCAGCGGGACGCAGATGTAGCCGGACGTGTACCGGACCATGAACGACATCAGCTCGGGGGTGGCCTTCTCCGCGGCGAAGATCAGGTCGCCCTCGTTCTCCCGATCCTCGTCGTCGACGACCACGACCGGGCGTCCCGCGGCGATGTCGGCCACCGCCTTGTCGATCTGGGTGTACCCGTCCGGCTGGCTGGTCACGGGTTGCCATCCTGCCCGAGGTACCCCGCGGCGAGGCGCTCGACGTACTTCGCCACCACGTCGACCTCCAGGTTGACCGGCTCACCGGCGGCGCGCTCGCCGAGCGTGGTGTCGGCCAGCGTGGTCGGGATCAGAGCGACGCTGAACCGGCCGGGCTCGAGGCCCGCGACGGTCAACGACACCCCGTCGACCGCGATCGAGCCCTTCTGCACCACGTAGCGGGCCAACGCGTCGGGCAGGCTGATCGCCACCTCCTCGCTGCGCCCCACCGCCCTGCGGTCGAGCACCGAGCCGACCCCGTCGACGTGGCCCTGCACGATGTGCCCGCCGAACCTGCCGGCCGCGGCCAGCGCGCGCTCCAGGTTGACCCGGCTGCCCGCGGCGGCACCGGCCAGGCTGGTCCGCCGCAGGGTCTCCGGGACCAGCTCGACGACGAAGGTGTCGGCGGCCGCGGTCACCACGGTCAGGCAGACCCCGTTGACCGCTATCGAGTCACCGTGCCGAGCACCGGCGGCGACCGTCTTGCCGGCGACGGTGAGCGCGACGACGTCGTCCCGCGCGGCGACGTCGACGATCTCGCCGACCTCCTCCACGATGCCGGTGAACATCTCCAGCTCCTCGGTGGGCATCCCGGGTGCCCACGATCATGGCCTGTCCGTGAGGTTACGCCGGACCGGGAAGGCGTTTCAGCAGTGCGACGAACATCGCGTCGGTGCCGTGGCGGTGCGGCCACAGTTGCACGGTCGGCCCCTCGCCGATGCTCGGCACGCCCGGCAGCGCGGCGCGCGCGTCGAGCGTCGGCGACGGTGTCGCCGAGCCTGCGCCGGATCGCGGTCAGTACCCCGTGGGTCTCCACGACGTGCGGAGAGCAGGTCACGTAGGCCAACACCCCGCCGGGCCGCAGGTGCCGCAGCCCGGCGAACAGCAGCTCGCGCTGCAGCTTGGCCAGGCCGGCCACGTCGGACGGCTGGCGCCGCCACCGTGCCTCCGGCCGCCTGCGCAGCGCCCCCAGCCCGGTGCACGGCGCGTCCACCAGCACCCGGTCGTAGGCCGCCTCCGGTAGCGGCGCGCTCGCGGCCGTCGGCGACGTGCACCGTTACCGGCAGGCCCGCGGTGGCGCCGCGGACCAGCTCGGCCCGCTGTTCGGACACCTCGACCGCATCCAGCGTCGCGCCCTCGATCTCGGCCAGGCCGCCGAGCAGGGCCGCCTTGCCGCCCGGCCCGGCGCACAGGTCCAGCCAGCGCCCCTCGTCCGGGCCGTCCAGCGGCGCCCGG
The DNA here is from genome assembly GCA_963776255.1 of uncultured Actinomycetota bacterium. GTDB lineage: Bacteria > Actinomycetota > Actinomycetes > Mycobacteriales > Pseudonocardiaceae > Pseudonocardia. Next base: position 47,410 of record CAVZMB010000001.1, on the reverse strand, counting down.
GTCAGTGCCAGCGCGGCCAGCTGGCTGCCCTCGTCGACGACGAGTGCGTGGCCGTCCCGGATCGCGGCGAGCTCGCCGGGGTCGCCCGCCCCGGCCTGCAGCCGCACCGCGTACGGGCTGTACGGCCCGGGTGTGCCGCCGCTGGCCGCGGCCAGCTCGTCCGCCGTGATCAGGCCCGGCTTGGCGAGCAGGTGCACCTCCGGCCGGGTGTCGTCGGCGGCCAGTGCCTGCTCGAGCTCGTCGCGGTCCGCACCGAGCGCGTCGGCGAACGCCTGCGCGATCCACCGCGGGTGGGCGTGCGCGAACGCGGCGTGCCCGATCGGGTCGGTCGCGGCGTCCGGAGCGAGCTCGGCGATCCAGGCCGGCTCGTCATGCTCGGCCACCCGGCGCAGCACCGCGTTGACGAAGCCGGCCGAGCGCATCCCTGCCGTCTCGCGCACCAGGTCGACGGTGGTGTCGACGGCGGCGTGCGGCGGGATCCGGGTACGCAGCAGCTGGTAGGCCCCGAGCCGGAGCGCGTCGAGCAACGGCGGCTCGACCCGGTTCAGCGGTCGGTCCGTGCAGGCCGCGATCACCGCGTCGAGCAGGCCCTGCGCCCGGCAGGTCCCGTAGCCGAGCTCGGTGGCCAGCGCGGCGTCCCGCCCGCGCAGCCGGTACCGGCGCATGATCGCCGGCAGGGCCAGGTTGGCGTAGGCCTCCCGGCGGCGCACGGCGCGCCAGCAGCTCCAGAACGGCCTGCCGGGCGTGGGTCCTGCGGCGGCGGGCGGCTCGGCCCGCGGCGGCGCGGTGGCGGTCCGCTGCGGGTGCCGCGCTCCCGGGACGGGTGGCGCCGCGCCGGCCGCCCGGGCGAGCTCATGCCAGCGCCTCCCGCGGCTCCACCCGGATCCCGCGGGCCCAGTCCGCGGCCGGCATCGCCCGCTTGCCGACCGGGTGCACGTCGCCGAGCTCGACGGCCCGGGTCGCGGTGCCGGCCAGCACCCGACGCTTCTCCACCCGCAGCTCCCCGGGTTCCAGCCCGAGGACGCCGGAGGTCGGCTCGGACGGCAGCACGGGGCCGAGACCGAGGCGTTCGCCGCGGAACTCGGTCCAGGCGCCGGGCTCCGGGGTGACCGAGCGGACCAGCCGGTCGACGGCCGTGGCCGGCGCCGTCCAGTCCACCCTGGCGTCGGCCGCGGTCAGCTTCGGGGCGTAGGACACGCCGTCGGCCGGCTGCGGGCGGGCCTGCAGGGTGCCGGCCTCGATGCCGTCCAGCACCGCGGCCAGCAGCCGCGCACCGGAGCGGGACAGCCGGTCCAGCAGCTCGCCCGCGGTGTCCCGCGGCCCGATCCGCTCGGTGACCGTGCCGAACACCGGGCCGGTGTCCATGCCCTCCTCCAGCAGGAACGCGCTGGCGCCGGTCGTGTCGTCCCCGTGCCGGATGGCGGCCGCCACCGGCGCCGCGCCCCGCCAGGCGGGCAGCAGCGAGAAGTGCAGGTTGACCCAGCCGTGCTCCGGCACCGCGAGCGCGGCCTTCGGCAGCAGCGCGCCGTAGGCCACCACCGGGCAGCAGTCCGGCTGCACCTCCTGCAGCGCGGCCAGGAAGTCCGGTTCGGACGGTCGGCGCGGTTGCAGGGTCGGGATGCCCCGCTCCGCGGCCAGCTGGGCGACCGGCGAGGGCTGCAGCCGGCGGCCGCGGCCGCTCGGCGCGTCGGGCCGGGTCAGCACCGCGACCACCTCGTGCCGGAGGAGTCCAGCAACGTCCGCAGCGCGGGCAGGGCCGCCGCCGGCGTCCCGGCGAAGAGCAGCCTCACACCCGGCTCGGCCGGTGCGACATCGACGGGCTCATCGGCATCAGCGCGCCTTGCCGAACAGCGGGTGCGGGCTCACCTTGACCACCGGCTCCGGCCGGCCGAACCACGCCGCCGCCCGGATCTCGGCCATCGCGCCCTTCCGGGTCTCCGGGTCCAGCCGGTCGACGAACAGCACCCCGTCCAGGTGGTCCACCTCGTGCTGAAGGCACCGGGCGAGTGTCCCGCTGGCCGGCACGGCGACCGGCTCCCCGTGCATCGACACGCCGCGGACCACCACCTGCAGGTGCCGCCGACAGTCCCAGCCGAGGCCGGGGATGGACAGGCAGCCCTCCTTGCCGAACTGCTCCTCCGCGCCGACGAGCTCGATCTCCGGGTTCACCAGATGCCCGGCGGCACCGTCGACGTCGTAGGTGAACACCCGCAGGCCGACACCGAGCTGCGGCGCGGCCAGCCCGGCGCCTTCGCCCTCGTGCATCGTGTCCGTGAGGTCGGTGACGAGCTTGCGCAGCTCGGCGTCGAAGTCGACGACCTCGGCGGCCCGGGTGCGCAGCACCGGGTCACCGAAGAGGCGGATCGGCTGGACGGCCATCCGGGATCGCGATCTCCTTCAGTGGATTCGACCTCCGAGTCTGCCACGCCCGCGGCGCGTCGAAGTGATCACCCGAGCCCGGCCGGGTCGACCTGGATACGAACCGGGTCCGTCGCCTTGCGCGCCGTGCGGCCGGCGTGCGCCGCGGCCAGCGCGGCGGCCAGCGCCCGACCGTCCAACCGCGGCACCCGGACCAGCGCCCGCTCCCGGCCGCCGGCCAGCTCCACCGGTCCGAGCACCTGGGCGGACGGCGGCAGCTCGGCGCCGGCCAGCAGCTCGGCGACCGCCGCCGGTGCACCGTCCACCGCGGCCATGTGCACCGCGGGCGGGAAGCCGACCTCGGTCCGGGCGGCCAGCTCCGCGGCGGCGTGCCCGGTCGGATCCCAGCGCAGCAACGCCTGCACCGGGGCCGCGTCCGACTCCGCGACCACCACCACCCGGCCGCCTTCGCCGTGCGGCACCACCAGTGCCGCGGCGGCGAACCAGCGCCGCAACGTCTCCTCGGCGACCCGCAGGTCGGGGCGGGACAGCAGCACCCAACCGTCCAGCAGCAGGGCGGCGCCGTAGCCACCTTCGGCCGGTGGCTCGGCGCCGGGCGTGGCGACCACCAGCGCCGGCCCGCCCGGCACGGCGTCGAGCACCGGGGAGCCCGCGCCGGAGGACCGCACCGCGACGCCGGGGAACGCCCGACCCAGCTCCTCCGCCGTGCGCACCGCCCCGACCACCGTCGCGCGCACCCGCCCGGCCCCGCAGGCGGTGCAGCGGAACGCCGACGCGACCCGGCCGCACCAGCCGCAGCGCAGCGCCCTGGCCGGTTCGGCCGAGCTGCGCTCGGGGATCAGCAGCGGCCCCGCGCAGTGCCGGCAGCGCGCCGGCTCCCGGCAGTTGGCGCAGTTCAGCGCGGGGACGTAGCCGGTCCGCGGCACCTGCACGAGCACCCCGCGCCCGTCCTGCAGCGCGGATCGCGCCGCCTCGAACGCCATCGAAGGGAGCCTGGCCGCGCGAGCGCCGGGATCGCGGGCGAGCTGTCGTTCGTCGGATCCGACCGCGGCGACCCGGGGTGCGGCGGCCCGCACCGCTGGCCGCGGTGCCACCACGTCGTAGGCCCAGCCGGACTCCACCAGCAGCTGCGCCTCTGCGGTACGGGCGTAGCCGCCGATCAGGAGTCCGGCGCCCGCGTCGTGCGCCCTGGCGGTCAGCACCTCGCGGACGTGCGGGTAAGGCGCCCTCGGCTCGGCGTGCAGATCGTCGCCGTCGTCCCAGATCGCCAGCAAACCCGGCTCGGCGATCGGGGCGAACGCCGCCGACCTGGTCCCCACCACGACCCGTACCGCGCCCCGCCGGACCGCCAGCCAGCGCCGGTACCGCTCGGCCGGGCCCGTCTCAGCGGTCAGCAGCTCGACACCGCCGGCACCGAGCAGCGCCTCGCAGGCGGCGAGCAGCCTGCGGGCGTCCCTGTTGTCGGCGACCACCAGCACCGCACCGCGGCCGGCGGAGGCGGTGCACGCCGCCGCCTCGGCCAGCCGGGCGGCCCAGTCCTCGTCGGGCAGGGCTTGCCAGGCCGCGTGCGCCACCCGCCCGCCGGCCAGCGCGTCCAGCAGCGCTGAGCCGCGCTGGTACCGGTCCCAGCCGGCCGCGGCCGGCCGCTCCGGCGGCAGCGCGGCCGGGCGGGGCGGCTCGGCTTCGGTCCGGGCGTGCCGGGGCGGCACGGCCAGCCGCAGCACGTCGGCGAAGGTCCCGGCGTATCGGTCGGCCACCCGCCGGCACAGCGCGGCGACCTCCGGGGACAGCACCGGCTCCGGTGAGACCACCCGCTCCACCCAGGCCAGCGAGCCCGGGTGCTCGGAGGCCTCGGTGCGTTCGAGTAGCACGCCGTCCACCAGCCGGCCGGCGAACCGGACCCGGACCCGCACCCCGGCCGGGCCGCCACGTCGAGCTGCTCCGGGATCCGGTAGTCGAACGGCCGATCCAGGTGGGCGAGCGAGACGTCGACCGCCACCGTGGCCACCGGGAGCACCGGTGCCGCCCGGCGGGCCGCCCGGACGCGCGCCTTGCCCGGCGAGCTCCTGGTGGCCCGGGTAGGCCCTGCCGCCCGCGTCACATTGCCGGTGTACCAGACCTCGGCGACATGGCCCCTGGTGCGTGTCTCGCCGCCTACGTTCCGGGACGGCGGCGGCTGCGCCGACGGCGCTGTTACACCTGTTGCCGGAGCGTGCCATGCGCGCAGCGTGACGTCGCCGCCATCCTTCGGCGCCATCGTCACCGGATTCAGTGATGGTTCCGGCGACCCCCGAACCGCGCACGCACAACCTCGTTGGTTCGGGCAAGTACCCGACAGAGCTATCCGAGACAGCAATGACGGCCTGGCGACAGGCAGACGGAGGTACCTCGACGATGATGGCGCTGCGCAGCCCAGGACGTCTGGCCACCGCAGTAGGGCTGGCGGTGGCCGCCATCGGCGCCACGGTGATGGCCGTCGCCGTGGCGCACGCGGCGCCGGAGCCCGGCCGCTGCATCGACAACGTCAACGTCCGCGAGCGGCCGGAAGCCAACGCCCGGATCATCGGGCTGTGCCGGACCGGCACCCGGGTGACCATCGAGGAGCGCCGCTCCGGATTCGTCAAGCTGCGTGAGTTCAACGGCTGGTCGGTCGAGCGCTACGTCGAGATGAGCACCCCGCGGAGCCGCTCGGGCAGCCCCTCCTCGGTCACCCCGCGACGCCCCGGCAGCAGCAGCGCGACGACGGCGCCGAGCCCTAGCGGTGCCGCCGACCGCTCGTCGACCCCGACGTCGAGCTCGGCTGCTCGTCCGGCCGCCGACGACGTCGAGGTCGAGGAGGCCCCGCCGTCCTCTGCGGCGTCCGCTCCCCGCGGCGGTCTGGGCGGCCTGCTCGGGTAGACCCCCGGCGCCACCGCCTGATCGACGACACCGGCGCTCCGGCCGACGCGGCCAGGGCGCCGGTGTGTCGGATCGGGCCGCAAGCGGATCGCCGCTGGCGACGAGCGGCATTGTTCAGCACCGTCCTAGGGCAGCCGGGCGGACACCGCGTCCCACAGTCGCGAGGCGAGCAACGCCTTCGACCCGGCAGGCAGCGTGACCTCGCTGCCGTCAGCGGCGAGCAGCCAGCCGGCGTTGTCCGCCGTCCCGAACGCCCGGCCGTCACCGACCGCGTTGACCACCAGCAGGTCGCAGCCCTTGGCGGCCAGCTTGAGCCGTCCGTAGTGGAGCACGTCGCCCTCGGCGTCACCGGTCTCCGCGGCGAAGCCGACGATCACCTGACTGGGCCGGCGAGAGGCCACCAGCTCGGTGAGGATGTCCGGGTTGCGCACCAGGCGGATCGGCTCCGGGTCGGCTGACCCCTTCTTGATCTTGTACTCGGCGGCGGCCGCCGGTCGGAAGTCGGCCACCGCGGCCGTCATCACCACGGCGTCCGCGCCGGTGGCGGTCTTGAGCACGGCCGTCCCGAGCTGCTCGGCCGTGCTCACCCGCACGAGCTCGACGCCGGCGGGCCGGTCGAGGTCGGCCGCGGTGTGCGCGGCGACCAGGGTGACCGTCGCGCCGCGCTGCGCGGCGACCGCGGCGACCGCGAAGCCCTGCCGTCCCGAGCTGCGGTTGCCGATGAAGCGCACCGGGTCCAGCGGCTCGCGGGTGCCGCCGGCGGACACCACGACCCGCCGGCCGGCGAGGTCGCGGGGCAGCGCGTCCGGACGCTCCAGGAGCAGCCTGGCCAGCTCGACGATCTCGGCGGGCTCCGGCAGCCGGCCCGGACCCGGAGTCCGCCCCGGTGAGCCGACCGGACGCCGGGTTCGGCGACGATCACCCCGCGGGAGCGCAGCAGACCGACGTTGTCCCGGGTGGCGGGGTGCTCCCACATCTCGGTGTGCATGGCCGGCACCAGCAGCACCGGGCAGCGCGCGGTCAGCAAGGTGGCGGCTGAGCAGGTCGTCCGCCCGGCCGTGCGCGGCCCTGGCCAGCAGGTCGGCGGTGGCCGGCGCGACCACCACCAGGTCGGCCTGCTGGCCGAACCGGACGTGCGGCACCTCCGGCACGTCGGCGAAGACGCTGTGGTGCACCGGCTGCCCGGACAGCGCCTCGAAGGTGGCCGCGCCGACGAACCGCAACGCGGCAGCGGTGGGTATCACCCGGACCTCGTGGCCGGACTCCGTTGAGCCGGCGCAGCACCTCGCAGGCCTTGTAGGCGGCGATCCCGCCGGCGACGCCGAGCAGGACGCGGCGCCCCCCGCTCATGTCAGGGCGGTCACTCGCCTTCGGTGTGCTCGAGCAGTCCGGCGTGGATCTCGCGCAACGCGATCGACAGCGGCTTCTCCCGGGCACCCGGCTCCACCAGCGGGCCGACGTACTCCAGCAGCCCCTCACCGAGCTGGCTGTAGTAGTCGTTGATCTGGCGGGCGCGCTTGGCGGCGTAGATCACCAGGGCGTACTTCGAGCTGGCCGTGTCCAGCAGCTCGTCGATCGGCGGGTTGGTGATGCCCTCCGGGGCGGTGCCGACCACGCGTGCCGGTCAGGGGGATGCTCACTCAGGAACTCCTGTGGACGCTAGGTGGCTTGTCGGCGATCGGGATCCGCGGCATCGGAAGGGCCGCGGATCGGGATCCCCCGTCCGGAAGACCGCGCAGCTCAGGTACCGGTCACCAAGTCTACCAACCTGTCGCACGACACGCCGCAGGTCGTCGTTCACCACCGCCACGTCGAACTCGGCCTTGGCCGCGAGCTCCGCGCGGGCGGTGTCCAGCCGGCGCCGCACGACCTCGTCGGACTCGGTGCCCCGGCCGGACAGCCGGCGCGCGAGCTCCTCCCAGCTCGGCGGCTCGAGGAACACCAGCAGTGCATCGGGCACCGCGCGCTTGACCGGCCCGGGCCCCGGCCAGGTCGACCTCCAGCAGCGACCGGCTCCCCGGCGGCACGCGCCGTTCCACCGGTTCGCGCGGCGTGCCGGAGCGGTGTAGCCCGCCGTGGATCTCCGCCCACTCCAGCAGCGCCCCGTCGTCGACCATACCGGTCGAAGGTGGCTTCGTCCACGAAGTGGTAGTCCCGGCCGTCCACCTCGCCCGGCCGCGGCTTGCGGGTGGTCACCGAGACGCTGACGTACAGCTCCGGGCAGCACCCGGCGCAGCTCGGCGACGACGCTGCTCTTACCGACGCCGGAGGGACCGGCCAGCACCACCAGCAGAGCCCCTCCCGGCGCCGGCGGTCACCCGCCGTTGAAGTCGGCGAGCAGCGCCTTGCGCTGCCGGTCGCCGAGACCGCGCAGCCGGCGGCTCGGCGCGATCTCCAGCCGCTCCATGATCTGCTGGGCACGGACCTTGCCGACACCGGGCAGCGCCTCCAGCAAGGCGGAGACCTTCATCTTGCCCAGGACCTCGTCGGTCTCGGACTGTGAGAGGACCTCCTGTGAGGTTGGTACCGCCACGCTTGAGGCGGTCTTTGAGCTCTGCCCGGGCCCGGCGAGCGGCAGCGGCCTTCTCGAGCGCGGCGGCCCGCTGTTCCTCGGTCAGCTGGGGAAGGGCCACGGTCTTCCTCCGTCGTCTCTGCAGCATCGTGCGTGGTTGATGGGCTTGGCGAAACTACCGACAGCCTGCGGAAGGCCTCACATCGGGGTACCGAGAACGGTCCAGGCGTCACGGTGCGTGACCGTCCGGATCGGCGGCGAACGCATCCCGTAACCGACAGGCGGCGTCTCGCAGGGCGCCTGGGTTCGGCCCGGTGCGCAGCAGGTCGCGTGAGACCGTCGGCAGCACCGGGCCGGCCACTCGGGGGAAGTACGCGCTCAGGTCACCCGGTGTGGCGCCCTGCGCGCCGAACCCGGGCGCGAGCACCGGGCCGTTGAGCGCGGCCAGGTCCAGACCGTGCTCGACGGTCGCGCCGACCACCACGCCGACCGCTCCGAGCGGACCGTTCCCGGCGTTGCGCTGCGCCGCCGCGTCGACCACCGCCTGCGCGACGCTCGGTGCGCCGCCGCGCCGGTACCGCCGACTGCACGTCGGCACCCTCCGGGTTGGACGTCCGGGCCAGCACGAACACCCCGCGGCCGTGCGCCGCGGCGGCGGCCAGCGCCGGCTCCAGCGAACCGACCCCGAGGTAGGGCGACAGCGTGATCGCGTCCGCCGCGAGCGGGGCCCCGCGGTCAGGTACGCCTGCGCGTAGGCCGCCATCGTCGAGCCGATGTCGCCGCGCTTGGCGTCCAGCAGCACCAGCGCGCCGGCCTCGCGGGCCGCCCCGATCACCCGCTCCAGCACCGCGATCCCGGCCGAGCCGTGCCGCTCGAAGAACGCCGACTGCGGCTTGAGCACCGCCACCTCGCCGGCCAGCGCCGCCACGCAGGTCAGCGCGAACCGCTCCAGCCCGGCCGGGTCGTCGGCCAGGCCCCAGGCCGCGCAGCAGGCCCGGGTGCGGGTCGATGCCGGCGCACAGCGGTCCGCGCTCGGCGAGCGCGGCGCGTCAGCCGCAGCGCCGAACGGTCGACCGGAGCCGCGGCCGTCCGGCCTTGCGGAGCACCGCGTGCACGTCCTGCAGCGACCGCACCCCGACCTCGCCCCGGATCAGCGCCTCGATGCCCTGCACGGCCGCCGCGGCACCCTGCACCGTGGTCAGGCACGGGATGCCGTGCGCCACCGCCGCGGTGCGGATCTCGTAGCCGTCGACCCGGGGGCCGGAGTTGCCGTACGGGGTGTTCACGATCAGGTCGACCTGGCCGGCCTCGATCTCGTCCACGATGTTGTCCGGCGCCCTCGAAGTGCTTGCGGACACCGTCGCGTCGATCCCGTTGCGGCGCAGCACCTCGGCGGTGCCGGCGGTGGCGAGCACCTCGAACCCGAGGTCGGCCAGCCGCTTCACCGGGAACACCATCGCCCGCTTGTCCCGGTTGGCGACCGACACGAACACCCGCCCGGCGGTCGGGCAGCGAGCCGTAGGCGGCGGTCTGCGACTTGGCGAACGCCGTGCCGAACGCCGCGTCGATGCCCATCACCTCGCCGGTGGACTTCATCTCCGGCCCGAGCAGCGAGTCCACCCCGTGTGCCCTCCGGGGTGCGGAACCGGTGGAACGGCAGCACGGCCTCCTTGACCGCGACCGGCGCGTCCGGCGGCGCGTCGCCGCCGTCGCCCTCGGCGGCGAGCAGCCCCTCGGCGCGCAGCTCGGCGATGGTGGCGCCGAGCATGATCCGGGCCGCCGCCTTGGCCAGCGGCACCGCGGTCGCCTTGGACACGAACGGCACCGTCCGGGTGGCCCGCGGGTTCGCCTCCAGCACGTACAGCACCTCGCCCTTGCAGCGCGTACTGCACGTTGAGCAGCCCGCGCACCCCGATGCCGTGCGCGATCGCCTCGGTGGAGCGCCGGACCGTGTCCAGATCACGCTGCGGCCCGAGCGTGATCGGCGGCAGCGCGCACGCCGAGTCGCCGGAGTGGATGCCGGCCTCCTCGATGTGCTCCATCACCCCGCCGAGGTAGACCTCGTCGCCGTCGCACAGCGCGTCGACGTCGATCTCGATGGCGTCGTCGAGGAACCGGTCGACCAGCACCGGGTGCTCCGGGCTGACCTCGGTGGCGCGGGCGATGTAGCCGGCCAGCGTCTGCCTCGTCGTAGACGATCTCCATGCCGCGCCCGCCGAGCACGTAGGACGGCCGGACCAGCACCGGGTAGCCGATCTCGTCGGCGATCGTCCGGGCCTGCGTCGAACGAGGTCGCGGTGCCGTACGCCGGGGCGGGCAGCCCGGCCCGCTCCAGCACCGCGCCGAACGCGCCGCGGTCCTCGGCCAGGTGGATCGCCTCCGGCGGGGTGCCGACCACCGGCACCCCGGCGTCGGCCAGCCGCTGCGCCAGCCCCAGCGGGGTCTGCCCGCCGAGCTGCACGATCACCCCGGCGACGGTGCCGGACGCCTGCTCGGCGTGCACCACCTCGAGCACGTCCTCGAAGGTCAGCGGCTCGAAGTACAGCCGGTCGGACGTGTCGTAGTCGGTGGACACCGTCTCCGGGTTGCAGTTGACCATCACGGTCTCGTAGCCGGCCTCGCCGCAGCGCCAGCACCGCGTGCACGCAGGAGTAGTCGAACTCGATGCCCTGCCCGATCCGGTTCGGCCCGGAGCCGAGGATGAGCACCTTGGGCCGGTCCCGCTGCTCGGCGACCTCGGACTCCGCCGCGGGATCCGTCTCGTAGGCGGTGTAGTGGTACGGGGTGAGCGCGGCGAACTCGGCGGCGCAGGTGTCGACGGTCTTGTACACCGGGCGGATGCCGAGCCGGTGGCGCAGCGCCCGCACGCCGTCCTCGCCGGCCAGTTCCGGGCGCAGCGCGGCGATCTGCCGGTCGGACAGCCCGGCCCGCTTCGCCCGGCGCAGCAGCGCGGCCGTCCAGCACCGGGGCGTCCAGCACCTCGCCGCGCAGCTCGACCAGCGCGGCGATCTGGTCGACGAACCACGGGTCGATGCCGGACTCGGCGGCGACCTCGGCGACGGTGCGCGCCGAGCCGCAGCGCCCGCTCGACGGCGTAGATCCGGCCGTCGGTGGGGGTCGCGAGCGTCCGGGTCGTCCAGCGTGGCGTCGGGGTCGGGCCTGGTCCAGAAGCCGGCGGCCGGGTCTCCATCGAGCGCAGCGCCTTGCCGAGCGCCTCGGTGAAGTACCGGCCGATCGACATCGCCTCGCCGACGCTCTTCATCGTGGTGGTCAGCGGCTGGGTCCGCGCCGGGGAACTTCTCGAAGGCGAACCGCGGCACCTTGACCACGACGTAGTCCAGCGTCGGCTCGAACGCGGCCGGGGTCTCGCCGGTGATGTCGTTGCGGATCTCGTCCAGGGTGTAGCCGATCGCCAGCTTGGCGGCGATCTTGGCGATCGGGAAGCCGGTCGCCTTCGACGCCAGCGCCGACGACCGGGACACCCGCGGGTTCATCTCGATCACGACCAGCCGGCCGGTCTCCGGGTGCACCGCGAACTGGATGTTGCAGCCGCCGGTGTCCACCCCGACCGCGCGCAGCACGTCGATGCCGACGTCGCGCATGTGCTGGTACTCGCGGTCGGTCAGGGTCATCGCCGGCGCGACGGTGATCGAGTCGCCGGTGTGCACGCCCATCGGGTCGAGGTTCTCGATCGAGCAGACCACCACGACGTTGTCGTCGCGGTCGCGCATCAGCTCGAGCTCGTACTCCTTCCAGCCGAGCACGGACTCCTCGATCAGCACCTCGTGCACCGGGCTGGCGGCCAGCCCGGCGCGGGCCAGCCGCTCCAGGTCCTCGCGCGGTGTGCGCCATGCCGGAGCCCAGCCCGCCCATGGTGAAGGACGGCCGGATCACCACCGGCAGGCCGAGCTCGCCGACCGCGGCCTGCACCTCGGTCCATCGAGTGGCACACCGCGCTGCGCGGCACCTCGGCGCCGACCGACTGCACGATGTCCTTGAACTTCAGCCGGTCCTCGCCGCGCTGGATCGCCTCGATGTCCGCGCCGATCAGCTCGACGCCGTACCGCTCCAGCACGCCGCCCTCGTGCAGCGCGACGGCGGTGTTCAGCGCGGTCTGCCCGCCGAGCGTGGCGAGCAGCGCGTCCGGGCGCTCCAGCTCGATCACCTTCGCGACGAACTCCGGGGTGATCGGCTCGATGTAGGTGGCGTCGGCGAACTCCGGGTCGGTCATGATCGTCGCCGGGTTCGAGTTCACCAGGCTGACCCGCAGGCCCTCCTCCCGCAGCACCCGGCAGGCCTGGGTGCCGGAGTAGTCGAACTCGCAGCGCCTGGCCGATCACGATCGGCCCGGAGCCGATCACCAGCACGTGGTGCAGATCGCCGCGCCGGGGCATCAGCGCTGCCGCCGCGCGCTCGCGCCAGACCGCACTGCGATGGGCGACCCGCCGAATCCGTGCACTCCTCGCCGACTTGTCGTGGGAAACCCCCCGTTCTCGGGCGACTTGTCGTTCTGAAAACCCACGACAAGTGGTGGGTACTGCGGGCGGCGGCGGCGGCCGGGTCATGGGGCGCTCCGGTGCTCCGTGATCAGCTCGACGAACTCGTCGAACAGGTCGGCGGCGTCGTGCGGTCCGGCGGCCGCCTCCGGGTGGTACTGCACGCTGAACGCCGGCGCCTGCAGCACGCGCAGGCCCTCGACGACGCCGTCGTTCGGGCAGCTGTGGCTGACCACTGCCGGGCCGAACGGGGTGTCGAACCGCTGCCCGGCCTCGCCGTCGACGGCGAAGCCGTGGTTCTGCGAGGTGATCGCCACCCGGCCGGTGGCGTGCTCGACCACCGGCACGTTGATCCCGCGGTGCCCGTAGCGCAGCTTGTAGGTGCCGAGGCCGAGCGCGCGGCCGAGGATCTGGTTGCCGAAGCAGATCCCGAACAGCGGGATTCGCCGCGCCAGCACGGCCCGGGTCAGCGCGACCGGCTCGTCTGCGGTGGCCGGGTCGCCCGGGCCGTTGGACAGGAACACCCCGTCGGCACCCAGCTCCTCGATCTCCGCGAGGCTGGTCGACGCCGGCAGCACGACGGTCTGCACGCCGCGGGCGGCGAGCATCCGCGGCGTGTTCGACTTGATCCCGAGGTCGATCGCGGCCACCGTGAACCGCCGCTCGCCGTCCGCCGGCACGACGTAGCGGCGGCGCGTGGTGACCGCGCCGTACAGGTCGGCGCCGAGCATCGGCGGCGCCTGCCGCACCCGGTCCACCAGCTCGTCGTCGCCGGCCAGCGCGTCACCGGAGAACACCCCGGCGCGCATCGTGCCGCGCTCGCGGAGGTGGCGGACCAGCGCCCGGGTGTCGATCCCGGCCACCCCGACCACGCCCTGCCGACGCAGCTGGTCGGGCAGGCTCGACGACGCACGCCAGCTCGACGGGGCGGGCGAGGGGTCTCGGACGGCGTAACCGGCGACCTGGATCCGGCCGGACTCGTCGTCCTCGTCGTTCCAGCCGGTGTTGCCGATGTGCGGGGCGGTCTGCACCACGATCTGCCCGTGGTAGGACGGGTCGGTCAGCGTCTCCTGGTAGCCGGTCATCCCGGTGCTGAACACCGCCTCGCCCAGCACCGAGCCGACCGCGCCGAACGCCTCCCCCCGGTGCACCCGGCCGTCCTCCAGCACCAGCACGGCGGCCGACGACTCGGTCACAGTCCCTTGGCCTCCCCGTCAAATGCGGTGATCCGGCCTCGCAGCATGGTCGTGACGACCCGGGCCGGCAGTCGCATGCCCTCGTACGGGGTGTTGTCCGCGATGCTGGCCAGCCGTGCACCGCGCACCGTCCACTGCGCCTCCGGGTCGACCAGGGTCAGCGTGGCCGGCTCGCCCACCGCGACCGGTCGGCCCTGGTCGGCCAGCCCGGCGATCTCGGCCGGACGCTCGGACAGCACCCGGGCCACCCCACGCCAGTCCAGCAGGCCGGGCTCCACCATCGTGTGTACCAGCACGGAAAGCGCGGTCTGCAGGCCGAGCATGCCGGGCCGCGCGGCCTCCCACTCGCAGTCCTTGTCCTGCGCGGCGTGTGGCGCGTGGTCGGTGGCCACGCAGTCCAGCACCCCCTCGGCGAGCGCGGCGCGCATCGCGGCCGTGTCGGTGGCCGTCCGCAGCGGCGGGTTGACCTTGTACACCGGGTCGTAGCCGGTCAGCGCCGCGTCGGTGAGCAGCAGGTGGTGCGGGGTGACCTCCGCGGACACCCGGACTCCGGCCGCCTTCGCCGCCCGGAGCACCTCGACCGTCCGGGTCGAGGACACATGGCAGACGTGCAGCGCCGCGCCGGCGTCCCTGGCCAGCGCGCAGTCCCTGGCCACGATCACCTCCTCGGCCGCCGCCGGCCAGCCGGCCAGCCCCAGCCGGGAGGCGACGGCGCCCTCGTGCGCCTGTGCGCCGTCGGTCAGCCGGTGGTCCTCGGCATGCTGGGCGATCACCGCGCCCAGCCCGGTGGCGTACTCCATGGCCCGGCGCATGATCAGCGGGTCGAGCAGGCAGCGGCCGTCGTCGGAGAACATCCGCACCGCGGCCGTGGACGCGGTCATCGAGCCCAACTCGGCGAGCCGCTCGCCACGCTGGCCGAGCGTGATCGCGCCGACCGGGTGCACGTCGACCAGCCCGACCTCGACGCCCCGGCGACGCACGTGCTCGACGACCACGGCGTTGTCGGCCACCGGGTCGGTGTTCGGCATCGCGAACACCGCGGTGAAGCCGCCGAGCGCGGCCGCCGCGGATCCGGTGGCCACGGTCTCGGCGTCCTCGCGGCCCGGCTCGCGCAGGTGGGTGTGCAGGTCGACGAACCCGGGCAGCAGGACCTGCCCGTCCGCGTCCAGCTCCTCGGTCGGTCCGTCACCGGCCGGGCGGGCGAGGTCGGGGCCGATCTCGACGATCAGCCCGTCCCTGACCAGCACGTCGACCTGGTCACCCTCCCCGTACGGCCGGGCGTTCCTGATCAGCACCGCGCTCGGCCCCGTCGCCGGCAAGGACCCGCTCATGCGGCCGGCTGCCGTCCGGCCAGCAGGTGGTAGAGCACGGCCATCCGCACGTGCACCCCGTTGCGTACCTGGTCCAGCACCGCCGACCGCGGCGAGTCCGCGACCGCGGAGGCGATCTCCATCCCGCGCACCATCGGTCCGGGATGCAGCACCACCGCCTGCGGCGGCAGCAGGGCGAGCCGCCCCTCCGACAGCCCGTAGCCGACCGCGTACTCCCGCGGCGAGGGGAAGTACCCACCGTGCATCCGTTCCTCCTGCACCCGCAGCATCATCACGGCATCCAGCTTGGGCAGCGCGGCGTCCAGGTCGTGCTGCACGTGACACGGCCAGCTCTCGACCCCGACCGGCAGCAGCGTCGGCGGCGCCACCAGGGTCACCTCGGCGCCCAGCGTGTTCAGCAGGAACACGTTCGACCGGGCCACCCTGCTGTGCACGATGTCGCCGACGATGCCGATCCGGCGCCCGGCGACCGCCCCGAACCGCTCGCGCAGCGTCGCGGCGTCAAGCAGCGCCTGGGTCGGGTGCTCGTGCGTGCCGTCGCCCGCGTTCACCACCGCGCAGCCCCCGCTCCACGCCGCGACTCGGTGTGCCGCACCGGACGCCGGATGTCGCAGCACGACACAGTCGGCGCCGGTGGCCACGATCGTCGCAGCGGTGTCCCGCAACGATTCGCCCTTCGAGACCGAGCTACCCCGGGCGCTGACGTTGACGGTGTCCGCACTCATCCACTTGCCGGCGATCTCGAAGGAGACCCGGGTCCGGGTGGAGTCCTCGTAGAACATCGTCACGACCGTTCGCCCGCGCAGCGTCGGCAGCTTGTGCACCTCGCGGCCGAGCAGCGCCTGCTTCAACCGGTCGGCGGTGTCCAGCAACTCGGTGGCGGTGGTGGCGTCGAGGTCGTCCACCGAGAGCAGATGCCTCACGATCCCTCCGAACCGGACCCCGCGGGCGATCCGCCGGCGGACTCCTCGGGACGCTCCAGCAGCACCTCATCGCGCCCGTCGGTCTCGGTCAGCAGCACCCGCACCTGCTCGCTCTGCGCGGTCGGGACGTTCTTGCCGACGTAGTCCGGCCGGATCGGCAGCTCCCGGTGCCCCCGGTCGACCAACACGGCCAGCTGCACCGCCCTCGGCCGGCCGTGCTCGCGCAGCGCGTCCAGCGCAGCGAGCGCGGTCCGGCCGGAATACAGCACGTCGTCGACGAGCACGACCAGCCGGTCGTCCACGCCGCCGTCCGGGAGCGTCGTCTCGGCGAGCGGACGCGCCGGCCGGCGCCGCAGATCGTCGCGGTACAGCGTCGGATCGACCGTCCCGGCGGGCGGCGGCGCCCCGGCGAAATCGCCGATGGCCGCCGCCAGGCGACGCGCCAGCGGGGCGCCCCGGGTCGGGATGCCGAGCAGCACGACGCGGTCCGCACTGGCCGACTCGAACGCGGTCTTCTCGATGATCTCGTGCGCGATCCGCGCGGTGATCCTGGCGATGTCGGGAGCGCTGAGCAGGACATGGGCGCGGCTCCCTGGCTGTTCCGCGCCCACGTGACGAGCGTCCGCCACGGGGACCTCCTTTCCCGCCTCACCGGACGGGCATTAAAGGACGTCGAACGCGCGCGACGGTATCAGCTATCAGCCGTCCGGGTGGACTCCGCCACGTGGCCGATCGGGTAGGGCCGGTCGGGTTGACGTTG
Source organism: uncultured Actinomycetota bacterium (assembly GCA_963776255.1). GTDB lineage: Bacteria > Actinomycetota > Actinomycetes > Mycobacteriales > Pseudonocardiaceae > Pseudonocardia. Next base: position 30,915 of record CAVZMB010000001.1, on the reverse strand, counting down.
TGACGCAGACGAGCGCACCATTACTCTGCGTATCGATCAGGAGCCACGCCGCGATCGGGCACGGCGCCGGCCAGGGGAAACAGGAGATCCGCCACATGGGCGACTATGCCAAGGCGCTCGGCACCAAACTGCGGGCCATCCGGCAGCAGCAGGGGTTGTCGCTGCACGGCGTCGAGCAGAAGTCGGGCGGACGCTGGAAGGCGGTGGTGGTCGGCTCCTACGAACGCGGGGACCGAGCCGTCACGGTGCAGAAGCTCGCCGAACTCGCCGACTTCTACGGCGTCCCGGTGGCCGAGCTGCTCCCCGAGGGGCGGGTTCCTTCCGGTGCCGAGCCCGCGACCAAGATCGTGATCAACCTGGAGCGACTGCAGCAGCTGCCCGCCGACAAGGTCGGACCGTTGGCGCGGTACGCGGCCGCGATACAGAGCCAGCGCGGGGACTACAACGGCAAGGTGCTGTCTATCCGCTCCGAGGACCTCCGCTCGCTGGCGATCATCTACGACATGTCGGCCGGCGAGCTGACCGACCAGCTGATCGACTGGGGAGTCCTGCCGCCGGACGCCCGCCCGGTCCGCGAGGGCTGACGGGTGAACCAGATCAAGACGATCATCGACCCGACCACCGGCGCGGCCTGACCGCCCTGCCGTCTCCGACCGGGTATCAGTTCGTGGCACGGAGGTGCTCGGCGATGTCGGCGATGCTGCCGAGCACCCCGTTCACGAACCGCGGCGAGTCGTCGGTGGACAGCGAGCGGGCCAGCTCGACCGCCTCGGTGATCGCCACCGGGTCGTCGATCTCGTCCATCCAGAGCAGCTCGTACACGCCGATCCGCAGCAGCGCCCGGTCGACGGCGGGCATCCGCGGCACGGTCCAGCCCTCGGAGTGCTCCGCGATCACCTGGTCGATCCGCGGCAGGTTGGTGGTCACCCCCTCCACCAGGCGCGCGGCGTATTCCGACACCGGCGGGGCGTCCTGGGTGGCCTGCCGCTGTTCGAGCACGGCCAGTGGGTCCTCCCCGCGGGCCTCCGCCTCGAACAACACGTCCAACGCCCGTTTGCGGGCCTTGGTCCTGGCACGCACCACGTCAGCTCGTCACGCGTTGACCCGGCCGAGGTAGCGCCCGTCGCGGGTGTCCACCTTCACCCGGTCGCCGGAGCTCAGGAACAGCGGTACCGCGATCTCCGCGCCGGTCTCCAGCCGCGCCGGCTTGGTGCCGCCGGTCGAGCGGTCACCTTGCAGGCCGGGATCGGTGTGCTCGATGACCAGCTCGACGGTGGTCGGCAGCTCGAGGTACAGCGGGGTGCCGTCGTGGAAGGCCAGCATGGCGGTCTGGTTCTCCAGCATGAACCGCGCGGCGTCCGCGACGATCGCCTCCGGGATCGGCACCTGGTCGTAGGTGTCGGTGTCCATGAACACGAAGTCGGTGCCGTCGCGGTACAGGTAGGTCATGTCGCGGCGGTCCACCGTGGCCGTGTCGACCTTGGTGCCGGCGTTGAACGTCTTGTCGACGACCTTCCCGGACAGCACGTTCTTGAGCGTGGTGCGGACGAACGCCCCGCCCTTGCCCGGTTTGACGTGCTGGAACCCCACGACCGACCAGAGCTGGCCGTCGAGGTTGAGCACGAGTCCGTTCTTGAGATCGTTCGTGGTGGCCACTGCCGCGCAGTTCCTCTGATGTCCGGCCGCGGCAGCAGGTCGGGCGGCCGGCTGGTCTGTCCGGCCGGATGTCGCCACGCCGCGGAAGCTGCTTTCAACGCGGAGCCTGGCGGCCCCGCCGTCCTCACCGGACCAGCCTACCCACGCGAATCACTTGCAACCGCACCCACCGCCGCAGCAGCTACCGCCGCCGACGCTCACCCCGCCGCCGAAGGACGCCGTGCCGGTCATCGCCACCGTGGAGAGCAGCTTGACCGTGTCGGTGTGCCCCTCGGGGCAGGTCGCCGGGTCGGCCGACGCGCTCATCGGACGGCTGACCTCGAAGGTCGAAAGGCCGCCTTCCCGGACGCAGTCACGGCAGCGGAACTCGTATCGCGGCACCAGCTGATTCTACGATGATCAGCGGCGCCGTTGTACGGCCCTATTGCACGAAAGTGCCGTTCGTACCGAGCTGCAGGAGCTCGCGGGTGGACTCGGTGAGCAGCTCCGGGGCGCCGTCGCGCACGACAAGGGTGTCCTCGATGCGTACCCCGCCGCGCCCCGGGAGGTACACCCCGGGCTCGACGGTGACCGTCATCCCGCTGACCAGCGTGCCGGTGCCGCCCTGCCCTAGCGACGGCGCCTCGTGGATCTGCAGCCCGACGCCGTGCCCGAGTCCGTGCAGGAAGGCCTTCCCGTAACCGGCGTCGGCGATCACGTCCCGCGCCGCGGCGTCGACCTCACGCACCACCGCCTCCGGCTGCAGCGCCGCACGACCGGCGGCCTGCGCGGTGGCGACCAGCCGGTGAATCTCGGCCTGCCAGTCGGCCGGCGGGCCGAGCACGAACGTGCGCGTCATGTCCGAGTGGTAGCCGTCCACCAGCGCCCCGAAGTCCAGCTTGACCAGGTCACCGACCGCGAGCACGGCGTCGGTGGGCCGGTGGTGGGGCACCGCCGAGTTCGGCCCGGCCGCCACGATCGTCTCGAACGACGGGCCCTGCGCGCCGTGCTCGCGCATCCGGGACTCCAGGTCCACCGCGACCTCGCGCTCGTTGCGGCCGGGGCGGATCCCGCCCGCGGCGAGCAGGTCGGCAAGGGCGGCGTCGGCTGCCGCGCAGGCCGTCCGCAGCACATTGATCTCGGACTCGTCCTTGACCGAGCGCAGCCGCTGCACCAGGCCCGGCGCCCGGACCAGCTCGGCCGGCTCGGCGGCGGTGACCAACGCGGCGTGCTGGTCGACAGTGACGTGGTCGGACTCGAACCCGAGCCGGGCGACGCCGGCCGCCGCGGCGGCCTTGACCAGCGGTGTGACGGTCGAACGCTCCACGAGGTGTCGCAGGTCGGGCACCTGCTCGGCCGCCTGGGTGAGGTAGCGACCGTCGGTGGCGAACAGCGTGCCGTCCTCGTTCTCCTCCGAGTCGCCGGCCGCGACCGACGCGGCGACCAGGAGCGCGGCGTTCGACCCGGTGAACCCGGTCAGGTACCGGACGTTGACCAGGTTCGTGACGAGCAACGCGTCCAGGTCGGCGGCGCGAACCAGCTCGCGGAGCGCGGCGCGACGCCGGCGGGGCACGGAAATCACCTCGTCGAGCCTAACCGGGGTGGGCGGCGATCCAGCGCAACGCAAGCAGGTACCCGTCGACCCCAAGACCGACGATCACCCCGCTGGCCACCGCGCTGATCACCGAATGGTGCCGGAACTCCTCGCGGGCGTGCACGTTGCTGATGTGCACCTCGACCAGCGGTGCGCGGAGCTCGGCGCAGGCGTCGCGGACCGCCAGCGAGTAGTGCGTCCACGCCCCACCGTTGAGCACCACCGGCGTCGCCGCGTCGGCCGCCTCGTGTAGCCAGCCGATCATCTCGGCCTCCGAGTCGGTCTGCCGCACCTCGACGTCGAGGCCCAGGTCGGCGCCGCCCTTGCGGCACATCTCGCCCAGGTCGGCGTGGGTGGTGCTGCCGTAGACCAACGAGTCGCGGCGGCCCAACCGGCCGAGATTCGGCCCGTTCAGCACCAGAACCCTCACTGCACCTCCTCGCCGTGTCGGTATCCGGTCGCCAGCGGGGAGTACGCCGCGGCGAGCAGCTCGGGGTCGGGGCCCTCCAGCCGGCCCGGCCGAGCCAGCCCGTCCAGCACGACGAACCGCAGCGTGCCCGCCCGGGTCTTCTTGTCCGATGCCATGATCGCGACGAGCTCGGGCAGCGCGTCGGGGTCGTAGCCGACCGGCAACCCCAGCAGGGTGAGCACCTCGCGGTGCCGGTCTGCCGTCGCGTCGTCGAGCCGCCCGGCAACCCGGGCAAGCTCCGCGGCGAACACCAGCCCCACCGACACCGCGTGCCCATGTCGCCACCGGTAGCCCTCGCGGCGTTCGATCGCGTGCCCGAGGGTGTGCCCGTAGTTGAGCACCTCGCGCAGGCTCGCCTCGCGGAGGTCGGCGCTGACCACGCGCGCTTTCACCTCGATGGAGCGGCGGACCAGCTCCGCGAGCACCTCGCCGGCGGGATCGCAGGCCGCCGCCGGGTCGGCCTCGACCAGATCCAGGATCACCGGGTCCGCGATGAATCCCGCCTTGACGACCTCCGCCATGCCGGCGACCAGCTCGGCGCCGGGCAGCGTGCGGAGGGCGTCGAGGTCGACGACGACCCCGGCCGGCTCGTGGAAGGCGCCGACCAGGTTCTTGCCGGCGCCGGTGTTGATCCCGGTCTTGCCGCCGACGGCGGCGTCGACCATGCCGAGCAGCGTGGTCGGCACCTGGTAGACCCGGACACCGCGCATCCAGGTGGCCGCGACGAAGCCGGCCAGGTCGGTGACCGCTCCCCCGCCGAACCCGATCACCGCGTCGGTGCGGCCGAGCCCGATCCGCCCGCACACCTCCCAGCAGAACCCGGCGGTGGCCAGCGACTTGCCGTCCTCGGCGTCGGGCACCTCGACCCGGTGGGCGTCCACCCCGGCGGCGACCAGCGCGGATCGCAGGTGCTCGGCATCGCCGGCCATGGTCGGCTGGTGGACGATCAGCGCGGTCGACGTGCCGCGCAGCTCATTGACCACCGCCAGCTGGAGGCCCCGACCGACCAGCACCTCGTAGGGCCGCTCGCTGCGAACCCGTATCCGGCGGACCGTCTCGATCACGGTCGCGCCGCCAGCACGCCGAGGATCTCCTCGACGATCTCGTCGACCGAGCGCCCTACCGTCAGGACCGTGTGGCTGGCGACCGCCTCGTACACCGGCCTGCGGTCGGCGAGCAGCTGGCGAAGATGTGCCCGGGGGTTCGGCAGCAGCCAGGGATGCAGTGGCACCAGGCCCTCCCGCTTCAACAGCGTCTCCAGGTCGACGTCGAGGAAGATCACTGTGCACGGCGCGAGCAGCTCGGCAGCCCCGGGCGCGGTGGGTGTCCCGCCACCGAGCGCAAGCACCCCGTCGGCCTCGACGAGCATGGTCTTCAGCAGCGCGACCTCCAGTTCCTGGAAGCGCTCGCGGCCGAACTCGACGACCAGCTCGCCGGCCGGCAACCCGTGCTCGGCCTGCATCAAGGCGTCGAGGTCCTCGAAGCCGACGTCGAGGCGATCGGCGAGCACCCGGCCCACCGCGCTCTTCCCGGACCCCGGCGGGCCTACCATGATCACGAGCACGTCACACATCCTGGCCGCTGGCGGCGCGGTAGGCGCGAGCATTGCGAACGGTCTCGGCCAGCGCGTCGCCGCCGAACTTCTCCAACGCCGCGTCGGCGAGCACCAGGGCGACCATCGCCTCGGCCACCACGCCGGCCGCGGGCACCGCACACACGTCCGACCGCTGGTTGATCGCGACCGCCGGCTCCCCGGTGGCAACATCCACAGTGGACAGAGCCTTCGGCACGGTGGAGATCGGCTTCATGGCCACCCGGACCCGCAACGGCTCGCCGTTGGTCATGCCGCCCTCGAGCCCGCCGGCCCGGTTGGTGGCCCGCAGCACCCCGCCCGGACCAGGCAGCATCTCGTCGTGCGCCTGGCTACCGCGCCGCCGTGCGGTCGCGAAACCGTCGCCGACCTCGACGCCCTTCATCGCCTGGATGCCCATCAATGCGCCGGCCAGCCGGGCGTCCAGCCTGCGGTCGGCGTGCACGAACGAGCCGAGCCCGACCGGCAGCCCGTAGGCGATCACCTCGACCACGCCGCCGAGCGTGTCGCCGTCGCGCTTCGCCGCGTCCACCTCGGCGATCATGTCCGCCGCGGCCGACTCGCTGAACGCACGCACCGGGCTGGCGTCCACCCGCTCCAGGTCGGCCGGACCCGGCAGCGGCTCCGGCGGAGCCTCGACGCCGCCGAGCGCGATCACGTGCGACACGATCTCCACGCCCAGCGCCTGCCGGAGGAACGCCTTCGCCACCGTTCCGAGCGCGACCCGGGACGCCGTCTCCCGCGCGCTGGCCCGCTCCAGCACCGGCCGTGCGTCGTCGAACCCGAACTTGGTCATGCCGGCCAGGTCGGCGTGCCCGGGGCGGGGCCGGGTCAGCGGCTCGCTGCGCGCCTGGGCGTCCAGCACGTCCGGTGGCACCGGGTCGGCGGCCATCACGGTCTGCCACTTCGGCCACTCGGTGTTGCCGATGCGGATCGCGACCGGGCCGCCCAGCGTCCGGCCGTGCCGGACACCGCCGAGCAGCTCGAGCTCGTCGGCCTCGAACTTCATCCGGGCCCCGCGCCCGTACCCGAGCCGGCGCCGGGCCAGCTCCGCGGCGATCTCCTTCGTGGTGATCTCCACGCCGGCCACCATGCCCTCCAGCACAGCGACCAGCGCGGGCCCGTGCGACTCCCCAGCAGTGATCCAGCGCAGCACGACTCGATCCTCTCACCCCGCGGGAAGCAGGTTCGTAGCGGCGGCGGCGGTGACCAGCCAACACGCGGCCAACATCGACACGCCGTGCGGCAGCGCCGTCGCCGCGCCGGACGGCCGGCCGCGCAGTGCACCCAGCGCCGCCCACCCGACGGTGATCAGCGCCGCCAGCACCGCCCAGGCCGGCAGCGCCACCCAGGACGCCGCCGCCAGCACGGCCCCGACCGGCCCGGCCAGCTTGACGTCGCCGGCGCCGAGCGACCGCGGCACGGCGAGATGCACCGCCGCGTGCACGGTGACCAGCACGACCGCGCCGGCCGCGGCGCGCAGCACGGCATCGGGCCCCAGCGGTGCGACCAGCACCAGCAGGGCGGGCAGCGCGGGGAGGGTCAGGGCGTCGGGCAGCCGGCGGTGCGCGAGGTCGACGGCCGACGCCGCCACGGCCAGCCAACCCAGCCCGAGCAGCATCGGCACCCAGCCCGGCGCCAGCAGGCCACCGGCCCACGCCGCCGCGACCGGCGCCCAGAGCAGGGCGGTGGCCACCTCGCACCACGGCGCCGGCACGCTGGCGCCGCGCCGGAGCCGGCCGAGTACCCAGCGGGCGGCTGCGCCGGCCGCGACTCCGGCGGCCACCGCCACGGCTGACGCGGTCAGCACCACACGACCGAGGTTCGCCTGTCGCGGCCGCGCGCGGGTCGGAATCCAGGTGCTGTGCACAGGTTGGCCGGGAGGTGGACAACCGACCCGTGTGATGCGCCGCGCAAAACGGTCGAGCGTGGCCGTCCGCCGAGTCAGACTTGGACCCGTGACCCCGCTCAGCACCGCCGAGCTCGAAGCCGGCCTCGACCACATCCGCCGCTCGCCGACCGAGGTAGGGACCGTCGAGCTGATCGTCCGCCGACCCGCCGAGGGCGAGCGCGAGATCCTCGAGCTGGCCGAGCTCGACGTCGGAGCGGGCCTGGTCGGCGACGACTGGCTGCGCCGGGGCAGCAGCCGGTTCGGCGACGCGCCCGACCCCGAGGCGGAGCTCACCGTGATGAACGCGCGGTCGGTCGCGCTGGTCGCCCAGGAACCACAGCGCTGGGCGCTCGCCGGTGACCAGGTGTACGTCGACCTCGACCTGTCCCGCACCCACCTGCCGGCCGGCACCCGGCTCGCCCTCGGTGGGGCGATCATCGAGGTGTCCAAGCCGCCGCACACCGGCTGCGCGAAGTTCGCCGAGCGGTTCGGGCTGGATGCGCTGCGCTTCGTGAACTCCCGCGCCGGCCGCGAGCTGCGGCTGCGTGGGATGAACGCGAAGGTGGTCCGGTCCGGGCCGGTGCGCACCGGGGACCTCGTCCAGAAGATCAACGAGCCGGGCGTGCCGGTCGGGGCCGGGCAGTCCAGCCGGGCACCGACGGCGTAGCCCCCGGCGTACGGCCGGGGGTGCTAGCTGATGCCAGCGTGGCCGCCGCGAGTGGCGCTTTTGTACGGCCCTATTGCACGAAAGTGCCGTTCGTTCGTGTTTGGGCGGTGGTGCGCGGTGCGCGGTGCGCGGTGGTGGTGCGCGGTGCTCAGATCGCGCCGGCGGATTCGGCGGCGGCCACGTTGGCCTGGTGCTCGACCAGGCTGCTGGCGAAGCACGACGTGCCGTCCGCTTTGCACCGCACGAAGTACAGCCAGGGGCCGGGCTCCGGACGCAGCGCCGCGGTCATCGCCTCCGGGCTCACGGCCGCGATCGGCGTCGGCGGCAGCCCGTCGTTGAGGTAGGTGTTGTACGGCCCCGGTCGGGCCCGGTCGGTCGCCGAGGTGCGTAGCTCCTGCAGGTCGAGCGGGTAGTTGACCGTCGAGTCGAGCTCCAGCCGCTGCGGCTCGACCAGCCGGTTCTGGATCACCCGGGAGATCTTGCCGAAGTCGCCGGCGATCCCCTCCTTCTCGACCAGTGAGGAGATCACCAGCAGCTGGTAAGGGGTGTAGCCGGTGCCGGCCGCCTGGGAGACCAAACCGGTCGCCTCGATGCGTGCCGCCGACGTGCCGAGCAGTCCCCGAATGACCTCCGCCGCCGGCCGGCCGGGCTCGACGTCGTAGCGGCCCGGCGCGATCAGCCCCTCCAGCCGCCGGGCCGGGACCGCGGCGCGGGCACCGGCTCCGGCCCAGTCCGGTACCCCGAGCTCGGCGGGGTCGACCGAACCCGCGGTGGCCCGCAGCTCGTCGGCGGTGATGCAGGTGCTGCGCCCGTCGACCTGGGCGCAGGTCGCCTTCGCGATCAACGAGAACACGCCCGGTGTCACCGAGCCGTCCGAGCCGCGAGTGTCGTCCAGCTGGGTACCGCCGCGGATCTCCAGTTGCCCGACCCGGGCGGCCGGGTCGAGCATCCGGTTGACCGCCGCCGCACCGGAGGACCGCAGCCGCATCTGGTAGTAGCCCGGCTGCACCGAACGGATCCGGTCGTCCTCGGACGCAGCACTGGTGAACGCCTTCGTGCTGGCCACCACGTCGCGGCGGAGCAGCGTGTTGCCGATGTCGGTGGTGGTGTCGCCGTCCTGCACCTGGACCACGACATCGCCGGTGCCCTCGCCGGGATAGTCCGGCGCCGCGAACAGGTCCTGTACCAGCAGGTACCCGCCCACTGCGATCGCTGCGAGCAGGGCGATCACCACGAAGAGCACGACGATGCGGCGGCGCCGCCGCCTGGCGCGCCTGGCAGCGGTACGTCGTCCGCCGGAGCGGTCCCGGGCATCCCGCATGTCTAACCGCTCGGTGTCCTGCTCCATGATCGACTCACGGCGCCGATTCACGGCTCGTTGCCCCGCGTACCGGCGCGCAGTGCGTCCAGGCGACCCTGCAGGATCAGCACGGCGGCAGCCTGATCGACGACCTCCCGGCGTCGCCGACCGCGGACCCCACGTGCGGCCAACGTCCGCTCCGCGGCAACCGTGCTCAACCGCTCGTCGGCCATCGTCACCGCGACGTTCACCCGTTCGCGTAACTCGGCGGCGTACGCCAGGGCGGCCTCGGCGGCCGGTCCGGATCGCCCGGCGAGCGTCGTCGGCAGGCCGACCACCACCTCTACCACCTCGTACTCGGAGGCGAGTTCGGCAAGCCGGGCGAGATCGGTGCGGTCCTGCGCATCACGGCGGAGCGTAACGAGCGGGGTCGCGAGAACCCCGTCCGGGTCACTGATGGCCACCCCGACCCGCACCGACCCGACGTCCACTCCGAGCCGCCGTCCGGCGCCGGGCGGGCGGGTCGCCGAGCTCACGCCGAGGCGCTGCCCGGCGCCGCGGCCGTCAGGGCCGCTCGCAACGCCTGGACCGCGGCGGGCACTCCGGCCGGGTCCGTCCCGCCACCCTGCGCGAGGTCCGGCTTGCCGCCGCCCCGTCCGCCGACCGCGGCCGCGAACGAGCCCACCAGCGCACCGGCCGCCAGTCCGCGGTCCCGAGCCGCGGCGGTGGTGGCCACCACGAAGTTGACCTTGCCGCCGTCCGCGTCGGCACTGAACAGCGCTACCACCCCCGGCCGGCTGCCCAGCCGGCCGCGGACGTCACCGGCCAGCGCCCGCAGGTCGGCCCCGCCGACCCCGTCCGGGGCGTTCGCGGCCACCAAGGCGACCTCACCCACCTGCTCCGCGGCGTCGGCGAGGGTGGCAGCCGAGGCGAGCACGGACTCCGCCCGCAGCCGCTCGAGCTCCTTGTCCGCGGCCCGCAGCCGCTCCACGACCTGCGCGACCCGGTCCGGAACCTCCTCCGGCCGGCACCTTGAACTGGTCGGCGAGCTGGCTGACCAGTACGTGCTCGCGGGCCAGGAAGCGGAACGCGTCCAGCCCGACCAGCCCCTCGACCCGGCGGATGCCGGAGCCGATCGAGGCCTCGGAGAGCAGCTTCACCAGGCCGAGCTCCCCGGAGCGATGCACGTGCGTGCCGCCACACAGCTCGCGGGAGTAGGGGCCGATCTCCACCACCCGAACGGCGTCGCCGTACCGCTCGCCGAACAGCGCCAGCGCGCCCATCGCGCGGGCCTCCTCCAGCGACGTGGTGAAGTGGCGCACCTCGTAGTCGTTCAGCAGGACGGCGTTGACCTCGTCCTCGACGTCGGCCAGCACCGCGGGCGGTACCGCCCCGGCCGGCGAGGTGAAGTCGAAGCGCAGCCGTCCGGGCGCGTTCAGCGAGCCGGCCTGGGCCGCCGCGTCCCCGAGGGCGCGGCGCATCCCGGCGTGCACCAGGTGGGTCGCCGAGTGCGACCGGGAGATCGCCTGTCGGCGGTCCGTGTCGACCTCGGCGTGCACCGGGGCGTCCACCGTCACCTCGCCGCGCTCGACGGTGCCGCGATGCACGCTCAGCCCGGGCACCGGCGCCTGCACGTCCCTGACCCGAACCACGAAGCCGTCGCCGCTGATCACACCGGTGTCCGCCTGCTGGCCGCCACTCTCGGCGTAGAACGGCGTGCGGTCCAGGATCACCTCGACCTCGCTGCCCTCGCTCGCGGCGGGCGCCGGCGCGCCGTCCACGATCAGGCCGACCACGGTCGCCTCGTCGGACGTCCGCTCGTAGCCGAGGAACTCGCTCGGGCCGGCCGCGTCCAGCACCGCGCGGTAGGCACCGGCCTCGACGTGCCCGGCCTTGCGGCTCGCCGCGTCGGCCTTCGCCCGGGCCCGCTGCTCGGCCATCAGCCGCCGGAAGCCGTCCTCGTCGACGGAAAGGCCCGCCTCGGCGGCCATCTCCAGGGTGAGGTCGATCGGGAAGCCGTAGGTGTCGTGCAGCTGGAAGGCCTTGTCCCCGGCGAGTTGGGTACGGCCGGACGCCCTGGTCTCCTTCGCGGCGAGGTCGAAGATCCGGGAACCGGCGCTGAGGGTGGCCAGGAAGGACTCCTCCTCGTTGCGGACCACGGCCGCGATCCGGTCGAACTCGCCGGCCAGCTCCGGGTAGGCCGGGGCCATCTCGTCCCGCACCACGGCGGCGAACTCGCCGAGCACCGGCTCGTGCACGCCGAGCAGCCGGGACGACCGGACGATCCGGCGCAGCAGCCGGCGCAGCACGTATCCACGGCCCTCGTTGCTCGGGGTCACGCCGTCGGCGATGATCATCACCCCGGACCGGGCGTGGTCGGCGATCACCCGGAACCGCACGTCGTCGGTCGCCGAGGCGCCGTAGCGGCGGCCGGAGAGCTCCTCGGCGCGGTTGATCACCGGCCGGACCAGATCCGTCTCGTAGACGTTCGGCACGTCCTGCAGCAGCAGCGCGGCCCGCTCGATCCCGAGTCCGGTGTCGATGTTCTTGGACGGCAGCATGCCGATCGGCGGGTAACCGTCCTTGGGGCTGAGCTCGCCGCGCACGTCCTGCATGAAGACCAGGTTCCAGATCTCCAGGTAGCGGTCCTCGTCGACGACCGGGCCGCCCTCGCGGCCGTAGTCCGGACCCCGGTCGTAGTAGATCTCCGAGCAGGGTCCGCCTGGGCCGGGGATGCCCATGTCCCAGTAGTTGTCCTTGCCGCCCCGGCGCTGGATGCGCTCGGCGGGGATGCCGGCGATCTTCTGCCACAGGTCGGCGGCCTCGTCGTCGTCGTGGAAGACGGTCACCCAGATCCGGTCCGGGTCGAAGCCGAAGCCGCCGGCGTCCTGGCTACCGGTGACCAGGTTCCAGGCGTGCTCGATCGCGCCGGCCTTGAAGTAGTCGCCGAAGGAGAAGTTCCCGGCCATCTGGAAGAACGTGTTGTGCCGGGTGGTGCGACCCACCTCCTCGATGTCACCGGTGCGCACGCACTTCTGGATCGAGGTCGCGCGTGGGTACGGCGCGGGCGCGTCGCCGAGGAAGTACGGCTTGAACTGGACCATCCCGGCATTCACGAAGAGCAGGGTCGGGTCGTCCAGGATCAGCGAGGCGCTGGGCACCACGGTGTGCCCGGTCCCGGCGAAGTAGTCGAGGAAACGGCGGCGGATCTCGTGGGTCTGCACGGTGCGGCCTTACTGGTGGAAGCGGTCGGCTGTTCGAGCGGCTGTGGGCGGGCGGCGAGGTGGTTCAGCCTCCCGCCGGCCGCGCTCGGCGCGCGGCCTGCTCCCGGCTCGCCGACGTCGGGTCCGGCGGGGTGGCTCCCGGCCCGTAGACCACGCTGCCCGGCCGGTTGCCGTCGATCCGGGTTCGCCGCGGCACGTCCGGGAACAGGGTGCCGCCGATCGTCGGCAACGGGATCCCGGTCTTGCTCTCAACCATCTGGGTCAGCTGGCGCTCCTTGTGCCGCCGGCTGACGCTGAACTCTGCGATGAACTCGCCGATGCCGGCGGCGAAGTTCCGCAGCCGCTGGCCGAGCCCGCGGGTGACCGGTTGGTCGGCGAACTGTTCGCCGGCTCGGTTCAGGCGCTGCGCGAGCACCGAGCCCGCGGCCAGCCCCATGCCCAGCCAGAACAGCCGCCGCTTGGTCACCGGCCGCCCTGACTGCGCGACCGGCGCCGATCGGCGCGCGCCCGCCGGGTTTTGCGGTGCGCCTTTACCGCGCGGGAGAGCCCGTAGCTGAATGCGGCGGTGCGCACCAGAGGGCCGCCGAGGGTCGCGGTGAACAGCGACGTGAGCACCGAGACGTTGCTGGCGACCGCCTCTGCCCCGGAGGTGATGCCGTCCACCCGCCCGAGCTGGGTGTTCACCTGCTTGATCGCGGTATCCGCGTCGTTCAGCAGCGGAACGCTGCTCGTGCGCGCCTCCCGGATGGCGATCGTGGCCTCGTCCAGGGTGCGGCCAAGCTTTCGCAACGCGATGGCCAGCAACACGACGAGCACCACGGCGGCACCCGCGGCGACCAGCGCGGCGATCTCGCCGACCGTCACGTGCCCTCCTCGGTGGAACCCTGCGGTGATCGTCAGCAAGGCTACTCCGCGGGGCCGGAGCCCGTGGTGGCAGGCGGTGTCGCCGCCGGCACCCCGACGAGGTCCGGGTCCTACGGCTTCAGATCACCCAGGATGCCGCGCAGCTTGGTCAGCGCCCGGTGCTGGATCACCCGCACGGCACCCGCGGTCGAGCTCACCGACTGCGCCGTCTCGTCGGCGCTCATGCCGACCGCCAGCCGGAGCACGAGCACCTCGCGCTGCTGCGCGGTCAGCGTGGCGAGCAGCGAGGCGACCTGCTGGGACATCTCCTCGAGCAGCGCGTGCTGCTCCGGGCCGCGACCGCGCTCCGCGACGTCGGGCACCTCGGCGACCGGCTCGCTGCGGTTGCGGGAGGCCGCCCGGAACGCGTCGGAGACCTTGTGCGAGGCGATGCCGTAGACGAACGCCCGGAACGACCCACCCTCGGCCCGGTACCCGGGGAGCGCGGACAGCACCGCCAGGCAGACCTCCTGCGCGACGTCGTCGGCGGAGCCGATCGCGGTCTCCTGCCGGCCGATCCGACCGCGGCAGTACCGGACGACCAGCGGTTGCAGCATCCCGAGCAGCTGCCCGACCGCTACCCGGTCGCCGGCCGCCGCCGGTGCGACGAGGTCCTCGAGGGCCGATGTGCGGTCGGGACTGCGACGCCGGCTCCGGGGGTTGGCGGAGACTCGGTTGCCACCCGCAGCACCCCCTGACGTCGCTGTGTGTGGTGCGCGACCGCGACAATCAGGAGAGGTTAGTCCGAACAGGCTATCCGTGGCCTCCTGCCGGGGCGGACGGGTGCCAAGTTTGGTTGCACTGGTCCGCGACCGTCAAGAGCTCTTGCCGCGCACCGCGCGGCGCAGCAATGACAGCCTGTCCGCGACCTCACGTTCGGCACCGCGGTCGGTCGGATGGTAGTACTCACGACCGACCAGGTCGTCCGGTGGGTACTGCTGGGCAGTCAGCGCATAGGGATATTCGTGCGGGTACCGGTAGCCGACCGCACTCCCCAGCCGCGCCGCGCCCGCGTAGTGACCGTCCCTGAGATGCGCCGGCACCGAGCCGACTGCCCCGGCCCGCACGTCCGCCTCTGCGTCCCCGATCGCTGTGAGCACAGCATTCGACTTGGGGGCCGTGGCCAGGTGCAAGGTGGCCTGCGCGAGGGCCAGCCTGGCCTCCGGCATGCCGACGAGCTGGACGGTCTGGGCGGCGGCTACCGCGGCCTGCAACGCGGTCGGGTCGGCCAGCCCGACGTCCTCGCTGGCGTGCACGACGAGCCGGCGCGCGATGTAGCGCGGGTCCTCACCGGCGACGATCATGCGCGCCAGGTAGTGCAGCGCCGCGTCGGGGTCGGAGCCGCGGATCGACTTGATGAAGGCACTGATCACGTCGTAGTGCTGGTCGCCGGCCCGGTCGTAGCGCACCGCGACCTCGGTGACGACGCGCTGCACGGTGTCCGGGTCGATCACCGCCGCGCCGGTGTCCACGGCGGCCTCCAGCGCGGTGAGCGCCCGCCGCGCGTCGCCGGCCGCCAGCCGCACCAGCGCCTCCTCCCCCTCGGCGGTCACCTCGACCGCACCGCCGAGCCCGCGCGGCTCGGACACCGCGCGGCGCAGCAGGGTCCGCACGTCGTCGTCGGACAGCGGCTCGAGCCGCAGCACCAGCGAGCGGGACAGCAGCGGGGAGACCACCGCGAAGGACGGGTTCTCGGTCGTCGCACCGACCAGCAGCACGACCCGGTCCTCCACCGCTCCGAGCAGCGCGTCCTGCTGGGTCTTGGAGAACCGGTGCACCTCGTCGATGAACAGCACGGTGTCCTGCCCGGTGCGTGCCCGGCGGGCGGCGTCCTCGATCACCGCGCGTAGCTCCTTCACCCCGGAGCTCAGCGCGGACAGGCCCACGAAGTGCCGCCTCGGAGCCCCGGCCTCGGCGGCGTTGCCGGACGCGATCAGCCGGGCGATCGTGGTCTTGCCGGTCCCCGGCGGTCCGTAAAGCAGCACCGACGCGGGCGCGCTGCCTTCCACCAGCCGGCGCAGTGGTGCACCCGGAGCGAGCAGGTGCTGCTGTCCGACCACCTCGTCGATCGTGCGCGGGCGCATCCGGACGGCCAGCGGTGCGGATGCGGAGTGGGTCGGCGCCGGACCGTTCAGCACGGTCCCGCCAAGCGATGGCTCGGCGACGTCGAACAGCCCATCCTCGGCCACGTCACAGCACGCTACGCCAGCCCGGCGACGGCCGGCCCCGGCGGCCGTCCCGGGCCGGGCCGGATATCACGCCGGGGATGCGGCGCTGCCGCAGTAGGGTCGAGCACCGTGCGGGAAATCCTGGAGCTGCTGGAGCGCGACGCCCACCTGGACCCTGAGCGCATCGCCACGATGACCGGTGTGACCGTGGAGGAGGTCCGGAGTCGGATAGCGGCGTGGGAGCGGGACGGCGTGCTGCGTCGGTACAAGGCGGTCGTCGACTGGGACCGGTTCGGCGAGCACAACGGCGACGATCCGGTGATCGCGTTCATCGACGTGTCGATCAGCCCCGCCCGCGGAGTCGGCTTCGACGACGTCGCGGGCCGGATCTCCGCGGTTCCCCGAGGTTCGCAGTGTCTACCTGGTGTCCGGCACCCAGGACGTGCGCTGCACGGTGCTCGGTCGCAGCATCCGGGAGGTCGCCGACTTCGTCGCCCAGAAGCTGTCCACCATCGACCGGGTGCAGGCCACCGCAACGCACTTCGTGCTGCGGACCTACAAGCGCGACGGCGACGCGTTCCTCGAGCCCGAGGCGGACCACCGGCTGCCGGTCGCCCCGTGACGATCGGGAGGATCCGGCCGTGAAGCCGCTGAACCCCGCGGTCACCGCTGCCCGCCGTCGGGCATCCGGCGGTTCTTCGACATCGCCGCGGACATGGACGACGTGATCTCGCTCGGCGTCGGCGAACCGGACTTCGTCACGCCGTGGCGGATCCGCGAGGCCGGCATCTACGCCCTTGAGCACGGCTACACCACCTACACCTCCAACGCGGGGCTGCCCCGACTGCGCGAGCTCGTCTGCGCGGACCGGGCCGCGCGGTACGGCGTGGACTACGACCCGGAGCACGAGTGCGTCATCACGGCCGGCGTCTCGGAGGGGCTCGACCTCGCGCTTCGGGTGCTGCTCGACCACGGCGACGAGGTGATCGTGCCGGAGCCGTGCTACGTGGCCTACCAGCCGTGCGTGAGCTTCGCCGGCGGTGTCCCGGTGCCGGTTGCGACAACCGCCGAGCGCGGCTTCCGGGTGGACGTCGAGGCGATCGCCGCCGTCGTCACCGACCGCACCAAGGCCGTGCTCATCGGCTCCCCGGCGAACCCGACCGGCGCTGTGCAGCACCCCGCCGACCTGGCGGCACTGGTCGAGCTGGCCGAGCGGCACGACCTGTACCTGATCTCCGACGAGATCTACGACCGGCTGACCTACCTCGGCGCACACACCTGCCTCGCCGCGCTACCCGGCGCCCGGGACCGGACCGTGCTGCTCGGCGGGTTCTCCAAGGCCTACGCGATGACCGGCTGGCGGGTCGGCTACCTCTGCGCGCCGCGCCCGGTCGCCGAGCTCGCGATCCGGGTGCACCAGTACACGATGCTCTGCGCGCCGCACGTCTCCCAGCTCGCCGCGGTCGAGGCGCTGCAGGCCGGCGAGGACGACGTCGCCGAGATGGTCGCCGACTACGACCGGCGTCGCCGGGTGTTCGTCAAGGGCCTGCGGGAGATCGGGCTGGACTGCCCCGAGCCGGGCGGCGCCTTCTACGCGTTCCCCTCCATCAGGAGCTCGGGGCTGGACGACACCGAGTTCGCCGAGAAACTGCTGCACTCCGAGCGGGTCGCGGTGGTCCCGGGCAGCGTGTTCGGCAGCCCCGGCATCGGCCACGTGCGCTGCTCGTACGCGACCGCTATGCCGTTGCTGGAGGAGGCCCTGGAGCGGATCGCCCGCTTCCTCTCCGCGCGTCCGGTGCGCAGCTCCTGAACGATCGCGGTCATCGCGTACGGGATCAGGTCGCTGCCGCGCCGCCACAGCCACGGCACGCCCTTGAAGACCAGCCAGGCCGCTCGGTGCGCGGCGGTCACGTTGCGCCCGCCACCGCAGACCAGGCTGACCTCGGCTGACACCGCGAAGCCGGCGGCGGCGATCAGGTCGGCGAAGCCCTTCGCCAGCATCCGGTGCCCCAGCTCCGAAGGGTGCAGGCGGTCGACACTCCAGGCTTTCCGGTCATACCCGCCTGGCATCTCGTGCAGGTCCAGCACGCTGACCCGGTGCCGCTCGACGATCTCGTCGGTGACGCCGTTGAGCATCTGCACCCGGCGGTGCAGCGCACGGCTGAGCGGACCGGGCAGCCAGAACACCCGGCTGTGGTCGTGCCAGCGCACCGTCACGACCGCGGACCCGACCGCCCGGAGCGCACCGACGATCGCGTCGAGATCGTCGTGCATCCGCCGGGGGTCGTAGTCCGAGCGCAGCGTGTCGTTCATCCCGACGAGCACCACCGCCACGTCCGGACGGGCGGCCAGGGCCGCCGGTAGCTGGAACCTGCGGACGTCGGCCATCCGAGCGCCGTTGTCCGCCAGGTTGATCAGGTCGGCGCTCAGTGCTTCGGCGAGCAGTGGGCCGAAACCACGCCACCTGCCGCCGGGCAGCGGGTCGCCGAGCCCGACCGGTGTGGAGTCTCCGAGGGTGACCAGGGTGCGGACCGGCCTGGCGGCCGGCAGGGTGGCGGGCAGGGTGGCAGGTACTGCGGCCGGCCACGTGATCGGCATTTCTGCGACGGACACGGGGACACGATCACCAAGCGTGGCGCCGCAGCGGTGAGGACGAGGTATCGCGTCGGGGAACTCTCGGCGGCTACCCGGTGGAACCGTCCCGGTGCGGGCTATCCGGCGGACAGCGGCCGGCCTCGGTCCCGCAGCCGGGTGGCTCGCGCGCTGCGCACGTGCCGCGCCAGCAGCAAGACCACCGCCGCGGAGATGACGATGCCGACGAGGTTGATCAGCAGCTGCAGCGCGGACTCGCCCGCCCTGGCGAACTCCCCCTCGACGGCCGCCACCGCGGCATACGCGGCTGCCGGCACCGTTGTCACCGAGATGAACACGCCGACCAGCGACGCGGACTTCGCCGAGACCAGTGCCAGCATGCCGGCCGCCCCCGCCAGTAGCGCGATGATCAGCGAGAACGGGCCGACCTCGTAGATGAAGTCGACCTGCTGCACGCCGACCACCTGCTGCACGGACAGCAGCCCGGTGGCGTCCAGCGCCACCGCCGCCAGCGCAGTGACCCCCATCGCCAGCGGGAACCCGACCGCCAGCGCGAGCGCACCGCGCTTGATCAGGTCGAGCCGCCGCAGCACCACGCCCACCGCGACGGCGGCGAGCGGCCCGAACTCCGGGCCCAGCACCATCGCGCCGACCACGGTCACCGGCGAGTCGGTGATCGCCCCGATCGCGGCCAGGATGAGGGCGATGGTCAGGAACGCCTGGAAGGTGACCGTGAGGCGGGACTCCTCGCCGGTGCGCGCGATCAGCTCCTCCCAGATCACCGCGTCGTTGGCGTCACCGGGTGCAGCCTCCTCGGCGGCGTTCGCCGCGTCGGAGAGCACGATGTCGACGTGCTCCAGGGTGATCCCCCCGCTGCAGTCCACCCCGAGGCCACGGAGGCGATCCAGCACCTCGTCGGCGGCCTCCCGAGCGATGTCCGCCTCGACGATGTCCCCCGGCGGCTGGACCGCGGCCCCGGGAAGGACCGCGACGTGCGCGGCGCCGCGCTCGTCGAGCAGCAGCTTGCGGACCGCGTCGGTCTGGTCGGCCGGGGAGATCACGCGCAGGTGCAGCACGACGGCTAGCCGGCGGGCTGCGGCGACCCTGGCCCCGCGCCCGGTCGGGCGTCCACGCCGGCCTCCCGTCGCTGCTCGGCCGAGATCGGTGCCGGCGCCCCGGTGAGCGGGTCCAGCCCGCCGCCGGTCTTCGGGAAGGCGATCACCTCGCGCAGCGAGTCTGCGCCGACCAGCAGCATGCAGACCCGGTCCCAGCCGAACGCGATCCCGCCGTGCGGCGGGGGCCCGTAGTTGAACGCCTCCAGCAGGAAGCCGAACCGCTCGTTCGCCTCGGCCGCGCGCATGCCGAGCACCTCGAACACCCGCTGCTGCACATCGCGACGGTGGATGCGGATGGAGCCGCCGCCGATCTCGTAGCCGTTGCACACGATGTCGTAGGCCTGCGCGAGGGCGTGCTCCGGATCGGTGTCGAACCGGTCCGCCCATTCCGCGGTGGGCGCGGTGAACGGGTGGTGCACCGAGGTCCAGCCACCCGCGCCATCCGGCTCGAAGATCGGCGGGTCCACCACCCACGCGAACGACCAGGCGCTCTCGTCCACCAGCCCGCAGCGCCGCGCGATCTCGTCACGGGCGGCGCCGAGCAGCGTCATGGCGCCCTGCGGATCGCCGGCGCCGAAGAAGATCGCGTCGCCCGGCTCCGCGCCGGCGGCCTTGGCCAGCCCGTCCCGCTCGGCCTCCGCGAGGTTCTTCGCCACCGGTCCGGTGAGCTCGCCGTCCTCGCCGACCAGCACGTAGCCGAGCCCGCGCGCGCCGCGCTGCTTGGCCCACTCCTGCCAGGCGTCGAGCTGCCGGCGGGACTGGCCGGCGCCGCCGGGCATCACCACCGCGCCGACGTAGGGCGCCTGGAACACCCGGAACGGGGTGTCGGCGAAGTACTCGGTGAGGTCGGTGAGCTCGACCGGGTAGCGCAGGTCGGGCTTGTCGCTGCCGTAACGGCTCATCGCCTCGGCGTAGCTGATCCGCGGGATCGGTCGGGGCACCTGGTAGCCGGCCAGCTCACCCCAGAGCGCGGCGACGACCTCCTCGCCCAGCGCGATGACGTCCTCGGCGTCGACGAAGCTCTGCTCGATGTCCAGCTGGGTGAACTCGGGCTGCCGGTCGGCCCGGAAGTCCTCGTCCCGGTAGCAGCGGGCGATCTGGTAGTAGCGCTCCATCCCGGCGACCATCAGCAGCTGCTTGAACAGCTGCGGGCTCTGCGGCAACGCGTACCAGGAGCCCGGCTTCAGCCGGGCCGGGACCAGGAAGTCGCGGGCCCCCTCCGGGGTGGAGCGGGTCAGGGTCGGGGTCTCGATCTCGGTGAACCCCCGCTCGTGCAGCACCGCGCGGGCGATCCGGTTCGCCTCGCTGCGCAGCCGCATCGCGTGGGTGGGCTCGGGGCGGCGCAGGTCGAGGTAGCGGTGCTTGAGGCGCACCTCCTCGCCGACGTCGACGTGCTCGTCGAGCGGGAACGGCAGCGGCGCCGACTCCGACAGCACGCTCAGCGCCTCGGCGGTGATCTCGATCTCGCCGGTCGGCAGCTCGGGGTTCTCGTTGCCGGCCGGCCGGCGCACCACCTCGCCGGTGACCTGGACGCAGTACTCGGTGCGCAGCCGGTGCGCCGCCTCGGCCATCTCGCCCTCGCGGAACACCACCTGAGCGGAGCCCGAGGCGTCCCTGAGGTCGATGAAGATCACTCCGCCGTGGTCACGGCGGCGGGCGACCCAGCCGGCGAGGGTGACGGTGCGGCCGGCGTCCTCGGCACGCAGGGCACCGGCGGGCGAGGTGCGCATCACGGCGGTTCTTCTCTCAAGGTCGGCAGGGTCGGGTCTGTTTCAGCAGGCTATCCGGCCTGGTCCGGCTCAACCGGAGCGGTCAGGGCCGGCCCGGACCGGCTCGATCCGCAGCAGCACCCGCTCCTCCCGCTCCATCGCGGTCCGGTACTCGTCCCAGTCCGGGTGCTCACCGGACAGCCCGCGGTAGTAGTCCTCCAACCCGGGCATGGCCTCCGGCAGGCTGACCACCTCCACCCGGCCCTCGATCTGGACCCAGTCACCCCAGAACTGCTCGGACAGCGAGAGCAACCAGACCCGTGGGTCGCGGCGCACGTTCTTGACCTTGAACGCGGGCTCCCGGGTGCTGACCACGAGGTAGCCGTCATCGGCGACACCGACCAACACCGGCGACATCTGCGGCGTGCCGTCCTGGCGCATCGTCGCGAGCACGGCCCGGGGCTGCTTGCGGATGATCTGCCGTGCCTTGTCGATATCCATGCGCGTCACGGTATCCCGCCGTCCGTAGGCACGCACAACCCCCGAATGAGCCCGCTTGTCGGGGTTGACGCCGCCCCAAACCCACAATGAGCGGGCTCATTCGGGTGGCGGTGCGCAGAACCGACAATGAGCGGGCTCATTGCGGATTGCCGGGCCAGGGTTGGTCAGTTGATTCGGGTCGCGGGGCAGGTCGAGGCCTCAGAGCAGGCTGAGCTGGTCGCCGTTCGGATCTCGCGGCGCAGGTGCCTGGGCGGCCGCGCCCCGGATGCCGGTTGCGGCGCCGCCGGCCAGCCCGTGCCGCCGCAGCAGCGGCTCGACCCGGCGGGCCAGCGCGCGCCGGTACTCGGGATCCACGTACGCACCCCGGCTGTACAGCCGCTCGTAGGCCGGCACCAGCTCCGGGTACTCCGCACCGAGCCAGCGCAGGTACCACTCCCGGGTGCCGCGCCGTAGATGCAGCGCGAGCACGGTGGCTCCGGTCGCCCCGGCCGCGGCCACCTCGGCGAGCAGCGCGTCGAGCGCCTCCTCCGAGTCGGTCAGCAACGGCAGCACGGGTGCCACCATCACCCCGCACGGCAGCCCCGCCTCCCGGATCCGGCGTACCAGCTCCAGCCGCGCCGGTGGCGCCGGCGTGCCCGGCTCGACGCTGGCGTGCAGCTCGCGATCCAGCAGGGCCAGCGAGATACCGAGCCCGACCGGCACGTCGGCCGCCGCGGCGGCGAGCTGCGGCAGGTCGCGGGTGAGCAGCGTTCCCTTCGTCAGCACCGAGAACGGCGTGCCGGATCCGGCCAGCGCGGCGATGATCCCGGGCATCAGCCGGTACCGACCCTCGGCCCGCTGGTAGGGGTCGGTGTTCGTGCCCATCGCCACCGGCTCGCGGGCCCAGCGCGGCGAGCGGAGCTCGCGCTCCAGCACCCGGGCGACGTTGACCTTCACCACGATCTGCGAGTCGAAGTCCGCGCCCGCGTCGAGGTCGAGGTAGGTGTGGCTGTTGCGCGCGAAGCAGTTGTGGCTGACCACGCCGTCGGCGACGAAGTCCCCGGTGCCCGTGGTGATGTCCACCATCGGCAGCTCGGCTCCGGTCGGCGAGGCCGCCAGCACCT
The DNA here is from genome assembly GCA_963776255.1 of uncultured Actinomycetota bacterium. Taxonomy (GTDB): domain Bacteria; phylum Actinomycetota; class Actinomycetes; order Mycobacteriales; family Pseudonocardiaceae; genus Pseudonocardia. Next base: position 8,453 of record CAVZMB010000001.1, on the reverse strand, counting down.
CCAGCGCGTCGAGCGGCTCGACCAGCTTCCCGACCGACGGCGCGCCGCGAGCCTGGGCCGAGCAGCCGGTCTCCGGGACGCAGCGCCCGCCGCCGCCCACGGGGTGTGGTGAACGTCCAGCCCCGCTCGGTGAGGAACCGGTGCTCTGCGCTGGCCAGCAGCTCGGTACCGCCGCGCAGCACTATCCGATGGGCGGGCCGGACGGTCGTCCACCGAGCGAGTACGCGGGTCACCGCGTAGCGCCGGTCGGCGCCCAGGCCCGCGGACGTTCCGAACAGGCCGTCGCGCTCGGTGCCGTAGATCGCGTCACCGGCCCGCAGCTCGCCGAGCGGCCGGGACCCGCCGCCGGCCAGCGGAATCGGGGTGTCGACGCTCAGGCAGTAGGTGCAGGCATGCGTGCAGCCGCGGTACGGGTTGACCGTCCAGCTGAACGGCAAGCCCGACTCGCCGGGGACCTTGTTCAGCGCGGACTTCGCCTCGACCTCGTGGAACACCATGCCGGCGAACTCCGGTGTGCTGACGCTGCGGAGCAACCCGCGCAGTCCCGGCAGCGCAGCCGCCTCGCCGATCCCGTCCGCATCGATCCGCTGGCCACCCCATCGCATCGGCTCAGTCGAACACATGTTCGAGAGCCGGGCAAGTCCCGACACACCGTGGGGTGGCGTAGCACCGGCCGCCGGCCGCCGGCCGGACCGCGGGAGGCACTATAGGCGGCTATGGGCGCACACCGCGCCGCCCCGAGCCGAGCCTCGGCCGCTCCCCCCGTGACCGGCGGTGAGCACTCCCCCGGACACGGACACGGCCACGGGCACGGACCGGCGCCGCGCTCCGGCCGTGGGGTGCGGCTGCTCATCGCCGCCCTGCTCGTCCCCTGCGCGCTGGCGACGCTCGTCGGCCTGCTGGTGCTGTTCCCGTACGAGGGCGTGCCGGCGCCACCCAACCAGGTCCAGCAGGTGCCCGTGCACGGCGTGGTGACCTCGGCCGTCGCCGCACCCTGCACGGACGGCGGAAGCGGCGCCGAGCGGCTGCGTCGCGCTCGACGTGAGCATGTCGGACGGGCCGCTGCCGGGCCGCAGCACCCGCCAGCTGGTGCCCGCCGAGCCCGGCACCCCGAGGTTCGCCGTCGGCGACGAGATCGTGATGTCCTGGTCCGGCGGCAACCCGGAGGATCCCGGCCTCCTTCGTGGTGGTGGACTTCCAGCGCGGTCCGTCGCTGGTGTGGCTCGCCGCGCTGTTCGCCGCCGCGGTGCTCGTGCTGGGCCGCTGGAAGGGGCTGGCCTCGCTGGCCGGGCTCGGGCTGGTGTTCGTGGTGCTGCTGACGTTCATCGTCCCCGCGATCCTGGCCGGCCGGGATCCGCTCGCGGTCGCGGTCGTGGGGGCCGGGGCGATCATGTTCGCGGTCCTCTACCTCACGCACGGCTTCTCCGCGCGCACGTCGACCGCGGTGCTCGGCACGCTCGTCAGCCTGGCGTTGATCGGCCTGCTCGGGCTCGGCTTCTCCGCGGCGTCCCGGCTCACCGGGTTGGACGACGAGACCAACAACCTGATCAGCGTGTTCGGCGCCAACGTCGACCCGCGCGGCCTGCTGCTCGCCGGGATGATCATCGGTGCGCTCGGCGTGTTGGACGACGTCACGGTGACCCAGGCCAGCGCGGTCTGGGAGCTGCGCGCGGCGGATCCGGGGCTGTCCACGCTCGGGCTGTTCCGGGCCGCCCTGAACATCGGCCGGGACCACGTCGCCGCCGTCGGTGAACACGCTCGCGCTCGCCTACGCGGGCGCGTCCCTGCCCCTGTTGCTGCTGTTCATCTCCTCCGGACGCGGCGCCGGGGACGTGCTCACCACGCAGGTCGTGGCGACCGAGATCGTGCGCACCCTGGTCGGCAGCCTCGGATTGATCGTCTCGGTGCCGCTCACCACGGCGCTCGCCGCGCTGGTGGCCAGCCGCCAGCCGGCTCAGCCGGCGAGATCGGGCCGATCGGAAACCGACCGTCGCGCGAGCACCGAGGCCTCCCCGGAGCCCTCGACGTCGACCAGCAGCTCGAGGTCGCCGAACGCCTCGACCAGCTCGCCCGGCGCAGCGCGGAAACGCCCGGGACCGCCGCCGCCGACCTCGGAGAGCACGGTGACGACCAGCAGGCCGCCCCCGGCCAGCCGGTCCATCATCGGGCGGTAGAGCCCGGGGTCCCGGAAGCGTTCACACAGCACCAGGTCGTACGGCCCCGCGGTCCCGGCGGGCAGACCTTCGTCGAGGTCGCGATGCAGCCAGCGGACCCGCTCGGCGACGCCGTGCCGCGCGGCGAGCTCCGAACCGAGCCGCAGCGCCTCGACCGAGATGTCCACCGCGTCGACGGCCATCCCGCGGGCGGCCAGCCAGACCGCGTGCCTCCCGGCACCACACGCCACGTCGAGGGCGCTACCACGAACCGGGACGAGCTCCAAGTGACCGCGCACGCCGTCCGGCGGGTGCGGCTCGGGCGGGCCGCCCCGCGCGGCGAACTTGGCATCCCACCTGGCACGGTCCTCGTCCGCCATCTCCCGGCCCTTCCTACCGCCCGAGCCGAGAGGTCAGCTCGGCAACGACCGCATCCAGCGCGATGTCCTGCTGCTCGCCACTGCTCAGCTCCTTCACCGCCACCGTGCCCGCTTCGAGGTCACGCTCGCCGAGCACGAGCGCATAGCGCGCGCCGGACCGGTCGGCGGCCTTCATCGCACCCTTCAGGCCCCGGTGGCCGTAGGCGAGGTCGGCCCGCAGCCCGGCCGCCCGCAGCGCGGTGACGAGCTGCAGCATCCGCCGCCGGGCCGCAGCTCCGATCGGCACCCCGAACACCTCGCAGCGCGCCGTCTCGCCGACCGCGAGGCCTTCGGCACGACAGGCCAGCAGCGTGCGGTCGACGCCGAGCCCGAACCCGACCCCGGAGAGCTCGGCGCCGCCGAGCGCGGCCATCAGCCCGTCGTAGCGCCCACCGCCGCCGATCGCGGACTGCGCCCCGAGTTCCGGGTGCACGACCTCGAACGTCGTCTTGGTGTAGTAGTCCAGGCCGCGGACCAGCCGCGGGTTCTCGACGTAGCGCACGCCGAGGTCGTCCAGGTGCTGCCTGACCGCGCCGTAGTGCTCGGCCGCGGCGTCCGAGAGGTGCGCGACCAGCAGCGGCGCGTCACGCAGCAGGGCCTGCACATCGGGCCGCTTGTCATCCAGCACCCGCAACGGGTTCAGCTCGGCGCGGGCCGCGGTCTCGGCGTCCAGCGGAAGGTCGCGCAGGAACGCGGCGAGCAGGTCGCGATAGGCCGGGCGGCTGTCGGCGTCGCCGAGCGAGCTGATCTCGATCCGGTGCCCGCGCAGGCCGAGCGCCCGGAACCCCGCGTCGGCCACCGCGATCACCTCGGCGTCCAGCGCCGGGTCGTCCACCCCGATCGCCTCGACGCCGACCTGCTGCAGCTGCCGGTACCGGCCGGCCTGCGGGCGCTCGTAGCGGAAGAACGGGCCGGCGTAGCGCAGCTTGACCGGTAGCTGCCCGCGGTCCAGATGGTGCTCGATCACCGCCCGCACCACGCCTGCGGTGCCCTCCGGGCGCAGCGTCACCGAGCGCCCGCCCCGGTCGGTGAAGGTGTACATCTCCTTGCTGACGACGTCGGTCGACTCGCCGACGCCGCGGGCGAACAGCGCGGTGTCCTCGAAGATCGGCAGCTCGATGTGTGCATAGCCGGCCCGCTCCGCGGCGCCGAGCAGCGCGGCCCGCACGGCGTCCAGCCCCGCCGAGTCCGGCGGGTAGTAGTCCGGTACGCCCTTCGGAGCCGCGAACGGTGGGCCGGACCCCGAGTCCGGGTCCAGGTCGGACCCCCCGCCGGCGGGCCGCACGACGGCCGTCACAACCCGAGCCGCCGCGGCTCGGCCACCTCCGCGGCCCCGGCCGGCCGGCCCGACCCCGCCGCCAGGCCGCGCAGGAACGGGTTGGAGTCGCGCTCCCGACCGACGGTCGTCGCCGGCCCGTGCCCTGGCAGCACGACCGTCGCGTCGTCCCGGGTGAGCAACTTGTCCCGGATGCTGGCCAGCATCTGCTGGTGGTCGCCGCCCGGGAAGTCGGTGCGCCCGATCGAGCCGGCGAACAGGGTGTCGCCGGCGATCACCAGCGGAGTGCCGTCGTCGGCCGCCGTCGTGAAGATCATCGAGCCGGGGGTGTGCCCCGGGGTGTGGTCGACGGCGATCTCCAGCCCGGCGACCTCGATCGTCGCACCGTCCTCGAGCGCCAGCACCTCGCGCGGCTCGCGGACCGTGACCCGCCCGCCGAAGAACTCCCGCATGTCGCTGGTCAGGCCCTTCATCGGGTCGGCGAGCAGGTCGCGGTCGGCGGGGTGGATGTAGGCGGGTACGTCGTTGCCGTCGCAGATCGGGGCGACGCTGAACGTGTGATCGAAGTGACCGTGCGTCAGCAGCACCGCGACCGGTGTCAACCGGTGCTCGGCGAGCATCGCGTCGACCGGCTCGACGGCTTCCTGACCAGGGTCGACGATCACGCACGCCTGGTCGGTACCGGGGGCCACCAGGTAGCAGTTGGTCTGGAACGCTCCCGCTGGGAAGCCGACGATCAGCACCACCCCAGCGTAACGACGCCGCGCAGGTGGGCAGAGCACGGTGCTCCCGAACCACCGTGAGGATCCACAACGCCGTATGCGGAGCGCACCTGGCCGGTCGATACGCTGTCCAACCCGGCTGGCGCAGTGCACGAGGAGGAGTCCCAGGAGTGCCGACCAACCAGCAGCGTCGGGAAGCCGCCAAGCGCAAGCTGGAGCGCCAGCAGCAACGCCGCGAGGAGCAGGCCAGGCGCCGTCGCAAGGGCACGGTGATCATTGCCGTAGTGCTGGTCGCCGGGCTGGTCATCGGGGCCGCGACCTGGTTGATCATCGCCCGCAACGAGGCCTCCAAGGCGAGCTGTGAGTTCCCGCCGTCGGCGGGTCAGGCCGCCGCCAAGCCGGTGAGCCCGCCGCCGGAGACCCGGCCGTCGAAGGAGGGCACCGTGGCGGTCACGCTGAACACCTCCCAGGGCGCCATCCCGCTCACCCTGGACCGCGCGAAGGCGCCGTGCACAGTCGAGAGCTTCGTGCACCTCGCCGGCTCCGGGTATTTCAACGATTCACCGTGCCACCGGCTGACCACCCAGCCGCCGCTGCAGGTGCTGCAGTGCGGTGACCCGACCGGCGCAGGGACCGGCGGGCCCGGGTACTTCGTGCCCGACGAGCCCCCGACGGACCTGGCGCCCGCCGAGGGTGGCTCGATCTACCCGCGCGGGGTCGTGGCGATGGCCAACACCGGTCTGCCGAACTCGGGAGGCAGCCAGTTCTTCCTGGTCTATGCCGACACCACGCTCCCGCCGGACTACACGATCTTCGGCACCATCGGTGAACCCGGCCTGCAGACCATCGAGAAGGTCGCCGCCGGAGGCGACGACGGCTCGTTCTCCGCGGGAGGCGGCAAGCCGAACATCCCGGTCACGATCCAGACCGCCACGGTGGGCTGACCTCCACTTGTCGCGGGTTCTTCCAACGATAAGTCGCACGTGGCGCGGTTGTTTCCCACGACAGGTGGGCCACAGGTCGGGATGGGTGCACCGACGCTCCTCAGCTGGGTGAGGTCACCCGGTAGACGTCGTAGACGCCCTCGACGCTGCGTACCACCCGCAGCAGGTGCCCGAGGTGCTTCGGGTCACCCATCTCGAAGGAGAACCGGCTGACCGCCACCCGGTCCCGGGTGGTGGTGACCGAGGCGGACAGGATGTTCACCTTCTCGTCGGCGAGCACCTTGGTGATGTCGCTCAGCAGCCGGTGCCGGTCCAGCGCCTCGACCTGGATGGCCACCAGGAACAGCGCACCCGACGAGGACGACCATTCGACGTCCACCAGCCGCTCGTCGCGTTTGCGCAGGTCCGCGGCGTTCGTGCAGTCCATCCGGTGCACGCTGACCCCGCCGCCACGGGTCACGAACCCCAGGATCTCGTCGCCGGGCACCGGCGTGCAGCAGCGCGCGAGCTTGACCAGCAGGTCGGTGAGCTCGCCCGCCTCGCCGTGCACCACGACGCCCACGCTGCCCAACGGGCGGCGCGGCCGGACCGTCGACAGGGTGGCGCGCTCGGCCAGCTCCTCCTCGGCGTCCTCCTCGCCGCCGAGCAGCGCGACCAGCCGTTGCACCACGTGTCGGGCCGACGCGTGACCCTCACCCACCGCGGCGAACAGCCCGGAGACGTCCGGGTAGTGCAGCTCGCGAGCCAGCGCCGCCATGCCGTCCGGGGAGACCAGCTGCTGCAGCGGGGTTCCGGTGCGGCGCGCCTCCCGGGTGATCGCCTCCTTGCCGGCCTCGATCGCCTCCTCGCGCCGCTCCTTGGCGAACCACTGCTTGATCTTGGTCTTGGCCCGCGGCGAGGCGACGAACGACAGCCAGTCCCGGCTCGGCCCGGTCGCCTCCGCCTTCGAGGTGAAGATCTCGACGACCTGCCCGTTCTCCAGCGTGCGCTCCAGGGCGACGAGCCGACCGTTCACCCGGGATCCGATGCAGCGGTGGCCCACCTCGGTGTGCACGGCGTAGGCGAAGTCGACCGGCGTCGAGCCGGCCGGCAAGGTGATGACGTCACCCTTCGGGGTGAACACGAAGATCTCGCGGGTGGCCAGGTCGAAGCGCAGCGCCTCCATGAACTCGCCTGGGTCGGCGGCCTCCCGCTGCCAGTTCAGCAGCTGGCGCATCCAGGCCATCTCGTCGACTTCGACGCCCTGCCGACCGGCCGCGCCGTTCGTCCCGCCGGCCTCCTTGTAGCGCCAGTGTGCGGCGATGCCGTACTCGGCCGTGCGGTGCATGTCCTGGGTGCGGATCTGCACCTCGAGCGGCTTGCCGTCCGGCCCTATCACGGTGGTGTGCAGCGACTGGTAGACGCCGAACCGGGGCTGGGCGACATAGTCCTTGAACCGCCCGGGCATCGGCTGCCAAAGCGCGTGCACGGTGCCGACGGCCGCGTAGCAGTCCCGCACCTCGTCCACCACGATGCGGACCCCGACCAGGTCGTGGATGTCGTCGAAGTCCCGGCCCTTGACGATCATCTTCCGGTAGATCGAGTAGTAGTGCTTCGGCCGTCCCTCGACGGTCGCCCTGATCCGGGCGCCGGACAGCTGGGCGCCGATCTGGTCGACGACCTGCTGCAGGTAGGTGTCCCGGGACGGCGCCCGGTTCGCCACCAGCCGGACGATCTCGGAGTACCGCTTCGGGTGCAGGATCGCGAACGCGAGGTCCTCCAGCTCCCACTTCACGGTCGCCATCCCGAGCCGGTGCGCCAGCGGGGCGAACACCTCCAGCGTCTCCCGCGCCTTGCGGCCCTGCTTCTCCGGGGTGAGGAAGCGCAGCGTGCGCATGTTGTGCAGCCGGTCGCACAGCTTGATCACGATCACCCGCGGATCCCGGGCCATCGCTACGACCATCTTGCGGATCGTCTCCGCCTCGGCGGCTGCGCCCAGCTCGACCCGGTCGAGCTTGGTCACCCCGTCGACGAGTTGTCCGACCTCCTCGCCGAAGTCGGTGCGGAGCATCTGCAGCGTGTAGAGGGTGTCCTCGACGGTGTCGTGCAGCAGGGCCGCGACCAGCGTCGTCGTGTCCATGCCCAGCTCGGCGAGGATCGTGGCCACCGCGAGCGGGTGGGTGATGTAGGGGTCGCCGGACTTACGGGTCTCGCCCGGCATGCCGATCCTCGGCGACGTCGTAGGCGTTTTGCAGCAACGCCAGGTCGGCCGCCGGGTGCAGCCCACGGTGCAGCGCGGCCAGCGGCTCGAGCACCGGCTTGACCGCTCCCGACCCTCGTGCAGTGATCTTGCGGCCGATCCGGGCCCTGACCCGCCGGGTGGTCCCGCCGCGGCCACCCCCGGCCGTGGCAGCCACCGGCGTCGTGGCGCGCTCGACCTCCGGACTCACCCGCCAGAGGATAGTCCCCGGGGCGCGCTCAGCCGTTCCCCGCTGTTCGCGGCGGGTCAGGTCTCGACGTCAGAGCGCCAGCAGGGCGTGCACCCGGAGCGGCCGAGCCGCTGCCGACCACCTAGCTCGGGCAGCTCGAGGAGCACGCCGATCCCGCTCACCACCGCGCCGGCCCGCTCCACCAGGTCGGCGGCCGCCTCGAGCGTGCCGCCGGTGGCCAGCACGTCGTCGACGAGGTACACCCGGGCGCCGGGCCACAGCGTGCCCGCGGGCAGCTCGAGGGTCGCGGTGCCGTACTCGAGCTGGTAGCCGCGGCTGGCCGCCACCGCCGGCAGCTTGCCCGCCTCGCGCCCCGGAACCACACCGGTCCCGACCACCACGGCGACCGGCCGACCCGACGAGGACCCGCGGGCCTCGACGGCAACCACGATGTCGGCGTCGCCGACCAGCTCGGCATGCCAGCAGATCACCGCCGGAACGCTCGGGGTCGGCGAGCACCGGGGTGAGGTC